>JAWSUI010000009.1:0-89333 GCA_033551855.1 Deferrisomatales bacterium
CGGACGCATCCCCAGGAAAGGGAGCTTCCGGGTTTTCTGTGGGCGCGAGGAACCATCGTGTTCTCGCGCAGTGGCGCAGAGGCGCCGGGAAAGACAAAGAATTCCTCCGCGTCCCAGCGGCTCCGCGCGAGATCGTTCTTGCCCGCGATTGACCCACTGAGCTTCCGGAAGGGCCCGAGAAAGGCCCACCCGGTCGTTTACCGGAAGAACCATAAGAAAGGGCAGGGTTTGCACCCTGCCCTCGAAGGCGAGCGAAGATGAGGAAGGCCCCGGGGAAAGATCCCCGCGGGGCATCCGGGTACCTCAGAACTTCAGGACGATCATCAGGGCGATGACCAGGGCGTAGATCACCAGGGATTCGATCAGGGCGAGGCCGATGATCATCGGCGTCACCAGCTTGCCCGAGGCCGACGGGTTGCGGGCGATGCCGTCCATGGCGGCGGCGAGGCCCCTGGCCTGACCGAGGGCGCCGCAGGCGGCCGCGATCGCGATCGCGAGCCCGGCGGACAGGGCCATGATGCCGTGAACCGCCTCGTAGCCGTCCTGCGCGTACGCGGGGGCCGCGGTCACGACCAGGCCCAGCAAGGCAAGGGGCGCAACGGACCAGAGCTTCTTGAGCATGTCATTCACCTCCTCTCTCGTGGTTTTTCGGGAACGCGGGCGGCGAAGGCCCGCGGAGACACGGGCTCTCAGTGCTCACCATGCTCGATGGCGCCCGAGAAGTACACCATCGTCAGGAGCATGAACACGAAGGTCTGGATGGTGCCGACGAAGATCCCCAGCACCAGCGTGAAGATCGGCACACCGAAGGGCACGAGCATGAAGAAGACGGCCCCTACCTTGTGCTCTCCGGTCATGTTTCCGAACAGGCGCAGGCTCAGGCTCATCGGCCGGGCAAGGTGGGAGATGATCTCGATGGGGATCATCAGCCACGCCAGCCACCAGAAGGGCCCCGCGAAGTGCTTCAGGTAGGACACCCCGTGCTCCCGGAAGCCGTAGACGTGGGTCATGGCGAAGACCACGAGGGCACAGGCGAGGGTCGTGTTGAGATTGCCGGTGGGAGCCGAGAAGCCGGGCACGAGACCGGAGAGATTGCTGAACAGGATGAAGAAACCCAACGTCCCCACCAAAAAGAGGAACCGCGGGGCCACGTGCCCCATGGAGTCGCGCATGATGCCCAGGATCGCCGAGACCATGACCTCCATGACGGTCCGCACCGTGAGCCGGCCCTCGGGGACGAGGTCCTCGTCGGTGAGGTTCTCGGTCCGGATCCGCGCGCGGGCGAGGAAGGCCAGGGTGAGGATGATGAGGCCGATGAGGATGGCGTTGGACACGTGGAGTGCCGGTTCCCCGGTCTCCGGGTGGGGCAGGCTCTTCTCCACCCAGCTCAGCCCCGGGATCAGCGAGGTCCAATAGATGTCGCCGGCTGCTGCCATGAGCCCTACCCTCCGATGGAACCTAGCGTCGCGCCAAGCGAAGTACCGCTTCGGCGGTGATGGCGACGAGGAGCGTCGAGAGCCCCACGAGAAACCCGATCACGTCTACCCGAAACTTCAGGACGAGGACCCCGACGAGCAACAACAACCCAAGGAACTTGAGCCAGTAGACGGCCGCGCTGCCCACCCTGGCCCGCCCACCGAGGAACACCTTCCGGAGGACGCCCACGATAACCCGGAAGTTGACCGCCATGAGGACCCCGCCGGCGAGCGCTCCGGTCGCGAACTCCCGGGAGACGCCGAGCCCCGCCACGCTGACGGCCGCGACCAGTGCGAGGTTGAGCACCTCGATCCGGTTGGTGCTCACCTCCCCGATGGGGGGGGCCTCCGGCTCGGTGACGGCCCCGGGTCCGGCGGGCTCATTCGGGCGGCTTGCCATGGCCCTCCTGCTCGCCCTCCTGCTGGAGGTTTCGCACCACCCGCAGGAGGCTGCGAAACCCGGCGACCGCGCCGCACAGCAGCCAGAAAAGGGTGAGCCAGGGCGCCGTGCGCCCTTCGAACACCTGGGTGTCGAGCACGTACCCGATCGCCGCACCGACGGCAACCGAGACCCCCAGCTCCAGGGTCCCAGCACTGACCCGGGTGATCAGTCGGGAGGCCTCGCGGGGCTGGGAGCTCACCGGTCACTCCGCCCCCCCGGCGGAAAAGTCGGCTCTCTATAGCATGCCGCCCGAAAGACCGTCAAGCGCGCCAACAGCGCGCCGACAGACCTTGGATCCACCCCCCGGCACGTGCTCGGAGTCCGGGAGCCCCGGAGGGCAGCCCCGGGTGGCATCGACCGGCCCGCGGCGTCCGGCGCCACCGGGTGAAGCCCGGCGCACCGGGGCCTGGTGGAAGGTCCGAGACGGAGGGAGGTCGCGGGGGCCTCCGCCGCCCCTCACCCGGTCTCGAGGGACGCCAGCGTCGCGTCCGCCGCCTCCAGGGTGCGGCCCAGGTCGTCCTCTGTGTGGGCCAGGCTCAGGAACCCCGCCTCGAACTGGCTGGGGGCCAGATTCACCCCCCGCTCGAGCATCCCCCGGAAGAAGCGGCCGAAGCGCTCCGTGTCGCTGGCCAGCGCAGAGGCGTAGTCCGTGACCGGCCCTTCCTGGAAGAAGGTCGTGAACATGGCGCCCACCCGGGTGTGATACGCCGGCACACCGCGGCGGCGGGTCAGCTCCGCCAGGCCGTCGCAGAGCGTCTTCGACTTCTGCTCCAGGGCCTCGTAGACCCCGGGCCGGCACAGCGCCCGCAGGGTGGCGAGGCCCGCGCTCATCGCCAGAGGGTTTCCCGAGAGGGTCCCCGCCTGGTAGACGGGGCCGGCGGGTGAGACCTGCCCCATGATCTCTCGTTTGCCGCCATAGGCCCCCACGGGCAGCCCCCCGCCGATGATCTTCCCCAGGGTGGTCAGGTCCGGCGTCACCCCATACCGCTCCTGGGCGCCCCCCAGGGCCACCCGGAAGCCGCTCATGACCTCGTCGAAGATGAGGACGATGCCTTCGCGGGCGGTGATCCGCCGCAGTCCTTCCAGGTAGCCCTCGGCCGGGGGGACGCACCCCATGTTCCCGGGCACGGGCTCCAGGATGACGCACGCGATCTCGCCCGGATGGGCGCGCACGAGGGCCTCCACGGCCTCGAGGTCGTTGTAGGGCACGGTGAGGGTGTTCTTCGCCACATCGGCAGGAACCCCCGGGCTGGTGGGCACGCCGAAGGTGGTAGCCCCCGAGCCGGCCTTGACCAGCAGGCCGTCCTCGTGGCCGTGGTAGCACCCCTCGCACTTGACGATCTTGTCCCGGCCGGTGAAACCCCGCGCCACGCGGATGGCGCTCATCGTGGCCTCGGTCCCGGAGTTGACCATCCGCACCATCTCGACGCTCGGCACACACACCGTCACGAGCTCCGCCATCTCCACCTCGAGCTCGGTGGGGGCGCCGTAGGACGTGCCGTTCTTGAGGGCTTGCTCCAGGGCCGCCCGGACCTCCGGATGGTTGTGCCCCAGGATCATCGGCCCCCAGGATCCCACGTAGTCGATGTACGCATTGCCATCGACGTCGAAGAGACGGGAGCCCTCCGCCCGGGCGATGAAGACCGGCCGGCCGCCCACCGCCCGAAACGCGCGAACCGGGCTGTTGACCCCGCCGGGGATGAGTTGGACGGCCCTTTCGAAGAGGGCGTGGGAGCGGGTGTGCTGCATGAGCAACCTCCGGGTGGCAATGGGACCGAACCGCGGGCCCGGCCGGGATCCGGGGGCACAGCTAGCACGAACCGGCGGCCGTATCAAGAAAAATCCGGGATTTCGCTAACTTGAATGCCCAAAACGAGCCATGCTATAAGGACACCCCGCATGGAGCGCTCCACGTGCCGCCGACACTACGCCCTCCTCCGAGGGTCCCCCCGGGGGCTGCCGGGCCCAGGCGCCGGAGCCCGGGTCCCCATGGCTCGTCGCAAACGCGGTGGCGCCTGCCTGGCTGTCTTCGCCGTCCTGGGCATCCTGTCTCTCGCCCGAGCACAGGTCCCCGGAGAGCCTCCGCCTGCCCAGGGAACCCGCCTGCGTTTCGAACGGGCGCTCTCCGTCCAGAGCACCGAGGTGGGGACGGTTTTCGTCGAGACGCACACCGTTGCGCCGGGGGAGGACCTGTGGGAGATCCTCTCCCGCGGGCACGGGGCAACGGAGGAAGACCTGCCGGGTCTGCTCGAGGCGTTCCGCGCCGTGAACCCGAGCGCCGACCCGCGCCGGTTGGTTCCCGGCCAGGTGATCCGCGTCCCCGTCCGGGTGGACGGAGGGCCCAGACCTCCCCCCCCGGAGTCGCCCGCCTCGACCTACACGGTCGAGGCGGGCGACAGCCTGTGGCGGATCCTGCGGACCCGGCTGCAGGTCCCCCAGGAGCGGATGCAGGACGCTTTGCAGGCGGTAGCGAGGGCCAATCCCCAGATCCGCAACCTCGACCGGATCTACGTGGGGCAGAAGATCGTCCTTCCGACCTTGGCGGAGGCCCCCCCCGGGAGGCTCCCCCCCCGCGCCGTGCTGCCCGCTTCGTACCGCACCTCTCTGCAACTCCTCCAGGACTTAGGCTGCGAGGTGGTTTCCGCCGGGGAGACCTTTCTGCCCTTGGGAGGGGGACAGACCCTTCGGCTCGACGCCTCGGACTTCCCCCTCGTTGTCGGCCCCTCGGGCAGCAAGGTGATCCTCGATCCCCGGGGCCGGCTGAGCGCCGCGCTGGCCCGGGCGGCGCGCGAGGAGTGGGGCTACCACTGCGTGGCCGGGGTAGATGCCGACCCGGAAGCGTACCTGGGCGCCATCCTGCCTCACCTGGGGTTCTTCGAGCTCACGGAGGGGGAGCGCTCGATCTCCCTCGGCGGCGGCACCGAGCTCGTCGCCCTCGCCCGCTGGACCGTGGTGCCCACGCCCGAGGATCTCTGGGCGGGAAATGCACACCTGCTCTTCCCGCCGGGCTCGGCACTGGATCCCCGGCTCGTGCAGGCTGCGCTTCGGGCAGGCTTCGCCTCCCACCCCCTCGGCCCCGTGCTGACCGCCACCCCCACCCCTGCCTGGGCCGGCACCGGCCTCGCCGTGCTTCCCATGTCCGACCCGGCCGAAGGGGCGGCCCGCCTGCTCTCGCTGCTGGGCGTTTCTCACAGAGTCCGGCCGGTGGTGGAGTGGCGACTCGAGGGGGGCGTCACGTACCGGATCTCTCCCCTCCTGACCCTGCGCTTCGGCGGCCTGGAGTACGCGGTACCCCCTGCCGCACCCGCCCGCGCAGAGCAGGTCCTCACCCGGGCCGGATACTTCACCATTCCCTGGCCCTCGGGGGCGACTCCCCTGAACGTGCTCGGGGACCTCCTGGCACTGCTCGGAACCCCCCACGACCGGGCCACGGTGGACGTTCCGCCGGGGCAGGCCCTGCGTCTGCGGGTCTCGGGAATCCTGCTCGAGGAAAGCCGCCTGGCGGCAGTGCTCTACCCGGACCTGCCGGGGGGCCGGCTCCTGCTCACGGAGGGGAACCCGCCTGCGGCGGCCGCCGAGATCCTCCTGGAACAGGGATTCCTGCCCTGGCTCGTCCGCTGAGGAGTTTGTCGTGGTCCCAACCCTCCGATCGAAGATCCTTGCGGTTCCCTCCCTGCTCGAGGCCCTGGAGCCCCGGCGCCGGGCGGGAGAGCGGCTGGTCTTCACCAACGGGTGTTTCGACATCCTACACCCGGGACACGTGACGTATCTCGAGGCCGCCCGAGACCTGGGCGACCTCCTGGTGGTGGGCCTCAACTCCGACGAGAGCGTCCGCCGCCTCAAAGGCGCCAGCCGCCCCCTCCTCCCCCAAGACGACCGTGCCACCGTGCTCGCGGGGTTGCGCAGCGTGGATTTCGTGGTGACCTTCGAGGAGGACACCCCGCTGCGCCTCATTCAGGAGCTCGTGCCGGACGTGCTCGTCAAGGGAGGGGACTGGCCGGTGGAGGGGATCGTGGGAAGGGAGGTCGTGGAAGCCGCGGGAGGCCGCGTGGTGACGATCCCCTTCCTGGAGGGACGGTCGACGACCGGGATCGTGGAACGGGTGCTGGAGCGGTGTCGGCCGTAGGGACACGACGCCCCAGCGCCCTCTTACCTGCCTTGCTCCGGCTGCCGCCCCTCGCGGTCACACCGAACGGCCTCGTAGGCTTGCGGGAAGGCGAAGGGCTCCTCCTCCCCGTGGAACCCGCGGTGACAGGCCCGGCAGGACGCCTCGGCGGGCTGTCGGACCATCACGCCCTCTCCCCGGTGCCGCCCACCGGGCCCGTGGCACGCCTCGCACCCCACCACCGGCTCCAGGCTCGGCCCCGTCGCCCGCTGGAGCGAGGTGGAGTGACACGCCAGGCACTCGGGGTTCCGGGAATCGCCCTTGAGCGCCGCGTAGGCTCGCGCGTGGGGCGTGCGGGCCCACGCCCGGTACGCCTCCGCGTGACACGAGCGACACGAAGCCGAACCCGCGTGGAGCACCGCCTGGGCAGGATAGGCGGTGCGGTCACCCGGGGCGGCGGCCGGCGCGATCGGTGCCGGGGGAGGGCTCGCGACCTGCCGCCGGCGCCACTCCTGCTCCTGGCTCTTGTATTCCTGCACCCACGCGAGGACCTCCGGCACCTCCCCCCCCCGGGCCTCCAAGGGGGCCACCCGGTGGCGAAAGACCGCAGGTGCCCCCCTCAGGGCCGCCAGGGCCTCCTCCGCGCGGGCGATCCGCTCCTCCAGAGGCAGCACGGTTCCCGTGAGGGGCCGCTCCCCTTGGGGCCCCTCACGGAGCTCCCCGCGCAGGATGTCGAGCCGCGCGCCGAGGACGTCCTCCTCGGCGAGATTCCGTGGCGCCCGCCAAGAGTGGAGAGCCTCGGCCGGAACATCCAGCACGCCCAGGTACTGCCCCCGATTGGACGCGTGAAGCAAGACGGCGTGGCCCTCCACCGGGGGTACCGGCAGGTATTCGGCCGGTCCGCCTCCCACGACGAAGGCCAGCTCGGGAAACTCTCGGGCGAGGGCCTGTTCGGCCGTCCGCCCCAGGTTGGAAAGGCAAAGGACGGCCGCCGCCTCGGACAGGTGGGGCAAGACCTCCCGCAGGGCCTCCGCCGGCGGGTCGACCCGCACGCCCAGCTGGCCGTCCCATGCGGGGTTGGGCGCGAGAAACCCGACCACGGCCACGGAAGCTCCTCCCCAGCGGACCAGCCGCCACCGGGGAAAAGGGTGCTCCCCATCGGCGGACCGCAGGTTGGTGGCCACCCACGGGACACCGGGGTTTGCCTCCAACTCCTGCAAGAACGCCAGCCCCGCGGCCAGGTCGCGCCGTCCCACGTTCACGGCGGCGACCCCGTCCGCAAGCGCCGCCCGGGCGAGCAGGCGGGCCCGATCCCTCAGAAGCTGGGCATGGGGCTGCCCCGTCACCAGGATCTGGGCGAAGAGCAGATCCCCTGCGTCCACGTACAGGAGCGCCGGCCGTTCCTGCCTCAGTCGCTCCAGCTCAGCCGCTCTTCGGGCCAGACCCCCGAACCGGCCGGAGCCTCACCCGCAGGGTTCGATCTCCGCTAGGACACTGGAGGAGTACACCAATCGGTGCCCCAGCTCCCGGGCCTCCCCCGGCCAGGCCGCGGCCAACAAAAACCCCAACAAAACCAGTGGCTTCACCGTTTCTCCTTTCGCCCGAAGAGGGCCCCCAGGACGCTCCCCTTCCGCTCCTGCCGCATCCGCAAGAGGCGCAGCTCCCGCAGGGCCTGCACGTGGTTCGGATCCCTGGCCAGCGCGGCCTCGAGGTGGGTCCGGGCGGCCTCCAGATCCCCTTGGAGTGCCCGAAGGTGCCCGAGACGGAAAGACGGCTCGGCCGACGCCCCGAGCAGCCCCCGGGCCCGAAGCAGGAGCTCCTCCGCCTCGGGCAGGACGTTCTCCCGTCCCGCCGCCGCCTGGTGCAGACGAGCAATCCCCAAGTGGAGGGCGTACTCTCCCTCTTCCGGATTGGCCTCCCATGCCCGGCGCAGCGCCTCGGCCGCGTCGTCCCAGGCCCGTCGACGCAGAAGAAGGCGCCCCTCTTGGAAGCAGGCCTCCGCCTCGAGAACCCTGGCGCCGCCCGCCACCTCCTCTTCGAGCCCCTCCTGCAGGAACTTGAGGTACTCCCGGCGCCGCACTTCGGCTTTCAGGGCCTCGTACGCCGCCTGGACCAGGTGGAAGATCTCCGCGTGGATCTGCCGGAGCTCGGGCGGGTCGCTGGGAGCCAGCATGTCGGGGTGGACGTCCTTGGCCCGGGTCAAGTAGCTCTCGCGCACCTTCTCGTCGCTTGCGGTGAGGGGAACCTCCAGGACCTGGAAGTAGTTGCGGGACCGGAGGGCCTCTAGCCGGTGCCGCGCCCGGCGCACGCGCTCCATGTCCGCGGGGTCGAGCCTCCAGGCGGGGCGTTCCCCGGCCCCGCGAGAGAGGGTCAGGTAGCCCCGCAGGAGGAGGTAGTAGAGGAACCGCACCTCCGCCTCGCCCTTGAGCTCGCCGAGCACGTCTCCCAGCTTCTTGCCCCGCAGCCGGCGGAGAACCCGGAGGAGGTGCAGGTCCTCCCCCCCCAGGGGGACCTCCGACGCCACCCCGAAGAGCTCCGCCGCGGGCAGGAGGTGCAGTGCCACTTGGGGCCGCAGCGTAGAGGTCACGCGCTCGAAAGGCAGGTGCGAACGAACCCCGTCCCAGAGCAGCCTGTGGCCCTCCAAGGGTCTCCCCGGAATCCGGGCCGGAGGCTCCTGGTGGGGCGAGAGACGAAAGTCCCCTCCCTGCCAGGTGAAGATGTCGAGCACCTTTCGGGCGACATGGTCCCGCACGGCTTCGACGAGGCTCTCGGGGTCGATGAGCCCGCGGGCGACCAAAAACTCCCCCAGCTTCCGCTTGGTCCGCAGCATCGCATCGATACCTTCCCGGTACGCCGCTTCGCCGACCGCCCCCCTGTCGAGCAGGTAGCGCCCCAGGGTCTCACGCATCTGGTTGGACAGGGCGAACGTGATCTCCCCGTCCTGGAGGAAGACGACCTTCTTGGCCCGTCCCCACTGCACGTTGAGGCACCCGGTGGCCTTGTGAAACGCCAGGTCCTGGAGCAACACGGGGAAATCCACGGCCGCGAGGCTGCCCCGGGTGAGGATCTCGGTGGGAGAGAAGGGGGTGACCGCCCCCGGCAGCGAGGCGGGAGCGTCCTCGGCAAGCAGCGCGCGCAACCTCTCTCTCAGGGAGTGCGCCGTGAGCGGTTTCTTCAGGAAGTCGAGGGCGCCGAGCCCCCCCACCGCCTCGGTGCGGATGTCGGTGTCCCGATGCACCGCACCCATGACGAATGCGGGCACCTCCTTGCCCCCTCGGGCCTCCCGGATCCGGCGCAGGAGAGCCAATCCACCCTTCTTCGGGAGGAGCACCTCGATGAACAGCAGGTCGGGGCCGACTTCCAAGAACCGATGGAACCCCTCGTCGTCCTGGGAGGCGGTGTGCAGCTCTGCGCCGAGCCCCTCGAGCAGCTCCCCCAGGACGACCCCGGTGCCTGGATCCTGGTCCACGATCAAGACGCGCTTCTTCATCCGCCGACTCCCCCGAGAAGGGCCTCGTAGGCCGTCCGCACGCGCCGCCTCTGGCGGTCCACGTCGCCCTGGAGCGCCGTCGGGTCTTCCTCGGGGCGTCCCAGCCCACGGGCGAGCTCTCGGAGGCGCTCGGGCTCCCCGGGCAGGACGTCGGTAGGCCGCTCCTGGAGGATGCGCAGCCGTGCCTCCACTCGGCGCAGGAAGCGATAGCCCTCGGCCAGGGCCCGCCCCTCGCCGTCGGGCACCAGGCGCCGCCGCCGCAGGGCACCCAGGGCAGCCAGGGTGTTGGGGCTGCGAACATCCGGGTAGCTCCACCCGTGAAGGAGCTGCAGCGCCTGCACGGCAAACTCCACGTCCAGAATCCCGCCGCTGCCGGCCTTCAGGTCCACCCGGCCGTCGCTCCCGCGCCGAGCCTCCGCCTCGAGCCGATCCCGCATCCCCCGGATCTCAGGCCGCGGATCCGAGGCCGGGGGAGCCCCGTAGAGCACCCGGTCCACCACCTCACGGGCCTGGCGGCCCAGCCCCGGGTCCCCCGCCACGGGGCGCAGGCGGATCAGGGCCTGCCTTTCCCAGGTGAGGCCCCCCCCGCCCCGATGATACGCCTCGAAGGCTTCCAGCGACGTCACGAGGGGCCCGGCCTGCCCAGAAGGGCGAAGCCTGGCATCCATCCGGAACGCGATGCCTTCCCGGGTGCGCGTGGCCAAGGCGCCGATGAGCCTCTGGGCCAAGCGCGCAAAGAAGTCCGAGGCGGACAGACCCGCCCGGGGAGACTCGGCTGGGCCATCGGGCGGCTGATAGACGAAGAGGACGTCGAGGTCCGAGTGGTAGTCGATCTCCCCGCCCCCGAGCTTCCCCAGACCCAAGACGGCGAAGCGTGCCTCCGACCCCGCCGCCCCCTCGGGCGGCCCGTACTTGCGAACGAGCCGCGCCATGGCGTCCCGACAGGCCTGCTCCAGACAGACCTCCGCCACGCGGGTGAGCTGCGCTCCGGTCTCCTCGGGTTCGAGGCCGCCCGCGAAGTCCTGCAGGGCGATGCGAAGGAATTCGGCGTTGCGGAACCTGCGCAGCGCGTCCAGGCGCTCCTCGTCGTCGCGGGTCCGGCCCACCGCCTCGGAGAGCTCGGCGGCAAGCTGCCCGCCGGACTTCTCACGCACCGCGTGGCTGCCCAGGACCAACTCGTCCAGCAGCTCCGGATGCCCCACCAGGTACCGGGAGAGAAAATCGCTGGTCCCGAAAAGGGTGAGCAGGAGCTTCGCCGTCGCCGGATTTTCCTCGAGAAGGGCAAGGTATCCCTCGCGCGCCCCCGATCCCGACAGAAACTCCCCCAAGCGCAGGAGAGCCCGGTCCGGGTCGGGGCACTGGCAGGCAGCGTTCAGGAGGAAGGGCGCCACCCGGGTCAAGACCCGGCGCGCTCGGGGGGTGGGGCGGCCTCGGGGGGGGCCGTGTCTGAGCAGCGCGAACCCCTCCAGGGCCCGGACCGGGTCTCGAAAGCCCGCGCGAGCCAAGGCCGTGTGGGCGGCTGGGTCTTCCGGCGCGAGAGCGAGGAGCCCCCGGGCCTCTGCCACCCCCCGCTCCTCCTCCCACTCCCGGGACGCCCCCTGGGCAAGCCGTCCGTAGTACCCGTGAACCTCGGACCGGACCCGGTCCAGGGCCGCAAGAAACGGCCCGGTGGGGGATGGTCCGCCGTACCCCATGCGGCGCGCCACGACCTCGAGCTCCTCGCGGTCGGCCGGCAGCCGGTGGGTGCGGCGCAGGTGAAGGGACTGCACGGCGTGCTCCAGGGTCCGAAGGAACCGGTAACACCGTGAGAGGTCTTGTGCCGCGGCCGCCTCGACGACCCCCGCGGCGGCCAGCTTTCGCAAAGCCTCGAGTGTGTTTCGCTCGCGGACCTCGGGCAGGCGCCCACCGTGGATGAGCTGCAGGGTCTGCACGAAGAACTCGACCTCTCGGATGCCCCCCGTTCCGAGCTTGAGGTCCCCCGGCCCTCCCAAACGCCGGGCCGAGTGTCCCTCGATCCGGCGCTTCATGTCGACGATGTCCTCCACCGTCGTGTAGTCCAGGCTGCGCCTGTACACGAAGGGCTCCACCTGTGCGAGGAAGCACTCTCCCAGCCCCCGGTCGCCCGCAATCGGGCGGGC
This sequence comes from Deferrisomatales bacterium, assembly GCA_033551855.1. Taxonomy (GTDB): domain Bacteria; phylum Desulfobacterota; class Deferrisomatia; order Deferrisomatales; family JACRMM01; genus JBFLZB01. Next base: position 11,651 of record JAWSUI010000009.1, read on the forward strand.
CCGCATCAGCGCTGCCCGCTCCCACGTCTGACCCCAGGACTGGTAGTAGAACACGGCGTTCTCGAGGGGCTGGGCCAGCTCGCCGTTTCGGCCTTCCGGCCTGAGGTCGAGATCGACGCGAAAGACCAGGCCGTCCTCCGTCACACGTCCCAGGGCATCGGCGGCCAGGCTCACCAGCCGAGGGAAGAAGTCGCCCGGGCTCGTCGATCCCCGGGGCCCTCCCGAGGTGCGGCCCCGCCCGGTCCGGTACAGCACCAGCAGATCCACGTCGGAAGAGAGGTTCAGCTCGCTGCCGCCGAGCTTGCCCATGCCCAGGACGCAGGCCCGGTTCGGCTCGCCGTCTTCCCCCAGGGGCTCGCCGTGCCGGGCGACCAGGTGCCCCCATGCCCAAGACAGGGCCGCCTCCACCGCCGCCTCTGCCAGGGCGCTCACCTCCCGGGCCGTCACCTCCACCGGCGCCAGGGCCAGGGCCTCGCGGGAGACGATGCGCAGGAGCTCCCTGCGCCCCACGCTGCGCAGGCGGCGGAGGAAGTCTTCCGGCTCTTCCGGTGGTCCAGGGCGAGCGGCAAGCTCGGAGGCGTACTCTTCCCGGGTCCGTTCCCGCGAGATCCCGGGCTCCGCCAGCACGCAAACCAGTCCGGGCTCCCGGCACAACCATGCCCCCGCAATCCGGGAGGAACCCGCCACCCGCCCCAGGCGGGCCACGCCGACAGGGCCGAGCCCCTCGGGAAGCCCTGCCTCCCCGAGCAGGCGCGCCAGCACCGGTTCCGCCCACTTCGGGCTCGGCGCCTCCGTCAGTGCCTCTCGGACACCTCTTCTCCCCGCGCTTGCGCTCACGGCCGGCCCCCGCGGTCCACGCCACACCGGCGGCCCAAGGCCCCGGCCCGTTCCGGGAGGCCCTCCGAAGGCCGCCCCCCGCTTCGCACGGCGGCGGCGGCGCGGCCGGGGGCGCCGCCCCCGGCCGCATCCCGGAAGAGCCTCATGTTTGTGGAACCACAATCCGATGATGCCGTATGATGATGGCCCCTCGAGAAGGAGTCTGTCACTATAGCCCGTGAGAGGCCGGCGTCAACGGCTTCAGCGCGTCGCCGCTGCGCACGCCCCGCTCGGCGATCCGGCTTCGCGTCGCCGCCCTCTCCCTTTGGGGGTCCCTCCATGGAAGCCTCGGCACAGACCGATCCTCCGCACCGCATCCTGGTGGCCGACGACGAGGCCGACATCACGGCTGTACTCGGCCACATCCTGACGGCGCAGGGCTACGAGGTGACCACCACCGACAACGGCGCCGACGCGTGGGAGAGGGCCCGCGCCGAACCTTACGACGCGATCCTCACGGACCTGAAGATGCCCCGCATGGGGGGCTTGGAGCTCCTGCGGAGGGTGAAGGAGGCCCGTTCCCCCTCGGCTGTCATCGTGATGACCGGCTTCGCCACCGTGGAGACAGCCATCGAGGCCCTCAAGATCGGTGCGTACGACTACATCGTCAAGCCCTTCAAGGTCGATGAGCTCCTGCAGCTCGTGGAGCGGGCGCTGGAAAAGGTCCGCCTGGAAGCGGAGAACCTCCAGCTCCGCGAGCAGATCGCCCTGCTGCGCCTGAGCGAGGCCGTCGCGTCCAGCCTCTCCCTGGACGACGTTCTGGGGATCGTCGTGGAGGCAGCCCTGAAGGAAGTGGATGCCGACGGTGTCGAGCTCCTCTTTCGGCCTCCGGGTTCCGCCGAGTACAGCCGGAGGCTTTCCCTGCGTCCGGACGGCGCCTCGGACCCCGTGTTGGCGGACGTTCCGGGGCTCGAGGGGCTCATGCAGGACGCGGCCCACCTCCAGGTCCGGGGCGAGAGGCTTGCCCCGCTCCTCGTGCCCCGACACTCGGATCGGGTGCGCACCCTCCTCGCGGTACCGCTTCGCCGGGGGGGCCAGATGCTGGGCGTCCTCAACGCGTACACCCACAAGGTGCGGAAGGGCTTCCTCCCTCGGGAGGAGAAGGCCCTCATGGTGCTCGGCGACCGTGCTGCCACCAGTCTGGAGAATGCCCTGCTGTTCGCCGACCTCCAGAACACGTTCGCCGACACGATCCAGAGCCTGGCCCTGGCCCTGGAGGCAAAGGACGCCTACACCCACGGCCACTCGGCCAACGTCACGCGCCTTTGCCAGGCCACGGCGGGCGAGATGGGCTTGGACGGCGCCTTCTGCGCCACGCTTCGCCAGGCGGGGATTCTTCACGACATCGGGAAGATCGGGATATCCAGCTCGATCCTCAACAAGCCCGACCGTCTGACCGCCGAGGAGTACGAAGCCATCAAGATGCACCCCCGGGTCGGGCAGCGCATCCTGAAGCCGATCAAGTTCCTCCAGGACGTGGCACCGATCGTCTATCACCATCACGAGCACTGGGACGGCAAGGGCTATCCCGACGGACTGGCAGGGGAGGAGATCCCCCTCGGTTCCCGATTGATGCTCGTCGCCGACACCTATGACGCCATGACCTCCGACCGCGCCTATCGGCCGGGTCTGTCCCACGAAGTGGCCCTGGCGGAGCTGCGCCGATGCGCGGGAGCCCAGCTCGACCCCCAGTGCGTCGAGGCGTTCCTCCGCTCCTGGGAGAACCCGCGGGAGAACGATTGAGCCCCTCGACCTGCCGCCTCCTCGCTTCGGGCCTCGGGGCGGGGCGCGTACCGGTGGCACCGGGAACGGCGGGCACCCTGGCTGCGGTTCCCCTCGTCTGGGCCCTGGCACACCTGCCGCCGGCAGTCGAGCTGCTCCTTCTCGTCGTCTCCCTGCCGGCTGCGGCGGCGGTCTGCGACAGGGCGGCCAAGCTGGACGGGAGAGGAGACCCGGGATGGATCGTGCTCGACGAGATGGTCGGTTTCTGGGTGGCAGTGGTGCTGCTCCCGCCCCGGCCGCTCCATCTGGCCGCCGGGTTTGTTTTGTTCCGCCTGTTTGATATAGTGAAGCCCCCCCCGGCGGGCTGGTTGGACCGCAACATGAAGGGCGGCTGGGGGATCCTCTTGGACGACGTGGCCGCCGGCCTGTGGACTCGCCTCGTGCTCGGAGTGATCCTGTGGTTCGCCGCCCCCGGTTCGTAGGTCGGTCCGCGGATGCCGCCCCGCAGGGCGGCCGTCCCGTCCCCTTTCGCGGTCCGTGTCCGAGGCCCCCGTGAGCTCCTCCCCGGAGCAGCGCCTGGCCGAAGCCCTGGGTCGCGGGGGAGGGCCCTTGTCTCTGGCTGAATCCTGCACGGGGGGCCTGATTTCTCACCGGGTCACCAACCTAGCAGGGGCCTCCGAGTACTTCGACCGCTGCGTGGTCGTGTACTCCAACCGTGCCAAGGTGGAGCTCCTGGGAATCCCCGAGGGACTCCTGGCCACCCACGGGGCGGTGTCGGAGGCCTGCGCGCAGGCCATGCTGGCCGGGCTCTTTGCGCGGACGCCGGCGCGCTTGGCGGCTGCCGTCACGGGCATCGCCGGACCCGGCGGCGGCACCGCCGCCAAGCCGGTGGGCACCGTCTGGGTGGCGTGGGGGCGACCGCACCGCGCGAGGACGGAACGTCTCTTGCTGTCCGGCAGCCGCCAGGAGGTCAAGGCGGGGGCCGCGGAAGCAGTGCTCGAGCGCCTGGCCGAGGCCGCCGAGGAGCCCTGATGAGCTCGCTCGTGCGGTGTTTTGTCGCGGCAGACCCCTCGCCGGAGGCGCGAGAGGACTTGGTGCGCCTGCAGCGTCGCCTGGGGGCTGCCGGCCTCGCGTGCCGCTGGGTGGCGACCGGGGCGCTGCACCTCACGGTGAAGTTTCTCGGAGAGGTCGAGGCCGCGACCTTCGAGAAGGCCCTGGAAGTGCTGGGGCGGCCCCTCGGGGTGGGGGGGGCCTTGCAGCTCGCGGCCTCGGGGGTGGGCGCCTTCCCCTCGCCCCAGAGAGCCCGGGTCATCTGGGCCGGGCTCTCTGGGGATGCGGGGGCCTTGGCCCGCGCGGCGTTCTCGGTGGAAGCCAGGCTGGAACCCCTGGGGATCCCCCGGGAAGGACGGCCCTTCCGGGCCCACGTCACCCTCGGGCGCGCGCGAGGTCCCGGGGGGATCTCTGGGGCCCGGGATGCCCTCGAGGCCGAAGCCGGGCACCGGGGGCCGAGCTTCGAGGTGAGAGCTCTCGTGCTCTACGAGAGCCGTTTGCGCTCCGGGGGGCCGCAGTACGTGCCCCGACTCTCCATCCCCCTCTGAGCCCACGAGCGGGGCCCTCCCACGGCCACAGAGCCGACGGGGGGAGACCGCCTCCGCCGAGGGGACGGAAGGGGGACCCCTTGGGGGCCCCAAGGGACCATCGCGCCGGGACGGGCCGGACTTGTCCGGAACCGGGAAGGCGCCTCACGAGCTCTGGCACGGCCCCGGAGACGCAGGCGGGTCGCCGAGGGGCCCACGACCGGGAGGATACCCATGGCAGGGGATCGCGATCAGGCGGTGCAACTGGCCATCGGCCAGATCGAGAAGCAGTTCGGCAAGGGCGCGATCATGCGCCTGGGAGTGGGCGGACCGGTCAAGGGCATCGAGGTGATCCCGTCGGGCTCCCTCTCCCTGGACGTCGCGCTGGGGATCGGCGGCTACCCCAGAGGACGCGTGATGGAGATCTTCGGGCCCGAGTCTTCGGGCAAGACCACCCTGGCGCTGCACGCCGTGGCCCAAGCCCAACGCGCGGGCGGGATCGCGGCTTTCGTCGATGCAGAGCACGCCCTGGACGTCTCCTACGCCAGGAGGCTGGGGGTGAGCGCCGAGGACCTGCTGGTATCCCAACCCGACACCGGGGAGCAAGCCTTGGAGATCACCGAGGTCCTGGTGCGCAGCGGAGCCGTGGACATCGTGGTGGTGGACTCGGTGGCAGCCCTCGTTCCCCGGGCCGAGATCGAGGGGGAGATGGGCGACAGTCACGTGGGCCTCCAGGCCCGTCTGATGAGCCAGGCCCTTCGGAAGCTCACCGCGACCATCTCCAAGTCCCGAACCCTGGTGATCTTCATCAACCAGATCCGCATGAAGATCGGTGTAATGTTCGGGAATCCCGAGACCACGACAGGGGGCAACGCCCTGAAGTTCTACTCTTCGCTGCGCCTCGACGTCCGCCGGGTGGGGGCCTTGAAGGACGGGGACCAGTCCGTGGGCAACCGCACCCGGGTCACGGTCGTGAAGAACAAGGTCGCGCCGCCCTTCCGCAAAGCCGAGTTCGACATCCTGTACAACGAGGGGATCAGTGCCGTGGGGGACGTGCTGGATCTGGCCGTGGAGCGCGGCTTCGTGGACAAGCGGGGGTCCTGGTACGTGTACGGGGAGACCCGTATCGGCCAGGGACGGGAGAACGCCCGGGCCTTTCTCAAGGAGAACGCCGACGTGCTGGCCGAGCTCGAGGGGAAGGTGAGAGAAGCGAGCGGCCTCGTGCGGCCGGAGGCCGCGCCCCGGGAAGGCGTGAGCTGAGAGCCAGGGAGGGCAGCCATGGAGCTCAATGACATCCTGCAGGTGGCCTCGAAGGCGAAAGTGTCCGACATTCACTGCAAGGTGGGGCTGCCTCCGATTTTTCGGCGCGACAGTCAGCTCTACCCGTACAAGGAGGCGGGGCGCCTGACCCCCGAGTGGCTTACCGCCACCGCCTTGGCCATGATGAGCCCCGCCCAACAGGACGCCTTCGGCCGCAATCACGAGGTGGACATGGGCTATGGCATCCCGGGCCTGGGTCGCTTCCGTGCCAGCGTGTTCCAGCAACGGGGCACCGTGGGTATGGTCTTCCGGGTGATCCCCACCGAGATCAAGACCATCCCGGAGCTGAACTTGCCGAAGGTGGTGGAAGAGATCGCCATGGAGCCCCGGGGGCTGGTGCTGGTCACCGGCACGACCGGCTCGGGAAAGTCCACCAGCCTGGCGGCGATGATCGACGTCATCAACCAGCGCAAGACCAGTCACGTCATCACCATCGAGGACCCGATCGAGTTTCTCCACCGCGACAAGAAGTCGATCATCAATCAGAGGGAGGTCGGCTTCGACACCCTGAGCTTCGCAGGCGCCCTCAAGAGCGCCCTGCGCCAGGACCCCGACGTCATCCTCGTAGGGGAGATGCGCGACTTCGAAACCATCGAGACGGCCCTCGTGGCCGCGGAAACCGGCCACCTGGTGCTCTCCACCCTCCACACCGTGGACGCGGCCGAGACCATCAACCGGATCATCTCGGTCTTCCCCCCCTACCAGCAGAAACAGGTGCGCCTGCAGTTGGCGAGCATCATCAAGGGAATCGTCTCCCAGCGGCTCGTGCCCCGGGCGGACGGCAAGGGGCGCGTGCCCGCCGTGGAGGTCATGGTGGCCACGGCGAGGATTCGGGAATGCATCGAGATTCCGGAGAAGACCAAGGAAATACGCACGGCCATCGCCGAGGGGTACACCACCTACGGCATGCAGTCCTTCGACCAGTCCCTGCTGGGGCTCCTGAGCACGAACCTCATCACGCACAAGGAGGCGCTGCGCCAGTCCTCCAACCCGGACGACTTCGCCCTCAAGCTGTCGGGAATCAGCTCGACGAGCGACGCGCGCTACGCCGGAGGCGAAGCCCCGACCCGGGGCGCCGGACCGGGAATCGAACGCTTCTGAATGTTTCGCCGTCGCGGCCCGGCCGCTGAAAAGGAGCCTTGATGAAGGGCGACGAGATCCGGAGGCGCTTCCTCGAGTACTTTGCTCGGCAGGGCCACCTCGTCCTGCCGAGCTCGCCTCTCATCCCCCACAACGACCCCACCCTGCTCTTCACCAATGCGGGGATGGTGCAGTTCAAGGATATCTTCACGGGCCAGGAGAAGCGCCCCCATGCGCGAGCCGCGACCTGCCAGAAGTGCCTGCGGGTCTCCGGCAAGCACAACGACCTGGAGAACGTGGGCCGCACCGCCCGGCACCACACGTTCTTCGAGATGCTGGGCAATTTCTCCTTCGGCGATTACTTCAAGCGCGACGCCATCCGCTTCGCCTGGGAGTTCCTCACGGCCGAGCTGGGGCTACCGGCAGACCGTCTCTGGGTCACGGTGTACGAGAAGGACGACGAGGCCGAGGCCCTTTGGCAGGCCGAGACCCCGGTCCCGGCCGAGCGGATCGTGCGCTGCGGCGAGAAGGACAACTTCTGGGCGATGGGCGACACGGGCCCCTGTGGGCCCTGCAGCGAGATCCACTTCGACCACGGCCCCGGCCGCTATCCGTGCCCCGACCCGGAGAGCTGCAGCCCGGCGTGCGATTGCGACCGGTTCCTCGAGCTCTGGAACCTCGTCTTCATGCAGTTCGAGCGCGCGCCGGACAGAACGATGACCCCCCTGCCCAAGCCCAGCATCGACACGGGGGCCGGCCTCGAGCGCATCGCCGCGGTTCTCCAGGGGGTTCACTCCAATTTCGACGCCGATCTGTTCCGTCCCCTCATCGAACTCACGGCGGCGCTCGGGGGGGTGCGCTACGGGGAGCACCCGGAAACGGACGTGAGCCTTCGGGTGGTGGCGGATCACATCCGCGCAGCGGTGTTCCTGATCGCCGACGGCGTGCTCCCCTCCAACGAGGGGAGAGGCTACGTTCTTCGCCGCATCATGCGCCGGGCCATGCGCCACGGCTGGCTGCTGGGGTTCCGAGAGCCCTTCTTCCACAAGGTTTCGGGGATGGTGGTGGACCGGATGGAGGGCATCTACCCGGAGCTCTCCGACAAACGATCCTACGTGGCGAATGTGATCCTGCACGAGGAGGAGCGGTTTTCCCGCACCCTGGAGCGGGGCCTCCAATTGCTGGAGGACGCGGTGGCGGAGCTTCCGGCCTCCGGGGAGCGAACGCTTCCAGGCTCGGTGGTGTTCCGCCTGTACGACACCTTCGGTTTCCCGGTGGACCTGACCGAGGACATCGTCCGGGACCGGGGGATCCGCCTGGACGAGTCGGGCTTCGAGGCCGAGATGGACGCCCAGCGGGAGAAGGCCCGCAGGGCATGGAAGGGTTCGGGCGACGAGGGCTTGGCCGCCGGGTACCGCGAGCTGCGGGAGGCGGGCGTTTCCTCGGTCTTCGCCGGGTACGAAACCCTGGAGACCCGCAGTCCGGTGCTGGCCCTCCTGGCGGGGGGGCGCCGAGTCCCGGAGGCCCGGGAGGGGCAGACCGTCGAGGTGGTTTTGGCCGAGACCCCCTTCTATGGGGAGAGCGGGGGGCAGGTGGGGGATCGGGGCAGCGTGGCCGGGGAGGGGTTTCGCGTCGAGGTGGAGACGTCGGTCAAGCCTTTCCCCCACCTGATCCTCGCCCGGGGCACGGTCAGCCGCGGGACGATCCGCACGGGGGACGAAGCCCTCGCGAGGGTGGAGTCGGGAGAGCGGTTCCTCACGGCCCAGAACCACTCGGCCACCCATCTCCTCCAGGCGGCCCTGAGGGAGGTGCTGGGGGACCACGTGAAGCAGGCGGGGTCCTTGGTCGGCCCGGACAGGCTTCGTTTCGACTTCACCCACTTCGCGCCCCTGAGCCGGGAGGAGGTCCGCGACGTGGAAAGACGAGTCAACCGGTGGGTGGTGGAGAACCACCCGGTGACAGCCACCGAGGAGGCCTTCGACGCCGCGGTGTCCGCCGGCGTCACGGCCTTGTTCGGGGAGAAGTACGGGGACCGGGTGCGGGTCGTCCGGATGGGGGGAGTGTCCGCCGAGCTGTGCGGGGGAACCCACGCCGGGCGCACGGGAGACATCGGGCTGTTCAAGATCCTCTCCGAGACCGGGGTCGCCGCCGGGGTGCGGCGCATCGAGGCCGCCACCGGGGAGAGGGCGGCGGCCTACGTCGATGACCTCGAAGACCGGCTCGCGGAGGTGGCGGCCCTCACCAAGGGCACGCCCGAGGATGCGACCGAGCGGGTCCGGCGGCTCCTGGACCGCGTTCGGGAACTGGAGCGTGAGGTCTCCACCCTGCGCGCCCAGATGGCGGGGGGCGCCGCCAAGGACATTCTCGCCTCCGCCAGGAACATCAAAGGCGTCCAGGTTCTCGCCACCCGGGTTCCCGCTCAGGATCCGAAGGCTTTGCGTGAGTTCGCCGATGGCCTCCGAGACCGCCTGGGGTCCGGAGTTCTGGCCCTGGGAGCCGAGGCCGAAGGCAGGGCCCTCCTGTTGGTAGCCGTTACCAAGGACCTGACCGGGACCCTCTCGGCGGGAGAGCTGATCCGCCCCCTGGCGGAGGCCGTCGGAGGCCGGGGAGGCGGCAGGGCCGACTTGGCCCAGGCGGGCGGGACTGACCCGTCTCGGCTCGACGCGGCGCTCGCGGCGTTCGGACAGGCCGTGGAAGCCCGCCTCTGACGGACCCGCGTGGGTTGACGGCGCCGAGGGCTGGGTTAGTCTGGGGACCATGGCCCGCGGTCGCGGGCCGACCGGGGAGCCGCTTCCCAGCGGTCCCCGAGAAAAAGGACGCACCACTCGAGAGGAGGATGCCATGCTCGACTTCTTCCGAAAGGCCGCTCTGGCAGGAATCGGGGCTATCACCCTCACGGAGGAACGCGCCCGCAAGCTCGTGGAGGAGTTGGTGGAACAGGGGCGGGTGAGCCGGGACGAGGGCGAGTCCCTCATCAAGGACATGATGGCCAAGGCCGAATCCTCTCGGACCGAGTGGGAGGGGCGCATCCACGAGATGGTGCAGGACGTCTTTCGGAAGATGGACCTGGTCCCGCGAGGGGATCTCCAAGCGCTCGAAGGGCAACTGAGGCTCCTGGAGAGGCGCGTGGCGGAGTTGGAGCACCGGGAGAGGGAGCTCGAGGAGCAGATGCCGGTCCCGGAGTAAGCGGGTGCGGCGGGGCGGCTGTCGGGCGACGCCGCCCAGGGGTTCCGGGACGCCCCGGGAGCTTTCCGCCGGGAGAGGCGAGCCCTAGCCCCCCCAGCGGAGCAGCCGCACCCCGTCCCGGAATTGGATCTCGACCCTGTGGGGCGGGATCACCCTGAGGACGAGGCCGAAACCGAGGGAAGGGTGCTCCACCAGGTCTCCGGCCTGCGGCCGCGCCCCACCGCCCCAGGAAATGGCAGCGCGGGGATCCAACCCCTTCATTTGGGCATGCCAGGCGGCCTCCGGGGTTTGGGGGCCGCCTAAGCCACCCGGCTCCCGTCCCGAAGAGGCGCCGGGGGTCGGGCCGGGGACAGAGCCCGCTCGGCTCTCGCGGTGCCTGTGAACCCCCTCGCAGGCGGCGCACTGGACCTTTACCGCCCGGCCCGCCACGACGGAGATCACGATGTGCCGGGTCGACGCCCGGCACTTGCCGCAGTGGGAGACGATCCGCCCCCCGACGACGGGGCCCTCTACTGCCGCCATCCCGAACCTCCAGCCATTTGCCGCGGGGGAGGACCATCCCCAGTCCCCCGGGTGTGCCGAGGCGAGCAAGAGGAAGCGAGGCACCGGTGACCTACGACCCGAACAACGTCTTCGCCAGGATCCTGCGGGGAGAGATCCCCTGCGAGAAGGTCTACGAGGACCCCTATGCCTTCGCATTCCACGACATCGCGCCCCAGGCGCCGGTTCACGTCCTCGTCATCCCCAAGGGGGAGTATGTGTCCTTCGACGACTTCTCCGCCTCCGCGCCCCCGGAAGCGGTCGCCGGGTTCTACCGCGCGGTGCAACGGGTGGCGGAGAGCCTCGGTGCCCGGGAGGGCGGCTACCGCGTCCTCTCCAACGTCGGACCCGACGCACACCAGGAGGTGATGCACTTCCACCTCCACCTCTTTGCCGGCTGCGACCTGGGCCGGATGATCAAGAAGGGGCTCGGGACCTCCTGACGAAGTTCCCCGGGGCGAGCCTTCTGCGGGCGCCTCAGTCCTCTTCCGACTCCTGGGACGCCTCCTTCCTCCACAGGGCAAAATCGTCGATCGCCGCGTCGTCGGTCTCCTCGTTCTCGTCCCCGGCGAAGAACAGTTGGCCCGTGTTGCGCTCCCGGAGCGGTCCTTTGGGGGCCCGCTCGTCCTTGAGGCCCTGCCCCTCCCGCTTGCGGCGGTTGCGCGGCCGCGCGTCCGGTCCGAAGGTTCCCCGCGGCTGACCCGGGGAGGCAGACGCCTCCCCGCCCGCCAAATCCTCGGTCGGTTGCCCCGGGCCGGACCTCGGCCCGGGGCGAGGGGGCGGCCGCGGCGCGGCGCCTTCCTCCCGCGCACGGGCCTCGTTGACCGCGAGGGGGCGCCCCTTGAACAGCTGTTGGTGGAAGCGGCGGATGGCATCCTCAGCCTGGGCACGATCGCCGAACTCGACGAATGCGAACCCCCTCGGCTTGCCCGTCTCCCGATCGGTCGGGATCCGGACGTACGAAGGGGAACCGGACGCGGAGAAGAGCTCCTTGAGCTCCGCCTCCGTCACGTCGAAGGAGAGGTTTCCCACGAAAAGCCGAACCGACATCGTTCCTCCTCTTGTTACGGTGCTCGACGCAGGCAGGGGCGCCGGCCCTCCCGGGAAGCCCGGCACGTTCCACGATCGACCGGAGGCGCTCTCCCCCGGCCCGGAGATCGAACGCCGTCCGCGTAAGCCCCTCGTGCAGGTCCCGAGACGGTCCCTTCTGTGGGGGTGCTGCCCCCATGACGAAAGGGACCCGCCGATTGCCGGGTCCCTCCTCGACGTTCCCTGCTCCAGCGGCGCACCGACACATAGGGCCTGCCGGCGCAAAGTACGCCCTCCGCGCCCGCGTGTCAACGCTCCCGACGCCCTCCCGAGAGGCGCCCGGCCCCGATTTCGGGGGCCGGGAAGCGCTTGCGCACCACTGCGCCATCTGCGGATCGGCCAGAGTCCACCACCACTTTGTGGGGCGGAATCCGGGAGCCCAGGAGAGCAGCCCCGTGCCGCATCCACCGACCCGACGAGTCCGGCGCAAGCGGGTGCAGCCCGGCGCATAGGGGACTGCTGGGACACTTCTTCGAATTGCCGCGGATTGCGGGGCGAAACGCAGGGGCTCCCGGACCCCGCCTGCGAACCAGCCGGTGGATCCAGGTCGGCGACCCCCCCTTGGCCCCGGCCTCCGAACCGGGTAGATTGGGGCGCGGCCGAAAGCGACGTCTACCCGTGGAGAGGCTCCCGTGGCTTCTGACCCGTACCCTCGCCTTGCCAGGCACCTCGACCGCCTGCCCGGCGGCTTCCCGCCTACGGAAAGCGGCGTGGAGCTGCGCATTCTCCGCCGGCTGTTCACGGAGGACGAGGCCCGGCTCGCCGTAGCCCTCACGGTCATCCCCGAGGAGGCTCGCGTGGTCGCCCGGCGCGCCGGTCTTTCCCTCGAGGAAGCCCAGAGCCGCCTTGACGCTTTGGCCGGCCGGGGGCTGGCCTTCTCCCTGCGCCCCCGCAAGGCCCCACCCCGTTACATGGCCGCCCAGTTCGTCATCGGCATCTGGGAGTACCACGTCAACGACCTGGACCCCGAGCTCGTGAAGGACGTCAACGAGTACATCCCGCACCTCTTCGATCCGGACACATGGAAAAAGGCGCCGCAGCTGCGCACCGTACCCGTAGGCCGGAGCGTCGTTCCGGAGAACGCGATCCTGGCCCACGAGGAGGCGGAGGTGCTCGTTCGCTCCCAGCGGACGATCCTGGTAGCCCCTTGCATCTGCCGCCGGGAGCACAAGATCGCTGGAAAGGGCTGCGACCGGCCCGAGGAGGCCTGCCTGGTCTTCGGCGCCGCGGCCGACTACTACGAGCGTAACGGGCTCGGCCGGCGGATCGGGATCGACGAGGCCGTCTGGATCCTTCGCCGGGCCGACGAGACGGGCCTCGTCCTCCAGCCGAGCAATGCCAGGCATCCCGTAAACATCTGCTGCTGCTGCGGGTGCTGCTGCCAGATCCTCAAGAACATCGCCCGGCACCCCCGGCCCGCTGCTCTGGTCTCTGCCCCCTTCGTAGCCGTCTTCGACCCGGCCGCATGCTCCGGCTGCGCGGTGTGCGAGGGACGCTGTCCGATGGGTGCCCTCTCCGTGGCCCACGACGTGGCCCGGTTCGACCCCGAGCGCTGCATCGGCTGCGGTCTGTGCGTCTCCACGTGCCCCGCGGGGGCTTTGCGACTGAGCCGCAAGCCCGAGGGCGAGCAGCCCCCGGTGCCCCGTACCGTGACAGAGGCCGCTCTGCGCCTCGGGCGGGCACGGGGCACCCTGACCCCCTCCCGTCTGGCCTGGACCGTCCTTCGCTCCAAGCTGGACCGCCTTCTCGCCGCCCGCTAGCGCTAGGGTCTCTCGGGCGGCGCCCCCCCCCCCCGGCCTTCCCGGACCATCCCCGGGAGCGCAGACCTCCCCGAGTGATTATTGTATGGCTGATAGAAGCTGCCTAGCGGGCGTAAACCCAACCCGTAGGCACTTGGGCTTCGGGCTATCCTCCTGGCCCGGAGCTCCTTTTTTGGCCGCTCCGGGGAATGACGGGTTTCCTCGCCCCAAAACGGTTCATCCGGGAAGTGATCGGGTACTCGTGTCCAGGGACGACCGGGTGGGCCGGGTCACGCAGGCGGACGGCCCCTCGACGGGAGCAGCCCCTTCGGGAGCCGCGATGCCGCGAGGATTCCGAATGCGGCGCGGGAGCGCTCCCACCGTGCAGCCCGGCATCGTCCGCCGGAGGGGGCGGGCCCATCCGGTCGTTTACCGGAAGAACCCCAAAGACGGCCGGGCCTTTCCCCTTGACTCCCCTGCCGTTGTACGCCGAATATTGACTGACCACTCAGTCTGCTCCCCAGAGGTTGCATGAACCGCAGAACGGCCATCCTGCACGCGGCGGAAGAGCTCTTCGCCGAGCGCGGGTACGACGGCACCTCCACATCGGCAATCGCCGAACGCGCCGGTGTGGCCCACGGCACGGTCTTTCACCATTTCCGCACCAAGGAGAACCTGCTCCTGGAGCTCGCAGAGACCCTGACCGGGAGCTACGTGGAGGGCCTCGAGCGGCTGTCCCCGGCCGGGGGATCCGGGTGGGAGATTCTCGAGCGGGCGGTCCGGTATCATTTCGCATTCATGCGGGACTACGACCGGGGCATCGTGGTCCTGGTCCAGGAGTCTTCCCGCATCTTCGGAACCGCAGTGGGCGCCGGGCGCTCCGCCGAAGGGCTCCGCCGGGGCATAGCGGCCATCCACGAGATCCGTCGCAGCATCCTGGTGCAGGGGATGGCCGACGGCTCCATCCAGCAAGTGCCCCTGGAGGGAACCGTCTTTCTACTCGGGAGCATTCTGGGAGGGATCGTCAACCTGAAGGCCAGGGGCTGGATGGACGTGCCCCTAGACCTGGAAGAGACCGCCGTGGCGTTCTGCCGCCGCAGTCTGTCCTCGTCAGGGTGAGCCGCAGACTTTTTGAATCCACGGCCCCCCCGCCGGGCAGGGGCGGCAGATGCCGGCCTCTCGAGCCCTACGTCGAAAGGAAGCGGACGATGACCACGGCGGAACACCGCTGGAGATCTCTACTCCCCTGGACGGCCCTTCTCGCAGCCCCCCTCACGGCTGTGCTCGTCGGTGCCGCCGCTGCCGATCCCGGGGCCGAACGCCCCCCTTTGAGGTTGCGGGAGGCCCTCGCCCTGGGCATCCAGCGCAACCTGGACCTGCGCCTCCAGGAGATCGCCATCCCGGTGAGCGAGCAGGAGGTCGTAGCTCGGGAGGCCGAATTCGATCCGGTGATGGAGGCCGGGGCCGACGCGCGCGCAGACAAGGTCCCCAGCGCCGCCGGCGGCGGCCGAGACCCGAATCTGGTGCGCACCACCGGGGCCGACGTGGGTGTGCGGAAGCGTTTCACCACCGGGCTCGAGTCGCGTCTGGCCGCCGAGACCTTCCGTCGGACCACCGACGACCCCGGCACCGCGTTGGTTCCGGCGTACCGGACGTTCCTGGTTCTCGACCTGACCCAGCCCCTGCTCAGGGATCGGGGCCGGGAGGTCAACACGTCGGCCCTCCGGGAGGGCCGCAACGCCGTGCTGCAGGCCCGCTATCTCCACCTCGACCGGGCGCTTCGCATCGGAGAGGAGATCGAGCTCGCCTACTACGACCTGGCCACGGCCCACCAGCTCCTCGCCTACCGGGTCGAGGCGCGGGGGCGCGCGGAGGAGCTCCTGGCCGGCAACCGCGAGAAGTTCGAGGCAGGCGTCGTGCCCATCACCGAGGTGCAGCAGGCGGAGACCGCCGTGGCGGCCCGAGACGAGCAGGTGGTTGTGGCCCGCCAGCTCGCCGACCGCGTTACGACCCGCCTGTGGGACCTACTGGAGATCCGCCGGGGCGACCCCGGCTACGGGGCTCCCTTCGTAACCGAGCCCCTGCCCCCCGCTCCCGAGGACTACCCGGAGCTGGAGGAGGCTCTGGCGGTGGCGCTCGCGGAGCGCCCCGACCTGCGGGAGCGGCTGCTGGAGGTGGAGAACCGGGATCTCCGCGTCGCGTTCTCCCGCAATCAGACGCTGCCGCGGCTCGACCTCGTGGCGACCCTGGGTCTCAACGGGCTTTCCGGAGACGAGCGCGAGGGGTTCTCCTCCGATTACGACGGGCGATACCTCGACTCCTGGTCTCGCCTGCCCGACGGGGACGGGTACCAGTGGCTCGCGGGCGTGCGCCTCGCCTACCCCTTGGGCAACCGCTCCGCCCAAGCCCGCCTGCGCCAGAGCGCCTGGGAGAAGCGGCAGGCGGTGTACGGGCTCAAGCGCCTCGAGGGGACCGCTGAGGCGGAGGTGGAACGCGCCCTCGTGGACGTGCGCCGGGGGTTGGAGCGGTATCGGGTGGCAGAGCGGTTCCACCGTTTGGCGGCCGCGACCTTGAGCCAGGAGATGGAGCGTCTGAAGGAGGGGCTCTCCGATACCTTCCGCGTCCTGACGTTCCAGGACGACCTCACCGAGGCCCACATCCGCAAGGAGGCCGCCCTCTCCGACTCCCAGAAGGGGTTGGCGAGCCTGTACCGGGCCATGGGCAAGAATTTGGAGCGCCACGGGATCGTAGCCGAGCTGCAGGAGAAGGAGAGCGAGCGTGAACATCCGTAGAAGACGAGGCACGGCACTGACCCTCCTGGCCGGGCTGGCCGTGGCGGCGTGCGGCCAGGAGGCCGCCCCGCCGCCAGGGGCAACGCCCGCCGGGCACCGGGCGGTCCCCGTCACCGTGGCGGAGGCCGTGGCCCGTCGCGTCGAGGTACGCCTCGAGCAGGTGGGTACCCTGGAGGCCAGCCGCTCCGTCACCCTGCGGTCCGAGGCCAGTGGCACGATCGTCGAGGTACCCTTCGCCGAGGGACAGCCGGTCCGGGAGGGGGCGGTGCTGGTGCGCCTGGACGACCGCAAGCTCCAGGCCGAGACCGCCATGCTCGAGGCCAGCCTCCGGCAGCTCGAGGTGCGGCTAGCCAACCGCCGGCGGGACCTGGAGCGAAACCCCGCCCTGGTGGAGGCCGAGATCCAGAAGCTCGACGAGCAGGTGCGCCAGCTTCGGGTCCGCCTGGCCAACCGGGAGCGCGACCTGGAGCGCAACCGGCCCCTGGTGGAGCGGGACCTCATCGCCCGCCAGGCGTTCGACCGCATCCAGACCGAGGTGGACGAGCTCAGATCCGACATCGCCCGCACCGAGCTGGAGCTCGCCCGGCAGCGGGATCTGGTGGCGAAGCAGAGCGCCGACAGCATTCGCACCGACATCGGAGAGATCGAGGCCCAGATCGCCCGGACCGAGGCGAGCCTGGTCCAGCAGCGGGTGCGCCTGGCCGACGCCACCATCCGGGCCCCTTTCTCCGGCGTGGCCGACGTGCGCAACGTGAACGTGGGAGACTTCCTCGCGGTGGGTGGCCCCGTGGTCACGGTGGTGGACTTGGACCCCCTGGAGATCACGTTCCGGGTTCCCGAGAGGCACCGGCCCAGGATCTCGACCGGCCTGCCCGTGGCGCTGCGGGTCGATGCGGCCCCGGGAGAGGTCTTCACCGGAACGGTCTCCTTCCTTTCGCCCCAGGTGGACCCGGAGACCCGCTCCTCCCTGGTGAAGGCGGCGGTGCGCAACCCCGAACACCGCCTCAGCCCCGGTATGTTCGCCCGGGTAGAGGTCCTGCTGGAGGTCCGCGAAGACGCCCTGACCGTGCCCTGGGAGAGCGTCATCCAGACCGAGTCGGCGACCTACCTCTACGCGGTGGAGGGAGACGCGGCCCGGCACGTACCCATCGAGCTCGGAGAGACCACCAGCGAGTGGGCCGAGGTGCGGGGCACGGACCTGCAGCCGGGGTCCCTCGTCGTGCTGGAGGGGAAGTTCTCCCTCCGCGACGGCGCCCAGGTGGCCCTCCCAGGGCCGCCCCGGGAGCCGTAGGCGCACCGACCCCCCAGCCCCTGACCCCCCGGACCCGGAGCCCCCATGTTCCTTCCCCACTTCTCCATTCGCCGCCCCGTAACCGCCACGGTCATGGTGGGAGCCCTGGTCGTGTTCGGCGCCATCGGGTTTTCACGCCTGGGCATCTCTCTTTACCCCGACGTGGACTTTCCCATGGTCACCGTGACGACCACCTGGGAGAACGCCCGGCCCGAGGAGGTGGACGGCGAGGTCACCGACCAGCTCGAGGACGCCATCAGCGCTGTGAGCGGCATCAAGCACATCGTCTCCCAGAGCTTCCTGGGCCGTTCCCAGATCACCGTGGAGTTCGAGCTCTCGAAGGACATCGACGTCGCGGCACAGGAGGTGCGCGACAAGGTGTCGGCCCGTTTGGGCCGCATTCCCCGCGAGGCCGACGCCCCGGTCATCGACAAGCTCGACATCAACGCCCAGCCCATCATGTGGCTGGCCCTCACGGGCCAGCAGGCCATCGAGGAGCTGACCCGGTTCGCCGGCGACCAGGTGCGCCCCATGCTCCAGAGGATCGACGGCGTCGGCGAGGTGCGCCTCGGGGGCGCCCGGGAGAAGGAGGTGCGCCTGTGGCTCTACCGGGAGCGCCTGGCAGCGTACAACGTGGGGGTGGAGGAGGTCATCGCGGCCCTTCGTGCCCAGCACGTGGAGGTGCCCGGCGGCACCATCGACTCCCCGGAGAAGGAGTTCGTGATCCGCACCGTGGGCCAGTTCGAGGGGCCCGAGGAGTTCAACGAGCTGATCGTAACCTACCGGCAGGGCACCCCCGTGCGCCTGCGTCACCTGGGCTACGCCGAGGCCGGTCGGCAGGAGAGCATGAGCCCCGCTCGCTTCACCACCCGGGAGGGCCCGGACAAGACCGTGGCCCTGGGCGTCTCGCCCCGCTCCGGCGCCAACCAGGTCGCGATCGCTCGGGAGGTCAAGCGGGTGCTGCCCCAGATCGAGGCCATGCTCCTCGAGGGCATGGCGGTGCGCATCGCCTCGGACAACACCCGGTTCATCGAGGAGTCCATCGCCGAGATCCGGTTCCAGCTCCTGCTGGGAGGCCTCGCCGCGGCGCTGACCATCCTGTTCTTCCTCCAGAACCTGCGCACCACGCTCATCAGCGCCGTGGCGATCCCCACCTCGATCGTGGCCACTTTCGCCACCATGTACTGGATGGGATTCACCCTCAACAACATGAGCATGCTGGCGCTCGTGACCGCGGTGGGCCTGGTCATCGATGACGCCATCGTCATGGTGGAGAACATCTTCCGCCACCGGGACACCCTCGGGAAAGGCCCCATGCGCGCGGCCTACGACGGGTCGGCCGAGGTCTTCTTCGCCATCATCGCGACCACCGGGGCACTGGCCGGGGTGTTCCTGCCCGTGGCCTTCATGGGGGGCATCGTGGGACGCTTCTTCTTCGAGTTTGCCGTCACCATGGCCTTCGCCGTGCTCTGCTCCACGTTCGTGGCCATGACCGCCGTGCCCATGCTCTCCTCGCGGTTCCTGCGGCTCGACAGCGGGAAGGGGCGCGTCTTCCACGTCTTCGACCGCGCCGTGGACGCCCTCTCCCGCAGGTACCGGGTTCTCCTGGGATGGGCCCTGCGCCACCGCCTGTCCGTGGTGGCGGTGGCGCTGGCGGCCCTCGTGGCCGGGGGCGTCGTCTTCCAGCGCCTGGGCAAAGAGTTCATCACGGCCGAGGACCAGAGCCGGTTCATGGTGCGCATGAAGACCCCCCTCTCGTACTCCCTCGAGAAGACCGATCTCGTGCTCCAGCGCGTGGAAGACGAGCTACGGGCTATCCCCGAGGTGAACCACTTCTTCAGCGTGAGCGGCTGGGGGGGGGCCCAGAACGCCCTCACCGTGGTCACCCTCGTTCCCAAGGACCAGCGCCGACGGACCCAGAAACAGATCCAGGCCGAGATCAACGCCATGCTTCGCCAGGTGCCCGACACCCGGGGCATCGCGGTGGACATCTCCCCCCTGGGAGGTGGCGCACGCAACGAGGACATCCAACTCGTCGTCCAGGGGCCCGACCTGGAAGCCCTGGACCGGTACTCCCAGGCCATCATGGACCGCCTGGGGCAGACGCCCGGTTACGTGGGGATCTCGCGGGACCTGGACATCGGCAAGCCGGAGGTGCGGCTCCGCATCGACCGGGAAAGGGCGGCCGACGCGGGGGTGAGCGTGCGAGACGTCGCGGCGGCGGTAGGGGCCCTGATGGGAGGCGTCAAGGTGGGGGACTACAAGGAGGGCGGAAAGAGCTATGACGTGCGCCTGCGCCTCGTGAAGGAGCACCGGGAGCTCCCCGAGGACGTGGGGCGCCTGTGGCTGCGGGGCAGCGAGGGCAGGCTCGTGGACGCCAGCGGATTCGTCTCGACCGAGGTCGGCGTGGGGCCGAGCGTCATCAATCGGACCGACCGCCAGCGTGCCGCCACGGTCTACGCCAACATCCAGAACAAGGTGCTGGGGGCCGCCCTGCCCGAGGTCCAGGAGATCGCCGACCAGATCCTCCCCGAGGAGTACACGACCCGTTTTGCCGGCCGGGCCGAGGCCTTCAAAGAAACCGGGGGGTATGTGGCCTTCGCGTTCCTTCTGGCCATCGCGATCACCTACATGGTCCTGGCGGCCCAATTCGAGAGCTTCGTCCAGCCCTTGTCCATCATGACCGGGCTGCCCCTGGCCTTCGTGGGCGCCTTCGGCCTCCTCTACCTCCTGGGCAACACGTTCAATCTCTTCTCGATGATCGCCCTCATCCTCCTGGTGGGCCTCGTGACCAAGAACGGCATCCTGCTCATCGAATTCACGAACCAGCTTCGGGCACGGGGGCTTCCGGTGTACGAGGCCCTGGTGGAAGCGGGCGCGACGCGGCTGCGCCCCATCCTCATGACCGCGGTGTCCACCGTGGCGGGGGTGGCCCCCGTGGCCCTGGGCCTGGGGGTGGGGAGCGAGAGCCGCCAGCCCCTGGCCGTGGCCATCGCGGGGGGCATCCTCTCCTCGACCTTCCTGACCCTGGCGGTGGTTCCCGTGGCGTACAGCTACCTGGATCAGCTCTCCCAATGGCGCCTGGTGGCACGGGTCAAGGACCGCCTGCTCGCCCGGGACCACCCGGTGGGCGCCGACGAGGATCCCTCCAGCCTCACCCCCTTGAACCGAGAGGCCTCCCCATGAAGATGCTCATCATCGTCTACAACACGAGCTGCGAAGAGGACATCCGCGAGGTGCTGCGAAACCGGGGAATCCGCCACTACAGCCAGATTCCAAAGGTCTTCGGGCAGGGGGACGCGGGGCTTGTGGACGGCTCCCTCCTGTGCCCCGGCCAGAACGCCATGGTCTTCCTCGTGCTCTCGGACGACGAGGCCCGGGCGGCGGCCGAGGCCGTGCGCCAGCTCGTGCTCAGCACGGGGGGCTGCGGGTGCGTGCCCATCCGGGCCTTCCTGGTGCCGTGCGAGCAGGTGGTCTAGCGGAGGTCCGGAGCCCCCGTGTTCCTTCCCCACTTCTCCATCCGCCGCCCGGTGGCGGCCACCGTGCTGGTGGGAGCCCTGGTGGTCTTCGGCATCCTCGGTGTCTCACGGCTGGGGGTGTCCCTCTACCCCGACGTGGACTTTCCCAACGTCACCGTCTCCACCCGCTGGGAGAACGCCCGCCCCGAGGAGATCGACAACCAGGTCACCGACCAGCTCGAAGACGCCATCAGCGCCATCAGCGGCATCAAGCACATCACCTCCCAGAGCTCCCAGGGCCGCTCCCGGATCACCGTTGAGTTCGAGCTCACCAAGGACCTGGACGTGGCCGCCCAAGAGGTGCGCGACAAGGTCTCGGCCCGGCTGCGGCGGCTGCCCTCCGACGCTGAAGTGCCGGTCATCGACAAGCTCGACATCAACGCCCAACCCATCCTCCGCCTCGCCCTGACGGGCCAGCACGCCATCGAGGACCTGACCCGGTTCGCCCAGGACGAGGTGCGCCCCCTGCTGCAACGCATCGAGGGGGTGGGGGAGGTGAGCCTGGGCGGCGCCCGCCAAAAGGAAGTGCACCTGTGGCTCTACCGGGAGCGTCTCACCGCATACAACGTGGGGGTAGACGAAGTGATGGCGGCGGTCCGGGGCCAGCACGCGGAGGTGCCCGGCGGCCGGATCGAGTCGTTGGACAAGGAGTTCCTCATCCGCACGGTGGGGGAGTTCGCGACCCCCGAGGAGTTCAACGAGCTCATCGTGGCCTGGAGGGACGGCACCCCCGTGCGCCTCCGCCACGTGGGCTACGCCGAGGCGGGCCGGCAGGAGAGCCTCTCGGTGGCCCGCTTCACCACCAAGGAAGCGGTGAGCCGCACCGTATCCGTCAACGTGGCCCCCCGCTCCGGTGCCAACCAGGTGGCCATCGCCCGGGCGGTCAAGGACATGCTCCCGGAGATCCGGGCCATGCTGCTGGAGGGCATGACGCTGCACATCGCCACCGACACCACCGAGTTCATCGAGCAATCCATCGACGAGCTCCGGTTCCAACTCTTCCTGGGGGGCCTGGCAGCGGCGCTCACGATCCTGATCTTCCTCCAGAACGCCCGCACCACCCTGATTAGCGCGCTCTCCATCCCCACCTCGGTCATCGCCGCCTTTGCCGCCATGTACGGGATGGGGTTCACCCTCAACAACATGACCATGCTCGCCCTCATCACCGCCGTGGGGCTCGTGATCGACGACTCCATCGTGACGGTGGAGAACATCTACCGCCACCGGGACGCCCTGGACAAGGGACCCCGGCGAGCCGCGTTCGACGGCTCCGGGGAGGTGTACTTCGCGATCCTCGCCACCACCGCGGCGCTGGCGGGGGTGTTCCTCCCGGTCGCCTTCATGGGGGGGCTCGTGGGGCGCTTCTTCTTCGAGTTCGCGGTGACCATGGCCTTTGCCGTGGTCTGCTCCACCTTCGTGGCCATGACCGTCGTGCCCATGCTCGCCTCCCGGGTGCTCACGGTGAACCGGGACAAGGGGCGGGTGTTCCGGGCCTTCGACCAGGCCGTGGCCGGCCTCTCGGCCCTGTACCGGCGCCTCCTCGGCTGGGCACTGCGCCACCGCCTCGCCGTGGTGGGGCTCGCCGCCCTGGCCCTCGCCGCGGGGGGCTTTCTCTTCCAGAACCTGGGCAAGGAGTTCATCACTGCGGAGGACCAGAGCCGATTCACCGTGCGCATCCGCACCCCACTCGCCTACTCCCTGGACAAGACCGACGAGCTCCTGCGCCGGGTGGAGGGGCACCTGCGGGCCATCCCCGAAGTGAGCCACTTCTTCAGCATCAGCGGTATCGGGGGCTCGGCCCAGAACGCCATCGCCATCGTCACGCTGGTGCCCAAGGACCAGCGGTCCCGGTCCCAGCGGGAGGTCCAGCGAGAGATCAACGGGTTCCTCCGGACCATCCCGGATCTCCGGGGGGTCGCGGCCGACATCTCCCCCATGGGGGGCGGCGCCCGGAACGAGGACATCCAGCTCGTCATCCGGGGGCCGCGGCTGGAGGCCCTCGACCGTTACTCCCAGGAGATCATGGAGCGCCTGGAGCGCACGCCCGGTTTCGTCGGCCTCACCCGGGACCTGGACGTGGGCAAGCCCGAGGTGCGGGTGCGCATCGACCGGGAGAAGGCGGCCGACGCCGGGGTGAGCGTGCGCGACGTGGCCTCCGCGGTGGGGGCCTTGATGGGGGGCGTCCAGGTGGGCGAGTACAAAGAGGGGGGCCGCACCTACGAGGTGCGCCTTCGCTTGGTACCCGAGCACCGGGAGCTGCCGGGAGACGTGGAGCGAATCTGGTTGCGCTCCCGAGACGGGCGCCTGGTGGACGCCAGCGGTTTCGTCTCGGTGGACGTGGGGGTGGGTCCGAGCGTGATCAACCGCCTGGACCGCCAGCGCTCGGCCACGGTGTACGCCAACCTGGAGGGGCTCGTCCTGGGAGACGCCCTGCCCCGGGTGCGGGCCTTGGCGGAGGAGGTGCTCTCCGACGGCTACACCGTCAAGTTCGCCGGACGCGCCGAGACCTTTGGGGAGACGGGTCAGTACGTTGCGTTCGCCTTCCTCCTCGCCATCGTCCTCACCTACATGGTGCTGGCCTTCCAGTTCGAGAGCTTCCTCCAACCCTTGGCGATCATGACCGGCCTGCCGCTCACCTTCGTGGGCGCCTTCGGCCTGCTCTACCTCATGGGGAACACCCTCAACCTCTTCTCCATGATCGCACTCATCCTGCTCGTGGGGTTGGCCACCAAGAACGGCATCCTGCTCATCGACTTCACCAACCAGCTCCGGGCCAAGGGCCTGTCGGTCCACGAGGCCCTGGTGGAGGCCGGCGCAACGCGGCTCCGCCCCATCCTCATGACCGCGATCTCCACGGTCGCCGGTGTCGTTCCCGTGGCCGTCGGCATAGGGGTGGGGAGCGAGAGCCGCCAACCCCTGGCAGTGGCCATCGCCGGGGGGATCCTGTCGTCGACCTTCCTGACCCTCGCGGTGGTACCCGTGGCGTACAGCTACCTGGAGCAGCTCGGGGGCTGGAGAGTGGTGGGCTGGGCAAAGGGGAAGATCTTCGCGCGGGACGCGACGGGGGAAGAGTGAGGAGGTGAAGGATCTGAGGCGGCTTGGATCGTAATAGGACCCATGGGACGAATAGGACCTGTGAAAACCGGGGGCCCTTACCACCCATGGGTCCCATAAGTCCCATTCGTCCTGTAGGTCCTATACCTTCCACTCCCCCCCTACCACCTCGATCCGAGCCATCTCCGCCAGCCGGGGGCCGTCGATGGCGGCCAGGCTGTCGAGGAGGTTCACTTGGAAGGTGCCCGGTCCCGCAGCTCCCCTCGCCGCGAGCTCCCCGGCGGACCCGAGGTAGGCCAGGGCTCCCGCTGCTGCTTCCCAGGGATCGCCGGGCACCGCCAGGAAGGCGCCGATCAGGGCGGTTGCGGTACACCCCGTGCCCGTGACCCGGGCCAACAGGGGGTGGCCGTTGTGAACCCGGCAGGCGCGGTGCCCGTCGGTGACGAAGTCCACCGCCCCCGTGACGGCCACGGCCGCACCGAGCTCCCGGGCAAGGCGGACCGCGTCCTCCGCCGCCTTCTCGACGCCGTGGACCGCTTCCACCCCCTTGCCCCCGGCCCCGGGCCGTACCAGAGACAGGACCTCGGAAGCGTTCCCTCGGAGAACGGAGATCTTCACCTCACGGGTCAGCCGCCGGGCGGCCTCGGTCCGCAGGCGCGTCACCCCCGAACCCACCGGATCCAACACTACCGGAATCCCTCGATGGTTGGCGGCCCTGCCCGCCTGGGCCATGGCATCGACCCACGGGGGCGAAAGGGTGCCGATGTTGAGCACCAGCGCCCCGGCCGCGGCCACCATCTCCTCCACCTCCTCCCGGGCGTGCGCCATCACGGGCGCCGCGCCGCAGGCGAGGAGGGCATTGGCCGTCACGTTCATGACCACGTAATTCGTGATGTTGTGAACCAGGGGGCGCTGCCCCCGCACTCGCTCGAGGCGCTCCGCGGCACCCCGCCCCACGTCCGGCTGCGTCACGTCTCTTCCTCCTCGTCCGGATGGCGGGCGCCGGGCTCCTCCAGTGCCAGGAGCAGCCGCCGGGTCGCCTCGGCGGGGTCCTCCTCGCAACACACGGCTGAAATCACCGCAAACCCTTGGGCTCCCGCCCGGAGGACCGCACGAGCCCGTACCGCGTCGATGCCGCCGATGGCGATCACCGGAGCCGGCAACGCCGCCGCCACCTCCCGCAGCAGCTCGAGACCCCTCACCGGGGCCGCGTCGGCCTTGGAGCCCGTCGGATAGACCGGGCCGAAGCCGACATAGTCCGCGCCCTCCTCGATGCAACGCCGCGCCTGCTCCACCGTAGACGCCGATCCGCCGATGATCGCCCGCGGCCCGAGCAGGCGGCGCGCGAAGGGGATGGGGGCATCGCTCTGACCCAGGTGGACGCCGTCCGCTTGCGACGCCAGCGCCACGTCCACCCGATCGTTGACGATGAAGGTAGCGCCGGCAGCCCGGCAAACCTGCCCCATCTGCCGGGCCACGGCGATCAGGACACGGGTGGACCCGGTCTTCTGGCGAAACTGAACCACGTGGGCCCCCCCCTCCAAGGCCCGTACGGCCAACTCCACGTGGGAGAAGCGGGTTTGCAGCTCCACATCGGTGAGCACGTGGACACGCCCGACCCGTTCCGACCTCCTCCATCCGGCCATCGTCACTCTTCTCGGGGCTCCCTCGGCCCTGAACTCCCCCCCTCCGGGCCCCCGGAGGGGGACATCCCACCGGTCCTCCAGTATAGCAAGGGAAGCGGCGCACCAGAATCCACCGCCACATCGTGGGCCGGTCACACCCGGTGCATGTAGCGGAAGACCTCCGCATCCTGCACCATGACCTGGAGGCCCATCCCTTCGACCGAACCCTGGAGGCGGCGTGCGAGCTCGGGAAGGTCGACCGGGGCCCGGCCGGCGTCTGCCAGGAGCGTCATCGCGAAGATCGTCCCCCCCAGGATCTTCTGGTTGATGTCTTCGATGTTGACCCCGTTCTCGGCGAGGCAGGTGGCGATGCGGGCCACGATTCCGACCTGGTCCTGGCCGATCACGGTTACGACCGTCTTCCTGGACATCTCCGTCCTCCTCGGGAGGTCAAAGGTCAACGGCTGGTCGCGGTGCGCGGGGCGCGGGGCGGTCCTCTCGGTTCTTCCGGCCCGGAGGCGAAGGGCAGGGTCCCGGCCACCAGGAACGCGGCACCCAGGAGGAGCACCGCCTGGGTCTCTCCCACCGGCAAGCCGGCGGACGGGACGAGCACCACTCCCAGCGCAATCGCCACCCCCGCCGCCACAATGGCAGTGAACCTTCCCCCCAAGCCCAGGAGGGAGCCGGGGATCCCGCCCGCCCCGAAGGCCAGCGCCTGAAAGATATCTGCCCTTCGACTCGGGGCCAGAAGCTGGAGCGACTCGAGGCCCAGCCCGAGGAGCACCGCCGCCCCGAGCCCGACGGCAGCCCGCTGCAGCGGCTTTGCCGCCCGTTCCGTCCGGGCGACAAGCGCGGCGCAGATCGCCCCCAGAAGGATCAGGTGCCCCGATGAGGTGATCCAGGACCACCAACCGGGGAACCGGCGGAAGCTCGAGGTGAAACCCTGGGTCTGGCTCCAGAGGGTGCCGGTCTGCACCGTGCCCGGCAGCAAGGCCCACACGGCGAGGCACACCGCCCACAAAGCAAAGAGGGCATGGACCGTCTCCCCCCGGGCGAGAGCCTCCCCCCATTCCCACACGACCTCCCGGACGCACGTCTCCCATAGGCGCCCAACCCCCACTCCCAACAGGGCCCCGAGCCCATCCACGACCACGTCCGTCGCCGTGGTGCGCCGCGCGGGGAGGAACAACTGGAGGGCTTCTACGATCAAGCTCAGGACGAGGGCAGCCGCCAGCACCTTCCCCAGCCGGCCCCGGCGCCCATACATCAAGCGCCACCCAGTGAACCCGAAGGGCAGGAAGAGGCCGAGATTGGCGAAGACGTCGCTCCAGAGCGGCGGCCGCCCCCTCTCCACGAAGGGGATCCACTGGATGTCGCTGACGGCGCGGGAGAGGGCTTCCGGTGACGCATCTCCCGTGAAGGGCATAAGGGTCCACCACAGGATCAACAAGACCGACGCTGCCCAGGCAAGGGCTCGGGCCCAGGTCGGCGTCTCGAGCCGGTTGTGGGGGTTCCTTCGACCGGTCCGGCGCAGGGCTTGCGACGCTCGCTCGGATGGGGCCATCGGCGGATGCTGGCACAGGGACGAAGCGACCGTCAAGAATGGCCAGCCCCGCCCACGAGGGTTACCCTCGGGCCAGGGCCTCCCGCGCGCGCTCCGCCGCAGCCTCGGCGAGCTTCGGGTGTCCTCCCAGCACCTCGGCTGCACGGAACTCCACCCCCGGGTGCCTGGCCGTCAGTCGCTCGAGCTCGCGGGGTATCTCCTCGCGCACGTGGGCGCCGGGGAACAGGAAGAAGGGAAGCACGACCACCCTGCGGAACCCGGCGGCCACACAGCGATCTGCAGCCTCGGCGAGACCAGGCCGACGCAACTGGAGAAAGGCCACCTCCACCCGCACGGGCCCGAGGAGGTCCGCCAACTGCCGCGCCACGGCGCCCAGGCCTTCGATGGCCTCAGGGAGCCGGCTTCCGTGGCCCAGCAGGATGATCGCAGCGTCCTCCTCCCCCATCGTCCGGGACCTCCGCACCGATGTCGGACCAAGGCCGCGACGGTCACGTACGCGTCCCCGGGTGTCAAGAGCAGGGCCGCCCCGCCCGCCCGCAGGGGGGTCAAGTGGTCGTCGGCAGAGTTTCTACAGGGCCCCCGCGCCCTCGATCCCATCCATCACCTGGAGCTTCTCGATCAGGTCTGCAACCCGACAGGCATAACCCCACTCGTTGTCGTACCAGGCCACCACCTTCGCCATCCGGTCCTGGCGCACGTGGGTGAGTTGGGCGTCGACGATGGCCGAGTGAGGGTCGCCGATGATGTCGACGGAGACGATGGGGTCGGTGGTGTAGTCCATGATCCCCTGCAGGGGCCCTCGGCAGGCGGCCCGCATGGCCTCGTTGATCTCCTCGGCGGTCGCCTTCCTCTCCAGCATCACCGTGAGGTCGATGAGGGAGCCCGTGGGGACCGGGACGCGAAACGCGAGACCCTCGATCCTCCCGTCCAGCTCCGGGATCACGATCCCCAGCGCCTTCGCCGCCCCGGTGGAGGTCGGGATGATCGACAGGGTAGCCATCCGGGCCCGACGGAAGTCCTTGTGGGGATAGTCGAACAGCCGCTGGTCGTTGGTGAAGGCGTGCACCGTCGAGAGGTACCCCTTGGCGATGCCCCAGTTCTCCAGGAGCACCTTCGCCACCGGTGCCGCGCAGTTGGTCGTGCAGGAGGAGTTGGAGATGATGGCGTGCTCGGGGCGAATGACGTGATCGTTCACCCCCATCACGATGGTGGCGTCGAGGGGGTCCTTCGACGGAACCGTGAGGATCACCCGCTTGGCGCCGGACCGGAGGTGTCCCTCCAGCTGGGAGACCCGGCGGAACACCCCTGTGGATTCCACCACGTAATCCACCCCGAGATCCGCCCAGGGCAGCTCCAAGGGATCGCCGCTGCGCTTGGCGGCACCCTTGATGACCTGCATGGCGTCGCCGTCGATCACCATTCGACCGTCCCGCAACTCCACGCTCCCGGGGAACCGGCCGTGGATGGAGTCGTACTTCGTGACCATGTACAGCGCCTCGATATCCGCCAAATCGTGAAGGGCCACGAAATCGAAGTTCTTCTTGTACTTCTTGGCGGCCCGGAGCACGAGGCGGCCGATGCGGCCGTACCCGTTGATGGCGATGCGAACGGCCATGGCGAGTCCTCCTGGAGACAAGGGGAGACGCGAGGCTCCCCGATATGGTCAACGGCCCGCCCCAGGATAGCCCGGGGCCGAGATGCCGCAACCCGGCGCAGCCGCTTCCCCCGGCGTCGCAGGTGCGGATCAGCGGATCCGCCTGGCCACCTCGTCGCCGATCGCCGTGAGCTCGACCCCGGCCCGGTGGAAGAGCTCCCCCCACGTGGACGCCCCAGACCGGACGCTGGCGAGGAATGCCGCGGGCTCCGATCCCGCGACCCGAGCCAAGAGCACCGCCGCCAGCGTTTCGGCGTCCGTGGCCCCTGCGCTCCGGAGGGCCTGGACCGCCTCGGGGGCGGCCCCTAGCCGCTCCGACGCTGCGGCGTCCACCACCGCCGAAGCGAGAACCGCGTCCGGCGAACCGCGCCGCAGGACGCCGTTCAATTCCCCTCCGACCCGCTCCGGTCGCACTCCGAGCCTGTCGAGGGCGTCCGCCCAGTTCCCCGAGCGGGCCCGGGCGTCCAGGAGCTCCGGGGCAGAGAGCCCGCTCTTCGCCCCCACGAAATGGGCGAGCCACAGATCCTCGTTCGCGGTGCCGGTCATCTTCGCCTGGACGACCGATCGTTTCTCGATCCCGAAGGCGGAGGCCATCACGGAGTTCTGCACCGTGGCCAGCACGTAGGGATCCGCTGCCGCCGGCCGCGCGGGGTCGAAGGAGCGGTCCCGGAAACAGTGGCAGGATACGGCCCGGCCCTCTGCCGGGGCGCTGGCCAGGGCCAACAGGACACAAAGGAGAAGAACTCGCATGGCTGCTCCCAGGACACATGGGTGGACGGACCCCTGGATCCACCGGCTGGTTCGCAAGCGGGGTCCGGGAGCCCCTGCGTTTCGCCCCCCAAAACGCGGCAACTGGAAAAAGTGTCCCAGCCGTCCCCGGTGCGCCGGGCTTCACCCGCTTGCGCCGGCCTCGTCGGGTCGGTGGATGCGGCGCGGAACTGCACTCCAGGGCTCCCGGACTGCGCCCCGCAATCTGGATTCTGGGACCGCCCCAGTGTGTCGCCGTCTCGCCGCACGAGCCTTGACTCCGGTCAAGACCTCCCAGGAAGGGGGATTCCCGGGCGGTGCCGCGGGGCTCCACCCCCCCCCTTTACACGCGACCCCGTCTGGGGTACCAAGGGCCCCCCAAAGCGGGGAACTGCAAGAGGAGCCCCGAGAGGGCTGCGGAGGAAGAGCGTGAAACCCCTTCGAGAGAAGCTTTCGTCCCTGGTCGCCGAGGCCTTCCGTACCGCCGGGCTGGATCCTTCCCTCGGAGAGGTGGTGGTGTCGGCTCGGCCGGATCTGGGGCAGTTCCAATGCAATGGGCCCCTGCCGGCGGCCAAGGCAGCCAAGGCGAACCCGCGTCAGATCGCCCAGGCCGTCGTGGACCGCCTCGCCCACGACGACGTGTTTCGCTACGTGTCCGTGGCGGGCCCCGGCTTCATCAACCTCAGCCTCACGGACGAGTTTCTGGCGACCCACGCCCGGGAAATGCGGTCGGACCAGAACCTGGGCTGCGCTCCCGTCGCCTCGCCCCAGAGGATCGTGCTGGACTACGGAGGGCCGAACATCGCGAAGCCCATGCACGTGGGGCACCTGCGGGCCGCCATCATCGGGGAGAGCCTGAAGCGCCTGGCCCGTTATCTGGGCCACGACGTGGTGGGCGACGTGCACCTGGGGGACTGGGGCCTCCAGATGGGCATGGTGATCGCGGAGCTGGCTCGGAGACGCCCCGACCTGCCCTATTTCGAGGCGACCCGCTCCGGGCCATACCCATCGGCGTCCCCGGTGTCCGCGTCCGAGCTGGAGGAGATCTACCCCACCGCGAGTCAGCGGGCCAAGGCGGACCCCGGCTTCGCCGAGGCTGCCCGTCAGGCCACCTTCGAGCTCCAACAGGGGCGTCCCGGCTACCGGGCCCTCTGGCGGCACCTCGTGGACGTCTCGGTGGCGGAGCTCAAGGCCGACTACGACCGACTCGAGGTGGGGTTCGACCTCTGGTTGGGGGAGAGTGACGCCCAACCCTGGATCCCTCCCCTCATCGAGCGGCTCCGAGCCGGCGGGCACGCCCGCGAGAGCGAGGGCGCCCTCGTGGTGGACGTGGCAGAAGCCGGGGATGCAAAGGAGCTGCCGCCGCTGCTCCTCCTCAAGTCCGACGGCGCGGCCCTCTACGGAACCACGGACCTGGCGACCCTGGACCACCGGGTACGGGACCTCGGGGCGCAACGAGTCCTCTACGTCGTCGACAAACGCCAAGCAGACCACTTCACACAGGTCTTCCGCGCGGCCCGAAGGACAGGCATCGCCCCCCCCGCCGTGGGGCTCGAGCACATCGGCTTCGGCACCATGAACGGATCGGACGGGAGACCGTTCAAGACCCGCGAGGGGGGGGTCATGAAGCTTCGCGACCTCCTGGATCTCGTCACCGCCAAGGCACGGGAGAGGATCCGAGAGGCCGGGGTCGCCCGGGACTACCCGCCGGACGAGGTGGAGCGGATCGCGCAGTTGGTGGGGATCGCCACCCTCAAGTATGCCGACCTGTCCAACCACCGGGCAAAGGACTACATTTTTGACCTGGAGCGCTTCTCGTCCTTCGAGGGGCGAACCGGGCCGTACCTCTTGTACGCTGCGGTGCGAACCCGCTCCATCCTGCGCAAGGCTGCCGAGGCCGGGCTCGTGCCCGGCACGCTGGCGCCCGCGGCGGACGACGTGGAGCGCGGTGTCCTGCTGACCCTCGCGAGATACCCGGACTCCCTCCACGCCGCTTTCGAGAATCGCGCCCCGAACATCCTTTGCGATTACGCCTACGAGCTGGCAACGGCCTTCACCCGCTTCTACCAGGAGCACCACATCCTCAGCCAAACCGACCCCGCCCGCCGGGCGTCCTGGCTCGGCCTGTGCGATCTCACGGTGAGGGTGCTCCTCCAGGTCCTGGAGCTGCTGGGGATCCGGGTGCCCGAGCGGATGTGAGAAGGCCCGAGGGCAGGGCATGAGAAAGATCTCATGCCGATTTCAGGATGCTCTCATCTCGCAGCCTTATTCTACGGCTGGAATGATCGATTGACGCAGGAGGTGGAACATGAAACAGAGGAAGATCTTTCCGTTCCTGACGGTGCTCGCTGCGCTGGCGGCGGGCGCGTACGCGGCTTGGGCCGCTCCCGCTCCGGAGTCCTTCGCTCCCTTGGCGGAGCGCTTGACGCCCAGCGTGGTCAACATCTCTACCACGAGCACCGTTCGACCCTCGGCCCCCTTCCGCGCCCCCCCGAGGGGAAGGGACCCCTTTCGGGAGTTTTTCGGTGAGGAGTTCTTCCGTCGGTTCTTCGGCGAAGACGCTCCGCGGGAGTTTCGCTCCCAGAGCCTGGGCTCCGGGTTCATTCTCGATCGGGAGGGGTACGTCATCACCAACAACCACGTCGTGCGCAACGCCGACCAGATCGTGGTGAAGCTTTCCGACGAAGTGGAGTTCGAGGCGAAGGTGGTGGGCACCGACCCGAAGACCGATCTTGCCCTCATCCAGTTCGACCCCAAGGGCGTGACCCTGCAACCCGTGGAGATGGGGGACTCCGACGCCCTTCGCGTGGGCGAGTGGGTCATGGCCATCGGCAACCCCTTCGGCTACGGCCACACCGTTACCGCCGGCATCGTGAGCGCCAAGGGACGCGTCATCGGCGCAGGGGCTTACGACGACTTCATCCAGACCGATGCGGCGATCAACCCCGGGAACTCCGGCGGCCCCCTGTTCGACGCCGGTGGGCGCGTGGTCGGGATCAACACGGCCATCGTGGCGGGGGGTACCGGCATCGGGTTTGCGATCCCCGTGAACCTGGCCAAGCAGGTGGTCACCCAACTCAAGGACCAAGGCAAGGTCACCCGCGGCTGGCTAGGGGTCATGATCCAGCAGGTCACCCCCGAGCTCGCCAGACAGTTCGGACTGGAGGAGACCCGCGGCGCCCTGGTGGGCGGGGTGACGCCCGGCGGGCCCGCGGAGAAAGCCGGGCTGCTGCGCGGTGACGTCATCTTGGAGTTCGACCGGGTCGCGGTGGGCCGAATGAGCGAGCTCCCGCGCCTGGTGGCTCAGCGCGCACCGGGGAGCAAGGTCGAGGTGCTCGTGCTGCGCAAGGGCGAGCGGAAGACCCTCACCGTCACCCTCGGCGAGCTCAAAGACGAGACCGTGGCGGCAGCAGAGCCCGCCTCCGAGCAGGAGCTCGGCCTCACGGTGCAGGAGATCAGCCCGGAGCTTCGGGCCCATCTGGAGTTGGATACGGACCAAGGCCTGGTGATCTCGGGGGTGGATCCCAGCGGCCCCGCGGCCGGCGCGGGTCTGCGACGGGGCGACGTGATCCTGGAGGTGAACCAGCAAGAGGTAGCGGATCTCGACTCCTACCGGCGCGCCCTGGGGGCTGCGGAGGGCAAGGACAGCGTGCTGTTCCTGATCCGGCGCGGCCAGGGCAGCCTGTACGTAGTGGTTCCCATGAAGACGTGACGCGCTCCCCGGAGGAGACGTCGAGAGGGGCCCCCCGCGGGGGCCCCTCTGTTTTTCTGGTTCCTCCGGCAAACGCCCGGCCGGGCTCCTCACCGAGGCCCGCCGCCACCGGGCTCCAGGGTCCGCAGGGTGTGTTGATAAGGGGAAGGGTCCATTCCCAGCAGCCGGGCATTCCCCACGGCCCTCTCTGCCAGGACACGGGCCTCGCCGGCGCGCCCGGCCTGCGCCAGCAGCAGGGCCAGGTTGTTCAGGGGCTCGGGCCGGCCGGACCCCACGGCGTGGGATCGGCGAAACGCATCCTCGGCGCCCGGCAGGTCTCCCACGGCATAACGTGCATTGCCCAGTCCGAAGGTGCCCCGCCAGTCGCCCGCCCAGCGGCGGGCAAAGGCCTCATAGCCGGCCCCGGCCTGGAGGGCGTGGCCACCCTCTTCCAGGTCCGCCAGACTCTCGAGGATCCCCTCCCGATCGTCTCCCGCTGGAAGCCGGCCCGGGGGGAGGGCGAGGAGCCCGAAGGCGCCGCCCCGCTCCCAGGTGCGCCGGAGTCTTCCCAAGGCCACCCCCTCGGGGGCCGGGCCGCCTGCGTGGAGCACGGCGATCCCCTCGCTCAGGTCATATCCCGTGAGCACCGAGTAGTGCCACCGCGGCAGCCACCCCAACCCTCGGTTTTCCAGGAGGAGGACGGGATGCCCCGCGCCCGCTTCGGCCAGGAGCGCCTCGAAATGGGGGCGAACCCGGTAGGCCAGGAGCCCGCGGGCCCGAACCTCCCGGGGGAGATCGATGGGCAGGGTGCCGGAGCGACCGGGGAGGTACACGAGGGGGGCGAGGGCCTCCGGCGTCTCCGGGTGCCCCGCCCAGGCGAGGAGGGAGGCCAGGGAGGTGGGACCGCAGTGGTCCTCGGTCTGCACCAGGACCGGAACGCCCTCCACCCGCGCCCGTGGGGGAAGCTCCACGTCCCGCAGGCGAGAGAGCCCGGAGGCGCACCCCCCCAGCGTCCCCGCCAGGGGAAGCGCCACCGCGAGCAGACAGACGGCGCGGGCACGTCCGTGGACACCCCCCACGCCGTCAGCGAACCGATTTCTTGACGAAGGGGAAGACGTTGGTGAACCCGAGGATGTCCGTGATCAGGAGCACGATGAAGATAAACAGGACGGCGGCGATGACGACCCCGACCCCATTGCCGGCCGCCGGAAGGCGGTCCCACTCGTCCAGGGCCCGCTGGGCCTCTGCGTCCGTGAGGCCGGCGACCCGGCGCACCGCTTCCGCCCGGTCCACCCCGTAGGCCTCCAGCGCCCGCGCCACGTCCTCCCGCTCGAGGACGGAGACCAGCCGGGCCTGGGGCCCTTCGACCGTCGCGCGGGTCGACACCCAGCCGGCCGTCGCGGGGGAGGTGGGCAAGGACAGGCACAGGACGGCAAAGACAACTAAGAGGGACGTGAGCTCTTTCCAGGGGCGGGACATGGCTAACCTCCTCGCTCGGGGATCCAGAAACAGCGTCGGGGGCCCAAGTTTACGGAAATCCTGGTGCCCGTCAACCGAGGCACCCCGTCCTGGACCCACCGCCCGTCAAGTGCTCGGGGTCGGGCGGGTCCGGCGGCGCAGGCGGACGGCCGCTCGAGGACCGTATCCCCGTCGGGGCCCGTGGACCCTTCGGGCATCCCGCAGGACCCGAGGGCCCGCAAAGTCGGGGCGTCCGGCAGCGGCCGCCGGCGTGGGCGGACCCACCCCGCCGTTTCCCGGCCGAGCCGATACTTCCCCCCTGCGCAGCCTCCGCATGAGGGGCAGGGTTCCGGCTCATCTGGCGCACCCGGGCCGGGACCGTGTAGAGTCACCGGGCCGCGGCGGCGAAGTCCTTTCCGCGAATGTCAGGAGAAGGTCCCATGCCGACGATGGAGGAGGTCAAGGCGTACCTGGCCGGCCACGGAATCGGGGTGAGGGAGTTCGACGTCCCCACCCCGACCTCCGAGACCGCCGCCCGAGCCGTGGGGTGCTCCGTGGGGGAGATCGCCAAGACCGTGCTCTTCGTGGTGGGGGGGGTTCCCGTGGCCGTCGTCGCCTCCGGGGACGTGAAGGTCATCGGGAGCAAGCTCAAGAAGGCCACCGGGCTCACGGGGAAGGTCAGGCTGCCCACGGCCGAAGACGTGGTTCTCCACACGGGCTATGCCCCGGGCGGCGTCTGCCCCTTCCTCCTCCCCCCCGGGCTGCTCATCGTCATGGACTCGTCGCTCCGGCGCTTTCGCACGGTCTTCCCGGCAGCCGGCAACGACCACTCCGCGGTCCCCGTCACAGTGGATCGCCTCCTGGGTCTTACCGGTGCCCGCGAGGTGGACGCCTGCGAACCCCCGGGCGGCAAGGCGGCGCCGTAAGCGCCCGCCGCCGCCGCGACCGCTTCGCCGAGCTTCCGAAATCGATCCCCCGTCCGAAGGACCTTGCCTCGTCCGGGCCTTCGGGTAGCCTGTGGGCCTCGAACCGCCACCCCCGAACGGCGAGCCATGGCCCAGCAAAGCTTTCTCCACGACCTCATCCTTCACGGCTCCTTCGACCGCGCGTTGCTCGATTCCTTCCGCGTCGAGGAGCCGAGCGACGAAGTGCGGGGACTTTCTGTGGCTTTCGAGGCTCTGGCCACGGAGCTTCCGCCCGAAGACCTCGAGAGGGCCGGCGCCGTGCCGCCGGAGGCCCTGGCCTCCCTGGGCGGTCGGGGGTTCTTCGGGATGACCGTCCCGCGAGACTACGGGGGGCTCGGGCTCCCCTTCTCCCAATACCTGAAGGTCGTCGAGCGCATGGCCGCCGTCGACCTCTCCTTGGCCATGGTGTCGCTGGCCCACCTCTCCATCGGCGTCCAGGGTATCGTGCTCTTCGGCACCCACGAGCAGAAGAGGCGCTACCTCGCACCCGCCGCAGCGGGCGACCGGATCTTCGCTTACGCCCTGACCGAGCCCGAGGTCGGTTCCGACGCCAAGCACATCCGAACCACGGCCCGGCTCTCGGAGGACGGTTCCCACTACGTCCTGAACGGCCAGAAGACCTATATCACCAACGCCAACTATGCCGGGGGCTTCACGGTGTTCGCGCAACTCCACGGTCATCGGCCCGGACACATGGGAGCCTTCATCGTGGAACGGGCGTCGGAGGGGCTGACGGTCGGGCCGGACATGCCCAAGATGGGGCTGAAGGCGAGCTCCACCGCGTTTCTTCGCTTCGACGACGTGAACGTCCCGATCGAGAACCTGCTCGGCAAGCCGGGGGACGGGTTCCGGGTCGCGATGACGGTGCTGAGCTACGGCCGACTGGCCGTGTGTGCCGCCGGCCTGGGCCTCGTGGAGCGTTCCGTCACCGACATGGTCCGACGCGCGAAGTCCCGAGTCCAGTTCGGGGTCCCCATCGCGAGCTTCGAGCTGATACAGGAAAAGATCGCGTCGGCGCAGATCAGCGCGTACGTGGGGGAGGCCATGGTCGAGCTCGCCGCTCGTCAACTCGAGGAACGCCCCACCGCGAACGTGGCGCTGGAGACCAGCCACTGCAAGCTCTTCTGCACCACTCGGGCCTGGACGGTGCTCTACGACGCCATGCAGGTGGCCGGGGGGTCGGGGTACCTCTCCACGAACCCCTACGAACGGCGCATGCGGGACTACCGCGTGGCGACGATCTTCGAGGGGACCACCGAGATCCACTCGATGTACCCTGCCCTCCTGCTCTTGCGATCCCTCGGTGACGGTCTTCCCCGGGGCGCTCCCGCCAGGGCGCTGGCCTTGGTCCGGGGGGCCTTTCGGAGGCCTGCCGGGCCGACGCCGTCCGGCGACGCCGGCGTCCGGCGGGCCCTGTCACTCGCCCGGCGGTGCGGACGGGTGCTCGTCCGGCTTCTCCACCTGGGGCTCCTCTTCTACGGGAAGGAAGTGGTCTCCCGAGAGTTCTTCCTGAGGCGGCTCACCTGGCTGAGCGCCCGGGAGTACGGTCTCCTGGCGGGCGCTGCGCGCCTGGAGGGAGAGCGGCGACAGGGTCAACCCGTGGACGGTTCCGGCGCCCTGCTGGCCGCGTTTGCCGAGGAGACCGCCCGGGAGCTGCCCGACCTGAGGCGACTGCGCTCCACCAGGACGGAGCGCCTGATGACCGCCATCACCCGGCGACTCGCTTCGTGAGCACTCCTGCCGCCCGGAGGCCGGGCACACGCCAGCGCACACGGCCCGCCCCTG
Source organism: Deferrisomatales bacterium (assembly GCA_033551855.1). GTDB lineage: Bacteria > Desulfobacterota > Deferrisomatia > Deferrisomatales > JACRMM01 > JBFLZB01. Next base: position 48,924 of record JAWSUI010000009.1, read on the forward strand.
TGCGCGCTCCGGCACCCTGGCGGGCGGCCGCTCAAGCCGGGGGCGCCCTCTGCCGATGAACGGCCCGGCCTTCCGTGGCAGCTGCCGGCCCCCCTTCCGACCGGAGGACGACCCTTGCGACGCGCCGCGACGATCATCACCCTCTCCCTGCTCCTCACCGCTCCCGGCGCCGCCGCCGCGGCCGTGGAGCTCGGCCTCAAGGGCGCCTACTGGGTGCCCGAGTTCTCCGGGCAGTTCCGTCTCGACCGCAGCGGGACTCGGGGCACGGTCGTCGATGCGGAGGACGACGCGGGCATCGACGACGAGAACTTCTTTTTCGGCGAGGCATGGCTCCGGGCCGGACGGCACCGGCTCTCTCTCGCGGCCATGCGGGTGGAGTACTCGGGGGCGCGGGTGCTCTCTCGGGAGATCACCTTCGGAGCAAGGACGTTCGTGGCGGACGGGCGGGCAGAAAGCTCCCTGGAGTACAACGCGCTCGACCTGGCCTACCAGTACGACCTGATCCTCCTGAAGGGGGGTCTTGCCGGCCTCTCCTTGGGGCCGATCCTCCAGCTCACCTACCTGGACGGGGACCTTGCGATGAGCGGAGAAGGTAGCGTCAACGGGACGACCGGTCGCGCGGAGGCGTCGAAGGCCTTCCAGATTCCCCTCCCCCTGATCGGCGCGGGAGCGCGCCTCGGTCTCTTGACCGGATGGCTGGAGGCGCGGGCACGGGCTGTCGGGATCGCCTATCGGGGAGACGCTGTCTGGGATTTTCAGGCAGAGGCTGCTCTCACCCTTTTCCCGTTCCTGGAGATCGTCGGGGGCTACCGCCGCTTCGTCATCGACGTCGACCGGGATGGCGTCCTCCTCCACTACACCCAGTCCGGTCCGTACCTCGGCGCGGCCCTGGTCTTCTGAACCCGGGCCCCCCCGCCCCGGCAAGGATCCAACGGCCCACCGAGCCCCGTGTCCGCACATCCCTGTGTGTCCGCACATCCCTGTTGACGAGGAGAGGACGATCGTTTACAAGGGTCGGAGGCCGGTCGCGCCGCATAACCACGGTTGGAGACCACCAATGTTGGGCCAGAAGCTCAAGAGCGCTCGCCTCGCCCGAGGGTACAGCCTGGAAGAGCTCGCTCGGAGGACGGGTTTCTCCAAAAGCTTTTTGTCCCAGATCGAGAACGGCAAGAACTCCCCCTCGATTGCGAGCCTGAAGACGATCACCCAGGTCCTCGGGGTCAGTATCGGGGAACTGTTCGAGGTCGACCGGGGGGACCAGGTCTATTTTCTCCGCAAGAGGGACCGAATCCCCTTCGAAGTCGTGAAAGACAAGGTGATCTTCGAGTTCGGCGCTTCGAAGGTCCCGAACCGGAAGATGGAGGCGATCTTTTTCACCCTCCTCCCGGGGGGAGAGAGCGAGGGAGACTACACCCATGACGGCGAGGAGTTTGGCACGGTGGTCGCGGGGACCCTCCACCTCGAGCTTGGGGGCCGTGAGTACGTCATGGAACCCGGTGATTCCATCTATTTCAGCTCCACGATTCCGCACCGCTGGAAGAACGCGGGCGACGAGCCCATGCGGGCCCTCTGGGTGATCACCCCCCCGTCCTTCTGACCCTCGCAGCCGGAGCCCGTACGGGCCCCATCTCCTCCTCCCGCCTGGAGTCCCATGGACATCTTCCAACGCAGCATCCACTCCAACGTCAAGCGCCTGGACGATGACCGGCTCCAGGTGACGAGCTCCCTTCTCGACCTGGAACACTCGTTCCACCTGGAGCTGGTGGTCCGGGTTTCCACGGCCGCCATCGAGTCGGCCAAGGGCGCCATGAGCAAGACTCCCCTCACCCGGTGCCTCCAGGGAGTCGAGGCCATTCCGGGCCTGGTGGGGCTCACCATCGGCCGAGGGGTGGTCCGGGAGATCCAGCGCCGGATGGGCGGCCCCCGGGGCTGCGCCCACATGGTGGAGCTGATCCTGGACGCCGTGCGCCTCGTCTCCATGCTGCTCATCGGGGACACCGTGAACTACTGGGGAGAGCTCAAGGAAGAGTTGAGCGAGGAGGAGATCGTGGCGCGGGGCAGGGAGAAGCTCAAGAACACCTGCCTGGTCTTCGCGGAGGAATAGGGTGGACACCAAGCGGGTAACGCTGGAGGAGGCGATCTCCCAGTTCGTGCAGGCCGGCGACGCCGTGGTGCTCGGGGCGGCCCTGGAGTCTCTCATTCCCTTCGCGGCGGGCTTCGAGCTGGTGCGGCAGGGTCTGCGCAACCTCACCCTCGTGGGGCCCATCTCCGACATGCTCTTCGACGTCCTCATCGGGGCCGGTTGTGCGCGCCGGGTGGAAGCGGCCTGGGTGGGCAACGTGATGATGGGCACGGGGTACAACTTCCGCCGCGCCGTGGAGTCGGGCGTGCCCCGGGCCCTGGAGGTGGTGGACCACACCAACTTCACTCTCCAGACGGGCCTCAAGGCGGCCGCCCAGGGGCTCTCCTTCCTGCCGACCCGGACCGCGCTGGGAAGCTCGATCCTCGAGCGCAATCTCGACCTCACGACGATGCGCTGCCCTTTCACGAACGCCCCCTTGGTCGCGGTGAGGGCGATCGAGCCCGACGTGGCGATTCTCCATGTGCAGAGGGCCGATGCGAAGGGCAACGCCCACGTCTGGGGCAATCTGGGCGTCACCCAAGAAGCCGCCTTCGCCGCGCGCAAGGTGATCGTGGTGGCCGAGGAGATCGTGCCCCCCTCGGTCATCGCCAGCGACCCCAACCGAACCCTCATCCCCGGCTTCCTGGTCTCTGCCGTCGCGGAAGCCCCGTGGGGAAGCCACCCCTCGCCCTGCCAGGGTTACGCCAACCGGGACCATCGCTTCTACGCGGAGTACCACGCGGCCAGCCGGACCCGGGAAGGCTTCCTCGAGTGGCTGGACCGCTACGTGTGGGGCCCGGGCAGCCACGGGGGGTATGTGGAGCTCCTGCAGGCCTCCGGGCGGCTCGAGGAACTGGCGGTCGCGAACCACGCATACTCGGTGCCGTCGGACTACGGGTACTGACCCCCTGCCGGTCCGAGACGCGGACGGAGTCATAACGGATGACGCGAGAGTTCACCCCCGGCGAGCTCATGATTGCCCGCGCCGCGCAGGAAATCCAGGACCGGGAATTGGTCTTCGTCGGCATGCGCCTTCCCCTGCTCGCCTTCCTCCTGGCTCGGTCCACCCACGCCCCGGGGGCCGTGGGCCTCTTCGAGAACGGCGTCCTGCGCGACACTCCCGCCTCGGCGCCCCTCATTACCATGAGCGATTCCCCCAACATTCGCGAAGCCCGGATGTGCATGGGGATGGAGACGGCCATGGGGCTCCTCCAGGCAGGCCGGGTCGACCTGGGGTTCATCGGAGGCGCCGAGGTCGACCGCTATGGGAATCTCAACACGACCGAGGTGGGGGACGGCGGCCGGACGGTGCGGCTCCCGGGAAGCGGCGGGGCCTGTGACATCGCGTGCCTGGCCTCCCGACTGGTGGTCGTGATGAAGCACGAGCGGCGCCGTTTCGTCGAGCGCGTGCGCTACTGCACGAGCCCCGGGTACGGAGAGGGGGGGCGATGGCGGGAGCACCAAGGCCTCGCCCGGGGAGGGCCGACGGCGGTGATCACCGACAAGGCGGTCTTTGGGTTTCACCCCCGGACCCGCGAAATGGTCCTCCTCTCCGTGCATCCCGGCACCTCCCCGGAGGAGGTCCGAGACCTCACCGGCTGGCCCCTGTTCCTGCCGGCCCAGGTGCCGGAGACCCCGACTCCCAAGGCCCTGGATCTAGAGGTGATCCGGCGCTACGACCCCGAGGGGTTCTGGAGCCGGTGACCCCGTCGGTCCGCCGGGAGATCCTGGAGCGGCTTCGGAGGGGACCGGCGACCCTGCGGGAGCTCTCCCGGGAGCTCGGGCTACGGGAGAGGGAGACGGCGGAACATCTCGGGCACGCGGCCCGGTCGCTTCGGCAAGGGGAAACGCTGGCAGAGGTGCCGGCCGAGTGCCGGGGGTGCGGCTTCCGGTTCCGGAAGCGGGAGCGGCTGACCACTCCGGGACGCTGCCCCCGCTGCCGGAGCGAGCGGATCCGGCCGGCGGTGTTTCGGGTGGAATCCGCCTCCTGAGGAACCTCCCACGCAGCCCCGCTGGACCTGCCTCGGGGGGCCGGGAGACGAGCCGCCTGCGAACCTCGGAGAACCCGTCCATGCTGACGCCCATGGAGCCCGCATATAGGGCGGCGCTCGCCGACGGGCGCCTGCACCGCGCCCTCCGGGAGGCCTGGAGCCGCCTGGCCTCTTGCGACCTCTGTCCCCGGCGCTGCGGCGTCGATCGGCTGCGGGGGGAGGAGGGTTTCTGCCGCACCGGCCGGCGCGCCCGTGTGGCGTCCGCGGGGCCGCACTTCGGGGAGGAAAGACCGCTCGTGGGGAGCGGAGGCTCGGGGACGATCTTCTTCTCCGGGTGCAACCTGCGGTGCCGGTTCTGCCAGAACTGGGAGCTGAGCTGGGAAGGGGAAGGGGCGGAGATGCTTCCGCACCGCCTGGCCGACACCATGCTCGACCTGCAGGCCCGGGGTTGCCACAACGTGAACCTCGTCACCCCCTCCCACGTGGTGCCCCAGCTCCTGGCCGCCGTTGTCCTGGCGACCCGGAAGGGCCTCTGCCTTCCGCTGGTCTACAACTCCAGCGGCTACGACTCGGTGGACACCCTGGGCCTGCTCGACGGGGTGATCGACCTCTACATGCCGGACATGAAGTGGGTCGATCCCACCGCGGGAGAACGGCTGGCGGGGGTCCCCGACTACTGGGACGCAACCCGCGAGGCGGTGCGGGAGATGCACCGCCAGGTGGGGGACCTGGTCCTGGACCGGCGGGGCATCGCCCTGCGGGGGCTCCTCGTCCGGCACCTGGTCATGCCCGACGGCCTTGCCGGCACCGGGCGGGTCATGGAGTTCCTGGCGACGGAGGTCTCTCGCGACACCTACGTCAACGTCATGGCCCAGTATCGGCCGGTGGGCGAGGCCTGGGAGCTTCCCCCCCTCGATCGGCGCATCACCCGGGCCGAGCACGCCCACGCCCTGGCCGAGGCGCGGCGGGCCGGGCTGCGAAGAATCGACGGGGAACCCTGACGGTTCACCCCCCCAGCCGCTGTTCGACGGCCTGCTTGTAGAAGAGGTAGTGGCCGGTGGTGACGAAGGCGCCGCAGTGCTCGCGGGCAAACCCGGCGTCCAGGAACACGCGGGTGACGAAGGGCTCGTCCCCCCCGCCCGAGAGGCGAGCCTCACGGATCCGGCGCCGGGTCTCGGCAACGGGGTCGCCCACCTCTCCGCTGCGGATCGATTGGTCGCCCCACGTGATCCGGTACCCCGCTTCCTCCCCCTCTCCCTTCCCCGTCCCGCGCTCGATCACCAGGCCCTCCGGCAGGAGACCCAGGGCCCGCACCCGGCTCAGATGTTCGCGGGTCGCCGTGCGCGCATGCCACTTCCCCTCCCGGAGCAAGGAGTGGATCCTCAAGACCTGCCTCAGGCTCTTGCCCCGGAGAGGGCTGCCGTGCTGGCCCCCCACGTCGGCAACCGTTCCCTCCAGGAAGAGCAGGAGCCTCGCGAGGCGATAGGGGAAGCGCTCGGCGGGGCCTGCGACCCGAGAGAGATGGCCCACCTCGTCCACGACGAGGATCGTCTCCCGGCCGCCTTCCTCCCAGAGGAAGACGTCGATGAGGCCCGCGCACGCCGCCGCGAAGGCGGCCTTCAAGGGGGCGAGCTCCGGGTCCGAGCTCTCCACGCGGGTCTCGACCCGGGTGTGGGGCCCCACGCCGCAGAGGAAGCGCAACAAGCCCTCCCGGCTTGGGAACGTACGGCAGCGCAGCTCCCCCGGGCCGCTCCGATCCAGGACGTAGGCCCCGGTCGCCGACATCCCGACCAGCCGCCGGCGCAGGCCTTCGGGAAACCGCCTCCCCCCGAGAAGGCCGGCCGCCGCAGCCAACTCCCGCTGGAGGCGGCGGGGACTACCCCGGAGGACTCCCACCTTGTGCAGCGGTGCGAAGACTTGGAGGCTCGTAGGGTCCGGGCTCCGCAGCAGGAAGGGCACCAACACCTCCTCCGCGAGAGCTTGCAGCGCATCGGGGCCGTGCCATCGGCGGCAGAAGGTCTCCCCCCAGCTGTTCGAGAAGACGGCCCTCACTTCCTCCGAACCGCCTCCCTCCCCCCACAGGCTCGGGACGATCAGCAGCCTGTCCGGCACGGGATCCGCCGAGAGGGCCTCGTGAGACGGCTCCGAGACCCGTGTGCGTTCCACAAGTTCCGTCAGCCGGCGGATCAGGGCCTCCAGATCCGCGGCGGGGACCCCCCCCGCCAACCCCCTGCAGAAGACGCGGGTGCGGGTCCCCACGAGCCGGTTCCGGGCGGCCCAGACCAAGAGCTCCAGCGGGTCGTCGGAACTCCGGAGGAGCTCCCGCTCGGCCCCACCCACGGTGGGGGACGCGACCCGACCGCGAAAGAGCCTCCACGGGACCTCCCCGTCGGGGAGCCGCTCCTGGTGCAGGGACACGCAGGGCTCCTCCACACCGCCTCCCACGAGGTGCAGGACCTCCACCTTGTCCTGTTCCCGACCGTAGACGGCTCGCAGCTTGCGCCCCAGGACGTCCAGGTCGCGCGGGGTGATCCGCGGGGTCTCCTCGCCCGTGCCGAGGGCCTCGCGGATCCGCTGATAGGTGCGGAGGAAGTACCGGTCCACCTCCCTCGCCAACCCCGCGACCCACTCGAGCCTCCACGTCTCGAAGGCGTTCAGGCAGCGCAGGCGCCGCTCGTCCCAACCCCAGGAGGCGACATACTCCCGCAGCACGGCTTCATCCGACCCTAGCGACAGGAGGGTGGGGGTAAAACGCAGGGAAGGATCCAGGCGAACACCGGTCTTCAGGTAGAAGCACCGTGCCAGGAGGTCCTCTGCCGCGGCCTCCCCGTGAACGCGGTAGTGGGCCAGCACCTCGTCGAAGAGCAGGCGGTAGGGGTCGACCCGCTCGCCCGCGAGCACCCGCTCCTTGAGCCGCTCGCACAGGGGGCGGCCTTCGGGACCGGAGCGCGCCCCCCTTTCGAGAAGCCCGAGCTTGAGCGCCGACTTGAAAGGGGACTTCCAGCCCTTCACGATCTGCCACACCACCGCACCGAAGAGCTCCCCGGGGGGGACCCGCTCCACGCAGCCCAGATCGACGTACCCTCCCGCGTCGAAAGCCGAAGACTGCCGCAGCAGGTCGCAGTGGCGACGGTACTCTTCCGGGCCGACCCCGGGGGGCACCAGCCGCCAGAAGGGCGCCTTGCCCGCCAGGGGAACGCCCGTGCGGTAGAACTCCTCCTTCAACAGCGCCCCCATCGCCGAGCCGCAGCCCTCGGGCCCGGCCTCCCCGAAGTCGTTGCGGCAGACACTCTGCGTTGCCTGCAGGAAGAGGTGGACCTCCAGGCGGCAGTGGCGGTTCATCCAGGCTTCCACGGCGGCCACCTTGCGTCGAAAGAGCTCCAGGCCCCAGCCGGAGACGGCCGGCCCGTGGCACACCCAGACGTCCAGGTCGGACTCCCCGGAGAAACCGATGGTGCCCGCACTTCCCATGACGGCCACCAGCTCCACCGCGGGCCGCAGGACCCCCGAGGGGCGAGGGTCGGCTCCGGGGAAGTGCCGGCGGGCGAGCCGGATCTCCTCCCGGTGCGGAGAATAGCCCGAGACCCCGACCGGGCACTGGGGGTCGTCCACGTAACCGGGCAGGCCGGGCCGATTCAGGTGGAGAAGCAGGGGCAGCAGGCGCAGGGCCTCCTCCGCCCTCGGACCGAGCTGGGCTTCGATGCGCCGGCGGCGGAAACGGTCATATGCCGCGAAGGCCGCCTCCGCGGCCCGGGCACCGGCCACGGGAGCATCGGCCTGCAGGGACAGGAACCCCTTCGGGGGGAAGCTCTCCCGAGAAGGCGCCAGGCTGGATGCGTAGCTCACAAGACCCTCCGTTCGCCCCGAAACACCCCTTGCACCTACCATCGGCCGCGGGGCACCCACAGATAAGGCCTACTGGCCGTTCCGCCCCCCTCCCGTGCGACCGGATCCGGCAGAACTGGGACCCGACTATGGGCGCCTACAATTCACCACCACGTCGTGGGCGGAGTCGGGGATCCCCCATTTGCACCGGACTCGGCGGGTTGGTCGAGGCGGTGCGGGGCTGCGCTCCAAGGCTCCCCGGCCCCGTTCGGATATCTGGTGGTGGATTTGGGGCACGCGGACATCTTGCCGGGAAGCGGGGCCGGGAGTAGCGTGGACCGGAGCAGGGGGGAACCGGAGGCCTCGATCCCGAAGGGCACGAAGATGCGGCAAACTGTCGTCTGGGCGCTGTTGGGGGTGGCCGTGTGGAGCTCCGCGGCCTGGGGTCTGGGGTCCCGCCCGAACGGCCCCCCCGCCCCCCGCTCCGACAAGGACGCGCTCCAGCTCATCGCCGAGGCGGTCCAGGGCGGCGAGATCGACGCCGACACGGCGGTGCTGTACCGGGTGTACGCGGTCATGGACGGTGCGAAGCTGCCGTCCCGGTTCCACAGCACCGTGCCCCTGCGCGACGGCACCCCGATCCTGCGGGAGGCCAGGAGCCGGTACCCGGACCTCCGGCCCGACGTCCGCGAAGCCTTGGACCCGTATCTCTTTCCCGGAGGCAGACCATGAGGGTGCGGTGGGTTTTCGGAGCGGCCCTGGCCCTGGGGCTCCTGGGCGGGAGCTACGGGGCCCACGGCACCCCCCGCTCCGGGCCCCTCACCGGGCTCGACACCCGTCCGGCGGCGCTCACGGCCGCCGGGGAGCTCGACCGGGCTACCGCCGACCTGTATCGGCTCTACGCGCTGATGGCCGCCGACCGGCTGCCCCGTGAGCTCCGGGCCGAGTCGCCGGAAGGCACGGCCGCGAAGATCGGTCTACCCCTCGCCTCCGGGCCTGCCGGCCACCGGTGCGGCACGCCGATCCTCCGCGCGGTCCGGGCCCGTCTGGACGAGCTCCCGGCCGAGCTGCGGGCGGAGGCCGAGGAGCTGCTCGCCCCGCCCCGGCCGGCGGCGGCCCGTTCGGCCGGGCAGGTCGGGGGAAAGGACTTCTCCCCCGTGCTCCTCAACTGGGTCGTCACGGAGAACTTTTCCATCCAGTGGGGGCCGGACCTGACCAACGAGGACGGCTCGCTCCCGGTGCGCGACCTGGACGCCAACGGCATCCCGGACGTCGTCGAGCGCTGGGCGGAGCTCTTCGAGGCCAGCTACCGTACCGTGGCCGAGGTGCTCAAGCCGGGGGTGCCGGACACCGTCCCCGAGGGAACGGCGCTGGCGTCCCACCGGGTCCCCGTCTACATCGCGAACTCCTCGCCGGATCAGCTCTTCGAGAACATCGACCCCACGTCCGGGATCTACGCCTTTACCGTCAGCAGCCCGATCCCCTACATCGTCGTCAACAACGACCTCCGGTTCGTGCCCCCCAACGACGAGGGCCCCACCGCAGAGGACAGGATTCGAGGGGCCATGAAGATCACCGCGGCCCACGAATTCTTCCACGTGATCCACTTCCTCTACGAGCCCTCCGTCTGGAACGTAATCGAGGACGACTGGTGGCTGGAGACCAGCGCCACGTGGATGGAGGACGAGGTCTTCGGCGGGGTCAACGACTACCACCAGTACTACCCCGGCTGGACCTTCTTCGTGGAGGCAGGTCTCCCGGTGCCCTTCGGTGACGACCACTACGTGACCCGGGCCTACGGTGGGGCAATCTTCGCCAAGTACCTCTCAGAGCACGTGGCGGGGCGTCGGATGATGGGGGAGCTCTGGGACCTCATCCGCCCGGCCCCAGCCCCCGGCCGGCGCATCCTCCAGGCCCTGGATGTCTGGGCTGCTTCCCGAGGGTTTTCCGACCTCGAGGAGATGTTCCTCGGCTTCACCGCAGCCAACGCGGTGATGGACTACGAGGAGGGGGGAGCCTACGGAGCGGTGCCGATCCGCAAGGACTCCCTCACGGCGGACAGCACGACGGACCTGCTGCCGCCGGTCTTCCCGCCACAGCCGCAGCGGATCCCGGCGCCGAGCTACCTGGGGGCCACCTACCTGCTCGAAACGGGCGGGGGCGGGCCCGGTGTCCAGGTCGCCCTGTCCGGGGCCCCCGCCGAGCGCTGGGGGCTTTCTCTCGTGCTGGCCCACCCCGAGGGGTACAGCCTGGCGCTCGGGGCGAGCGCGCCCGACGGCGAAACGAGCATTGCGGTCACGTCGCTCGTCGACTTCGACCGCGTCTACGCGATACCCTCGTACCTGACCCCACCCGTTGACCCCGCTGCCTCGGTGTCGTACGCCACCACGGCGACCGCAGTGGCAGCCGGTGATCCGGTTCCCCCGGGAGGGGTGGGGGCCCTCTCCCTCACACCGGCGGTCGGAGGCTTCGACGCCTCCTGGTCGCCGCCGGGGGACCCCGACGCGGCGGGCCACGTGGTGCGCTGGAAACTCGAGAATGAGGGAACGTTCCTCGGCAGCCGGACCTTCGTCGCCCCCGTGACCGCGGCGGAGGTGCGCGGACTCGACGTGGGCACCTACGACGTGGATGTTTTCGCCTACGACCGGACCGGGAACCGGGGGCCCTCCCCGGCCGTCCTCCCCCAGGTCGTCGTGAGCGAGGCCGGGCGAGAGGCGGCGATTCCACCCGCCGACGAGATCATCCTGGGGGCAGGCCAGACCGTTCCGACCTCCGGCGGTGGCGGCGGTGGTGGCGGGTGCTTCCTGACGTCCCTGGGCCCCTGAGCCCGCCCCCAAGACGGCCAGATCACCGGGGATTTTCCCCAACGGCTCTCAACCCGGTGCACTACCTTGCAGCCGGGTCACCGCCTCTCGCAGATACCCCGGCACCGGCGTGGGGGCGTGGGACTCCCGGTCCAGGACCACGTAGATCTCCACCCCCTCGGCCACCAGGCGGCCCGTCGCCTCCTCCGTGGCCCGGAGGCCGAAGGTGAGGGAGGTGTTGCCCACGCGGGTGACGCGGACCCCGCAGACGAGGGTCTCCCCGAAGCCGCCGGAGGAGCGGAAGTCGCACTCCGCCCGGGCCAGCACCAGGTCGTGGCCGCGGCGGGTCAGTTCGGCGTAGGGCAGGCCCAGCGCCTCCAGATAGTCGGTGATGGCGTCGTCGAAGTACACGAAGTAGTTGGCGTTGAACACGTGTCCCTGGGTGTCGGTGTCCGAAAAACGGACCTTACGCTGGTAGACGACCGGGTACTCCGCCATCCGCCCTCCTCCTTCTCAAGATGTTCAGCCCGTTCCCGGCGGACGGGGCCCTTCCCCGCCGCGCGGCCCCTCCACATCCCCTGCCAGCGCCCCGGCGCCCATCAAGGCGAGGCCGCGCCACCCGACCTCTAGGAGCCGTGCCAGGCCCAGCTCGCGCCCCAGCGCCCCGAGCAGGTACCCCCGGGCCGCGACCTCGAAGGAGAAACCCGGGTGGAGGAGGCGGGCGGTTCCTTCCACCGTGATGAGGGCCTTGGCCAGCAGGCCGTACTTGCGGGGAAAGCTGACGCGGTGCCGGTGCACGGCGCCCAGGATGCCCCGGCCGATGCGGGAGAGGGACGTCTCCCCCAGGGAGGGGCCCAGGGCCTCGTCCATGATCCGGCCCACGGCCTGCGCGAAACCCGCCGCCTCCTGGGGCGGCACGTGCACCCCCAGCCCCGCCAGGTGGCGCAGGGCGAGGGGGGCATCCCGGGAGAGCAGTCCGGCCAGGGCGCCCAGCACGTCCCGGCGCTCCCGCGGGCTCAGGCGGCCGGTGATGCCGAAGTCGAGGTACGCGATCTCGCCCTGTGGGGTGATCAGGAGGTTCGCAGGGTGGAGGTCCGCGTGGAACAGGCCGTCCCGGACCACCTGCTGGAGAAAGGCCCGGGCGCCCCGTTCCGCCAGCTCGGCGTAATCGCTGCGGCCGCGGGCCGCGGCCGCGGAGATCTTCACCCCCTCCACGTACTCGGCCGTCAGGACCCGTCGGGTGGTCCAGCCCCAGTGGACGCGGGGGATCCGGATGCCGGGAAAGTCCCGGAAGTTCCTCCCCAGGGCGCCGGCCACCTCGGCCTCGCGCCGGAAGTCGAGCTCCTCCTCGAAGGTCTCGCGGAGCTCCCCCCAGAGGGCGGCCGCATCCAGGCGGCTCCCCAAGGGCGTCAGGCGCACCAGGAAGGGGAGCAGGTCCGCCGCGAGGCGCAGGTCCCGCCGCATGGACGCCGCTGCCCCCGGGCGCTGGACCTTGACGGCCACCGCCTCCCCCCTCGGGAGCACGGCCCGGTGGACCTGGCTCAAGGAAGCCGCGGCGAGGGGCTGCGGGTCGAAATCCCGGAACAGCCGGGCCAGGGGCGCACCCAGCTCGGCTTCCACCCGCCGGCGAACTTGATCGAAGGCTACCGGCTCGGCCCGGTCCTGGAGGCGCTCGAGCTCGGCCAGGGCGTCGGGAGGCACCAGATCGGGGCGGACCGAGAGCAACTGCCCGAGCTTGATGAATGCCGGGCCCAGGCGCTCGAAGGCCCGGCGCACGGACGCGGCCAGAGGGGCCCAGGAACGGGAGCGCACGCTGCCCGCAGCTCCCCAGGCCCCCGCCCACGCCAGGGCGGCGAGCACCGCTCCCAGCCGGACCGCTCCCTCAACCCTCCCCACGGCCGGCAAATCTCTCCAGTTTCTCCTCGAGCCCCCGGAGCCGGGCCCGCAGCTCCTCCACCTCGGCCCGGAGGTCCGTGCCGTCGTCCCGATGCAGGAACCCCATCTGTCGGAGCTCCGCGGTGAAGGCCTCAGAGAGGATCCCCTTGAGCGACTCCTTCTCCTGCTCCACCGCCAAGAGGAACTCCTGATACTGCTGCCGCACGTCCTGGGGCGTCTCCCTCGCGCGCCGCAGGGCGTCCCGGATCCAGTCGTCGGCCTTTTCGTGGAGGAGCAGCCACGCCCCGAAGAAGGCGAGGCTCCCCTTTTCGCCGGGGGAAGGCATGCGGTCCATCGTCATCTCCTCCGCAAGGCGGGTCCGTCGCGGCCTCGGCACGACCTCGCCGGGCACGAGTGACTCAAACCACAGGTCCGAGTGATACCGAGGACGCCCCTGCACCCGGGCTGCAAGGCGCGAGGAGCGAGAATACTGGCCAAATTCCACCGATGATTTCGCAGAAGCTCGGAATCGGACAGCCGCAGGCTGCCGGCAGGCGAGGGCCATGGATGGTCCGAGTCACGAGCAACGCCGCAGACCGGAATGCAGGGGCGGCCGAATCACCTTCGCAATTGTGGTTTGAGGCACTAGACCACGGTTGCCCTCGCGCCGCAACGGAAAAGCCCCCTCAAGTCGGTTCATCCGGGAAATGACCGGGTACTCGTGTCCAGGGACGACCGGGTGGGCCCGGCCACGCAGGCGGACGGCCGCTCGACGGGAGCAGCCCCTTCGGGACCAGCGATGCCGCGAGGATTCCGGATGGGGCGCGGGAGCACACCTACCGTACAGTTCGGCATCGTCCGCCGGAGGGGGCGGGCCCACCCGGTCGTTTACCGGAAGAACCCTCAAGTCCGCCCCGCCGGTGCCGATCAGAGGGCGGGAACGGGTCTGCTCAGGAGGGCACGATGGATCTCGCCACCATTCTCGGTCTCGCCGCCGGCGTAGGACTGATCGTTTCGGCCCTCCTCCTGGGGGGGGCGCCGCTGGCCTTCGTGGACCTCCCGGCGCTGCTCATCGTGCTCGGGGGGATGACGGCCGTAACCTTCGTCATGTTCCCCTTGCGGACCGTCCTCGGGTCGATCCGGGTCGCCGTCAAGGCTTTTCGAGAAGACCCGTGGAACCTCGATGCGATCATCGATCAGATGGTAAGTCTCTCCCGCCTGGCCAGGACCAACGGCATCCTCGCCCTGGAGGACGCCGAGAGGGAGATCCAGAATCCCTTTCTCAAGAAGGGCATCCAGCTCGCCGTGGACGGCAACGAAGAGGAACTCATCCGGTTCATCATGGCCACCGACGTGAGCTTCACGAGGGAGCGCCACCTGATCGGCCAGAAAGTGTTCCGCCAGTTGGGCGCCATGGGGCCGGCCTTCGGGATGATCGGCACCCTGATCGGCCTGGTCCAGATGCTGCGCACGTTGGACGACCCCTCCTCCATCGGCCCGGCCATGGCGGTGGCTCTCCTCACGACCTTCTATGGGGCCCTCCTCTCGAACCTGGTGTTCCTCCCCATCGCCAACAAGCTGGAGTTTCGAAGCAAGGAGGAGGCGCTGGCCAAGCAGGTCGTGACGGAAGGAATCATCTCCATCATGCAGGGCGCCAACCCCAAAGTACTCAAGGACAAGCTCGAGGCCTTCGTGTCCCCGACGATGCGCCGGGACAAGCGCGACGGCTCTCCGACCGTGATGACCACCGAAGAGGCGGCGTAGCCCGTGCAGCCGAACCCGCCGTGGTTGAGCCGGGACCCTCGGGAGGAGGCAGAGCACGCCGTTCCGGCGTGGACGGTCACCTTCGCCGACCTGGCCCTCCTGCTCCTGACGTTCTTCGTCCTCCTCCTGTCCTTCGCCAACCTGGACGCCCAGAAGTTCCGAGACATGCTCGGCAGCGTGAAGGACGCCTTCGGGGTGCAGAAACAGACCGTCGGCGACGCCTCCGCTCGGGCCGCGGGGGCGATCGACCTGTCGGCACACCAGGGCGCCGGCTGGCGCCTGGACCCTGCTCCCGGGGAGGCAGGCCACTCCCCACCGATGGATCAAGCCCTCACCATCATCCGGGCGAGATTCGAGGGCTTGGGGGGCGGTACGGAGGTCCTGGCGGGAGACGAGGAAGTCACCGTGCGGGTGGCCGGAAAGCTTCTCTTCCTCGCGGGCTCGGCGGAGCTTCGCCCGGAAGCCGCCGAGATCATGGCCCGCGTGGGGGGTGTGCTCCGGCAGTACGTCTTCGACCTGTACATCCTCGGGCACACCGACGCAGTTCCGTTCGAGACGGCCCAGTTTCCCAGCAATTGGGAGCTGAGCTCGGCCCGGGCGGCGGCCGCCCTGCGCCACCTGGTGGCGGAAGGGGCCGACCCCCGGCGCCTGGTGGCCCTGGGGCTCGCGGACACCCGACCCATCGAACCCAACACCAGCCCGGAGGGGCGGGCGCGCAACCGCCGGGTGGAGTTCCTCTTCAAGAGCCCCAGGGCGCTGGCGGCCGGCGGATTCAGGGCTGCCGGCCCTTGAGCAACTCCTGCCCCCCCGGCAGAGTGCAGCCTCTTCCGGGGAATGGCGGGTTCCCGCAGCCGAGGACGGCCGGGTGAGCCGAGAATGGATCATCCGAGAAAGGACCGGGTACTCGTGTCCAGGGACGATCGGGTGAGCCCGAGCACGTAGGCAGACGGCCGCTCGACGGGAGCTGCTGCTTCGGGAGCCGCGATATCGCGAGGATTCCGGATGCGGCGCGGGAGCGCTCCCACCGTGCAGACCGGCATCGTCTGCCGGAGTGGGCGGGCCCACCCGGTCGTTACCGGGAGAACCCCAAAAATTCACCCTTTTGGGGGATGCGCGAAGGGCTCTCCGCCCGTAAGATCGCGCTCGCTTCCACCAGCGCACCTCTCCGGGGAAAGTTGCACAGCGCCCTTCGGGGCCGGTTCCGAACTGGGCCCCTCCCGCTCGCGGGAGGGGCCGCTGCTCGATGGGGTCTCGTCCTTCCGTCAGGGACCGGCGACGACTTCTTCCGCGCCCTCGGGACGGATGGGGAAGTGATCGAACCCGCGGGCCCGGGGGAGGGGAACCGCGGTGCCCCTGCGCGTCAGGTTCACCCCCGGCTCCCGAACGACCCGCCCGATCCGGCGCACCGGGGTGGCAGCCTCACGCGCCACCTGGAGCACGTCGCCGCGCCGCTCCGGCGCAGCGGTGAACAGGAGCTCGAAGTCCTCTCCCCCCGCCAGCACCAGGCGTTCCGGGTCCACCCCGAGCTCCCTCGACACCCCGGCGAGGGCGACGGATACGGGAAGCCGCTCTGCCCAGATCTCCGCCCCCACCCCGCTGGCCCGCAGCACGTGGCCCAGGTCCTGGAGCAGACCGTCGGAGACGTCGATCAGGGCGCTCGCCAGACCCGCCTCCCCGAGGGACGCCCCCAGGGCCAAGCGGGGCTCGGGACGCACGTGGCGAAGGACCAGGGCCTCTCGCCGCGGCTCCCCCAGGGGTTGGCCGCTCTCCAGCAGCCGCAGTCCCGCGGCGCTCTCGCCCGGGCTCCCGCTCACGAAGAGGTCCTCCCCGGGACGAGCGCCGGAACGGAGCACCGGCCCGTGGGCCGCGGCCACGCCGAGCAGCGCGATGGACAGCACTACCTGAGGGGCCGCGGAGGTGTCTCCTCCCACCAGGGGGCACCGGAAGGCCGCGGCCCCCTCCTCCAGCCCCTCGTAGAGCTGGGTCACCCAGTCCGCCGACAACTCTCCGGGGGCCGCCAGGCAGACCGTGTACGCTAGGGGTCGCCCTCCCATCGCTGCGATGTCACTGGCGTTGGCCGCCACGCACTTGTAGCCGAGGTCGCGCGCCGCCGTGGTCCGGCGGCGGAAGTGGACGTCCTCCACGAGCTGATCCGTGGTGAAGAGGAGTGCTCCGGCAGGCGCGGGCAGCACCGCGGCGTCGTCTCCCGGGCCGACCCACCCGGCAGGGTGAACGCGCCCGAACAGGCCCAGGGACCCCAGGAGCCCGAACTCGCCCAGCTCCCGTATCTTCACGCCGCCGAGGCCTTCTCGCCCGGCCCCGCTTCCCCCGGCCCCGCCGGGCGGAGCGCCACCGCCACCACCTCGTCGAGGGTCTGCACCAGGTGGAACTTCAGGGCCTTCTTGAGCTTGGGCGGCAGCTCCTCCAGGTCCTTGCGGTTGCGCTCCGGCAGGATCACGTGCTCCAGACCCGCCCGCATGGCGGCCAGACATTTCTCCTTCACCCCCCCGATGGGAAGCACCCGGCCGCGAAGGGTGATCTCTCCGGTCATGCCCACCGTGTGGTCCAGCGGCCGGCCCGTCATGACGCTCACGAGGGCCGCGGCCATGGTCACCCCGGCGGAGGGGCCGTCCTTGGGGATGGCGCCGGCGGGCACGTGGATGTGGATCTCTCGCTGTTCGAAGAACTCCTCGGACACGCCGAGGGCCGCGGCCTTGGAGCGGGCGCAGGACAGCGCAGCCTGGGCCGACTCCTTCATCACTTCGCCCAGTTGGCCCGTGAGGATGAGCTTCGGTGGGCCCTTCAGCGTGGTGACCTCCACGTGGAGGATCTCGCCGCCGGCCTGGGTCCAGGCCAGCCCCGTGGCGACACCCACCTGATCCTCTTCCACTTCCGTCTCCGGCAGGAAGCGCGGAGGCCCCAGGTACCGATGGAGATTCCGCCTAGTGATTCGGTACTTCCTCAGACGCCCCTCTGCGATCTTCCGGGCGACCTTTCGGCAGAGGTTTGCCACCTCCCGCTCCAGATTTCGCAAGCCTGCCTCCCGCGTGTACTGGTCGATCAGCAGGTTGACCGCGTCGTCCGAAAACTCGATGTGGCTCGGGCCGATCCCCTGCTCGTCCATCTGGCGAGGGATCAGGTACCGGCGGCAGATGTGGTGCTTCTCCTCCCTCGTGTACCCCGAGAGGTGGATCATCTCCATCCGATCGAGGAGCGCGGGGGGGATCGGGTCGATGAAGTTGGCCGTGCAGATGAACATGACCTTGGAGAGGTCGAAGGGCACGTTGAGGTAGTGATCCTCGAAGGTGCTGTTCTGGGCCGGATCGAGCACCTCCAGCAGGGCCGACGCCGGGTCGCCCCGGAAGTCCTGGCCGATCTTGTCGATCTCGTCGAGCATGAAGACCGGGTTGCGGGCCCCCGCCTTCTTGATGCCCTGGACGATCCGGCCGGGCATCGCGCCCACGTAGGTGCGCCGGTGGCCGCGGATCTCGGCCTCGTCCTTCACTCCCCCGAGGCTCATGCGCGCGAACTTCCGGCCCATGGCCCGGGCGATGGACTGGCCGAGGCTCGTCTTCCCCACCCCCGGCGGCCCCACGAAACACAGGATGGGCCCCTTGGCCGCGGGTTTGAGCTTGCGCACCGCCAGGTGCTCGAGGATCCGGTCCTTGACCTTCTCCAGGTCGTAGTGGTCGTCGTCCAGGATCCCTTTGGCCCGGGGGATGTCGATGTTGTCCTTGGAGACCTTGCGCCACGGCACGTCCACGAGCCAGTCGATGTAGGTGCGGATCACGGCCGCCTCGGCGGAGGACGGTGGCATGTCCTTGAGCCGATTGAGCTCCCGGTCGGCTTCCTGCCGGGCCTCCCGGGGCATCTTGGCCTTCTCCACCTTGTCCCGCAGGGTGGCGACCTCCTCGCCGCGCTCGTCCGAGACCCCGAGCTCCTCCTGGATGGCCTTGAGCTGCTGGCGCAAGAAGTACTCCCGCTGGCTCTTGTTCATTTCCTCCTTGGCCGCGGACTTGATCTTCGCCTGGACCATCAGCACCTGGAGCTCGCGGTCCAGCAGGGCGTGGATGCGCTCGATCCGCTCCTTCGGCTCCACGGCGTCGAGCACCTGCATGGCGTCGGGCACCTTGAGGTTGACGTTGGCCGCGACGATGTCTGCCAGGCGCCCCGCGTCCTCCACGTTCTCCAGGATCATCATGATCTCGGTGGAGATCCCCTTGCCCATGTTGATGATCTCGTCGAGCTTCTCCCGGACCGAGCGCATCAGCGCCTCGGCCTCGAAGTCGGCCTTTCCGGCCGGGATCTCCTCCACCACATCCACCAGCACCCGAAAGCCGGGGGTTTCGCTGAGCACCGCCTTGCGGCGGGCCCGGCTCAGCCCCTGCACCAGCACCTTCACGCGGCCGTCCGGGAGCTTGAGCATCCGCATGATCATGGCGGCGGTGCCCATCTCGTAGAGCTCCTCGGGAGCCGGCTCCTCCGTGGCCACCTCCTTCTGGGTCGCCAGAAAGAGCATCCGATTCCCCTGGAGAGCCTCGTCCACCGCGGCTACGGACTTTTCGCGCCCCACGAACAGGGGGAGGATCATGTAGGGGAAGACCACCACGTCCCGAACCGGCAGCATCGGGAGCACGTCGGGAATCTCGAGGGTCTGGGGCAACCCCTCTTCGCCCTCGGGAGTCTTCAGGAGGTCATCGCGTTCCGACATGAAGTCGCACCTTCACTCGATGGGGATTTGGCGGTGGCTCACCCGTCGGTCGGCCACCCGGGGGATGCGAATCTCCAGAACCCCGCCTTCACACCGGGCCCGGCTGCGCGCCGGATCCCCGGCGGCCGGCAGGACGATGAGGCGCTGGAAGGGCCCGAAGCTGCGTTCGATGCGCAGGTAGACCGACCGCTCGGTCTCCGGGTGCTTGCTCCCCCGGATGATGAGGAAGTTCGGCCCGCCGTAGAGCTCGAGCGTGTCCCGATCGACGCCCGGCAGGTCCGCCCGGACCAGGATTTCCTCCTCGGTCTCGATGACGTCCACGGGCGGCACGAGCGCCTTGTCCTCCAGGGCGACGGAGCCGAGATCCTCGTCGAACAGGCGAAGGAACAGGGCCTCTGCCTCCTGCTGGAAGTACTCGAGCCGCTCCAGGATGTCTCGGGGAATCCGCGTCATGGGCCCCTCGGGTCGGGTCCGGCAGTTCGGGGCGGATCATAGTCACCGCCCCCGACACCGTCAAGAAAGGGTCCTCCGGGGAATGACGGGTTTCCGCACCAGGGAGGGCCGGGTGGGTCCGACGGCGCAGGCGGACGGCCGATCGGTGACCGCCACCCCGTCGGGACCTGTGATCCCGCTGGCGGGTCGGACGACCGGAGGGCTCGCAAGGGTCGGGGCGTCCGGCATCGGCCGCCGGAGTCGGCGGACCCGCCCGGCCGTTTCCCGGATGCGCCTTCATTCTCGCGTCCTACTCGACGCAGCAGCTCATCCGGCTGATGTCGCGGCGGAAGGCCTGGGCGGCCATCTTGATCGCTTCGCAGTAGGTGGGAAAGACGTGGGTGGTGTCGATGAGGTCGTCCACGGTAAGGCCGAAGCGCACGGCCAGCGCGGCCTCGTGGATCATCTCGGCCGCGTGGGGCGCGAGGATGTGGGCCCCCGCAACCCTGCCCGTCTCGTGGTGGGCCACGAGCTTGACCAGCCCCCTCGTGTCGTTCACCGCCATCCCCTTGGGGACCTGGCTCAGGGCAACCGTCCGACAGGTACAGGTGCCGTGGCGGGCCACGTACCTCGCCTCGGTGAGACCCACGCCGGCCACCTCGGGGTCGGTAAAGATGGCGAAGGGGATGGTGTCGGCGTCCAGGGTCTTCTTCTTCCCCTCGAAGGCATTCTCCACTGCCATCTTTCCTTCCTTGGCGGCCACCGTTTCCAGGCAGACGTGGCAGACCACGTCCCCGGCGGCCCACACGTAGGGGAGGCTCGTCCGAAGGTGTTCGTCCACCTTGATGTGGCAGCCCTTCACTGTCTCGATGCCAACCCCTTCCAGGTTGAGCCCCTCGATGTTTCCGGTCACCCCGGTGGCCACCAGGATTTCGTGGGCCACAATTGTCTCTTCCCGGCCGTCCCGCTCCACGACGACCCTCTTCCCTGCCGAAGTCCGCGCCACCCGGACGGCCTTGGCGCCGGTGCGGATCTCGATCCCCTCCGCCTCCAGGAACCCCTGAAGCGCCTCGGAGATCTCGGGCTCGGTGACCGAAGCGATCCGGTCGGTGGCTTCGAGGACGGTCACCTTGGACCCGAAGCGCGCAAAAATCTGCGCGAACTCGAGACCCAGGGCACCACCGCCCAGCACCAGGAGTGAATCGGGCAGGCGCCGCAGGGCCAGGGCCTCGCGGTTGGTGAGGTACCCCGCCTCTTCCAGGCCCGGGATCGCCGGGATCTTCGTCCGGCAGCCCGTGGCGATCAGGATCTGCTCGCCTTCGACCTCCTCTTCCCCCACCCGGACGACCCGGTCCGAGACAAAGGAGCCCCGCCCTTCGAGCCAGGTCACGTGGTCGAACCCTCCCAGGACGTCCCGATAGTTCTTCTCACGAGCTTCGGCGACCAGGCGGTCCTTGTCCGCCATGGCCCGCTGAAAGTCGAAGCGGGCAAGGTTGCCGGCAACGGATGCGAAGCGGGGCTGGCGCACGGCGTGCAGGTGGCCGGCCACGGCCAGGAGGTGTTTGGTGGGCATACATCCCACGTTGACGCAGGTTCCGCCTATGGGAAGCCCATCGTTGACCATGGCGGTGCGAAGGCCCATCCGGTCGGCCTGCGTGGCGGCGGCGAACGCCGCCGCGCCGCCCCCCAGGATTACCAGGTCGTATCGGTTCCTGGGCATCCATGTCCTCCTTTCACTCCGCCGTAAGCTCCACCGGCCGGCAGGTCATGGCCCCGCCCTCCACCGGGCAGGCCTTGTGGCAGTGGCAGTCGCCCATGCAGTTGCCGGGGTTCACGACCCGCGCCGTCTTCCCGCCACCGATCTCCACCATCTCGTAGCACCCGCCCATGCACACCTGCACACACTTGCCACAGCCGATGCACTGGTTCGGATCCACCTCCTGGATATACATGGGCGTCCAGGGCGTTCCGTCCTGGCGGCGGAAGGTGAGGTAGGTCTTGCTCGAACACAGTCCTCCAGCACAGCAGTCGCTCATGTCGGCGGCCTTGTGCCCACTCAGTGACCCGAGGGCTCCTGGATGCTCGCCCGGAACCCTGCCTGCTCCACGGCGGCCACGAGCTCCTGGGGGCTGACTTGGGCCGGGTCGTAGAACACCGTGGCCGTCTTGTTCCGGTAGCTTACCTTGGCGTCCCGGACGCCGTCGAGCCTCTTGAGGGCGGCCTTGACCGCGAACGCACAGGCGGCACAGGTCAGGCCTTCGAGGGCGAGGGCGGCCTCCCGGCTCTCCTCGGCCCGGGCATGCCCTGGACGCAGGCCGAGGGACGGGCCCAGGACGAGGGCTCCGATCCACCCTGCGACGGCCAGCAAGCATTTCCTCCGGTTCATGGGGTCGCCTCCCGTCACTCGAGGGTCAGCGGCAGCAAGCTGGGGACGAAATAGAGCGCCAGGGCCAGAATCGCAGTGGTCCAAAGCACGATGCGCTGGGCGCGCAGGGCCCGGGGCGTACAGCAGGCCTCCCCGCGCCGGGCAGCGGCTCGCGGCCGCCAGTAGGCCCGGTAGAAGCCCCAGCCCAGGAAGCCGAGCATCAGGGCCGCAAAGAGCGGGCGATACGGCTCCAGTGCCAGGAGCGCCGCTGCGCCCGACACGCCGAGAAAGACCGCCAGGAGCGGGCCGACGCAGCACGCCGAGGCCAGCAGGCCAGAGACCAGCGCCCCGGCGGCGCCGACTCCCAAGACCTTGCCCCCTCTTGGGCCTTCTGTTCCCCGTGGGCCTACAGCGCACGCTTGGCCCTTCTCGGTCTTCGCAGGCGCTCGTCCCATTGCCGCCTCCTTTCTCCTTCACGCTCCCGGCGGTGCCCCTCCGAGGAGGGGCCGAAAGTACCGGGCGGCAAGCTGCACGGCCTGCGCCAATCGAAACAAGCTCCGTTGTTCCGGCTCTTCTTGTTCCCACCTTCTGGCCGTCTCCTCGTCCCGGAGGAAGACCATGGTGCGTCAAAGGCTTCCTGCGGCGGTGCCCCCGACAGGCCCCCAGCGCACGCCCACATGGAGGCTCTCCGGGGGATCGGCAGCCGTCACCGCCTCGCCGCGCTGGACCACCCGGATGGGTGCGCCCGTGACGTGGCACGCGGAACGGGTCTCGACCTCGGCCCCGAACATCGGTGCCACGGCCAGCGCGTCCAGGGCGCACATCGCGTACAGGGCGTGCCCGTTCACTCGCACCCGGTGCGGCGTTTCCGCCGTGGTCATGGGGTAGGCGCCGGTGATCTCACCGTCTGCCCCCAGGACTACGAGGTCGTTGCGGGCCAACTCGGCCAGAGCGCCGGCGCCCGCGGCCGCCTCCACCTCCCGGGCGGTCGGTAGCCGGCCCCGTTTCGCAAAGGTGCGGAGAATTTCCCGGTGCGCGGCGGCCACGGGGGCCGCCAGGCGCCCCCGGCGCTCGGCCAGGGGGAGGATCTCCTGGAGCCGCTGGAGGGCGACCTCGACCTTCACCGCCTCAGTTCCTCGGGGTGCCGACGCCGGCGGCCCGCAGAGCCTCCTCGTCCAGACCGCGGCCCGCGCAGCACGGGGCCAGGGCGCCGTCCACCGCCACGGCGGGTACCGAGCGCACGCCGAGCTTCCGGGCGCGCTCGGCCACGGCCGGGTCGTGCATGTCGAGCACCCGCACGTCGCAGGACGGACAGGCGAGGTTCCTCACCCGTTCGACAGCCTCTTCGCATACCGGGCATCCGGCGCTGAACACCTCCACCAATCGCTTCGTGTCGCTCATGATTTCTCGACTCCTCCCCCCGGATCTTCCGTCTCCCATTCCATGGCCGCGAGGATCGGGCACTCCGTCCCGGTGCCGAAGGTCCGGCAGCGCCCGACCAATTCTTCCAGCACGGCCCGCATGCGTTCCAGGGAGGCGATCTTGCCGGTGATGTCGGCGAGCTTGCCTTCGGCCCGGGCCCGGACCTCGTCGCAGGAAGGATCCGCTCGCAGGTCCAGGAGCTCGGCGATCTCGCGCAGCGTGAAGCCCAATTTCTTGGCGCGCCGGATGAAGCGCACCCGGGAGACCGTCTCGGGCGGATAGCGCCGGAAGCCGCGTTCGGCCCTCGCGGGCCTGGCTACGAGACCCTTCCGCTCGTAGAAACGCACCGTCTCGACGCCCACCCCCGCCGCTTTCGCCACTTGGCCGATGGTCGGGTCCTGATTCATCCCATGACCTCCCAACACTCAGTCTAAGGCCCGTACTATGGTACGGAGTCAAGGCACGCGAGGGCGTCGGCCGTCCCCATCGCGGATCGACCGGGCCTCCGGTATCTCGGCGGACCGCACAAGAAACCCCTTGCGCGGCCCGTGGGCATTCCAGTGGATGAGGACCGGCCGCGGGGGCCGGTCCCTCCTCGCTGGTCTCGGTGAGCGGGCTCACGGGTGTCGTCGCCTCCGCGTTACGTGGACTCCTTGAACCGGGCCATCATCTTGGCCTGCATCCGCCGGGTGACCTCGGCCCGATCGTGCCCCTGCCGGAGCCTGCGGCCCAGCTCGGCTCCGGCCTGGCGGGCGGCCTCCAGGGCATCGGGCTGTTTCGCCACGCTCGGGATCATGTCCTCGGTGATCTTCGCCCCCTCGCCGTAGAGCATGTAGGGAACGCCCACCTTGCAGGTGTCTCCGTAGCCGCAGCTGTAACAGGCGGCGGCGCCCTGGCCGGTCACCGCGGCCACGGTCTCGATGAAGTTGTAGAGGAAGAACTTGTCGATGTCCGCCGCCGGGAACTGCCCCGACGACCCCCCCACGCCCACGGCGACCCCGAGCTTTCCCCACAGGGCGTCGCCTTCCCGGTGGCGGAACTGGTACCAGCGCTCCAGGAAAGCGTGGGTCACGCCGTTCAAGGTCGAGTAGAAGTTCGGGGCGCCGATCACGTACGCGTCGGCCTCGGCGATCTTCGGGCGAAGCTCCCGGAGGTCGTCGTCGAGCACGCAGACGTTGTCCTTCACGCACCCCAGGCAGGCCACGCAGCCGCCGATCTTCTTTCCCCGCAGGGAGACGAGCTCGTACTCACAGCCGCTTGCGTCCAAAACGGTGCGCACGAGGATGTGGACGCCGGACTGCTCGTTCTTTCTCGTGCTTCCGCAGATGCCCAGGATCTTCATGCCGCATCTCCTCTGCCCTCGGGTTGGTCTCGAACCGGCAGAAGAGAGACTACGCCGAGTTGGGCAGCCTTGCCGTAGCCCCGGCTACCGCCCTGCGCCATTTCCGTCGCCACGGGGAGGCTGGAGAGTTCGGCCCCCGGGGCCGGCGGAGGCCACTTCACGGGCGCGGGCGGGCGCACCGCGCCAGCCACGCGCCCACGAGCCAGCCCCCAGGGACAGCAACGTCACCGCCGCGGCGGCGGCGTGAAACGCGAACAGACCGGAAAAGAACGAGGCGACCGGCTGCCAGGGCTCGTGGGCGAGGTTCACGTTCCACTCCGGTGCCGTGGCCCAGCGGGAAACGGGGACCCTCCCCACATGGATCGCCTAGGCAACGGGCACCGCCCCCCGCGGCAGCTCACCGGCCCGCCTCAGGTACAGGAGGCCGGCGGCTGGCGGAAAGACGTGGATCAGCACGGAGGTGGGAAACCACCGGCCCGACACCAGAGTCTCCACGAGCCAGGACGGCAAACCCACGCTGAGATGAAAGAGCGAGCCCGCGGCCGCGAGCAGGGCATGCCCCCTCCACAGCCCTGCGGCTACGGCCAGGGTGGCCACGTGGCACGACCAGCACATGATCGCGAGGGAGTACTCCTGGGCCATGGCCCAGGAGTGCAGCGCCCAGGCGAGGAGAACGGCCAGGGCCAACCCCCGCCGCAGCCCGGGCGACATGGCGGTTCGTGGGATTCTCATCGTACGTCGGACGCTCCGGAAAGATGCTGCCTCAGATGCGCGGGAACTGCCGACCCCAAGGCCGCCGACGCTGCGGATTCCGGCGGCGAGAAACCATCGGCCGGGGCGTCGTTCGCCTAGGGGTGGCCACTCGGAAGCCGTCTTCTTCGCATCACGAATCCGTCCCATTCACGGGGAGCAGAAACGGCATGCTCCGAAGTCTATGCGCGGCTTTCATACCTGTTGGGTATTTACATGACTCAGGGGGCCACCAGATGTAGAACCAGATCTGGAAGGCCCGTTGGTGTTCCGGGCGGAAGGATCAAACAAATTCCCTTGGAGTGCCGCATGGTTGCCGTGCCATGGCAGGCGGGGCGCGCTAACGTCCCGCGCATACCCGCTCCCAAGATGTTGTGGCTCCCTGAGTGATGTTGATACCCAGTTCATACCTTTTGGGCAGCATTGACGGCGGGCTGGGCGGCGCAGATACTCTCCATCCCCTCCGCCCGTGAGCGGTGCCCGCCGCGGGCCTCTCCCGGCGGAGAGCCGACGGCCGGCGAGTCCGCCGAGCCGCTTCGCGCCGGAGGCGGGCTCCTCCGCAGGACTTGCGGGCTACGGAAGGCCTCTCGTTCGACACATCACGCGGATCCGTCGGCACGTGCACGGGCTGCGCTTCTTCTCGTTTTCGATCGTGGGCTCCGGGAGGGGAGAACCGCCTCGGCGAAGCGTCCGCCGGAGGTCGCCACCGAAGACCAGGGCACGTTCGGCGACCGCGCCCTACCAGCCGACACCATCCAGTGAGGGGCCAGGACGACCCTCGGACCCTGCGGCCGAACCAAGCGGAAGGGAGGAAGGACATGCAGGAACCGACCCTGAGGCACTGGCACCGGGCCGTGGGGCTCGCACTCGGACCGCTGCTCCTCCTCCAAGCCGTCAGCGGGCTCTTTCTGAGCGTGGAGATCCTCTACGGCGCCCACGAGCGCGTGCACTCGCTGCTGGTGGGCCGGCGCATGCCCTCCGTCGCCCGCTTCTGGGATTTCCTCCTGGTCGAGATCCACTACGGGGGGATCCTCGGGCGGTGGTACCACTGGGGGCTCGGGTTCGGGCTGGCGTTCCTCGTCGCTTCCGGCAGCCTGATCTTCATCCGGTTGCGTGCACGGCTGCGGGCCAATGTCACCGGGACGGGCCGTTTGCGCCCCGCGGCCGCCGTGGCCGTCTCCGGCACCGCGGATGGAGCCGCCCAGCCGGCCACGAGTCTGGACAGGCTCTACTCCCTCCAATGGAAGGTCTATGCTCTGTTGGGAGCCGGGGCACTGGCGATCTTCCTCGCGGCCTCCTTCACCCACTTCCGCGCCTACCGGCTCCTGAGTCTCAACGCGCCCCTGGTCGGCGCAGCGTCGGAGGTGAAGCTCGGCGGGGCGCTGGCACACCTCTGGTTCGAGGAGATCATGGTCGGCGACCCCCACGAGACCCTGGATACCGTGTGGGAATCCCTGGACGCCGCCGACGGGTATGCCCGGGCGATGCAGCAAGGCGGGCTCACTCCCCGCGGCATCCTGCCCCCCCTGACCGACGCGCCGACCCTGAAGGAGCTGGCCGCCGTCCGGGGCAAGCTGGCCGAGCTCCGCGAGATCACCCGGGCTCGCCTGCGCGACCCAGCGGGCGCGGGACCCGGCAGCCCTCTCGACCAGCGACACGATGCGTTGTTCCTGGATTTTCTCGCCACAGCCGGGGCCTTCGACGCGGCGGTCCAGGCGGCCATCCGCAGGGACCTGGCGGCCTTTCGCAACAACCTGGCGGTGGTGGTGACGACGGGGCTGCTCCTGACGGCCGCGATCGGTTTCCTGGTCTTGCGACTCGAGCGCCAGCGGTCCCAGAGCGTACTCGCGATCGAAAGCGCTCGCGCCGAATGTGAGGACAGCCAGGCCGGCATGAGGGACCTCATCTCGGCCGTGTCCGACTCGGTGCTGTTGGTAGACCCCGAAGGGCGGATCGTGGAGGCCAATCGGAGCGCGTGTCGCTCCCTGGGGTACACGGAGGAAGAGCTGACCGGCTTGCCGGTAGGGCGCGTGGAGGCGGGGCTCGACGAGGACGACCTCGTGGAGCGCCTGCGACGCATCGAACCGGGTCATCCCGCACGCGTCGCAGGCCTGCACCGGCGCCGAGACGGGAGCACGTTTCCGGTGGAGTGGCACCTCGGTGCGTACGAACGCGCAGGTCAGCGGGTGGCCGTATGTCTGGCGAGAACGCTCTCCGAACCATCGCCGGAACGCCGCCCGGCCTCTCCTCCGTCCCAATCCCCGGGCAGGAAGGACCGCTCCCGCTCCGATCCCTGATCTCATCCCGCCTCGTCGAAGCACGCCGTGAAGAAGAAGGTGCTTCCCCGGCCGGAGCCGCTCTCCGCCCAGGCTCGGCCGCCCATCCGCTCTGCGAGGGCGGCGCAGAGCGCCAGCCCGAGACCCAGACCTTCGTAGGAGTGGGTGGCGGCGGGCTCGGCCTGCTCGAAGGCCCGAAAGAGCCTGTCTCGTTCCTCGGGCGCGATGCCCCGCCCGGTGTCGGCCACCTCGAAGCGAAGGCACCCCCGCTTCCCGTCTAGCCGGTCCCGCCGCACCGCGACCGTCACCTTCCCCTGTTCGGTGAACTTGACGGCATTGTCGAGGAGGGCGCCGAGCGCCCGGCTCAGGCGAGCGGGATCCCCCCACAGGGAGTCCGGCACGTCCGCGGCCACCGACCACGAGAAGCCGAGGCCCTTCGCTCGAGCCAACTCCCCGTACGGGCGAAGGCTGGCCTCCAAGCTCTGCCTCACTCGAATCTCGGTCCGTTCCATCCGAAGGGTCCCCGCGCGCAGGCGGGAGAGGTCCAGAACGCCTTCCGCCAAGCGGACGAGGCGTTGCCCATTCGCTGCCAGCCGCTCCAGAGACCGCCGTTGGCCGGGGGTGAGCGGTCCCTCGGCCTCGTCGAGGAGCAGATCTGCGTACCCGAGAATGGCGTTGAGGGGCGTATGGAGCTCGTGGCTCGCAACCGCCATGAATCCGCTCGTCGCGCGCTGAGCCGCCTCCGCGGCCTGGGCGCGGACCTGGGCCGCCTCGTACTCGCGGCGGTCCGTGACGTCGAGGGCGACCCCCACCATCCGGGCCAGCCGGCCTTCCGGGTCGCGCCGGAGGCCCCCGCGCGCCGAGACCCACCGGACGTCTGCATCCCCATGGACGGTCCGGTACTCGACCTGGTAGTCCCCTCCCGTCCGCAGGCAGTCATCCACGGCCTCCAGGACGCGCTTTCGGTCCTCCGGGTGAATCGTGCCGACGAAGAGCTCATAGGAAACCGGCTCGTCCGGCGGAAAGCCCAGGATCGCTTTCGACCTCCGGTCCCAATGGAGCGACCCCTCCTGGATATCCCAGTCCCACGTCCCGATCTCGGCGGCCTCTACCGCCAGCCGGAGCCTCTCCCCCGAGACCTGCAGGGCCTCTTTCTCGGCCTCCAAGGCCTCGAACCCCCCTCGGACCCGGCGGACGAGGGGGCGGAAGATTAGGAGCGCCTCGGCCGCCAGGAGTCCAAGAACCGCCACGAGGAGCCCCCCCTGGATCGTACGGAGCCGACCGGCGCGCCGGCGCGCCTCCTGCTCGAAGCGGCCCACCAGGGCGTCCATGCGGACGAGATAATCCGACGAGGCCTCGGCAGCCCGGGTGAGCTCGTCCCGGAGCTCGACCAGGGGTTGCCCGCCGGCGACACCGAGGGCCGCCCGGAGGGGCCGAGCCATTCTCTCGAAGGCTTCATCGACGGATTCGTACAGCGCCTGTGCCTGGGGGCTGTTTTGGGAGGGCTGTGCGGAAACCGCTCCGCCTCGGCCAAGGGCCTCGTGGACCTCGGACCATGACGAGAAATCCTTCGCCAGCTCGTCCAGCTCGGCTGACGCGGCGCCCGGTTCCGGGTGGAAAGAGATCTTCAACGCGTCCTTTGCGATCTTCTGCGAGAGCATCCGCTGCCGGCCGGCTTGGTTGATGAGCGGCGCGTCGGCGTCGTACCGTCCCACGGCGTAGCCGGCCACGACATACCCCAGCACGATCAGCGACGCGATCAAGCCGAGCGCGACCGCGTACCCAAGAATTATCGCCTGATGGAGCTTCGACGCCGTCCTCCCCGCGATCAAGCGCATGACTCCCCCTTTCCCCCCCGCCTCTCGAGATCGAGGGAAGACACTTCCCCGGCCCCCGGCAGCCAACGGCTTGCTCCTCTCGGAACGCCGGCAGAGCACACCGTCCGGCGCCCGTTGCGCCCCCCGGATCATCGCTATGGCCTGGGCATGCGGCACCTCCCCTTCTGAGCGGGACCCCGGCCCCCTCGGCAAAACGCCTGCCGTAATCACCATTCCCTACCATATTTGTCACGCCGCCGGGCAGTTCCTTACGCGACGTGGACCGGGCGCACACCCCCAGGGAACCGCGGCAACCCTTCTTTCCCCGCCTGCTCTCCTTCGTCGCGGCAGCGTCGGCGTCGCTGGGGGCGGTCAGCGCGGGATTGAAGAGATCGCACGCACGGCGTGGTGCTTCTGCACCGTGTTCCGGCCAGTTCTCCATCTCTCGTGAAACGCGGTCTCACTTGATGATCTCGCCGAGACCATAGGCGTCCCACGTGCGGCCCCGGATTTCGACCGTCCCCCGGGCGATCCCCATGGCGAACCCCCCGATGATCCAGTTGGTGATCGTCTTCCGGTCCTCGAGCTCCAGTGAGAAGGTCAGCTCCCCTCCCTCGCCGGTCCAACGGCCCTCCCACGATCGGGGCCAGCGGTAGAACCCGAGCGCCGGCCGATGGCCGGTGACGTGGATCTCCGCGCCTTCCAACCGCAGGATCGTCCCGTCCGCGACCGCGAACCCGTCCACCAGACCGGTGAGGCCCGCCAGCTTCTCGCTTCGCTGCCGGTGGAGGTAGAGGTCTCCGAGGTCGCCCGTGGCCGGGTCGCGGAGCAGCAGGTAGAGCCCGTGGAAGTCCCGCCAGAACCCGGGGTAGGTGCGGGCCAGGCGGTTCCAGTCCTCGAAGTGGATGTGCTCGTAGATGACCCGGCCCGGCAGCGTGCGCCCGGCCCAGACGAGTGTGGCCGACACAGAGCCCATCCAGTAGCGGTCCTGCCCGCGCTTGCGGTCGAGGTGGACCGGGATGGCGTCGATCCGAAGGGAGAGGGAGTTCTCGGGGCTCTCGATTGTCATGCCAGACTCCGGCGTGCCCGAGAAGCGGAAGTGCTCCGAGTCCGTGAGACCCTCCAGGACCTGTCCCGTGTTGGGAAACGGGCCGCTTCCCCGGAGGCCGATCCAGCCTTGCCCCTCGGCGTGGAGCACCGCGAAGTGCTCCGCCTGGAACTCCCTGCCGTCCTGCCCACGGTTGGTGTCGAGGGCGAAGGCGACCCGCCCCTGCTCATCCTGCCCCACGAAGGAGAAGTAGTCGGAGTAGTAGGCGAGCCGGGCCCCGGCGAGGCTCGGGGCCGAGAGGATGACGAACAAGACGGCCTTGCGCAAGACCGGCGCTCTACCCGCCATGGAACCACCTCGCCGTAATTCGGGCGGAATCGTAGTCGCCCCCCGTCGAAGCGCCGCGCCTGGCTCCGGCAGGGGAAAGCGCTCCGCGGGGGCTGAAAACGGTTCCTCTCCCCTGGCACGCCGGCCGGCTGCGGTGGTCGGCTCGGCTTTGCCGTTGCAGGAATCCGCCTTCCCACAGTGTAGCCGCCGGAAGCAATTTGGAAACATCACCCCTCGCACCGAGGTGAGGTTCCGTTTGAGCCGTCCCGTTGGGGGGTGCTACGCCGCCTGTTGGGCGGCGCCGCGAGTCCCGGGCCCGGCGGCAGACCGACGAAGAGGAGCCCATGACCGGTTTCCTGACCGCCGCGGAAGTGCTCGTGCTCGGCATCGCAACCCTGTTCACCCTTGGCTCCGTGATCTCCAGCGCCTGGGAGAAGGAGAAGAGGGCGGCCCGGATCGGAGGGACCATGTTCGCCGGTCTGCTGGCGGCCTGCCTTGTCGTCGCGGCGCTCGGAAGATCGGGTTTCTTCGAGGGCTCCGGGGGTTTCCTGCTCCTCTTCGCGATCCTCTGCGCGACGGTTGCGCCCATCCTTCTCCTCGCGAGGCGAACGGCCCCCAATCCTCGGGCCTCGGAGGGCACCAAGGGCTACATCCGAGGGGATGTGAAGGGGTTCGACGAGCGCGACGAGGTCTTCGCGCGAAATCGGATGCTTCGGCCCGGCACGGAGCCTTACCGGCACTTCTACGCGGAACACCCCGAGTGGGAGGAGTTCGACGCCCGGCGACGGGAGCGGGGCGGGCCGACCGGCATCCCGGGCACCATCGATCGGCCCCACGAGGGGCCGAACGTCGCGCTTGCGGCCGCCTCCCAACTCTACCCGATGCACCTCGGGAGGCCGGAGATCGTGAAGCCGAAGCCGCCTCCCCAACTTCAGGGCAAGCCGCTAACGCTCAGCCCCGAGGAAGCCACGGCACGGGTGAAGGGCTACGCCAGGCGCCTCGGCGCCGTCCTCGTAGGCATTGCCGAGGTGAACCCTCTATGCGTGTATGCGAGGCGCGAAGAGATCTTCTACGACAACTGGGAGGACTGGGGGCAGGAGATCCGCCTGGAGCACCCCTATGCGATCCTGTTCGCCGTGGAGACGTCCCGGGAGCTGGTCTGGCCGTCGCGGCACACGCCGACCGGAATCGCCACCGGGGTCAAGTACGCGAGGGCGGCGTTCATCGCCACGCAACTCGCGGCCTTCCTCGCCAACCTCGGCTACGGCCAATCACCTGCGCCACCACGAGATCCTGCTCGTCCCCATGGCGGTGGACGCCGGTTTGGGGGAGATCTCCCGGATGGGGTACGTGATCACCAAGGAGTACGGGCCGAGGGTCCGGCTCGGAGGCGTGACGACCGATCTGCCGCTCGTGCCGGACCGCCCCGTGGACATCGGCGTCGAGGACTTCTGCACGATCTGCAAGAAGTGCGCGCGCTGCTGCCCGTCACGCTCGATCCCTCGCGACGAACCGAAGATGGTCAACGGGACACTGCTGACCTTGACGCCGCACCCCCGCTGGGAAGACGCCCCCGCGGGCCGCGCTCCTGTCGAGGACAGGTTCGGTGCTCCGCCCGCTCACGTCCGGTTGAGGCGCCAGTCGTAGGGGTGGTACTCGGCCCGGAGACGGCCAGCGTGCGCCGCCAGGTAGTCCCGATCTTCGGGGTCGTACAAGTAGGGGGCCACGAATCGCAGGCGGTCGGCCTCGGTCGCCCCGAAGTCCTCCCCGTACCAGCGGAACACCTGCGGGAGCCACACGGCACCCCGCTCGCGGTCGATACGCACTCCGCCAGAGCTCAGGAAGGTCTTGCCCGACACCGCGAGGTCCTCGTCCAGGGTCTCGGCACGGTAGATCTCGATCGGTGGGCAGGAGGCGGAGGCGCATACCAGGGCGAAGTGAATGCGGGGATCGAGGGGCTCGACCACCTGGCCGTACCGGGGGTCCTCGGCGTCGAAGGGGCGGAGCAGCGAGTGGGGAAAGCGGCGGTTGCCCCTGAGGACCCCGTGCTCGATGTCGTCGGCGGTGAACTCCATCGCACCGATCCGGTAGGCGATGCGGCGGAAGAACCGGGGGACCTCCCGGACCGAGTCGCGGATCTCCAGCGCGATGACGCCGTGGACCACGAGGACGTTGAAGAGGTTGATCCAAAACGCCAGCCGCTCCTCCCGGCTGCCGAGCCGCGCCGGGTCGAAGCGCTGGAGGTCCCGGCTGCGCTCCTCGTACTCCCGGTAGACCTTCGAGGCGGCCATCTCCTCGTAGGCCACCCGGCCCTGCGCGGTGCGAAAGAAGGCGCCCCGGAGCACGTTCATCAGGTGCTTGAGATCGGCCGCGACGCGCTCCGCCGGAGCGTGGCCCAGGGGCTCGCCCTCGTTCAGGACGTAGCGCCGGGTGAGGAGGAGCTTCTGCCGGAGCGTGGCGGCCACGGGCTTCCGGGACGAGGTCCGCTCCCGCTCGCGCCGGGCCCGGCAGAGGGCGAAGACGCTGTTGACGTAGCCGATGTGGGTGAAGGCCTGGGGGAAGTTGCCGAGGGGCTCGCGCCAGCCGGGGTCGTACTCCTCGGCGAAGAGCCCCAGGTGGTTGGCGGTGCCCTCGAGCCGCAGGAGGAGGATCTGCGCCTCGTCGAGACGGCCCTGGCCGATCAGGTTGTCCACGAGCCAGAAGGTGCACAGGAGAAAGGTGCCCTCGCCCCCGGAGAGCCCGTCTTCGGTGCGGTAGCGGTAGACGAAGCCGTCCTCGGCGAGCTCGCGCCGGATCGCTGCCACCGTCGAGACCATCTTCGGGTGGTCGTACGGGAGGAACCCGTAGAAGGAGAGGAGGAGATTGCTCGCGTCCAGGGCGCCGGTGTCGTAGTGCTGGACGAAGGAGCCCTGCCGCTCGTCCCACCCCCGGGCCAGCACCTCCCGGCGGATCTCGTCCCGCACCGCGGTCCAGCGGTCGAGGTCGGCCGGGAACCCGTACCGTCGGGCGATGGTAATCCCCCGGTCGAGGGCCACCCAGCACATCACCTTGGAGTAGACGAAGTGATGGGGCCCGCCGCGCACCTCCCAGATGCCGGAGTCCGGCTCCCGCCGTCCCGCGGCCGCGGCCTCGCAGACGTCCCTCAGGAACGGCCAGAGGCCGAAGTCGATCTTGCCCACGTAGTTCGAGAGGCGAAGCGCCGCGTCCATGACCTCGCCGTAGATGTCGAGCTGCCGCTGGCGGTAGGCCCCGTTGCCGATCCGCACCGGCCGGGACCCCTTGTACCCCTCCAGGTGCGGGAGCTCCTCCTCGTCGAGCACGGTCTCCCCCCGCAGCCCGTAGACGATCTGCAGCTCCCTCCCCTCCCCGCAGACGCACTGCTCCAGCCAGCGGAAGTAGGCCTCCATCTCCGCCAGGTGGCCCATGTTGAACAGCGCCTCGACGGTGAACGCCGAGTCGCGAAGCCAGGCGAAGCGGTAGTCCCAGTTGCGTCCGCCCCCGATCTCCTCGGGGAGCGAGGTGGTGGGCGCCGCGGCCACGGCCCCGGTGGGCGCGAACTGGAGGAGCTTGAGGACCAGGCTGGAGCGCTCGATCATGCCCCGAAACGGCCCGAAGTCGAGATCCTGGCCGGTCTCGTTCTGGGCCAGCCAGTCGTGCCAGCGCCGCCGGGTCTCTTCCAGGGCGGCGTCGCCTTCCAAAGGAGTGAGGCCCGGCTCTGCCCCGTCGCCGTAGACGAGCCGAAGCCACACCTGCTCTCCGGCCCGGAGCCGCCAGGACGCCTCGGCCCGGTCGCCGGCCACCCGGAGCCCGTCCCGGTCCGCTACGAGCGCGAGCACGGACCCGCCGGCCCGGGCTACCACGCCCTTCGGATAGGCGTCCATGGTTGGCACTGCCCGCCCGTAGTCGAAGCGGGGCGCGAAGTCGACTCGAATCGCCACCTCGCCCTCGGTGCACTCCACCAGGCGGAAGAGCTCCTGGCGTTCGCACTCGTCTCCGGGAACGTCGGCCGGCGGCAGCGGCATGAAGTCGGTCAGGCGCAGCCGGCCGGAGCGGGTGCGAAACCGGGTCACCAGGACGTTGGTGCCCGGCAGGTAGGCGGCGGTGGAATCCCAGTCCCCTTCGGGCGTCACCGCGAAACGGCCGCCCCGGTCCCGATCGAGCACTGCGGCAAAGACGCTCGGGGAGTCGAGGCTCGGCAGACACAGCCAGTCGATGCTGCCGTCGAGGCCCACCAGGGCCGCCGTCTGGGAGCTGCCGATCAGTCCGTAGTCGCCGATCTTCCGGTACATGGCTGTCGTGTCGTGCATTCCTTCCTGCCATCCGGCACATCCGTCCGCGCGGCATGAGAGCCGTCAAGCCGAAGCGCCGCGGGAAACCCAGCCTACCAGGTTTGCGGAAGGCCGC
Source organism: Deferrisomatales bacterium (assembly GCA_033551855.1). Lineage (GTDB taxonomy): Bacteria > Desulfobacterota > Deferrisomatia > Deferrisomatales > JACRMM01 > JBFLZB01. The sequence goes on from JAWSUI010000009.1 coordinate 84,199, forward strand.
CCGCTCGAAGGACCACCGGGCCGGGGTCTTCACCCCGGCCCCCAAGGCCCTCCTCAGTCGTCGTCATCGTCGAAGAAGAACCTCCGGTCCCCGAAGAAGTCGTCCTCCTCGTCGTCGAAGAAGTCCTCGTCGAAGAAGAAGTCGTCATCGAAGAACGGGAACAGGAAGGGGTTGCCGAACGGCCCTCTCACGAACCGGCGGTCGCCCTCAGGGCGCCGGAAGTCGAAGCGCCGGTCGCCGAGGGGCCGGCTCGAGTCTGCGGGGCCCTTCCGGAAACTCAGTGGGTCAATCAAGGGTAAGAACGATCTCGCGCAGAGCCGCTGGGACGCGGAGGCATTCTTTGTCTTTCCCTGCGCCTCTGCACCCCGGGTGAGATCAGACTGGTTCCTCCAGGCCGTTCCCTGCCCTGGCACCGGAACCTGCCGGTGAACACGCATGCCACGCTGCGTCCATTCATGGATCATTGCGGCTTCGTAGACGGTCTCGAGAAGTCCGAGACCCAGCTCTCGATGGACGAGAACCGCTGCGCCTACGATTTCTGTGCCGATCTCGCTTTCTTGCACAGGCGCGTCCTTCTTCGGACAAAGCGCTAACCTTCGCGCGGTGTCTCTGAGACGCAGAGGAGTCTTGGCTTGGTTCGTTCCCGGCGCCTCTGCGGCTCTGCGCGAGAACACGATGGTTCCTCGCACCCATAGAAAACCCGGAAGCTCCGTCTGCGGCGAGCTGGAGGACGCCGGTGGCGTCCGGCGAGGGCACCTCGGCCGCGAACCCTCCGAGGCCGCCTCCGAGCGCCGTGCCGCGGTACACATGGCCGACCGAGGCCGCGGCCGGGAAGGCCATCCCCAACGAGATCATCAAAGCCATCACGGCCCACTTCATCATGCTCCGCATGGCTGCTCTCCCTTCTCCCCCCTTGACTGGTGCCGTCACTGGGATAGTCGGCATCCGGCCCGATTCCTTTCGGGAGCCCCGGTACGGCGGCCAGGCCGGGGAGACGGACTCGTTTGAAACGGTCCTTTCGGGATAACAACGCCCGGAGAGCGTCTCTATCCTCGAACCGTCCAGAGCGTGTCCTCTTCGCGCAGCGCGTAGAGGGCGTAGCAGGCGGCCAGCATCGGCCAGGCGGCGAAGAAGAGGAGGCTGCCTCCCTCGAAGGGCGAGAGATACTGCCGGAAGGACGACAGGGTGGAGACGGCGTGCAGCAGGAGCACGGTGCCGTAGGTGAGCCGCTTCTTTAGGCCGGCGACGAAGCCGAGGATCAGCAGGAGCTCCGCGGCACCCACGGCGTACATCACGGCGCTCCCGAGCCGCTCGAGACCGTAGAAGTCCTGGAACACCGACGCCGCGTGCCCCGGCCTCACGAACTTGTCGATGGTCCACATCAGCATCACGAGAAACACCGAAAGGCGCAGAAACAGAAGGGACAGGGGCAGACGGCGGGTCGCGACATTCATCGTAGCTTCTCCTGCCTGTCGAGGGGGCTCCCAACGGGACCGGGCCGGTATGGCTCTTCGAGCTCGCGAACCGTGCCGTTGGCCGGCGCCTTCTCCAGCAACTCCAACGCGGCCAGGAGAACGGCGCGTTGCCGGTCGGCGTCTCCCGGGGCACCCAGAGGCCGTCCCACGGGGTGACGGGTGACGAGGACCCGCGGCAGCGACATCTCCTTCGCCACCCCCTCGAAGGCCTTGACGTAGACCCCAACCGTCGGGATTCCGGCCTCTTCCGCGACCCGGGCGACGTGTCCCACGGACACGTGGCAGACCGGTCAGACGGGCACCAGCAGGAGGGCGTCCACTTTCTCCTCCTTGATCCGCTCGACCCACGCCGGCGCGCTCTCCTTGAGGAGCCGAAGTTGGGAACACGCGCCGACGAAGGAGTACGAGGAGGGCGCGAGCTCCCCGATCGCGCCCTCCTCCTCCAATTCCCGGAGCCGGTCCAGCGCGAAGACCACGTTGGGGTCGGTCCGGGCCGCCCTCACGTCGTACCCGCCGTGCCGGACGCAGAGCGAGGTGGACGGCGTGCCGGAGGGGATGGCGCACAAGTCCGGGGGCGCCTTGAGGAATTCCCCGATGCGCCGGGTCGCCTCCTCCTGCGTCATGCCCTTCACCCCGAAGGGCTCCGGGTCGGCTCCCTCGGCGAAGTGGCCGCTCGAGGTGAGCAGGGCCAGCCGGCACTCCCGTACGGGCTTCGCCAAAGGAGTGAACGGGCCCCTGTCATAGGCCCACTTTCCGGCCCCTTCGTGCCCGTAGGCCCGGGCCTGCCACTCGTAGGCGTGCTGCACCAGGCGGTCGGCGTCGCCGTCGTCGATGGTCTGTCCGAGCTTGTCCAGGAGGGAGCGGAAGAACTCCCCGGCCTCCCCCGCCGGGAGGTTCTTGAGGAACTTGAAGGCGAGGTCGGTCCGGGACCCGTAGAAGAACGAGTTCTTGAACTCTTCCAGGGATTCGGGAGACGCAGGGATCTCGGTCATGGCTTTCCTCGCAGGGCGGGGGCGATTGATGAGGGCGGGCTCAGAAGTTTACCAGATCACGCCCGTCCGCTCTGTAGCCCTGGCTACAGGAGGGCGCCCCAGTAGATCTGGCGGAGGGTGCCCGGGTCATCGGTCACGGCGCGGGCCAGCGCCACGGCGAAGCACGCGACTGGCCGCGAGTGCAGGCCCGTCTCGCGCCCCCGCACGTCCAGGGCGGCCGCGAGCGCCGCAGGGAGGGGAAGGCAGGCGGCCTCCGTCGCTCCCTGAAGCTCTTCCAGCTCCCGAAGGGACAGAAAACAGCCCTCGTAGAGGTAATGGTCGCCCCGGAGCGCGAAGGGTGGCCCCGGAATGGGAGCGGCACAGCCGACGCAGGCTCGAGATTCCGGGTCCATTCGTCATCCTTCCTGCGGACCCTCCGTCCGCGGCTCACGGAGCCCCCCCCTCTGTCTGCCGAAGCCGCCGGCTCCCTCTCGGAAAAGGAGGCCGGCGGCTCCCAACTCACTCGCCCAGCATCGCCTTCAAGACGATGTTTCCCATCATTTCGTGCATGTTCTTCGGGTCGCCGGACGGATGATAGGCGATCTCCTGCAGTTGGCACTTCTTCAGCTCGGATGGCGAGATCGTCGCCGCGTACCGGGCGGAGCCCTTCTCGTCGGTCCGGAAGGAGTAGTCGCCCGTTCCGAGGCCGGCCATGTCCATCTTCGCCTTCATGTTGACCAGCCAGACGGTATGGACGGCGCCGGGTTTCAGACCGATTGCCGTGATGACGACCTCCGTCTGGTCGCCTCCCTTGTCCGTGATCACCGCCTCGGCCGTCGCCCCCTTGCCGGCCTGGTCGGCCATCAGGCTGAGCCTACGTTCGGCTCCCGCGGCAGCGAGGCCCGCGTAGAGCCAGGACGCCAGGGTCAACACCGCTGCCAGGATCTTCAGATTGGTTCGAATGTCACACCTCCCCGTTCGCGCACGCGGCACCAAGCCCCACGGCAACGCTTCTCGGGTCGCGGTGGTTCCCCGTTCAATTGGTCGGCGAGACGAAGCATTTCTTACGCAAAAGCCTTCCGGGTGCCGCACGGACCATCGGACCGGTTGACGCCGATGAACGGTCTCCTATCATCATCCGGAAGACGAAGCGCCTCGTCGCCTTGCAGGATGCGAACATGGAGGACTCTGAGTTGGGCCAAGAGACGCTGCTTTTCGTGTACAACGCTGATGCGTCGCTCTTGGCCGGGATTGTGGATTTCCTGACGAAGGTGTTCGCCCCGAAGAGGTATCCCTGCAGGCTGTGCCTTCTGACCTACGGGGTCCTCCGCATGAAACGCCAATGGCGGGAGTTCCTCGAGCGTCTGCCCCAGCGCAAGGTCTTCCTGCATCGGGACGACTTCCGGCGCAACCATCCGGACCTTGCCGGTAGCCCGCTGCCGGCGGTCCTCCGCATCACCGGCAGGGGCAGTTCGGTCTTGCTGAGCGCTCAGGAGATCCACCACGTGGAGAACCTGGAGGCACTCGAACACCGGCTCTTGGAGAGGCTCGGCATGGCCGGGATGCCGGGAAATTGAGCCCGGCCGGGGAATCGACTCGATGAAGCCGATCAAGCGCTCCGTGATGCGGATTCTCGTCTGGAACATGCGATGGATGACACGCTACGCCGGATTCATCGCGCGGCCCCTCGTGTCGTGGTACGCGGGCCGGGAGGTCATCGCGTGCGGCCTCGCGGCGCGGGAAAGGGGCGCCGTCTCGCTGATCTACACGCCTTGGCACTCGCGGGGCGAGCACTCTTTCTACGTGCGGAGAGGGCGTTCCTGGGTGCCGATCGAAGCCATCCCCGTCGAGGATTTCTCGGGGGCGCTCGTCCGGCAGGTGCTCCTTCCCTCGGTGCAGCCCGGAGACGTCTGTCAGGCGAGGGCGGCAGACCTCACGAGCGGTCGCACGACTTCATCTCCCCCCATCACGGTCAAGCCGGGCACGAAGGAAGACGCGGCTCTGCTTCGCATCCAGGCGCTCCCGGGCGGCGAGGCGCTGTTCTCGTGGCCGCAGGCCGGGCTCCACGACCCGATGATCTACTTCCTGACGCTGGAAGGCCGGACGGGAAATGCTCTCGTGGGCGTGTACACCCGAGAAACCTCCTGGCGGTATCCCCGCCTCAAGGATGCGTCCCTCGCCGTCGGGGGAACAGAGCTTCCGCCCCTCGTGGCGGGAGAGACCTACACCGCGAAGTGGGTTCTCGTGGACTTCGACGGCTGGGTGGCCGAGATGGCGGTGAAGTCGTTTGAGCAGCAGATTCTGCCGGGATTCGGTGCCGATTCCGGCTGAGGAAAGAAACAAGAACCCCGTGGCTCAGCGGCGGGGACACCTATCTGCCGGCCTGCCGGTACCAGAGCGACGTGACGATCCCCCAGCCGAAGTTGAGCAGCACAACAAGGGCGGGCGTGAGGTGCCCGAACTCGAGGCCGAGCACTCCTTTGCCCATGGCGGGGAAGACGGAGAAGAGCACGACCGCCGAGGCCGCCAGGCTGAAGAGCATGCCCTCCGGCCCCAGCCGTCCCGCGAATGGAGGGCGTCCGTCGGGTCGGACTCGAGGAGCCTTCTATCGAGGGATGGAGGGGAACTGGCCACTACGTGGACTCCTTGAACCGGGCCATCATCTTGGCCTGCATCCGCCGGGTGACCT
>JAWSUI010000010.1:0-88272 GCA_033551855.1 Deferrisomatales bacterium
ACCTTGCCAGGACAGTGTCGCCCTTTAACATTTCATCCGAATTTAACGGGAGGAGCTCGGCGGATGACGGAATGCACCCGTAGCCGGTAGTCTTCCACCCGGGAGTAGGCCGAGTCCATCTCCAGGAGCAGCTCCCGGATCTCCCGCTCCCCCGCGCGCCCGGGGGCGGGGGAGTGGTAGGGGGAGGGGGGACGGGTTCGGGGCCCGCTCCCCCGCGCGCCCGGGGGCGGGGAGAGCCGCACAGAGGCAGAGGGCGACGGCGAGGAGCAGAGCACCCATGGTAGTCCTCTTGCCCGCAGTCCCGGGCCCGGAAGCACCCCAGCGGAGGAGGCCGTGACGGCCCGGGAAGCCGGCCCGGATGCGCGCACGGCCGAGGACCGAAGCGGGGAGTGGTTCGTTCCCCGCTTCGGTCCTCCCGGGTTCCGCTACGCGGTCGGGCTCCTCTTCCTCCCCTACACGGGGATGGTGATCTCCTTCGCGGTCCTCGGCTCCCTGCTCGCCCCCCGGGTGGCCTGGGGCCGGGTCTTCGCGATCGCCGTCATCTACTTCCTCGGGCTCGGCATCGCCGCCCACGCCCTGGACGCCCTCGGCGCGGGGGGGGCCAGGCCCTGGGGCGCGGCGTTCACCCGGCGGCAGCTCAAGGCGCTCGCGGCCGGGGCCCTCGTGCTCGCTTACGCCATCGGCGTCTACTACATCGTGCGCCACGTGCCGTGGCTGTGGACGGTTGCCCTGCTGGAGGGATTCTTCGTGTTCGCCTACAACCTGGAGTGGTTCGGCGGGCGGTTCCACACCGACGGGTGGTTCGCGTTCTCCTGGGGCTTCCTGCCGGTGCTCGCCGGCCACCTCATGCAGACCAACGGGATCGGGGCCGCAGCCCTGCTGCTCGGAGGGGCCGCGGCCCTCTTCAGCCTGGTGGAGATCACGGTTTCCCGGCCCTACAAGGAGCTCAAACGCCGGGCCGGCCCCCTCCCGGAGGAGGAGGCGAAGGCGGCGAAGAGATACGAGACGGTGCTCCAGAGCATCAGCACGGGCGTCATCCTCCTCGCGGCCGCCCTGGCGGCGTGGCGGCTGGCATCGGGATGAAGCGCGGGCGCGGCCGGGACCCTTCGGGGCCCGCGGGGGTCGAGGGCTACCTGGCGGTCCTTCGGCCACTCCTGGAGTCGGCGGTGGCGCGGCGCATCTCCGAGATCCTGGCCCCTCTCCCGTGGTTCGACCGCCCGGCCGTCGAGCTCGCCCTCGAGGGGGGCAAGAAGCTGCGGGGTTCGCTGCTGTGTCTCGTGTGCGAGTCCCTCGGCGGCGCCCGGGGCGACGCCCTGCCCCGGGCCGTGGCCGTGGAGCTGATCCAGGCCGCGAGTCTCATCCACGACGACATCCTGGACGCCGACCGGCTGCGCCGCGGCCGGCCCTCCGTGTGGGCCCTCGCGGGGGTGCGTCGGGCCGTGCTCCTGGGGGACGTTCTCTTCGCCACGGCCATCGAGGCCATGAGCCGGCTCGGCCCCGACGAGGCGGCAGCCGTCTCCCGCGCCATCGCACGGATCGCGCAGGGTGCCTGCTCGGAACCGCTCGAACCGGTCTCCTTGGCAGACGCCCTGGAGGGGGGATCCTTCGGGGGGGACGCCTATGAACGGATCCTCCACCTCAAGACGGGTGTCCTGTTCGGGGTCGCCTGCCGACTCGGGGCCGGCGCGGCCGGGGCCGACCACCGCCTCCGCTCCCAGGCGGAACGCTACGGCACCTACATCGGGGAAGCCTACCAGATCGCCGACGACCTCGAGGATCTGGCCCGCCTCTTGGACAACGACATCATCGACCCCGGCCGGGCAAGCCCGCTGGCCCCTGCCCTGGCGGCTTCCGTCCCCGAGGGCCGAGCGCGGGTCGTGGAGCTCCTGCGAGGCGTACCGCTGGGGCAGACCGAGATCCGCCGCCTCCGCACCGCCGCGGCAGCAGGGCTCGAAGAGGCCCTGGCGAAGCGGCTCGACCGGGCCGAGCGTGCCCTGGCGCACGGCGTTCCCGCGGAGGCACGCACACGGCTCCGGCAGGCGCCCCGGCACCTCATCCGCCTCTTCCGGGAGGGGGAGTCGAGCCCCGTCGCGCGCTCACCAGGGCCGCCGCGCCCACGGTGAGGGAACGGACCGCGATGTGCTCGAATCCCTGGCGGCCCAGCGCACCCACGGCCGCGGTCACCCAGTCGGTCCGGCGCACGAGCCCCGGCAGACCGTCCAGCGCCTCCCGCCATTCCGGATAGGCGCGGCCCCACGCCGCCCCCAGGAGGGACAGGTACAGCTCCCAGAGCTTGCCGAGTGGGCGTCGGGTCGGGTAGGTGAAGTCGTGGAGGAGGATCACGCCGCCGGGGCGAAGCATGCCCCGGGCGTTCGCCGCCAGGGCATCCAGGTCCGCGTACTTGGCCAGGTAGGAGGATGCGATGCAGTCCACCGGGGGCCGCACCGCGACGTCCTCCGCCCGGCCCTGGACGAAGTGGACGTTGTCGGCTCGCCGCCGCTCCTTCTCCCGTTGGGCGATGAGGGCGTACTCTCGACGGAGCTCGACACCCAGCACGAGACCGCGAGGGAACCTCCGGGCGAGGAGGAAGGTCAAGATCCCGGTACCCGACGCCTGATCCAGAATCCGCCCCGATTCCGGGGGGACCGCCGCCACGATCCGGCGCTTCCACCAGAGGTCCAGGCCCAGGGTGCCCAGGGTGGCGGTGCGACGGTAGGACGCGCCCGTACCGGAGAAGAAGCGCTCTACCAGCTCTCGTTGCGACTCTCGGCTCATCGCTTCCGCGCCGTGGCCTGTCGGCCGGGGTGTGGGTGGGCAGGCCTCCGCTTCCCAGTCTATCGCCGCCGGCCGCCTGCGGCGAGCTCCCCGTGGCGGCACGGGGGCGGAAGGAGCACCCCTTGACGACCTGCCGATCGGCTGTCCTGGCCGCCCTGTGCGCGTTCCTCGCCTGCGCAGTGGCCCGCGGCGCGGTGTACGATCCCGCCCTCACGTGGCGGACCATCCACACTCCCCACTTCCGGGTCCACTATCACGACGGCCTGGCGGAGGAGGCCGCCTCCCTCGCCCAGGTGGCGGAGGAGGTGCACGGTCCCCTGGCGGAGCTGCTGGGGTGGACCCCCCGGGAGCCGACCCACGTGACCCTGGTGGACCTCACCGACCGGGCCAACGCCTACACGACCGTGCTCCCCTACAACCAGATCGTGATCTACCCGGTCCGGCCCGCCCTGTTCCAGAGCATCGGGGACTACAGGGACTGGCTCCGCACGGTGTTCGTCCACGAGTACGCCCACGTGTTGGGCCTGGACCCGGTGAGGGGCTACTCCGCCGTGACCCGGCGGGTGTTCGGCAGGGTCGGGGTTCCCCTGACCCCGCTGGGCGCCTTCTTCTGGTTCTTCGCGGCCCCGCCCAACCTCTTCCTCCCCCCGTGGGTGCACGAGGGCCAGGCCACCAACCTGGAGACCGACTTCACGGGCAGGGGGCGGAAGGGGTCCACCTGGTACCGGATGATCTACCGCTCGGACGTGGCTGCCGGGACGATCCCGCCCCTGGACCGCCTGGGAGGGGACTTCCCGGAGTGGCCGAGCTTCTCCACTCGCTACGTCTACGGCGCACGGCTCCTCCAGTGGGTCCAGGAGCGCCACGGCCGGGAGGCCCTGGGAGCCCTCCTTGGGCACCACGCCGGCCGATTCCCCTACGCCATCGACGCGCCGCCCGCCCGTCTCACCGGCCGCACCTACCGGGGCCTCTATCGGGAGATGGTCTCCGACCTCGAGGCGGAGCTCGGGCCGGAGATCGAGGACCTCCGCAGACAGGGGCTCACCCCGCACCGGGTCCTCACCGCCTCCGGGTTCTCCGCCGCCGGGCCGCTCTGGGAGGGGAACGACGCCCTGCTCTTCACCCGCACCGACAGCTACGGCCCTCCCACCCTGCGCCGCCTCCGGCTCTCCGGGGACGGGGGAACCGCCGGGGAGGAGGTGCTCTCGAAGCGCCCGGGCTCCGCGTCCCGACCCACGCGCCTGCCGGGCGGCCGCATCGCCTTCCCTCGGGTCGAGATCTTCCGCCCGGCCGCCGGGGGGCGCCTGTACACCGACCTCTACTCCTGTGACCCCCGGGGGCGGGGCCTGGAGCGGCTGACCCGCGGCGCCCGGCTGCGCGACGCCGACTGGAGCGACAGCGCCGACGCTTTTTCCGCGGTGGAGGTTCGAGGGCCCCAACAGCGTCTGGTCCTTCTCGCCCGGTCGCCGGGCGGGCGGCTCGAGGACGCCCGCCCGCTCCTCGCCGAGCGCGGCGTGCGCTACGATCACCCCCGGTGGTCCCCGGACGGCCGCCGCATCGCCTTTTCGCGGAAGACGGAGGAGGGGTGGGCCCGCCTGGCGGTGCTGGAGGTGGCTACCGGGGAGGTGCTCCTCCTGACCCCCGAGGGGTCCCAGGCGGGCTTCCCCGCCTGGAGCCCCGACGGGCGGGAGCTCGCGTTCTCCTGGGACCGCACGGGCGTGTTCGACCTCTACGCCGTGGAGCCGGCATCGGGACGCTGCCGCCGCCTCACCCGGGTCCTGGGAGGGGCCTTCGAGCCGGACTGGTCGCCCGACGGGTCGCGGATTGCGTTCACGAGCTACTCGCACCTCGGGTTCGACCTGGCGGTGCTCGAGCTGGCGGACGCCCTGGGGGACGAGACGCCCCTGGGCACCCCGGAGACCGCGTCCCCGCCGGAAGCGGCGGCAGCCGCTCACGCCGAGGACCGGCCCTACGCCGCCTGGCCCCGGGTGCTGCCCACCTTCTGGCTGCCCGATCTCCTGGCCGACCACGCCGGCATCGCCGGCGGCGTCTGGACGACGGGGCACGACCCCCTGCTGCGCCACAAGTACTACGGCGCCGGCTTCTGGGCCGGATCCAGCCGTCGGTTCTACGGACAGGGCATCTACGTCAACGACGCGGGATACCCCACCCTCACCCTGCGGGCGGCCAAGCTGCCGGTGCTCCACACGGAGCTCTTCGAGACCCCGGGGCGCGATATCGACTATTGGGAGGAAGCCCGCAGCGTCGAGGCGGAGGTACGCCTGCGGCTCCCTCGCGCGCTGCGGACCTGGAGCTTCGCCGCCTCCTGGGCGTGGGAGGAGGTGAGCCGGCTGTCCCGCGTGGGCAAAGACCTCGACGGCAGGCAGGACCTGGCGGACCTCCCCTTCCAGGGCAGGAGCAACCCCCTCGCCGTGTCGCTACTCCACGACTCGGCCTTCCCCCACAGCACCCGGTTCACCCTGGGGCCCGAGGCCGGCCGCCGCCTGGAGGGGACCTACCGCCTTCGCGACCACCGGGTCGGTTCCGAGGTCGATCGCCAGGAGCTCCTGGGGGAATGGTGGGAATACCTTCCCCTCCCCTTCCCCGAGAGGGCCACCCTGGCCCTGCGGGCCAAGGCGGGCACGGGGTGGGGGGAGGTCCCCCTCCAGTCCGTGTTCCAGCTCGGAGGGCTCGCCGGGGAATTCCCCGTACGGGGATACCCCTACCGCATCGACCGGGGGGAGCGGGCGGCCGTCGGCACGGCCGAGCTGCGCCTGCCCCTGCGTGCTGTGTACCGCGGGATCCGCGACTGGCCGACCTTCCTCGGTCACATCCACGGCGCCGCCTTCCTGGACGGGGGCCGCACCTGGCGGGGCGGGGACGGGGAGCGCCGCCGGGGGGCCGGGGCGGAGCTGCGAGCCGACACCCTGCTCGGGTACTACTTCCCCACGACGCTCGTGGTCGGCTATGCCCACGGCTTCGATCGGGACGGGGAGGACCAGGTGTACGTGACGTTCCGGGGAGAGTACTGACGAGGACGCCGCAGCGGGGGATCCTGCCCGGCCGTCCGGCGTTCCCGGCGACCGCAGGGCGAGCCCTGGCCGGCGCCCCTTCCGGTGGACGGCACCCCGGTGCGCGGGCCGGCCCGGTTCCGGCCCTCCCCCTTTGGGGCGACCGGGGGCCAGGGGGCACTCGAAACACCCGGCCTTCGGCGGACCGGGTTCCCCTCCCTCGCGGCGTGGGGCACCGCGCGCTTTCTCAGGACTCCCGGGCGGAATCCCCCAGGATCGCCTCGGGCTCGGCGATCCACTGCTTCAGCACGAGGCCCAGGTCCCCGAACTTGCTCCGCTGGCGCGAGACGAGCCGCTTGTACCGGCGCTGGCCGTGCACGGCGGGGTCGGGCTCCCCCCAGCGCTCGACCCGGCCGCAGTGGGAGCAGCGGCGCTCCTCCGGGCCCACCGGGCGAAGGAGCTTGCGCGCGGAGGCGCCCTTCTGGCAGGAGGGGCAGTTCACGGGTGTGTTTTCCGGGTCGAAGGGGTCGTAGGCCACGGAACGCCTCTCCATCCGCGAGAGCAGGGAGCCGCCGCGCCACTCGGGACGCGACGCGGGCCGGGGAAGACCCCGCTCCTGGCAACCCCCGCATCATAGCGGGAATTGGGGTCGGCGGGCCAGCGGGTTCGTGGACCCCGGATGGCCCGCGACCTCGCTCGGCGACCGGAGTCCGGGAGCCCCTGCGTCTCACCGCGAAATCCGCGGCGGTTCGAAGCGGTGCCCACCAGGGGACCGGGTGCGCCCGGCTTCGCCGATCCCGATCGGTTTGTTCGCCTCGGTCGATGCGGGTCGCGGTTCCGGGCCTCCCCGCTCCCGCCCAACCCGTGGGCCGCGGTGGCCTCGGCTCCAGGAGCTCGGCAGCCCCCGGAGGAGGGGCTCACCCTCGCCGGGGTGGATCCGCACCCGGCGCCCGCGACCGGCTCACGACCCGCGGGGCGGGGACGCGACAGGGCAGGGGGAGGGCGCCGGTCAGGGCCGGCACCCTCACCCCCAGGCGATCCAGGAAGGGAACCGGGGCGAACCGCAGTCCCACCCCCTCGGGATGGGCACCCACGGCCGATGCCACGCGCACCACCCGGGCGCGACGGGAAAACGTGCGGTCGTCGCACCACACCCGGACCTGCACCACTTCCCCGGGCTCCACGCCGGCAGGAGCTCCCCGGAGGAACAGGCCGGTGCGCGAGAGGTTGAACACCGTCCCCCGTAGCCGGATGCCGTCCGCCCGGACCAGCTCCGCGGGTGCACACATCGGGTGGCGGGGCGCCGCGCGCCACCAGTGAAGCGTTTGGGCGTGGAAGAACCGGTACACCGAGGGCCGGAGCAGCCACAGGCCCAGGAAGGCCGTGCAGGCGCTCGCCGCCCCGACGGTCCAGCGGGGCATCGGCGCCGGAAATCGCAGCACGACCCAGTTGTTCCAGAGGGCGACGATGACGAACGCCAGGGCCGCGCCCCATCCCCAGCGGGCCACACGCGTCACGCCCAGGGCGGCCGTTGCCGAGAGCGCCATGACCAGCTGGTTTTGGGGGGCGAGCTTGGCCCAGATCGCCGTCACCTCGAGGGGGGAGTGTCCGAAGAGGACCACGGCCTGCAACGGCATCCCCACGACCGGGAGCCAGAGCACCCACCCGAGCACCCGCACCCAGAGGGGCTTCCGGGTCATACCCCTCACGTCTCCTCCGCTGCCGAGGCCTCGCCCGCGGCCCGAAACGCCCCGTAGAAGCTCAGGATCTTGCGCACGTACCGCTTGGCCTCGGTCGCTTCGCCCTGGTCCAGCCAGTCCCGGCGGTGGTGGCGGAGCCAGTGGAGCGTCCGATTGAGGCCGCTGTTGTAGGCCGCCAGACAGGCCTCGATGAGCACCCGATCTTCGTCCTCACCGCCCAGGGACAGGGCGGGCCGATTCCGCTCGTGGAGCAATCGCCCCCGGAGGTGGGAGAGATAGTGGGCGCCCCCCCAAACGCTCTTCACCGGGTCCAGGCGCCACTCGTTCTCCCCGTTCACGACCCTCGGGATCAGACGGCGCAGGCTGTCTCGGGAGAGCGTCTCGATGCCCGGGTACCGGGGCCAGCCCGGGAAGGCCGGCGCGATGTCCCTCTCGGCCAGGTGGGTGATCTGCGTCAGCCCCAGGGCCCTCGCCTTGGAGAGGGCATGGGGGTCGAAGCTGCTCTCCTGGGCGATGAGGGCCACCAGAAGAACCGGGTTGAGCCCGTAGTGCCGGCCTGCCTCCCACACGACGTCCAGGAGGTCTTCCGCCACCGAGAACGGAGCCGTGGTGGCCAGCCCCTCCTCCGCCCCCAGGTCCCGCACCTCCGGGAAGGGGTATACGGCGGAGAGCGGTGTGCCGTGGGCCGGCGTGTACTGGACCAGGATGTCGTGGTCCTCCAGGGGGCGCAGCCGAAGGTGCGGCATCTCCAGGAGGAGCTCCTCGGCGTCGCTCTCACCCCTGGAGCGGTATCCCACCCGGAACTGGAAGGTCGCCGATTCCGTGACCTCGAGCCCGTTGTAGAACACCCGCAACCGCTCGGCGTCCGGGCGGCCGGGGGCCGAGGGGTCCACGACGGCCACCTTCCAGGTGTAGGGCCCGTGCACCTGCTGGTAGGAGGGGTCGAACAGGATTCGCGGGCGCTCCTCCGAGGCATCGCCCGGCTGCGGCCCGGCCGAGGGCGGTTCCGCCGGCCGTGCCTCGGTCGAACGGTCCACGGCCCCGAGGGGCGTGGTGGGGCCCAGGCAGGCGGTCAGGCCCGTCAGGCACCACAGTGCCAGGGCGGCGGCCCTGCTCCTGGTGGCGGCGTCTTCTTCCATGAACGCCTTCGCCCCTTCCCCCGCGTTGCGGTGCGCGTCCCCCCGTCCTCCGCGGACACCACGGCCCTTCCCATTCCCAGGATCGGCCCGGACGCCGGCGACCTTTAATGCGGTTCCCCCCGGAATCCCTCCCTCGTCTCGTCAAAACAGGCCGCCGAGGTCCCCCGCGTAGCCGGTGAGCTCCACGTAGCCCTCGCAGGTCACCGGGCGGCCGCCGGAGGTCCCCTCCCCCCATACCGCCCCTTCCCAGTACACGACCCCCGTGGACCCGGAAGTGTCCAGCTCCTGGTCCGGTATCAGAGCCCCAAACACCAACTCGACGCCCGGGGCGATCAGCCGCCACCGGCTCGGGTACCGGGCCCCGCTGCGTGGGCTCGTCCAACGCTCGCGCACCTCCACCGTGATCTCTGCCAGGGGCAGGGACCTCGAGCTGCCGTCGCGCTCCACCAGGGTTCCCGAGCTGGCCGGCTCGATGGTCCCGTCCCGGCGACGCAGGAGGTAGACCATGAGATCGCGCCCGTCGGAGAGGTGCAGGCTGAACCAGTCCCAGCCGGCCTGCTCCTCCGAGAGCTGATTCGAGCCGAACTCCTGGTCGAACCAGCTCGTGCCCCTCACGAAGAGGGGCTCGGCCCCCGCCCCCAGGACGAGGTGACCCTCCGTCGCCAAGTCGGTAAAGGACGCGTAGTAGGACGCCTGGCCCGGGGCCGGGCCCTTCCGGCTCAGACCGCCCTTCCCGTGCAGCACCACGGGTTTTCGCGGCACGAGCGCCAGGTCGAGCCCCATTTCCGCCGTGCGGGCCCGGAGCCGGATCGTCTCGCCCTTCATGACCGCAGTCCAGTCGAGGTTCCAGACGTCCATGCGCCCCTCGAGGGCCCCGGCCAACCCCGGCCCCGCCCGGTTGAGTCGCTCGGCGTGGCGAAAACGCGGCGGCTCTTCCTCGGTGACGGCGAAGTGCGCCAGGTACGCGTCCCGCAAGGACCAGGGGTTTTCCGGGTGTGTCGGCTCCCAGCGAACCCCCTGCCGGAAGAAGGTGAGCTGGTAGCCGTAGCGCCGGCCGCCGGCGTCCCGGAGGTTCCCCGTGAAGTACCACCACTCGGTCCGATAGGCGGGGTGCGCCCCGTGGTCTCGGGGGAAGGACCACTCCCGGGGTCCGACCGCCTGGGCCCACCCAGGATCCTCGGCAGAGGTCGGGTGGGCCGCCCACCCCGCACACAGAACCAGGAGGAGAAGACCGACCGAAAGGCCCCCCCGTCGCCTTGTCCGCCGACGGCGGGGATGGGGTGCCGAGCGAGGCGACACGCTCACTCCTCCCGGATCTGGACCTGGGGGAAGGTGCGGAGCACCTTCCACACCGGGTACGCCGCCGCCCCGGCGCTGGCCAGAAGGGCCGTCGCCAGGGCCGTCGCGAACGGGGTCCCGTCGAAGTGGAAGAAGATCGTCCAGTGAAAGCTCCGGAGGTTGATCACCCGAATGAGGACGAAGGCGAGCACGGTCCCCAGGCCGACGCTCAGGACGAAGCTCGCGGCCCCCATCCCCAGCCCCTCCAGGAGGGTCATCCCGGCCACCTGGGGGGTGGAGAAGCCCAGGGCCCGGTAGATGCCGAGCTCCCGTTGCCGCTCCAGGTGAAGGGTCAGCAGGGCCCCGGCGATGCCGAAGAAGGCGACCACCACGGCCAGGACCCGCATGGAGCGGGTCACGCCGAAGGTGGCGTCGAACACGGCGAGGATGTTGGCGTGGAGCTCCTCCCGGCTGAGCACCGGCAGGCCGAACGCCGCGGCGCGCCTCCGAACCTCGGCGAGCACTGCACCGGGGTCCGGCGTCCCCGGGTCCAGGAAGACCCCGAGGCTGTCGATGGTCTCGTCCCGAAAGACCCGGCGGTAGGTTTCGCGGCCCATCATCACGAGACCGTGCTCCGTGGTGTAGTCGTAGAACACCCCGGCCACGGGAAGGTTCACCGGCCCGTCCACGCCGTCCAGGGTCACCCGGTCCCCCCGCCCCACTCCAAAGCGCCTCCGGAAGCTCTCGGAGACGATGACGGCGTCCTCCTTCACCTCCTCCCAGCTCCGGGGCCCCCCCTCGACCCACCCGAAGCGGGCATAGGCCTGGAGCACCACCGGGTCGACGGTCGCCAGGTAGATCGGCAGGCCCCGAAACTGGAGGGGGACGTTCCGGTAAGGGTCGATCCCTCCCACCCCGGGCACCTGCCGGATCTCCTCGTAGGCTTCCGGCGGGACCTCGACCTCGGAGGCACTGGCCACGTACACCTGGCCGGTGAGCTGGCTGCCCATCCACCAGGTGAGGGTCTCGCGGAAGCTCCCGATCATGAGCCCCAGGCCGACCGACATGGACAGAGCCACGGCGAAGGCGGCCACGGCCACGGCGGTGCGGCCGAGGTTGCGCCGAATGTTCCGGGCGGCCAGCCTCCCGGGGAGCCCCCCGATCGCGATGGTCACCCGCTCCAGCCCCGGACCCAGGACCACGAGGGCCTCGCCCGTGACGAGGCTCGCGGCAACGAGCAGGCCGAAGGCCCCGGCGAACCCCGCGTAGACGTGGGCGGACGCCGCAGGGAAGAGCGCCAGGCTGAGCGCCGCCACGGCGAGGCCGGCCCAGGCCGCAGACCGGGCCGCGGCCGGGTCCGCGGCGCTGGCCGGCCGCCCCCGGAGCGCCGCCACCGGGTCGGTACGCAGGAGCTCCCGCAGGGGATAGGAGGCGCCCAGCACGCACGCTCCGCACCCCAAGAGAGCACCGGCGGCGGCGATGGTCCAAGACCACGACGGGGGCGTCGGCCGGAGGAAGAAGTAGATGCTGGAGATGGCGTCCCCCACCGGCGCCGTGAGGGCGCGGCTGAGGAGGTAGCCCAGGCCCGCCCCCAGGAGTCCCCCGAGCCCTCCGAGCAGCAGGAGCTCGGCACCGAAAGCCCGGGCGACCTCGGCCCGGTGCGCCCCCAGGCTGCGCAGGATGCCCGCGTCCCGACGACGGCTGACCACTGCGAACATGGCCGTGTTGTAGACGAGGAAGACGCCGACGAAGAGACCGATGAGGGAGAGGGCCTCCAGGTTGAGCCGAAAGGCCCGGAGCATCTGCTCGAACCCCGCCCGGCGCTGGCCGGTCGACTGCACCCGGAAGCCGGGCTCCCAGCGGGCCCGAAACCCGTCGGCGTCGGAGAGGATCAGGTCGACCCGGTCCAGGAGGCCTCTCAGTCCGAAGAGCTCCTGGGCGTGTCCGATGTCCAGGAACGCCAAGGGCTCCCCGGCCGGATTCGGGAAGGTGCCGGCCACCCGAAGGGGTCCCCGGTCGGTGTCGAGCAGCGCCCCCTGACCGACGCCGAGGCGCGAGGCCAGGCCCGCGTCGAGCAGCACCGCCCGCGGATCCTCGAGGAGGTCGAGTGTCCGGCCCTGGGGCGGGCCGAGATCCGGCCGGAACCGGCGGTCCAGGAAGGGGTCCGCGCCGAGCACCCGGACCCGCTCGCCGCCGGCCAGGATCACCCGCCGGTCGAGAACCGGCGAAAAGGCTTCCACCCCCGGGTCTGCCGCCAGGCGCCGGAGCTCCCCCTCGTCCAGGGGTCCGGCCGGCCGGGAGAGGGAGTGGGTCGCGCGGCCCTGGAGGAAATCCACGGCCCGGCCGAAGCTGTCCAGGGCCGCCCGGCCGGTGAGCGCCATCCCCACCGCCGACGCCACCCCCACCGCGATCCCCAGGAACTGGAGGACGGACAGGGCACGGCGCCGCAGGAGGTAGCGGAGGAACGCCCGGGTGACCGTGGTCACCCCCCCGCCTCCCCACCCGCGGGGGGCGGGAGCTCCTCCACCACCCGGCCGTCCGTCATCCGCAGCACCCGGTCTGCCACCCGGGAGGTCCTCGGGCTGTGGGTCGCCATCAGGAGGGTGGCACCGCTGTCCCTGCAGTGCCCCGCGAGGAGATCGAGGACCTCGTCCCCGGTGCGGGTGTCGAGGTTGCCGGTGGGCTCGTCCGCCAGGATGAGCGGGGGCCGCTTGACCACCGCCCGGGCGATGGCGACCCGCTGCTGCTCTCCCCCGGAGAGCTCCTGGGGGAAGCGGGCCTCCTTCCCGGCCAGACCGACAGCCGCCAGTGCCCCCCGGGCCGCCCCGGGACTCGGGTTGCCCGCTAGCTCCAGGGCCAACAGCACGTTTTCCAGGGCGGTGAGCGTGGGCAGCAGGTTGAAGAACTGGAACACGAACCCGATGCGGGACCGCCGCAGCCGAGTCCGCTCCCCCTCCCCGAGGGCGGAGAGGTCGCGGCCCTCCACCTCGACCCGGCCGCTGGTGGGCCGGTCCAACCCCGCGAGGAGGTGGAGCAGGGTGGACTTTCCGGAGCCGCTCCGGCCGTACAGGGCCACCACCTCCCCCGCTTCCACGGCGAAGGAGGTCCCCCGCAGCGCGGCGCACTCGGGCCCTCCGCGCCCTTCGTAGCTCTTCCAGAGGTCCGTCACGCGCAGCACCGACATCGTCTGCGATCCCTCAGCGGCGAGGCCGGGTGCGGGTCAATGCCTCCCGGGGGCCTGGATTCACCGGCTGGTTGGCAAGCGGGGTCCGGGAGCCCCTGCGTTTCGCCCCCCAATCCGCGGCAATTCGAAGAGAGGTGCCCCAGCAGTCCCCGGTGCCTCGGGCTTCACCCGCTTGCGCCGGCCTCGTCGGGCGGTGGATGCGGTGCGGGGCCACACTCCTGGGCTCCCGGACTCCGCCCCACAATCTGGCAGTGGATTCGGGGGGGCTCCGCCTCAGCGGGCTGCGGTCAGGACGATCTCCACCCTGCGGTTGCGCTGGCGCCCCTCGGAGGTGTCGTTGGGGGCGACGGGCCGGTAGAGGGAGATCCCCACGGCCTCCATGCGCTCCGGGGCCACGGCGTGGGCGTGCTGGAAGTAGCGGACCACGCTCGAGGCCCGGGCCGCCGAGAGCTCCCAGTTGGAGAAGAAGCGGTCCTTGAGGGCCGCCCCGATCGGCACGTCGTCGGTGTGCCCCTCGACCCGGATGCGCTCCTCGGACCCCTTGAGGGAATCGGCGAGCTTCGTCAGTACCCTCTGCCCCTCCGGCAGGATCTGTGCGCTCCCGGAGCGGAAGAGGATCTTGTCCAGGACCCGCACCGAGAGCTTGCCCCGCAGGTTCTCGATCTCCACCGTCTTGTCCCGGAGCTCCGCCTGGAGGCGGGCGCGCAGGTCGTCCTCGCGCCGCTTCAGGGCCTCGGCCGCCTGCTGGCTCGCCACAAGGTCCTGGCGGGCCCGTTGGAGGTCCGCCTCGCAGGAAACCGCCCGGGCCCGGGCTCCATCCCACTCGGTCCGCAGCGTCGCCGCTGCCTCCTGGCAGGAGGCCAGCTCGGCCCGGCAAGCATCCAAGGCGGCGTCCTTTTCCGCCACGATCTGCTTCGAGACGCCGCAGCCCCCCAACAGGAGGAGGCCGATTGCGAGAATCCCTGCGCGCTTCATGACGATTCTCCTTTCCGTCCCCGGGGGAGGCGGGGACCACCTGGTGGAGAGCCAGTATAGGGGGGGGATTGGGGTTGGCAAGGCCCGGGGGGCTCCCGGCCCCGGGGCCCCGGACACCGGTGGGCCCACGGGGCGCGGGGGTCTGGCGGTCACCTCCCGGGGCGGGTAGAGTTGCCGGGACAACCCACCGCCCACCCCGGAGGAACACATGGGTGCACCGTTTTCCGCGGAAGCGCGCCAGGTCGACACCGTGTCCGCCGTGCTGACCCTGAGGGGCCGCCTCGATGCGGGGGCCGAGCCCCCCCTATCGGACGCCCACAACCAGACCCGCAACCGGAGCACGGCGGTGGTCGCCGTGGACTGCACGGGCCTCGACTTCGTCGACGGCTCGGGGCTCGGGCTCCTGGTGAAGCTCTGGTCCTGGACCCGTACCGAGGGCCAGGCGGTGCGGCTGTTCGGGCTGGGGGAGCGGTGGGAAGCCCTCCTGCGGGAACTGGGACTCCATGACGCTTTGCCCCTGTTTCCCGGGGAGCGGGAGGCCCTTGCCGGTGGGCCCCGCGGCCCAACCGCCCCGTCGCCGGGGAGCGGGGACGTCTTCCGGGCCGTCGGCTGGGCGGTGGCTCTGGGCCGCGCCCGGCCGGGGCACCCCGCCCAGGGGTTTTCCCAGGCCAACGTGGAGGGCCGCCGGGTGCAGGGGCCTCTCCAGGGGTTCGGCCAACTGTGGCACAAGACCTACCGCACCCGACTCTCCGGAGTGACCGTCTCCCCCGGGGAGGTGGGCCGGGTCTTCCGGGAGCACCTGGGGGAGCTCTGGCCCGAGGGGAACCAGCTGTACCTTCCACCCCCGGGAGTGGTCCCGGGGGCCGTCGGGGCGATCCACCTGCGCATGCCCGGCGGGGTGCCCCTGGACACGGGGGTGCGGGTGCTCCACGCCGACGCCGCGTCCTTCACGCTGGCCACGCTGGAGGGGCACCTCCAGGCCGGCTGGATCACGTTCGGGGCCTACGACACCGGAGACTGCACCGCGGCACAGGTCCAGTCCCTGGGCCGCACCGGGGACCCCCTCTACGAGCTCGGCTTCCGGCTCTTCGGCCACGCTCAGCAGGAACACTTTTGGGGAGCCACCCTGGCGGCCTTGGGGTCCCGTCTCGGGGTGGCCGTGCGGGTGGAAGCCGTCAAGGACCTCCTGGACCCGGGCCTGAACTGGGCCGCTGCCCCGAACCTCTGGCGCAACGCGGGGTTGCGCACCGGCCTGCAGGCGGCCGCTGCCGGGGTGGGGCGCCTCCTCTCGGCGGGCAGGCGCTGACGTGCTCTTCGCAGACCGCGGTCCCGGCCCGGGCACGGACGCCCTGGTGGTGGGCTCGGGCCCCAACGGCTTGGCCGCTGCGGCGGCGCTGGCCCGAGAGGGTCTCTCGGTGGAGGTCTGGGAGGGGCACGCGCTCCTGGGAGGAGGCTGCCGCTCCCAGGAGCTCACCCTGCCCGGCTTCCTCCACGACGTCTGCTCTGCGGTCCATCCCATGGGGTTGAGCTCCCCGTTCCTCCGCCGCCTTCCCCTCGCGACGCACGGCGTGGAGTGGGTGCTGCCGCCCGTCCCCCTCGCCCACCCCTTAGACGACGGGACTGCCGCGGTCTTGGAGCACGGTGCGGACGCCACCGCGGAGAAACTCGGCCCCGATGCCGCCGCCTGGCGGAGGCTCATGGAGCCCCTGGCCGGCGCTTGGTTGGAGCTCGCGGAGGACCTCCTCGCCCCCCCCATCCACCGGGTCCGCCACCCGGCGGCCTTGGCACGCTTCGGCCTGCTCGCCCTGCGCTCGGCCAGAGGACTGGCGGAGAGCCGGTTCCGCGGCCCCCGGGCCCGCGCGCTCTTCGCGGGCATGGCGGCCCACGGCGTCGTTCCCCTGGAGCGGGCCGGCACCGCGGCCTTCGGGCTCGCGCTGGGGGCGGCGGGACAGGCCGTGGGCTGGCCCCTGGTGCGGGGCGGCTCCCAGGCCCTGGCCGCGGGCTTGGCGGACTACGTGCGGGGGCTCGGAGGGATCGTCCGGACGGGCATGCCGGTGCGGTCCTGGGAGGATCTGCCCCGGGTCCGCTCGGTCCTGTGGGACGTCACCCCCCGCCAGCTCCTGGCCCTCGGGGGGACGCGGCTTCCCGGCTCCTACCGGCGGGCCCTCCGGGGGTTCCGCTACGGCCCCGGAGTGTTCAAGGTGGACTGGGCGTTGTCCGAGCCGATCCCCTGGACCTCTTCCGAGTGCCGCCGGGCCGGGACCATCCACCTGGGGGGGACCCTCGAGGAGATCGCCGCCTGCGAGAAGGCGGTCTGGCGCGGGAGGACGCCCGGCAAACCCTACACGATCCTGGTCCAGCCGACTCTCTTCGATCCGTCCCGGGCCCCCCCGGGACGCCACACCGCCTGGGCCTACTGCCACGTGCCCAGCGGCTCGCCAGAGGACCTCACGGGTCGGATCGAGGCCCAGGTGGAGCGCTTCGCCCCCGGCTTCCGGGAGTGCGTGCTGGCCCGGAGCTCCCTCGGTCCCCGGGAGCTCGAGGCCCACAACCCCAACTACGTGGGAGGAGACATCGGCGGGGGCGTCCAGGACCTCCGCCAGACCTTCGCCCGGCCCGTGGCCGGGTCGGCGCCCTACCGGACCCCGGTGAAGGGGTGGTACCTATGCTCCTCCTCCACCCCCCCGGGGGGCGGGGTGCACGGGATGTGCGGCTTCCACGCCGCCGCGGCACTGCTCGGGGACCTCGGCAAGCCCAAGGGGCGGTGGGGGGCCCGGTGAGCACCAGGACCGTCCTCGTCCTGGGCGGGGGGTACGCCGGCCTGGCCGCCCTGCGCACCCTCTCCCGACTCCTGGACCGCGCGCGCTACCGGGTGCGGCTCCTGGACGCCTCGCCCCACCACACCATCAAGACCCGGTTCCACGAGCGGGCCGTCGTGGGGACCCGGGAGCTCCTGCTCCGCCTGCCCCTGAAGACCCTCGTGACGGCCTCGGGCGCCGAGTTCGTGCAGGAGGAGGTCCGGGGCCTCGACTTCCGGAAGCGGGTCGTACACGGAGGCTCCGGGGAGCACCCCTACGACCTCCTCCTCGTGGCCCTCGGCGGCCGGACCACCTCCTTGGGCGTAGAGGGCGCCGACCGCCACACGGAGTCGCTCCAGACCTTCGAGGCAGCCAACCACTGCGCTCGTCGGGTGGCAGAGCTCGGGATCGGCAAGCCGGGGGTGCACCGGCGGGTCGTGGTCTGCGGCGCCGGGATCGAGGGACTCGAAGTGGCGGCGATGCTGCGCCAGATCGCCTCCCGGGAGGCCTGCGAGATCGCCGTGGTGGAGAAGGGCCGGGAGGTGATGGCACGCTCCCAGTGCCGCCCGGGCGAGCGCCGCTACGTGACCCGCTACATGGAGGAGCGGGGCATCGAGCTCCTCCTGGGGGTGGGCGTGTCCCGGGTGGATGCCGGCGGGGTGCTCCTGGAGGACGGCCGGCGGCTCGAGGCGGACCTGGTGGTCTGGTGCAGCGGGGTCCGGCGGGTGGAGGTCGCGGGCCTGGAGCCCGACACCCCCTTCACCGTCAACCGCAACCTACAGAGCCCCTCCCACCCCGAGGTGTTCGCCTCCGGGGACTTCGCCACCGTGGACACCCGCGACGAGCTCGCGAACCTCGGGAGCGCCCAGCGCGCCGTGTACCAGGGGGCCCTGGCGGCGGAGAACCTCTGGCGGCACGAGACCCTGCGCCCCCTGCGGCCGGCCCGGTACCGGCCCATCGGGGAGATGGTCGGTTTCGGGGACTTCGACGGGGTGGGCGTGGTCTACGGCATCGGGGTCCGCGGCAAGGCCGCGGCACTGGCCAAGAAGGCCAACGAGGTCAAGTATCTGGCCGAGCTCTGCCGCGACCTTCCGGGGTCCCTGGCCCGGAGCGTCCTCTCGGGCGGCCGGGGCGACGAGCGCCAGGCGTGAGGCCGCGCGCCACGGGGGTGCCGGCCCTCCGGGTCCGACCCGCGAACGAGGAAGGCGTTCGACCGGACGGCGCGTACGTCCTCTACTGGATGACGGCGTACCGGCGCACTTCCTGGAGCTTCGCGCTCCAGCGGGCCGCGGGGTGGGCCCGGGAGCTGGGCCGGCCCCTCCTGGTCCTGGAGGCCCTCCGGTGCGACTACCCCCACGCCAGCGACCGCCTCCATCGCTTCGTCCTGGACGGGATGGAGGAGAACCGGGAGGGGTTTGGGCGGGCCGGGGTCTCCTACCACCCTTACGTCGAGCCCGTACCCGGAGCCGGGAAGGGCCTCCTGGAAACCATGGCCCGCCGGGCCTGTGCCGTGGTCACCGACGACTCCCCGGCCTTCTTCCTGCCCCGCGTGGTGGACGCTGCCGCCTCGCGGCTCCCGGTGCTCCTGGAGGCCGTGGACTCCAACGGGCTCCTGCCCCTGCGAGCCGCCGACCGGGCCTTCGCGCGGGCCTTCGACTTCCGTCGCTTCCTGCAGCGCACGCTGCTGGAGCACCTGACCCTGCCGGAGACCGAGCCCCTGGCGGGGCTCCCCGGCCGGGCGGAGGTCCCGCGCGCCGTGGCCGAGCGGTGGCCCGGGGCCCCCGCCGCCCTCCTCCGCCGCGGCACCGACCTCCGGGACCTCCCCATCGACCACGCCGTACCGCCGGGGCTCTCCCCCGGGGGCGAACGCCCGGCCCGGGAGCTCCTTCGCGCCTTCCTCCGGGACCGGCTCGACCGCTACGGCGAGGACCGAAACCACCCGGACCGGGACGCCACGAGCGGCCTCTCCCCCTACCTCCACTTCGGCCACGTCTCCGCCCACGAGGTCTTCGCCGCCGTCATGGCCCGGGAGGGGTGGTCCGAGGACCTGTTGGCGCCCAAGGCCACGGGCAAGCGCACCGGCTGGTGGGGCGTGGGGGCGTCGGCCGAGGCCTTCCTCGACCAGCTCGTCACGTGGCGGGAGCTGGGTTTCAACGGGTGTGCCCTGGGGCCGGCATGGGACCGCTACGAGAGCCTCCCCCCCTGGGCCCGGGCGACCCTGGAGCGCCACGCCGCCGACCCCCGCCCCTACCGTTACTCCCGGGAGGAGCTCGAGGCGGCCGCCACCCACGACCCCCTCTGGAACGCCGCCCAGACCCAGCTTCTCCGGGAGGGGCGGCTCCACAACTACCTGCGGATGCTCTGGGGCAAGAAGATCCTGGAGTGGAGCCCGGGGCCTCGGGAGGCCCTGGCAACCCTGCGGGAGCTCAACGACCGCTACGCCGTCGACGGCCGGGACCCCAATTCCCTGACCGGAATCACGTGGTGCCTGGGGCGCTACGACCGGGCCTGGGGCCCCGAGCGCCCCGTCTTCGGCACCGTGCGCTACATGAGCTCGGAGAACACGGGCCGCAAGGTGGAGGTGCAGGACTACCGGGAGAGGTACGCGCCGCCCCAGCGCTGAGCCGGAAGCCCCCCCGCATCGCACGACGGCGGCTCGCTCCCGGGCAGCGGCGCGGCGGGGGCTACCCTCCCCGCCGGACGGGCGTGCGCTCTGCGGCCCGGGCCCTCACCCGGCGTGACGCGAGCCTCGCTCCCCGGTCGTCCGGGCCGGGGGAGCCAGCCGGCGAAACAGGGCCTTTTCCCCCTCCACCGCGAGGAAGAGCGCGAACCCGATCCCCAGCGGCACGACCCAGTGGCGCAGGGCGAGGGGCTCGGAGCCGAACCACAGGTTCAGGAAGGGGGCATAGACGAACGCCAGCTGGAGCACCGCCAGGGTGCTGACTGCGACCCAGACCGCCCGGTTGGCCAGGAGCGAGTCCCATCCAAGGCTCGACTCCCGCAGGAATCGGCTGTTGAGCAGGTAGAAGGCCTCCCCGCAGACCAGGGTGTTCACCGCCAGGGTGCGGGCCAACTCCACGGGCATGCCGAGCCTCTTCTCCACGACGAAGACGCCGATCGTCGCGCCTCCCATGAGGGCGGAGACGAAGGCGATGCGCCACAGGAAGTACCCCCCGAGGATCGGCGCCCCCGGCTCCCGAGGGGGGCGCGCCATCACACCCGGCTCGGACGGCTCGAAGGCCAGTGCCAGGGCCAGGGTAACGGCGGTGACCATGTTGACCCACAGGATCTGCACCGGCGTCAGGGGAAGGGCCATCCCCAGGGCCACCGCCACGAAGATCACGAGTGCTTCCGCCCCGTTGGTGGGCAGGATGAAGAGGATGGCCTTTCGGAGGTTGTCGTAGATCGTGCGCCCCTCCTCCACGGCCCGTTCGATGGTAGCGAAGTTGTCGTCGGCCAGGACGATGTCGGCCGCCGCCTTGGTCGCCTCGGTGCCCTTGATGCCCATCGCGACGCCCACGTCGGCCCGTTTGAGCGCCGGGGCGTCGTTGACGCCGTCGCCCGTCATGGCGACGACCTCGCCGTTGGCCTGAAGCGCCTTCACGAGCCGCAGTTTGTGCTCGGGGCTCGTGCGGGCGAAGATGTCGTTGCCGTCCACCAGGCGGCGCAGTTCCTCGTCCGAGGCCGCCTCGAGCTCTGCGCCGGTCACGGCACGATTCCCGTCACCGATCCCCATTTCCCGCCCGATGGCGCAGGCCGTTCCCGCGTGGTCCCCGGTGATCATCTTCACCCGGATGCCGGCCTGCCGGCAGAGGCCGATGGCGCGGATGGCCTCGGGCCTCGGCGGGTCGACGATCCCCACGAGACCCAGGAAGCGCAGGCCCCCCTCGAGATCCCCCATGCCGAGGTCGGCTTTTCCCGGAGGAGGCTCGGCGGAGGCGGCGGCCAGGACCCGCAGCCCCT
Organism: Deferrisomatales bacterium; assembly: GCA_033551855.1. Lineage (GTDB taxonomy): Bacteria > Desulfobacterota > Deferrisomatia > Deferrisomatales > JACRMM01 > JBFLZB01. The sequence continues at coordinate 20,824 of JAWSUI010000010.1, forward strand.
CGGCGCCGAGCTCCTCGACCTGCTCTTCCCAGAACGACCGGTCCAGGGGCTCCGGCTCCCCGTCGGCTCCCCGCTGCTCGCCGCAGCGGTCGAACAGGCGGTCGGGGGCTCCCTTCACGAGGATCCTCCGGCCGTTTCCAGGCAACCGGTTCAGGGTGGCCATGAGCTTCGTCTCGGAGTCGAAGGGCACGAGCCCCAGGCGCCGGTAGCCTTCCCTATCGAAGCCGCCCTTACGCGCGAGGGTCAGGAGGGCGCCCTCCGTGGGCTCTCCGGTCACGGTCCACTGGCCCTCCTGCCGGGCGATCTCCGACTCGTTGCACACCGCCAGGGCTTCCACGAGAGCCTCCAGATCCCCCCGGGCCCCCAGCCGGACCTCCTCTCCCCCGAGGGAGATCCCACCCTCCGGGGCATACCCCGTCCCGGACACCTCGTACCGACCCCCAGGGGTCACGGCGCGCCGGACCGTCATCTCGTTCTTCGTGAGGGTTCCGGTCTTGTCCGAGCAGATGACCGTCACCGAACCCAGGGTCTCCACGGCGTCGAGCCGGCGGGTGATGGCCTTGTGCTGCGCCATGCTCTGGACGCCGATAGCCAGGGTGATGGTGAGGATCGCCGGGAGCCCCTCGGGGATTGCCGCCACCGCGAACCCGATGGCGGCGAAGAAGAGCTCGTCCATCGTGAAGTCGTGCAGCCACCACCCCGCGAGGAACATGAGGCCCGCCAGTCCGACGATCCCGACGGAGAGCAGTTTCCCGAAGCGGACCATCTGCCGCGTGAGGGGCGTCGCCAGCGTCTCCACCTCGGAGATCATCCGGTCGATGCGGCCGAGCTCCGTGACCGCCCCGGTGGCGGTGACCACGCCGACCCCCCGGCCGGCGGCCACCATGGAGCCGGAGTAGGCCATCCCGTGGCGATCTCCCACCCCGGCGTCGGGGGCTGCCGGAGCGGTGTCCTTCTCCGCGGGCACCGACTCCCCGGTGAGCGCGGACTCCTCGATGCGCAGGTTCACCGCCTCTACCAGCCGGAGGTCCGCCGGCACGCGGTCGCCGGGGCGCAGGCGGACGAGGTCCCCCGGCACCAGGTCTTCCGCCTCCAGGTCGACCCACTCCCCGTCCCTCCTCGCGTGGGCGTGGAGGGAGAGCATCTTGCGGATGCCCTCCAGGGCCTGCTCCGCCTTGCCCTCCTGGATGAAGCCGATGACCGCGTTCACCACCACGACGCCGAGGATCACGCCGGTGTCGATCCAGTGCCCCAGGAGCGCCGTGATCGTGCCCGCCGCGATCAGGATGTAGATCAGGACATCGTGGAAGTGCCTGAGAAACCTCCTCAGGAGACCCTCTTTTTCGGGAGACGGCAGGCGGTTGGGCCCGAAGGACTCCAACCGCCGCCCGGCCTCCTCCGTCGAGAGGCCGTCGGGTCCGCTCCCCAGCCGCTCCCGGACCTGTTCGGCCGGAAGGCTGTGGGGGGCATCCACGGAATCCACACGCGTGGCGGGTTCTGCCGCGGGCTTCATGATCGTCCGTGCTCCTGGGAAGCCGAGGGACTCGCAGTAGGCTCCCGACCCCGAGGCGGGCCGAGCCCGTGCCCTCGAGGGGACGGGCCCGGGAAGGGCCGCGGGTTGTCGATCGGGACCCCCCCGCAAGCACTGTAACGGCTTGGCGCGGGAACACAAGGTCCCCCGGGCTCCTGGATCCGCCGACTGGCACGTGCTCGGGGTCGGGGAACCCCGCCGCTCCGCCCCGCAATTCGGGCTGCCGGGACGAGGGGTTGGCGAGGAAGCGGGTGCGCCCGGCTTCCCCCTTTTTTCGGGCCTGGGTCTATCGGTCGAGGCGGTACGGGGCTGCGCTCCACGGCTCCCCGACCCCGCCCGGACGTCTGGCGGCTGGGACTCCGGGCCCCTTGGACAGCGGCCTCCCGGCCGCGCACAATGCCTTCGTGCCGGACCCGAGTGCACCGGGGAGAGCCCTGTGACCGATCTGTTGCGCGACCGCCGCGACGACCTCACCCGGCAGGCCCTCCTGCGCGCCCGCAGCGAGGCCGAGGCCTACCTGGAGGAGGAGGAGCGCCGTCGCCCGTCCCACGCCGCCCGGGTCGCCGCGTGGAGGGCGGAGCTCGCCCGCTTTCCGGCCCGGCTCGCGGAGGAAGAGGCCCGGGTGGCGTTCGTGGGCGCCGTGAAGTCCGGAAAGTCCACCCTCGTGAACAGCCTGCTGGGCGAGGATCTGTTGCCCCGGGGGGCGGGCATCCTCACCGCCCAGGTGACCGAGGTCCGGACCGGCCCCAGGTTTCGGGTCACGGCCGAGTGGAAGTCCGCGGAGGAGGTGAACCGGGGATTCTCGACGCACCTGGCGGCCCTGGGGATGCCCGGCCCGTGGGACGTGCGGTCGCAACGGCATCGGGAAACCGCCCTGCAGTCCGTCGGAGGAGCCCGATCCCCCCACACCCAGCCCCTGCGGGCGCTCCTCAGGGGCTGGGGGGAAGTCGGCTCCCGGCTGGAGAGTGCGCGGCGGATCGAGGAGAGCGGGGAGGTAGCCGCCCTCCACCGCTGGGCCGGCCGGGACGAGACGGCCCTGTACCTGGCTGGTTTGCGGGTCGAGGTTCCTTCCCCGGACCTCCCGGAAGGGCTCGTCCTGTTGGACTGTCAGGGGGCCGACGCATGGAACGCCGCCCACGGCCAGGACCTGGAGGACGCCGTGCTCTCGGCCCACGCCCTGGTCTACGTCGTCTCCACCCGTGTCGGCCTCCGAGAGGCGGACTTTCGCTTCCTGGAGGCGCTGCGCGGGTACGGGATCCTGGAGCTCACCCGCTGCGCCGTGAACACGGACCTGGCAGAAGCCCGGGACCCCGTCCGACTGCGGGGAGTGGTGGAGACCGTGGCCCGGCAGCTGCGGGAGGCGGGTGTCCTTGGGGGCGTGTGGTCCTTTTCCGCCCTCCAGGGGCTGTTGGAGCGGCGAGACCTCCTCGACCCCGTCTCGGTCTCCCCTGGGGAACGCGGGCTCCTGGAGGCCTGGGCCCAGGGCAGCCCCTCCCTTGCGGCGGAGAGCCGGGAAGCCTTCGAGGCGTTTCGGGAACGCCTCTGGACCGATGCCCGGTCGCAGCAACAGCGCCTCGTGCTGCAGCGCGCCCGGGCCGACCTGCGGCGCACGCTCGTGAGAGCGGCCCTGGACCTGCAATCCCCCGGTCTGGGCCGCGCCGCTTGGGGCGCCGAGAGCGTCGACGCCTTGGCGGCCTGGGCCCAGGAGCGCCTGGGGGAGGCGTCCCGGGGGCAGCGTCAGGCCCTCCGCCAGGCGGTGCGGGAGGAGTTCTCCCGCCGCCGGGCACCCCACCGGGCCGTCTGGGAGGAGAGGATCCGCGGCCTCGACCCGGATCCGGCGGGGGCCTGGGTCGAGGCCCGGGGTGACCCCGTGGCCGCGGGGGCGATCCTCCGGGCGCGTCTCGAGCACGGGGCCGCGGAGATCCTGGCCGAGACCGAGCCCCTACGGATCAACGCGGCTCGAAACCTGGCCCTCCAGGCGCGGGGCGAGCTGGCCCGGAAGGGCGAGGCCGTTGCCGCCGAGGTGGCCGAAGTCCTGGCACGGGCCGGAGCCCCCGTCGGCACTCCCCCGGACCGCCGCGCCCTGGCACGGGAGATCACGGCCACCCGCAGGGTCCCCCTGTTCCGCCGCAGGGCTCCGGGGAGAGTGCCCGTCCCCGCGAGGGGGAGGCTCCGTGATGTCGTGGAAGCGGCGGGACGGGCGGTGGCCGGCCGCCTCCCGACGGGGAGCCGGCCCCTTGCGACCGCTGAGGCCGCCGCCCAGCGGGGGCTCCTCCTGCGCGGGTTGAGGCGCGCGTGGGACGCGTACCTGGACGAGCTCCTGGAGGACTGCCTGTTGGTGCATGTGGACGAGGCCGCCTCCCAGGTGTACAACCGCATCGCCTCCTGGGTGCTGTCCTGCACCGCCCCGGGCGGCACGCCGATCGCCTCGGCCCTCTCCCGCCTCGACGCGGATCCCGGAGCCGAGCCCCCGACAACCGGAGGAGGTTCCCCATGATCCAGGCATCCGACCTCAAGCGCGGCAACGTCATCCTGGCCGACGGCGCCCCCTGCCGGCTCCTGGAGGTGCAACAGCACGCCCCCACTGCCCGGGGCGCGAACCTCATGGTCAAGGTGCGATATCGGAACCTTCTCTCCGACCAGGTCTTGGACCGGACCTACCGGGGTGGGGACAAGGTCGAGGAGGCCGACTTCGAGCGCCGCAAGGGCCAGTTCCTGTATGCGTCCGCAGACGGCGGCGTCTTCATGGACCTGGAGACCTATGAGCAGTTCGAGGTGGGCGCCGAGGCCTTCTCGGGGGTCCAGGGCTACCTCCTGGACGGCACCGAGGTGATGCTCGGGGTGTACCAGGACCGGGTGGTGAGCGTAGACCCGCCGCAGGTGGTGGAGCTCACCGTCGTGGACACGCCCCCGGTGGTCAAGGGGGCCACCGCCCAGGCCCATGCGAAGGAGGCCCTCTGCGAGACGGGGCTGAGGGTCATGGTTCCCCCGTACCTCACCTCGGGCGAGAGGATCCGGGTCGACACCCGGGACGGGCACTTCGTGTCCCGGGCGTAGGAGCGTCCGAGTGGGCGAAAGAGGGGTGCGGCAGGGGGAAGGGCGACGACGGGAGGCCGACGCGGGGGAGAGGTTGCCCGCGGGCCTCGTGACGCCGGAGGAGCTGCGCCTGTTGCTCTCCCCGGCCCCCGGGGCGGAGGGCTTCCCCGTGCTGCTCCTGGGCCCGGGTCCGGACCGGCTCGAGTCCGTCGCGAGCCTCCTTCGGGGTCGGGGCCTCGTCGTGACCCCGGCCGTCAACTGCTACGCGGCCCTGGACGCCCTCCGCCGCCGGCCCGGCGGCGGTGTCGTCGCATTCGCCGGCAGCCTGCCCCCCGACGTGGGCTGGTACCTGGACCGCCTGCGTGCGATCGACCCCGGGGTTCGGGTGTGCCTGATCCGCGACGGCTCCCGCGAACCGCTGCCGGCCGGGGTACCTGCCGTGGGGCCCGACCTCCCCGGCGAGGAGGTCGACCGCCTCGTGAACGCCCTGGGTCCGGGCGCCCCGGGGGAGGCGGGCACGACGGAAACGGGAGCTGTCCCCGAAAGAACCCAGGGCCCGGACCCCTTCCTGGCGCTCCGGTTCCTTCTCGAAGCGCGGCTCGCGGGGCGCCCCGTCGAGGAGGGGCTCCTGCGGTGGGCCGCCGAGGACCCGGCGGTCCGGGGGTGGGTCGATCAGGAGGACCGGGGAGGCGAGCTGCGGCTGAGGGCGCGGGCCGCCGCCGGGGAAGACCGTGCCGGCATGCTCGCCGCTGTTCTGGACCGGTTGGGGGCCCTGGGGGGCCGGGTCCGCGAAGCCACCGCAGAGGGCCCCTTCGCGCTCTTCCCCCGAGGGGTAGGAGACGAGGGGGCCGTCGCCCTCTGGTTCCGGGAGGCCGCCGGCGCCGAATACCTGGCCCGAGGCCTCCACCTCCTGGGGCCCTTGCTCGCAGCAGTGCCGGACGGGCGTCCGGGCGGCGATCGGGACAGGCTCCTCTCTCTCCTGGGGTCCAAGATGGCGGCTGCCGAGCGCCGCGGGACCCGTTTGGGGCTCGTTGTCTTCGAGGGCGGACCGGAGGGGAGCCCGGTGCGCCTCTCCCGGATGGTCCGGGGGCTGCTGCGGGGAGGCGATTGGGTCGAGCCCCTCGGAACCCGGGTGTACGTGATCCTGGAGGAGCCGGAGCGAGGCGTCTTCCCCATCCTCGCGGCCCGCCTGCAGGAGCTCCCGGGGAGCGGCCGGCTCCGGGTGGCCGCCCTGGGATGGACACCCCTGGACGGCAGCGCTTCCCGCCTCCTGGAGAGAGCGGAAGAGACCCTGCGGAGCGGCGGCCGGGGAGAGTGGGTGCCGAGCTGCGAGGGCAGTCCCTCTCCGGGCCCGGATGCTCCGACGGGCCAGAATCCGCCGCCACATCGTGGGGCGGGGTCCGGGAGCCCCGCAGAGCAGCCCCGTACCGCCTCGGCCGAACCGAAGAGTCCGGCGCAAACGGGTGGATCACGGCGCACCGGGGACGGGTGGGACACCCCTTCGAATGGCCGCGGATTACGGGGCGAAACGTAGGGGCTTCCAGACCCTGCTTGCCGAGCAGGGTCGCGGGAGTCGTGGACGGGCGGGGAGGGTTGACGCGGCGCGTGGCCACGGTACTCTGCTGCCGCAACGAGCCACCTTTCGGAAGACACACCCAAGGAGGAATGTCATGAGAAGAGCCGCCCTCGCCCTGAGCTGTGCCATCACCCTCGCCCTCGCCCTGTCCCCCGGGGGCGCCGTCGGGCAGAAAGAGAAGGAGAAGGAAAAACGCGGGGAAGCCAAGGGGCAGACCGCCGAGCTCCCGAAGGGCTTCCGCGATTGGGTACACACCAAGTCCATGGTCATTCCCGACAAGACCCACGGCCTCTATGGCTTCCACAACATCTACGCGAACCCGCCCGCCCTGAAGACCCTGAAGGCCGGGGGCACCTACCCGGAGGCGTCGATCTTCGTGGCCTCCTTCTACGAGGTGGTGGATCGGGACGGGGCCGTCACTGCGGGGGACAAGCTCATGGACGTGGTGATGGTCAAGGACAAGAAAGCCACCGAGACCGGGGGATGGGCCTACTCCGCCTTCGGCCCCGACGGCAAGCCCCTGGCGGTGGACCCGGTGGCCGACTGCTACAACTGCCACACCTCCGTCCGGGACACGGACTACGTCTTCCACAGCTTCGTGGAGTAGCCGCGGCGGGCCCGCGAGCGCGGGCCGTTCGCTAGGCGTGCTCCTCGAGGGGCCACAGCCCCCGGCTCTCCAGCACGCGGCGAAGCGCCTTGAGACCCTGGTTCATGGCCGGCACCCCGCCGTAGACGGCGGTCTGGAAGATGGCCTCGGCGAGCTCCCGCGGGGTGCACCCCACGTTGAGCCCCGCGTGGAGGTGGAGCTCGAGCTCCTCGGTCCGCTCCAACACGGTCAGCGCCGCCACGGTGACCATTTGGCGCACCGGGTGGGGAATTACCTCCCGGCTGTACATCTGGCCGGTGATGAAGAGGGAGAGGTCCTTGGCGAGGCCCTTGTCGAAGGACCTCCACAGCTCGTAGGGGCGCTCCCCGGTCACTCCCTCGAAGTACAGCTTGGCGGTCTCTGCGGTCTTCTTCACGACGTCGTCGGCCATGGGGACACCTCGTCACGATTCACGATTCACCATTCACCCTTCACGGGCCGGGCGGCAGGACCTTGCCGGGGTTGAGAATCCCCCGGGGATCGAGCGCGTGCTTCAGGAGGTGCATGAGCTCGAGCCCGGGGCCGTGCTCCCGGTGCAGGAACTTGCGCTTGCCGAGGCCGACCCCGTGCTCCCCGGTCGCGGTTCCCCCCAGGGCCAGCGCCGCCTCCACGACCTCGGCGTTCGCCTCCTGGATCGCCGCCCACGCGCCCGTGTCCTCCAGTGCCCCCAGGATGAGGCAGTGGAGGTTCCCGTCCCCGGCGTGGCCGAAGATGTACCCGGTGAGGCCGCGGCGGTCCACGGCCCCCCGGGCCCGGGCGGCGAGCTCCGGGTAGCGGCTCCGGGGAACTGCTGCGTCCACGATCAGGATGCCGTGCCCGGGATGGGCCTCCCGGATGGTGCGGTACGCCCGGTGGCGGGCATCCCAGAGGCGGGCTCGCTCGTCCGGGCCCACCCCTGCGTCGAAGGTGAGGGCCCCCTCGGACCGGCAGAGCTCCTCCACTATCCCCACGTCGGCCGCGAGCCCGGCCCGGCTGGAGCCGTGGAACTCCAGGAACAGGAGGGGGTGCGGGGGCAGGCCGAGCCGGGCCGCGGCCTCCACGGTGCGCACCGTCACGTCGTCGAGGAACTCGCAGGCCGCCGGGCCGAGGCCCGACGCCATCACAGCGGTCACCGCCCGGGTCGCAGAGCCCGCGTCGGGAAAGGCTGCCAGGGCGGTCATCACCTCCGGGGGCAGGGGCGCGAGCTCCAAGGTGATGCGGGTGAAGACCCCCAGGGTGCCCTCGCTCCCCACGAAGAGCCCCGCCGTGTCGTAACCCGAGGAGGACTTGTGGGCCAGGGTGCCCACCTCGACGCGCCGTCCGTCGGCCAGGGCCACCTCCAGGCGTTTGACGTAGCGGTTGGTGGAGCCGTAGCGCACCGTGCGGATGCCCGAGGCGTTGGTGGCCACCATCCCCCCCAGGCTCGCGGAGGCCCCGGGGTCGGGGGGGAAGAAGAGACCCGTGCGCAGGCGGTTGAGCTCGGTGTTGAGATCCGTGTAGAGGACCCCGGGCTCCGCCACCACCAGGAAGTCCTCGGGCCGGATGTCGAGCACCCGGTTCATCTGGGCGAAGTCGAGCACGAGCCCCCCCGCGACGGGAATGGCGGCTCCCTCGACCCCGGTGCCCGCCCCCCACGGGGTCACCGGGACGCCGCGCTCGAAGGCCCACTCCAGGGCACGACTCACCTCCCCGGCTTCCACCGGCCAAACCACCGCCTCGGGCCGGCGGGCCTCGTGGAAGGACTCGTCCCGGCTGTGGAGATCCAGGACCGACGCACCCCGGGAGACGCGCTCGGGGGGGAAGACGGTCTCCAGCACCCGGAAATCGGCATCGGAGAGAGGGGGGCGGGTCATCCGGCGGTCCTCCGCTTGGGGGAGAGGGCCAGGCACCCGAAGAAGAGCGCCGTGGCCGTGAGCACGATGGTCGCCCCCGAGGGCACGTCGAAGGCGTAGGAGAGGACCAGCCCGAGCAGGCACGAGAGGTTCCCGAAGAGGACCGAGAGGCCGAACAGGGCGCGGTAGTCGTAGGTGAGCTGGTAGGCGGCCGAGGCCGGCGTCACGATGAGGGCAAAGACCAGCATCACCCCCACGGCGTTCAGGGAGAGCACGATGGTCAGACTGATGAGCAGCAGCATGACGAAGGAGAGCTTGGCAGCGGGCAGGCCCAGGGCCTCGGCCATCTCGGCGTCGAAGGACAGTAGCTGGAACTCCTTGAAGAACACGGCCACCGTCGCCGCCACCACCGCCGTCAGAACCGCGATGATGACCAGGTCCGCCCGGGTCACGGAGAGGATGTTCCCGAAGAGGTACCCATACAGCCGCGCGTCGTAGCGCTTCATGAGCCCCACGAACAGGATCCCCAGGGCCATGGTGAGGGCGTAGAAGATGCCGATGGAGGAGTCCATCTTGATCTTCCCTGCGTGGCTCGTCGCGTGGATCGCCCCCGAGGTCCCGAGGCAGAAACCCACGGCGGTGAGCAGCGGGTTCCACCCCAGGAGGAACCCCAGGGCGACGCCCCCGAAGGCCGCGTGGGAGATGCCGGCCCCGATGAACGCGAGCCCCCGGAGGATGACGTACACCCCCACCAGGGAGCACGAGGTCCCGACGAACAGGCTCGCCAGAAGCGCCCGCCGGACGAAGGCGAATTCGAACATCTCAATCACGGTGGACGTCCCCCGGGATCACGAAGGGCCGGCCGTGGGCCTCGTGCACGTGGACCTCCACCCCGTACATCTCGTCCAGCACCTCCTTGACCAGGGCCTCTCCCGGTGGGCCGTAGGCAAAGACTTTCCGGTTCACGGCCAGGACCAGGTCGAGGAACGGGTAGACGAGGTTCACGTCGTGGGTCACCAGGAGGGTGGTCAGCCGGCGCTCCCGGTGGGTGCGGTGGATGAGCTCCATGACCGCGGCCTGGCTGCGCACGTCCAGGCCCGTGGAGGGCTCGTCCAGGAGCAGGATCCGCGGGTCCCGGACCATCGCCCGGGCGATGAAGACCCGCTGGAGCTGCCCCCCCGAGAGGTGGCCCACCGGGCGGCGGGCCAGGTCGGCCGCGCCCACCGAGTCCAGGGCGGCCAGGGCCTTCTCCCGCTCCGCCCTTCCGGGGCGGCGCAGCAGACCCAGGCGCGGGTAGAGCCCCATGAGGACGGCATCGAGGACCTTGGCCGGGAAGAAGGGGTCCACCCGGGCCCCCTGGGGCACGTACCCGATGTCCAGGCGGACCTTGCGCAGCTGGTGGCAGCACAGCTCCCCCACGTGGATCCGGCCCCGGCTGGGGGTGACGATGCCGAGTACGCCCTTGAGGAGCGAGGTCTTGCCCGAGCCGTTGGGCCCGATGACGCCGAGGAAGGCGCCCTCGGGCACGTCCAGGGAGACCTCCTCCAGGGCGACCGTGCCGTCGTAGGCCAGGGTGACCCCCTCGAAGCGGATCGCCGGCGGCGCCCCGAAGGGCAGGGGGATCAAGGGGAGGGCTCCCGCAGGGCGCGGAGCAGGGCCTGGGCGTTGTGCTCGAGGAGCTCGAGATAGCTCTCCGGCCCCTCGGGACCGAGCAGCGTCGACAGGGTGACCACCCGGATCCCGGCCTCCTGGGCCAGTAGGTCGGGCATCTTCGAGGAGAGCTGGGGTTCGCTCACGAGGACCCGGAGCTTGTCCCGCCGGATGCGCTGCACCAGGGCGGCGAGCGCCCGGGCCGAGGGCTCCTGACCCGGAATGGGCGCGACCACCCCGGCCTGCTCGAGCCCGAGGCTCCGGGCGAAGTACGGCCAGGAGGAGTGATACGCGAGGAAGCGCCGGTCCGGCAGAGTCTGCGCCTCTCGCCTGAGCCGGGCTGCGAGGGCCTCCAGGCGGGCGAGGTAGGCCTCGAGGTTGCCCCGGTAGGTCTCGGCCCCCCCCGGGTCCGCCGCCGTCAAGGCCTCGGCGATCGTGCGGCACATGAGGGCCGCGTTCTCGGGGGAGAGCCACACGTGGGGGTTGCCCAGCGCGTGGGCGTGCCCGTGGCCGTGCCGGTGCCCGTGCTGATCCGCCTCGTCCTCGAGCACCGGGACCCCCTGGGAGGCTTCGACGATGCGCAGCTCGGGGCTTCCGGCGCTTTCCACGAGCCCGTCGAGCCACTCCTCGAGCCCCAGGCCGACCTTCACGAGGACCCGGGCCCGCGCCAGATCCCGGGCGTCGCTCACCCGGGGCTCGTAGGTGTGCGGGTCCTCGAACCCCCGGAGGAGGCTCGTTGCCTCCACCCGTTCCCCCCCGATCTGGCGCACCCAGTCGGCCAGGTCGGGCAAGGTGGTCACCACGCGGAGGCGCTCGGCGGCGGGAGCGGGGGCCGCGCAGAGACAGCAGAGCAGGGCGAAGAGGGACCGGAGCATCGAAGCCTCGAATTTTTCCAGGTTTTTCAGCAAGTTCCGGATTCTAGGGGAGGTCGGAGGGATCGTCAAGGCGGAGAGCCCTCCGTGGCGACCTGCGAAGGGTCGGATCCTGCCGGAGCACCGCCTCCAGAGTGGTGTCGAGAGTGGCCTTCCGGCACTCGACTCCGGCCAACGTCCCCTCGCCGGGGAATCGCACGTAGCGGCACGCGCCCCGGAACAGGGGGAGGCAGACGCATTCCCGGCACGTCCTTTCAGCCCTCCAGCGCGGTCCGCCGAAGGTCGCAGCCACATCTGCGGTGACACCGGGTTACACGTCCCGAAGCTCGGCGAGGCGCTCGGAGACTTCATGGGCCTTCCGCACCGGAACGACCGTCAGGGTCACACCGAGCTTCCGGGACGGCCAGAGCCGGGAAATAGAGGACGGGCACCGCGGGCGGGGGGAGGAAGTCCGAGAGCTCGACGGCGGCGAACAGGGCTCTTCGCGCCACGGCCGTCACGGCGCCAGGCCGCCGGCCTGCCGCCCGGCGCCCCCGAAACCCCTCAGCGCAACTCGGCCTTCAGGTCCCGGGCCGCCCTCTCGTAGGCCTCCAGGAGGGCCTCGACGTCGGCGTCGCCATGGGCCCGGGAGAGGGCACCCCCGCCGTGGACGGCGAACACACCGCGGTTCAGGAGGGAGATCCGGAGCTCCCGGTCCTTGACCGCAGCGTACGTCTTGGCCGCCACGTCCGCCGGGCTCTCGAGCACCGGGTCGTCCCCCCGGAGGACGTGGGTCATGAGGAGGCTGCCGGCCCCCGTGCACGCCGCGGGCAGGCCAGCGGCGCGGAAGCGCTCCTCGACGCCGCGGCGCAGCGCTTCTCCCCGCCGCTCCAGATCGGCGTAGAGCGTGTCGCCCCCTCGGGCCAGGGTCTCGAGGGTTGCCAGGCTCGCCGCCATCGAGAGGGGGTTGCACGAGAACGTGCCGCCTCCCACCAGCACCGGCCGGTCCGGGCCTCGGGCCGTGTGGGGGTTGGCGGCCTCGAGGATCTCCCGGCGGCCGCCGTAGACGCCCAGGGGCAGCCCCCCCCCGGCGATCTTCCCCAGGGCGGTCAGGTCGGGCCGCACCCCCAATCGGTCCGCCAGGGTGCCGTACCGGAACCGGAAGCCCGTGATGATCTCGTCGAAGATCAGCACGGCGTCCTGGTCGTCGCAGATCTCACGGAGCGTCGCCAGGTACTCGGGGCGGGCCGGCAGGAACCCGCCGGCTCCCAGCATGGGCTCGACGATGATCCCGGCAATCGCCCCCCGGTGGCGATCCACCTCGGCCAGGGTCCCTTCCACGTCGTTGAACGGGATGAGCCCGACCCCCTGCTCCCGGGGGTCGGGCAACCCCGGCCCCTCCGCCCCACGGAAGGGGGTGCTCACGGCGTAGGAGAGGTCGGTGCTCGCGCCGTGCCAGCCCCCCTCGGCCTTGAGGACCCAGGGCCGGCCGGTGAAGCCGCGGGCTAGGCGCACCGCGTACATGGTCGCCTCGGTTCCCGTGGTGCAGAAGCGCATCTCCTCCAGGGAGGGGACGGCATCCCGGAGCACCTCGGCGAGCTCCACCTGGAGCCGGGAGGGCATCCCCCAGTGCCACCCGCCCTCGAGGGTGCGGGCCAGCGCCTCCTTCACCTCCGGGGCGGCGTGACCCAGGATCAGGGCATAGTGGCCCATCCAGAGGTCGAGGAAGCTCGACCCGTCGACGTCGGTGAACCGGGGACCCGCGGCGTGGTTCGGGTACACCGGGTGGGGGCGGAAGGCGCGCACGTTGTGGCAGATGCCCCCCGGGAAGAGCGACGACGCCCTCCGGTGGAGTTCCTCGGAGGTCGGGGTGAGGCGCCGGTAGGTCTCGAAGATGTTCATGGGCAACGGTCCCTCGTCCGTGGTGAGATATCCGTCGCAGAGACACCAGGGACCTGTGAAGCACAAGGAACGCTGCAGCGAGCAGCCGCCCGGGTCGGTCGGCTCCCCACGTTTCCCTCGTCACGCGTCACGGATCCCGGCTCACCCCTCGCCGGCCGGGCCTCACCCCCATCGCCAGAGGGAGATCACGATCAGCACGCCCAAGGCGACCAGGAGATTCACGTAGGCCATGACGTAGAAGACCCGGACGAGGGGCTCGCCGCCGCGCTCGGCCTCCTCCCCGGCCGCGGAGCGCGACGGGAACCCGTCGAGCCTCTCGGGACCGTGGGGCGCCCCGGCCAAGGCCTCCTCCAGGTCCTGTCCCGCCTGGTGGCGCCGGAAGTGGTTTCCGTCCTTCCAGCGCCGGCTCGCCGTGAGGTCGTAGATCCGGTCTCCCACCTTGACCCAGGCCGGCCGGCCCTCCCGGCCGTCGTTGGCCTGCCACCCGGCTCGGAGCCGCTTGAGGTGGGGGCTGATGAAGAGGGTTGCGACGGCCGCCGAGGCCACCAGAAAGAGGAAGAGCCCGATCTTCACCAGGAGGAGCTGCCCGGCCTCCGTGGCGAGGAGGTTCGCCGGGCTCTGGAAGCGCATCTTGGTGAGGGGCACCCCGGTGGCTGCCAGGACCGCCATGGAGATCCAGGCAATGCGCATCTCGGCCCGGGGCAGCCCCCCGAGGGCGTACTTGGGCCGGAGCACCACGTGCACGTAGAAGATCGTGCCGAACCACATGACGGCGGTGGTGAGGTGGAGGAACCCGAGGGCCAGGCGCACCGCCTTCATCGCCGGAGACCGGCTCCGGATCTGAATCTGCTCGGGGATGGGCCACGCACCGCCCGCCGCGACGAACGCCTCCCCGACGGGTGTCAGCGGTCCTCCACCGAAATCGTCCCGATGGCAGACCCCACAATCCTGACCGGTGCGGTCGGCGTACTCCTCGGTCGCGGAGGAGACCCCCGCGAAGCACAAGAGCGCGAGCACGGCGATGGCGAGGCGGGCGCAGGTCATCGGGCCTCCAGAAGTGGTCCCTGACTTGTAGCACTCGACCACGCCTGCCGCAACTGCCCAGCAACCCTCGGAATCCACCGTCTGGCGACGAGCGGGCGGCAGGGGGCCCTGGATCCGCGCCCTCCCGAACCCCATGAGACTCCGGACCGGTGGTCCCGGGTTCCTCCCAGCGGTTTACCCGACCGGGGGCGCGTGGTACCGTTCCGCGGACGGTGCCGCACCCAACCTCTCGACCCAAGAGGATACCCATGGCCTACACCGATCTCACCCTCGAGCGCGACGGAGAGGTGGCCGTCCTGACCCTCAACCGCCCCACCAAGCGCAACTCCCTGTCCCTGGGTCTGATGGAGGAAGTTCTGGAGGCTCTCGCAGAGGTGCAGGCCGACGCCGCGGTGGGCGCCTTGGTGGTCCGAGGGGCCGGCCCCGCCTTCTGCGCCGGCCACGACCTCTCGGAGATGACCGGCAGGGACGTGGTCGCCTACCGGCGGGTCTTCGACACCTGCACCCGGATGATGGCCGCGATCCAGGCCCTTCCCCGGCCGGTGATCGCCCAGGTGCACGGGATTGCCACCGCCGCCGGGTGCCAGCTCGTGGCAACCTGCGACCTGGCGGTGGCCGAGGAGGGAGCCCGTTTCGCCACGCCTGGGGTGAAGATCGGGCTCTTCTGCTCCACGCCGATGGTCCCGCTCACCCGGGCGGTGGGGCGCAAGAAGGCCCTCGAGATGCTTCTCACCGGGGACTACCTGGACGCCCACGAGGCCCGGGCTTTCGGCCTGGTGAACAAGGTCGTCTCCCCCGCCGCCCTGGCCGACGAGACCCTGGCCCTGGCCCGCAAGGTTGCGGCGGCCAGCCCCCTGGTCCTCGGTCTGGGCAAGCAGGCCTTCTACGCCCAGGCGGACCTGCCCCAGCCGCAGGCCTACGCTTATGCGCAGGAGGTGATGAGCCTCAACGCGATGGCCGCAGACGCCCAGGAGGGGATCTGCGCCTTCCTGGAGAAGAGAAAGCCCGCCTGGACCGGCCGGTAGCGCGGTGCCGGCCCCCTCGCCCGTCCAGCGCTGGAAGCCCGCCGCCCGGGCCAGGACCCAGGTGCTCCTGGCGGCCGTGCTCTGGACGGGGGTTGGGGGCGGGCTCGCCGCCGCCGGAATCCGCTGGTCCCTGCTGGCCCCGGCCCTGTGGCCCGCCGCCATCCTGGCCGTGGCCCTGCCCCTGGGCCTTCTCAAGGGGCGGCTCGCCCTGGATCGGACAGCCGCGAGGATCGCCAGCCGGATCGCCCGCCGAGGGGATGGCACCTGCCTCGGGGGGTTTCTCTCCTGGAAGACCTGGCTCTTCGTCCTGGCCATGGTCGGGCTCGGCGGGACCCTTCGCGGCAGCGACCTGCCCCGGGCCGTCCTCGGCCTGCTCTACACGGCTGTGGGGATCTCGATGCTCTGGGGGAGCCGGGTCTTCTGGGCGGAGTGGCGTTCCGCACGGTGAGGGCTGCGGTGCCGCCCTCGGATTCCCCGCCGATGCGGCATCCCGCGAGCCGCCTCCCTCAGGGAACCAGCGCCGAGAGGAAGCAGCGCACCGCGACGAAGCCCGTAACCCTGTCGTCTGAAAATGGCGGAAACGGGTCGCCCGCCTCCACCAGGGTCTCGAAGGGAAGGTCGGAGCGAGGTCCCAGGGGAAGCCAGGCGGACGGCCCCAGGCTCCGGTCACGGTAGAGACCCTCGCCCCGGGGGTAGGGGTTGCCCAGCGGCCCCGCCGCCACTTCGCAGGTGCCGCTCGCGGACAAGACCAGCGCGAACCGCTCTCCTGCGGCGAAGAAGGGCGTGCCCGGCACAGCAAAGGTCCGGAAGCCGACCACCGAGGGGGACGGCGGCAGGTTCTCGGCGGGGAGCGAGAGGCTGGCCACCACCGTCTGCCCGGGAGCGGCGCCGTCCACCTCCCGAACCTGGAGGGTGAACGCACCGGACGCGCAGCCGACCGGCAACCTCACCGCGGCCAGCCTCCCGGTCATCCCCGCCGTCAGCGTCTGGGCGAGCTCCTGGCCCGCGCTCCCGCCCACGACAAAGGGGGGCACCCCCCCGTCCAGCAGGGGCTGGGACTGGTCCACGAAGGCGGCCCCCGCCCCGCCCGCCGCCAAGAGAAGGCCCAGCGCGGCCGCCAACCACACCCCCGCCCTGTTCCGCCCCACGACCGGCCTCCTTCTGCGATCCCCGCGCCCCCCACGCCCGGAAGAGCTTTCCCCACCGCCCCCCTGGCGCCCTTCGCCTTCCGGCTAGAGACGGGGGATGCTCCCCCACTCGACCAGGGCCTCCTGGATGAACCCGACCACAGCGTCCTGAACGGCGGCGCCCTTCCTCTCGGGAACGAGCGCCGGGCCGAAGCGGAAGCGCACGGGGAGCGAGGGGTCCACGCGGCCGAAGTCCTTGAGGATGCGTCCGCTCCCCCAGGCATCGGTTCGCAGGGCCAGCGGCACGACGGCCACGCCCGCCCGGGCCGCGAGCTTGACCCCGAGGGTGTTGAACTGGGAGGGATCGAAACCCGGGGAGCGGACCCCCTGGGGGAAGACGATCACCGAGACGCCCCGGGCCAGTCTCTGCGCACCCCCGTCGAAGACGGCCTTCAGGTCCTCCCGTGGGTTCTTCCGGGCCACCGGGATGGGGTCGCGGGAACGCAGCACCGGCCCGAAGACCGGGTACTGCAGCAGGGTGTCCTTGACCACGAAGGTGATCGGGCGCACCGGCTGGATGATCGCCGGCAGCACGAAGGTCTCGAGGGTGCTCATGTGGTTGGCCACGAAGACCGCCGGCCCACCCAGGCCCCGCAGGTGCTCCATCCCCTCGACGACCAGCCGCATGCCGGCCCGCTCCATGGCCCCGATGATCCCCAGGCTCGCCGCCACCCATTGCGCGTCCCCGTAGGCGCCTCGCCTGGCCAGGCGGCCCGAGCGCCACACGATCCGCAGCACGGCGGGGTAGAAGGCGAGCGCCGGCCAGGGCGAGAGACGGGCCAGGACCGAAGGTCGGCGGCCGGGGGGGGTCTGGTAGGTGTCCAGGTCGGCGAGGGCCATGAGGGGCCTCCCTGTGGGTCCGCGGGGAGGCCCGCAGTATACACCAAAGCCGGGCCCCCCCGGGGGATCCCGCCCCCGGTCCTGCCGCCGACGGCTCCCGCGACGGCTCGCGGCTAGAAACCCCCGGCCCCGCGGCGGCGGGCAGGTGGGTCCCGGCGCAGGAGCGCGAAGAACCAGGCGGCCACCAGGAGCGTCGTGGCCGCCCGGCCCGGGACCGAGCTCACCACCGGGGCTCCCCAGCGGTCGTAGCGGGACAGCCAGGGCGTGGGCCCTTCACCCGGCTCGACGCCGGCCCGTCGGTTGCGGCGGCAGTCCAGGGCGAAGGCGAGTTGCCAGGCGTTGGCCGCCACGAAGCCCCCCGTGCCCCACCAGTACCCCAGGAACCGCCGCCACCCGCCGGCGAGGCTTGCCCGGTGGGCGAGCCTCGCAAAGGGAGCGAGACGAAGCCGCCCCGCGCCGGACTGCTCCCGGTAGGCCTGCCCGGCCTTCTCGAAGAACGCCCCCAACCCGATGACGTCGAAGTTGCGCAGCAAAGCGTTCAGGGTCTGCCGCTCGCGAAGTCCCTCGGTCTCGAAGCGGCGGGCCGACGTGACCAACCGGCCCGGCAGGGTGACCCAGGCGCCGGTCGCGAAGACCCGGCGGGCGAGGCGGGCGTCTTCCAGATAGGGAAGCGACTCGTCGAACCCCCCCAGCTCCTCGAAGTACCTTGGCGACAGCCACAGGCCCTGGTCGCCGTTCACGCACTCCGGCCGGGCCAGGGATGCCTTGGCCTCGTAGAAGTAGTAGGCGGCGTCGGCACGGGGCGAACCGGGGAGAGAACGGGCGAAGCGAAGGCCGAAGTGCCCCGCCACCCGGTGCGTGCCCCGGCGGGCCCGCTCCGCCTCGATCCGGGCCCGGGCCGCGGCCAGCAGGCGTCGATCGCGGAGCTCCGTGTCCGCGTGGAGGAAGAGGAGGTCCGGGCCTCGGGCCCGGCTCGCCCCGGCGTTGAGCTGGTGTGCCCGCCCCGGGGCCGCCGACAGAGTCCTCACGGCGAGGCCGCGAGCGGCGAAGGACTCCCCGGCGAGGGCGGTCCGGTCCTGGCTCCCGCCGTCGGCCACGACCACTTCGAGGCGGACCCCCTCCTGCGCCAGGAGCCCCTCGAGGAGCACCGGCAGGGCCTGCTCCTCGTCGCGGGCGGGGATGACGACCGAGAGCTCCGGCAAGGGAGACGACACGCTGCGAGCCCGCGCCTGGGTCCCTGGGAACCGCTCAGCCCCGGGCCCTGGGCTCGGCCCGGACCATCAGGAAGAAGATCACCCCCAGCACCAGGAGGGAGGCCAGGAGCAGGGCGAAGATCACCGGCTCCGGGTGGTCGAGGGCCGCGATGAAGAGCTTGCGGATGAAGGCCACGAGGGCGAGCTCGAGGAAGAGCCTCACGTGGAACTTCCCCCCCCGAAGATGGTCCACTTCGGCTTGGAGCAGCTCGATCATCATCCAGAGCAGGAGGAGCGACCCCAGCGACTGGATCACACCCCGGGCGAGATCTGTCCCGAAGGCGTGGACGATGTCGGATACGAAGAGGCTCAGGACCCCGACCGCCATGGCCAGGAGCCCGACCATGAGGAGGAGGTTGAGGCCGTGCAGCAGCCGCTCTGCCCAACGCACCAGAACGGACTCGAACCGACGGGACAGAAAGACGTTCTTGAGCTCTTCCTCGCGGTAGGAGCTCGTCAGGACGTCGAGGTGGAGGTCGAGCGCCTTGTCCAGAGTCGCCACCAGGGCGTCGCGCTCGCGAGGGTCCGGCACCTGAGCCGCCACGTGCCGGCTGCAAAATGATCGGATGAAGTGCATGGCGGCGTTCACGAAGTGTCCGGGCAGGCCGATCTTCACGTGCACCTTGCCGATGCGCTCGAGCCGGCGCAGGAGACGGTTGTCATACTCCGCCGCCAGCAGATCACGGAACCAGCCCTTGATGGTGGTCTTGCGCCGTTCCACGGCCTCGGGGGTCTCGAAGTAGCGGGCGGTCTGGGGGTCTTCCGCCAGGTAGTCGTAAAACTCGTCGGCCAGGGAATCCGCTGCCGGGAGCAGGAGCTCTGCCAGGCGCGGCAGGTTCTTCTCATCCACTGGGCCGAACCGATAGTCCCGCAGGACCTCCTTCATCGAGTGCACCGGTGTCCCTCCCTCGCGTTCCCTCGCACAGGCTGCGGGCCACGGAACGTCCTCCCTGCAGCGCAACGGGTCGACAGGTTTGCGGCGCTTCGGGATCCATCACCCCTTGGCATGGGGGCGGTCAGGCGAGACCCTCTGCCCGCAAGAGCGCAAGTGCCGCCTCCAGGGTCTGCTGCGGTGTCCCCGCGACGGGCAGAGAGCGCACCGCCGGCAGACTTCGGGGGCCGACCTCGTCCCACGCCGCGGCCGCCCGGAGAAAGACACCCCAGTCCGCATCCGAGGGGCCGGGGGCGCGGGCAGCCAGCCTCCGTCGGACCGTTTCCGGGTCGATCTCGCACAGGAGCAGGAGGCAGGGAACGCCCACCTCCGCACCGGCGGCGAGGAGGGCCTTTCGCCGCGACTCCTGCCGGAAGCTCCCGTCGACGAGGACCCTCCCGCCCCGGGACAGGCACTCCTTCGCCCGCCGGAAGCACTCGGCGTAGGTCCTCTCGTCCCAGTCGGCCGAGTAGAGCCCCTCCCCGTAAGGCGCCGCCGCGGGAGCGCCGGGGGGAAGCCCCGCCAATTCCTTGCGGATTCGATCGGTGGACAAGACCGTGAACCCGGCCCGCTCCGACAACCCCCCCGCCAGGGTGGACTTCCCCGTGCCCGGCAAGCCCCCCACGGCGAGAAGGCACGGCCGGCGTCCCGGGGCCTCGAGCACTCCCAGGCCGAAGAGCCAGTACGCGCGCGCGCTTCTCCGCGCCGCCTCCCGCTGGGGCACCGGGACCTCTTCCTCACAGGCCCGCAGACCTTCCACCTTGGCGCGGACCGCCGCCCGGTAGGCCTCGTACAAGGGGAACAGCCGCAGACCCTCCGCGTCCTCGGCCTCCTGCGCGTAGGCGCGCCGGAATGGGGCCGCCAGGTCCGGTCGCCCCCGGAACCCCAGGTCCATGGAGAGAAACGCCGCGTCTGCCACCGGGTCTGCGTGCCGGAACCGCTCGCTGAACTCGACGCAGTCCACGATGACCAGGTCTTGGGGGGGCGGGCGGTCCGGAAAGACGTACACGTGGTCCAGCCGCAGGTCTCCGTGGGTGTCTCGGGGCACCCCCCGCGCGGCCCGGTCCTCCACCAGGGACCGGTGCTCCGTCAACACCTGCTCGGTCAGGAGGCGAAAGCGCTCGAACACCGCGGGCACCGGGACCCCTTCGGTCCCGGCCTGCGCCTGTTCGAAGTTCTCCCGGGCGTTTCGGGCCACGACCTGCCAGCGGGCCGCTGCGCTCACGTGGGGCCCGCCCTCCGCCCGCCGGTGAAACGACGCCAACCGAGCGGCAACGGCGGCGAGAAGCCCAACGGCGACCTCTCCCCCCTCGAGCCGCCGGGCGAGGGTGGCTTCCTCCGGCAGCCGCTCCATCCACACCGCCCACTCCACCGCCTCCCCCTCCCCCCCGACGACCAAGCGCCCCTGCTGGAGCGCGATCGGAACGGCCCCCAGATACACGGAGGGGGCGAGCCGGCGGTTGAGGCGCACCTCTTCGAGGCAGAAGTGGTGCCGACGCTCGAGGGTGGAGAAGTTCAGGAAACCCAGGTCCAGCGGTTTCTTGATCTTGTAGGCGTAGTCGCCGGCCAGGAAGACCGCGGAGATGTGCGTCTGACATACCCGGACGGTCTCGCAGGGGTGAGGATATGCCTCCGGTCGGGTGAGGAGCGTCAGCAGTTGGGCCGTTTCCACGGCTTCCTCCGGGGCGGGGCCGGGCGAGCTAGCCGGCGAGGCACCCCCTTCCCGCCAGGACGGCGACGAGCACGAGCACCATCGCCAGGAAGATCGCGGCCCAGAGGTGGCCGAGCTTCTCTTCCGTCGTAGGGGGATCCGGGTCACGGGGGAGCCGCGACCCCACCTCAGGCCTTCCCCCGCCGGGCGTCTCGGCACGCCTGGCTGCAGAAATACTCTCCTCCGGGGCTCCGGAGCGCGGTCTCCTTGGGAATGTACACGCCGCACACCGGGTCCTGCACGAGCTCCCCTCCCTGGAGCCGCCCCCCTGCGGGGGCTCCCCCCTCGCCGCCGCCCCCGCGGGGGGC
This sequence comes from Deferrisomatales bacterium, assembly GCA_033551855.1. Lineage (GTDB taxonomy): Bacteria > Desulfobacterota > Deferrisomatia > Deferrisomatales > JACRMM01 > JBFLZB01. The sequence goes on from JAWSUI010000010.1 coordinate 42,126, forward strand.
CCCGGGGAGCAGGCCGCGGACGAACCGGTACAGGAGCCACAGGAGGGCCCCGTAGAGGAGCAGGCGGAAGATTCCCATCAGGGGCTCCCCTCCGGCGGGCAGCCCGCCCACGGTGACGGCCCCGCGAGCCGCACGTCCGGGGTCGGGCCCAGTGCTTCTCGGAGCTCTTTCACGGTCCGGCCCAGCGCCGGGTGGACGGCATCCGGTGCGATCTCCGTGAGCGGCACCAGCACGAACCCCCTCTCGTGCATCCGGGGATGGGGAACCTCCACGCCCGCGGCTGCCACCACCCGATCCCCGTAGAGGAGCAGGTCGAGATCCACGGTCCGCGGTCCCCACCGCAGAGCCCGGGTGCGGCCGAGCTCCCCCTCGATCCGCAGCAGCGCGGCAAGCAACTCCTCCGGCGCGAGCTCGGTCTCCACCTCGAGGGCCCCGTTGACGAAGTCCGGTTGGTCGGTCAGGCCCACGGGCGCCGTCCGGTACAGGGAAGACACCCGCGCGATCCGCGTGGCCGGGAGGAGCGCCACTGCTGCCAGGGCCCGATGCAGGGTGACCTCCACGTGGCCGAGGTTGCCGCCGAAGCCAATGTGCGCGCGGGGCATCAGGCCGGCCCCCCGCGGCCGGCGACGGGGGCGAGGCAGGGCAGCGGGGTCACAGGCCCAGGAGGTCCGTCATGGTGTAGAAGCCCGGCGGCTGGGACGGCAGCCACAGGGCAGCCCGCAGCGCACCCCGGGCGAAGGTCTCGCGGCTGGAGGCCCGGTGGGTGATCTCGACCCGCTCACCGAGTCCGCCGAAGAGAACGGTGTGATCCCCCACCACGTCCCCGGCCCGCACGGCGTGCAGGCCGATCTCCCGGGGCCGGCGTTCCCCCACGAGCCCCTCCCGCCCGTGGACCGCCTCGGCGGCGAGGTCACGCCCCAGGGCGGCCGCAACCGCCTCGGCCAGCGCCAGCGCGGTCCCGGAGGGGGCGTCCTTCTTGAAGCGGTGGTGGGTCTCCACGACTTCCACGTCGTAGCCGTCCCCGAGGAGGCGGGCCACGTCGGCAACCATCCGGAGGAGCACGTTGACCCCGACGCTCATGTTGGGTGCCAGGAACACACGGGCCTCCACGCTGCGCCGGCGCACCGACTCCCGCTCGTCGGGGCGGAAACCCGTGGAGCCGATGACGATGGCCTTGCCGGCGCGGCACACCACGTCCAGGTGCTCCAGCGAGGCGGCGGCGCTGGTGAAGTCCACCACGACGTCGCCGGCGGGAAGGGCGTCGGCGAGGGCATCGGTGACCCGCACCCCCACGGCCCCGATCCCGGCCGCCTCCCCCGCGTCCCGACCCACGCACGGGTGTCCCGGCCGCTCCACGGCGGCCCCCAGGGCGATCCCCTCGGTCTCCTGGATCAGGCGCACCAGCTGCCCGCCCATCCGGCCGGCAGCGCCCGTGATCACCGCACGGATCAAGCGGCGCCCTCCAGGAGGCCGCAGTCCCGCAGCACGGCGGCAAGCTTCTTCCCGGTCCCCTCCTGAAGGGGGCACAGGGGAAGTCTCAACTCGGGCCGAATCCGCCCCATGAGGGCGAGGGCGCTCTTCACGGGAATCGGATTCGTCTCCAGGAACAGGGCCCGGGCGAGGGGCATGGTGCGGAAGTGAAGGTCCCGGGCCCGCGCGAGATCGCCGGCCTCGAAGGCCTGGACCATGGCCGAGACCTCGGCGGGGATCACGTTGGAGAGCACGGAGATCACCCCGCGCCCGCCCAGACTCAGGAGCGGCAGGACCGTGAAATCGTCCCCGGAGAGCACGGCGAGGCGGTCGCCGCACAGCTCGAGGACATCGCTCACCTGCTGGAGGTCTCCCGTGGCCTCCTTGATCCCCACCACTTCCGGCAGGTCGGCCAGGCGCGCCACCGTCTCGGGCAACAGGTTCACGCCGGTCCGCCCCGGCACGTTGTACGGAATGAGGGGGAAACTGGCCTCCTCGGCCACAGCCCGGTAGTGCCGGTAGAGCCCCTCCTGGGTCGGCTTGTTGTAGTAGGGGGTGATGAGCAGCGCCCCGTCGGCCCCCGCCTCTTTCGCGTGGCAGGTGAGGCGCACGGCCTCGGCCGTGGAATTGGAGCCGGTGCCGGCGATCACCGGGACCCGGCCGCGGGCCTCCTCGACGGCGATGTCGATGACCCGGTTGTGCTCCTCGTGGCTCAATGTGGCCGACTCGCCCGTCGTCCCGCAGGGCACGATCCCCGACACCCCCTCGCGGATCTGCCAGTCGATGAGCTCCCGGTAGGCCTCCTCGTCCACGCGGCCGTCGCGAAACGGGGTGACCAGCGCGGTGATGGTGCCGCCGAACATCGTGTCCTCCTCTCGGGGAAAGCGCCGGAAACCTCGCGGATCCTACCAACCCGGCCTGGGCAAGTCAAAAGCTGGCAAACCCCGCATCCGTGGGCTATAAGGGCCGGGAACGGACGAGGGGAGGCCGCTGGGCGGCCTCCCCTCGGGCACGGCTGCTGCCGGGGGCCTCAGGCGCTCGAGCTCGGGCACGAAGCGCACGCGGGTTTGGAGCCGCCGGCTGCGCAGGAAGGGGCGGAATCGGGCTTTGCCGCCTTCTCCGGCCCGCGCCCCGTCTTGGAGCCGTAGTCGGTGGCGTACCAACCGGAGCCCTTCAGCACGAAGGAACTCTGGGAGATCAGCTTCTCGACGGGCCCCTCGCACTTGGGGCAAGCGCGCAAGGGTGCGTCGGTGATCCTCTGGGTGACCTCGAACTCGTCGTGGCAGCTGTCGCAGCGGTACTCGTAGATGGGCATGGGTTTCACCTCCGTCGCATGCATCTCCCTCCCTGGGAAGGGGCGATGTTTTATAACACCGGAGGCGCCGTGAGGCAACCGAAAGGTACGGTCCGGGCTCCACCATCATATTCTCCGCCGGGGCCGGGGAGCCTGGGAGCGCAGCCCCGCACCGCCTCGACCGACCCACCGAGTCCGGGGGCGACGAGTGAATCCCGGCGCACCGGGGCCTGCGGGGACACCCCGTCGAATCGCGGCAGGCCGCGGTGCGAAGCGGAGGGGCGCCCCGGCGCGGCCCACGTGCCGGGCGGTGGGTCCCGGACGGGGGACACGGGCGGGCACCGGCGGGGGAGCATCTCGGGGGAGGGCATCACCCTCGGCGGGAGCCTGATCAACGTCGCGCTGGTGTTGGTGAAGGGCGCCGCTGGCACCGTGGGGCAAAGTGCCGCCCTCGTCGCCGACGCCCTCCACTCCCTCTCGGACCTGGCCAGCGACCTCGTCGTGCTCCTCGGGTACCGGGTCGGCCGAAGGCCGCAGGACCCCACCCACCCGTACGGTCACGGGAAGGTGGAGACGCTCTCCACGGCGGTGGTGGGAGCCATCCTCGTGGCCGTCGGGCTGGGCATGGGCTCCGGGGCGCTGCGGTCCCTGCTCTCCCCCGACCCGCTCCCCCTGCCGGGACGGGTCGCCCTGTGGGCGGCGGCAGCCTCGCTCCTGGCCAAGGAGATCCTCTACCAGTGGACCGCACGGGTCGCCCGGAGCGAGGACAGTCGGCTCCTCCTGGCCAACGCCTGGCACCACCGCTCCGATGCCCTCTCCTCCGCGGCTGCGCTCGCCGGGGTGGCGGGGGCCCGTTGGGGCGCCCCCTGGATGGATCCCGCCGGCGCGCTGGTGGTGTGTCTCTTCGTGATCAAGGTGGGGTGGGATCTGGGCTGGCAGGCGACCCGGGAGCTGGTGGACACGGCGCCGGACCGGGAGCTGCTCGAGCGCCTGGCCGCGGCGGTTTCCCGGGTCGAGGGGGTAAGGAGCCACCACGACCTGCGGGCGCGCCGCCTCGGCAAGGACATCCTCGTGGACGTGGACATCGAGGTGGACCCGGAGCTCAGCGTGGTCCAGGGCCACGACCTGGCCCGGGCCGTGCGCCAGGAGATGCTGCAGGGCGTCAAGGGGGTCCGGGACGCCATGGTCCACGTGGAGCCCGTGGGCGCCCGGGAAGGGGGCATACACTCCCCCGCCGGCCGCTGGGGCATCCTGGGGGCGGCCGAGGCGATCGCCCGACGCACCCCCGGGGTGCTCGGCTTCCACAAGACCCGCGTCGTACCCCTGGAGAGCGGCTACCTCCTCAACATCCACATCGAGGTGGCCCCTGCCCTTGCCCTCCAGGAGGCGCACGCCGTGGCGCACCGGCTCGAAGAAGCCGTACGGGCCCTGCCCGGCATCGTCGACGCCGTGGTCCACGTGGACATCCACGGGGAGTAATCGGGTTCTTCCGGTAAACGACCGGGTGGGCCCGCCCACTCCGGCAGACGAGGCCGGACTGCACGGTAGGTGTTCTCCCCCGCCGCGTCCGGAATCCTCGCGACATCGCGACTCCCGAAGCGGCTGCTCCCATCGAGCGGCCGTCCGCCTACGTGGTCGGGCCCACCCGATCGTCCCTGGATACGAGGTCCCGGTCATTTCCCGGATGATTCAGTAATCGGGTCGGGGGCGCCCCTTCAGCCCCCCCGCAGCAGGAACCGGCGGTACTCCCAGAGTCGGGCGAGGACCCGAGCCGCGCGCTCCGGTGTCGGGAAGGCCAGGATTCGATCGGCGCGTCCCTCGACGTCGAGGAGTGTGCGGCCCCGCGGCTCGGGGAGCAGGGTCACCCCTACCACGGGCTTGCCGTACCGCTCGGCCAGGCGGGCGATCGCCCTGCGGCTCTCGTCCTCGTGGCGCGCCGCCTGTGCCTCCGCGGCGTCCAGCACCGCCGCCGGCTGCTCCGGGTCCACGGCCCGAGCCGACGCGACGCCGGCCCGGAGGAATGACTCCCGGCCCAGAATTCCCAGATGGATGACGGCGTCCGCCCCCCCCCACGCGAGGAGCTCCTCCAGAACCGCCGCGGGGAGCGCGGGCCCCGGCTCCCCCACCAAGTCCACGGGGTTGGTCCGGCTCCAGTAGGAGGGAAGGAGCCGATCCAGGCGTTCCCGCACCCCGGGCGCCAGGGCCGGGAGCTCGAGCCCCAGCTCCGCGCAGGCGTCGGCGGCCACGACACCCCACCCTCCGCCCCAGGTCATCACGGCGACCCGTGGTCCCCTGGGCAGCGGCAACGCCGTGAACGCGGCGGACGCGTCGAGGAGGTCGGTTGGGTGATCCGCCAGCACGACGCCGGCCTGGCGGCACGCGGCGGCAAACACCCGGGCATCCCCGGCCAAAGCGCCGGTGTGGCTCGCCGCCGCCCGCTGCCCCGCGCCGGTGCGGCCCCCCTTCAAGGCGACCAGGGGCTTGCGCCGGCCCAGGCGCCGGGCCGCCTCGAAAAAGCGCCGTCCCTCCTTGACCCCCTCCAGGTACAGGATCACGGTCCGGGTCAGGTCGTCGGTCTCCAGGGCCTCCAGGAAGTCCTCCACACCGACCATGGCTTCGTTCCCCGTTCCGCAGAAGGCACGAATCCCGATCCCCTGGGCTTCCGCGAAGGAGAGAAGCTGGACCCCCATGTTGCCCGACTGGGAGAGGAGAGCCGCAGAGCCGGGCTGCGGCCGCACGTGGGCGCCGGTCGCGTAGAACCGGAGGTGGGGGTTGAGGATGCCCATGGTGTTGGGCCCGACCAGGGTGACCCCCGCGTCACGCGCCGCGCACACGAGGCGCTCCTCGAGAACCCTGCCCTCGGCCCCCGTCTCCCCGAAGCCGGAAGATACGACGACGGCGCTGCGCACGCCCCGTTCCCCCAGCTGGGTGACGACGGAGGCGACCGTCTCCGCCGGCACGGTGACCACCGCCAGGTCGACCCCGTCGGGCAGGGCCGCCACCCTCGGCAGCGCCTCGCGCCCGGCGACAGAGCCCCCCCTGGGGTTCACCGGGTAGATCGGCCCGGGAAAACCCCCGGCCAGGCAGTTGGTCAAGACGGCGTGCCCCCACTTCCCCATCTTGCCGGTGGCACCGACGAACGCCACCGAGCGCGGGTGGAAGAGGCGGGCCAGGGCGCCTGCGGAGACGCGCCTCCGGGGCTCCCTCCCCCTGTCGTCACCGAGCACCACCAGGGCGTCAACCGCGACCACCGACCCGTCGGGCCGAACCAGCAGGGGGTTCACGTCGACCTCCGCGACCGCCGGATGCTCCTCGGCCAAGCGGGAGAGCCCGAGGACGGCAGCGATGAGCGCGTCCCGCTGCACGGCAGGTTCTCCCCGGAAGCGCCCGAGGACGGCGCGGGCCCGCAGCCGCTCCAAGAGGGCGGCGGCCTCGGCCTCGGTCAGGGGCGCCAGGGCCAGCGCCACGTCGTCGAGAGCCTCTGCGAGCACGCCCCCCAGTCCGAAGGCGACGACCGGCCCGAACCCGGGGTCCCGGAAGAGCCCCAGAAGCAGCTCTCGCCGGCCCGGCACGAGGGGCTGGACCACGAAGCCCTTCACCTCCCCGCCGCCGAGCCGGGCAACCTCCCGCGCCGCGTCCGCGACCTCGGAGGGCCCCCGGAGGCCGATCCGCACGAGGCCGTGCTCGCTCTTGTGGGCCAGGGCGGCGCCCAAGGCCTTCAGGACCACCGGGAATCCCAGCTCTCGGCCGGCCTCTACCGCTTCCTCGGGAGTGGAGGCCACCCGCTCCTCAACGGTCGGGACCCCGTAGCGGGAGACCAGGGCCTTCGACTCCGCCTCGTCCAAGGTCCGTCGGCCCTCCCGTCCGGCACTCTCCAGGGGCTCGGCGCGGCTCCCTCCGCCCTTCCCGTTCATCCCTCCGCCCTCCGTCTCCTGCCTTGCCCTTCGCCGCCGTCACGATAGGCTGTGTCCAATGGGGGAAACGGCAACCCCGGCGAGGAGGCAAGGCACATGAACGTCCGCATCGACTATGGGCTGTGTATGGGGGACGGAAACTGCCACAAGGTGTGCCCCGAAGTCTTCGACTACGACGACGACAAGCTGCGGGGGGTGGTCAAGGTCCAGGCCGTGCCGAAGAATCTGGAGGCCAAAGTGCGCCAGGCGGCCGAGGAGTGCAACCCCCAGGCGATCGAGATCGAGGAGTAGGTCCCCGGCCCGCGGGGCCTCACACCGCGTAGGGGGTCGGGTCCGGGACGCCGGCCTCCCGGAACCCCTTGCGCCGCAGGAGGCAGCTGTCGCACCGGCCGCACGCCCGGCCGTCCCTGCCCGGGTCGTAGCAGGACCGTGTGAGCCCGTAGTCCACTCCCAGAGCCGCACCTCGGCGGATGATCTCGGCTTTGGTCCAGTGGAGCAGCGGCGCGCGGACCCGGAAGCGGTCTCCCTCCACGCCGGCCCGCGTGCCGAGGTTCGCCACCCGCTCGAAGGCCTCCAGGAACTCCGGCCGGCAGTCGGGGTAGCCCGAATAGTCGAGCGCGTTGACGCCGATGAAGAGGTCCCGGGCTCCCAGGACCTCGGCCCAGGCCAGGGCAAAGGAGAGGAAGACGGTGTTTCGCGCCGGCACGTAGGTGACGGGGATCTCCTTCCCGATCGCCTCCTCCGAGTCCGACTTGGGGACGGCGATGTCCGCGGTGAGGGCGGAACCGCCGAAGGCCCGCAGGTCGATGCCGGCCACGTGGTGCGCGGCCGCGCCCAAAGCCGCCGCCACCCTGCGGGCGGCGTCGAGCTCCACGGCGTGGCGCTGGCCATAGGCGAAGGAGAGGGCGTAGGTTTCGAAGCCCTCGGCCCGGGCGATGGCCAGGCAGGTGGCCGAGTCGAGCCCCCCGCTCAGGAGCACGACGGCGCGGGGCATGGGACCTCCTCCCGTCGAGGCGGTGTGGAAACCACGGGGGGCGCATGCCGGCAGGCGGAGACCGCCGCGCTGCGAGCGCCCGGGATGGGCCGTCCCTCCATGAGAACTGCGCCCGGTGCCCGGTCAGGAGGGGGGTACCCCGCCCTCCTGCCGGGCACGCCCTCGCACCGGCCTGACTACGTGCGCTCGTCGATGACCCGCTTGGCCTTGCCCTCGCTCCGGGCGATGCTGCCCAGGGGCACGACCTGCACCGGGGCGTTGATCCCGATGACACCGTGGATCCTCGCCGAGACCCGTTTGCCCAGGTCCAGCAGGCCCTCCTTTCCCTGCCCGTACACCTCCGCCTTGGCCTCGACCTCCACCTTGATGGCGTCCAGATAGCCCTTCTTGGTCACTCGGATCTGGTACTGGGGCTCCAGCTCCGCAAACTCCATGATGACGGACTCCACTTGGCTGGGGAACACGTTCACCCCGGAGATGATCAGCATGTCGTCGGACCGGCCCAGGATCTTGTCCATCGTCACCAGGGTCCGGCCGCACGCGCAGGTCTGGCGCTGCAGGCTCGTGATGTCCCGAGTCCGGTAGCGAAGCAGCGGCATGGCGCGGCGCTGGAGGGCCGTGAAGACGAGCTCTCCCTTTTCCCCCAGGGGCATGGGCTCCAGGGTGGAGGGGTCGACGATCTCCGGGTACGTGTGGTCCTCGTTGAGGTGCAGCTGTCGTGCCTCGCAGGAGAACCCGACCCCCGGCCCCATCATCTCGGTCAGGCCGTAGGCCTCGTGGGCGGCGATCCCCATGCGCGCCTCGATCTCCTCGCGCATCTTCACGGTCCACGGCTCGGCGCCGAAGGAGCCCACGCGCAGGGACATCGTGTGCAGGTCGATCCCCATCTGTTCAGCCTTTTCGGCGATCGTCAGGGCGTAGGTCGGGGTGGACAGGAGGACGGTGCTCCCGAAGTCCTTCATCAGCATGATCTGGCGCTCGGTCATGCCCGATCCCGTGGGGAGCATGCACGCCCCCAGCTTCTCCACCCCGAGGTAGAAGCCCAGCCCGCCCGTGAAGAGACCCATGCCGTAGGCATTCTGGCAGATGTCCTCCGAGCGGACCCCCTGCGCATAGAGCAAGCGGGCCATGCACTCGGCCCACTGGTTCAGGTCGTCGGCGGTGTACGGGCCGGTGATGGGCTTGCCCGTCGTGCCGGAGGACGCGTGGATGCGCACGAGCTCTTTCATGGGCGCGGCGCACAGCCCGAAGGGGTAGTTGTCCCGAAGATCGGTCTTCACCGTGAAGGGAAGCCGCGGCAGGTCGGCCAGGGAGCGGATCTCGCTCGGGTTCACCCCCATCTCGTCGAGCTTGCGTTCGTAAAAGGGGACCCGTTCGTACACCCACTGGACCGTCTCCTGGAGCTTCCGACCCTGAAACGCTTCCATCTCCTCCGGGGGCATCGTCTCGAACTTCTCGTCCCAGTACTTCATCGCATCTCCTCCAGACAGACAAGGTTCACGGGCGCGCGAAATACAAGCAAACGCTGTACCAACTGCCTCCCCCTCGACAGGACCCTTCCTGACTGGCGGCGGGGGAGGGGCCGGTGGGCGGTGGCCGGCGCGAGCGGTAGATATTGGCCGAAGTGGGGGAAGATTTCAACGACGAGTCTGCCAACACGACGAGTCTGGCCCCGGACCCCCCGCCTCCTCGGCAAGCGGGGGCCGGGGGCCCCGCCGGTCGCCCCGGCCACTGCGGCGATGCGAAGTGGGGGGGCCGAGAAGGCCCCGGTGCGCCGCTTCACCCGTTTGCGTCGGGCTCGGCGAGTCGGTCGTTGCAGGACGGGGCTGCCCTCCGGGGCTTCCGGCCCCCGCCTCACGAGGCGGGCCATATTTTGGGTTCATCCGGGAAATGACCGGGTACTCGTGTCCAGGGACGACCGGGTGGGCCCGACCACGTAGGCGGACGGCCGCTCGACGTGAGCAGCCGCTTCGGGAGTCGCGATGTCGCGAGGATTCCGGACGCGGCGGGGGAGAACACCTACCGTGCAGCCCGGCCTCGTCTGCCGGAGTGGGCGGGCCCACCCGGTCGTTTACCGGAGGAACCATATTTTGGCTCTTCCGGGGAATGACGGGGTGCCGTGCCCGAGGACGGCCGGGTGGGTCCGACGCCGCAGGCGGACGGCCCCTCGATGACCCTATCCCCGTCGGGGCCTTTGGTCCCTTCGGGTGTTCCGGGGGACCCGAGGGCTCGCACCGTCGGGGCGCCCGGCATCGGCCGCCGGAGTGGGCGGACCCACCCGGTTGTTTCCGGGACGAGGCACCATTCTTGGCGGCTCCGGGAGTTGCGGCCAATCGGTGCGGCCGGAGACGGACCCCCCTGCCGGGGGGGCGGCGGGAAACCCGATTTTTCGGGTTGACAGGAGCGGGACATCGTGGAGCATGATGTCCGAGCTGTCCCAATTTGTCCACAGCAGAAGAGGAACCCCATGGAGCTCTCGGTCCGCGATGCCGCGCGTCTTCTGGGAGTGTCCGAGAAGACCGTCTACCGGTGGGCCCGCAAGGGAGAGATCCCCCTCACGCGGGTCAACGATCAGTACCGCTTCCACAGGGTGGAGCTCCTGGAGTGGGCAACCGCGCGCAAGATCCCGGTGTCCCCAGAGATCTACCAGGAGTCCGCGGACGGGCCCTGCCCGGACCTCTCCGATGCCCTGGAGGCGGGGGGGGTCTTCTACCGAATCGAGGGGACCGACGTTGCCCAGGTGCTCCGGACCGTTGTGGACCACCTGCGATTGCCCGAGGAGGTGGACCGGGAGTACCTCTACCAGGTCCTCCTGGCCCGGGAGGAGCTCGGCTCGACGGCCGTGGGCGACGGCATCGCGATCCCCCACCCCCGCAACCCGATCGTGCTCCACGTGCCGCGCCCCACGGTGACCCTGTGCTTCCTGGAACACCCCGTGGACTTCCAGGCCCTGGACGGCCGGCCGGTACATATCCTCTTCACCCTCGTGAGCCCAACGGTGCGGGCGCACCTGCACCTGCTCTCACGCCTGGCGTTCTGCCTGCGCGACGGGACCCTGCGGGAGCTCCTGGCGGAGCCTGCAAGCCGTGACGTCCTCCACCAGGCTTTTCGCGAAGTCGAGAGGGACATCCCGAGGCCCCCGGGAGACACGAGCGGGTGACCCCCCTCCTGTCCGGGAGAAACCCGGTGAGCGCCGTTTACGGCGACGTGCCGCTGCTCGACCCGGACGCGTTCGCCCAGGCGCTCTCCGACCGGCTGGCCGGCGGGGCTCTTCGGGTTCTTCCTGCTCGCGTCCTTCGCGGGCATGGGGGCCACCGTCCTAGCGGTGGCCCAGGGGCCGCCCTCCCCCGCCGCGAGGACCACCGCCTACCGCGACGGGCTCCTCACCGGGGTACCTTTGGTTCTCTTCTTCGGGCTCCTCCTGCTGCTCGGCGTCTACCTGCCCGCGCCCCTCGGAGAACTGCTGCGGCAGGCTGCGGCGATGGTGGAGGGGAGTGGTTAGCGCCTTCGGAGGGCAGGTTCGGCGGGAGCAGGGCCTCCGGGCTACCCGTCGACACGAGCTCCCCCACGAAGAGGCTCGCGTTCTTGACGAAGAAGAAGGTGGGCAGGCCGTCGGCCAGCTCCGAAAGCCGCACGGCGTAGTCCTCTTCCTGCCCCTCCTCGGGGGTCGCGAGGCCCAGCAGGACCGCATCCGCTTCTCGGCTCTCGGCCTGGATCACCTCTCGGATGCTCGTGTCCGGGGGCTTCACGAGCACCTCGACTTGGGCGCTGATGCGCAGCGCGGGGAGCAAGTGGTCGAGGATGTGCTCGGTCTTCTCCTTCATCAGGGGATTCGAGGCGATGCTCAGCACCCGGATGTGCGCCCCCCGCCACTCCCGGTTGCGCGTGAGGAGATAGGCCAGCAGGAGCATCAGGTCGCCGTTGCGCTCGAGCCCCCCCCACCAGACGTGGACCGACCGGGGACGGGCGTTGCGGCCACGGTCCATGGAGGGGGAGACCCGGCCGATGATCAGGGACTTGCGCAGCCGCTCCAGACGACGCGTGACCCGCAGGAGCTGAGCTAGGCGCTCGGGGTCCCCGGGCCACCCCAGGAGGACGGTGTTGGGCTCCAGCGCCGCCATACCGTTGGCCTGCGCAACCCCTACGATCCCCTGCTCGACGTTGGGCACGACGTCCACCTCGCCGAAGGCGGTGATCCCCTCCCGGCGAAACAGGGCCTCGATCTGCTCCTTCCTCACGAGGGGGTCCTCCTCCAGTGCCAGGAGGTCGCCCTCCACCAGCTCACAGACGGTCACGACGCCCCGGTCCTGGCTGAACCAGTCGCCGAAACGGACCAGGGCCAGGCGCCGCTCCACGTTCTCGACGAAGACGAGAACGTGAGGGCGCCAGTTGCGGGCGCTCAGGGGCCGGCGGGAGAGCTTGACCAAGGCCCAGCGGATGAGGGCCTCGTACACGCCCCGGCGCACGTCGCCCCAGTCGGCCTTGCGCTCCTTGCGTTGGAGCGCGACGTACAGGGCGAGCACGACCAATACCGCCGCGGCGCTGGCCCACGGCCGGATGAGCACCATGGCCCCGAAGCATCCCAGGGCCCCCGCGAGGCACACCGGCCACGGCACCGAGAGGGTAGGCCTCCAGGAGGGGTCGCCCGAGAGGCCCTCCAGAGCCGCCACCAGGTTGAGCATCCCGTAGACGGTGAGGAAGAAGAGGGTGACCACCGAGGCGACGGTATTGAGGTCTCCCAGGAAAACCGCCCCCAGGGCGATGGCCAGGGTGACGGCCAGCCCCAGCACGGGCTCGCCCCCCTCCTCCGCGACCGCGGCAAACCGCCGGGGAGCGAGGTGGTCCCGGGCGAGCGCCTGCAGGGTTCGGGGCGCGCCCAGGATCGAACCGACAGCCGAGGAGAAGATGGCCCCCCAGAGGCCCGGAAGGACGAACAACGCCCCGAGGGGCGCGATCCGGGTCCAGACGAGGGGGTCGGACCGAAGAGTCTCGGCATCGGCCCCCAATGTCAGGAGGACCGGGATCGTCAGGTACAGGGCGAACCCCGTGAGGGTGGCCGCCAAGGCGCCCCGGGGAATGCTCCGCTGGGGGTCCTTCAGATCGCCGGAGAGGCCGAGGCCGGCCATGATTCCCGTGACCGCCGGGAAGAACACGGCGAAGACGACCCAGAACCCCACCTCGCCCGAGCTCCCGGCGACCCTCGGACCGGGGGGGCCGCCGCCGAAGAGCGCCCCCAACACGAGGGCCAGCAACGACAAGGCGATGAGCCCCATGATCGGAAGCTGGCTTCGCAGGGCCGCGCCGGCGCCCCGGTAGGCCAAGGCGGCCACCCCGAGCACGATGACCATGGCCGCCGCCGGCACCGGCACCCCGGGCCAGACGAAGCGCAGCGACTCTGCGAGGCCGTAGGAATACAGCGTAACCGAGAGGGCCTGGGCGAGGAACAGCGGCAGGCCGATCGCCCCCCCGATCTCGGGCCCGAGACTCCGGGAGATGATGTAGTACGCTCCCCCCGCACCCAGGCGGGTGTTGGTGGCCACCGCCGAGAGGGACAGGGTGGTGATGAGGGTGATGCCGTTGGCCAAACACACGATGAGCAGGGCCTTGCCCAGCCCGGCGTGCCCCACCACCCACCCGAACCGCAGGTACATGATGACGCCCAGGATGGTGAGGACCGTGGGTGTGAAGACCCCGAGGAAGGTCCCGAGCTGGGGGCCCTGGCGTCGGGACACGCCGGCGGCCCCTTCCCCCATGAGTCGGCGGGTCCAGGAGAGCACGCGGAGCAGGAGGGGCGGGATCTGGGGAACCATGGGCGCTCCGGGGTCGGGGGCGGCCCCGAAGGGACGCGGCGACGGCGGGGGGGGGCTTCCCGCGCCCGGGTCTGCTGCGGCCGCGCGAGCATAGCATGCCGCCCCGGGGCTGCCCAACCGGGCCGGCCGCAACAGCCCGGCCGCCGCGAGGCCTATCACTACAGCGAGCGATCGGTTCTCCGCGTGCGTTCGGCGCAAAGCCTTCCCTCCGAAGAGCAGCCCCGTACCGCATCGACCGACCCGCCCCGAATCCGGTGCACCGGGGCCTGCCAGGACACCCCCCTCGAATTGCCGCGGCCTTTCCTTCCCCTCCCGGCCTCCGGTAAGATCCCCCCATGCCGCGCGCCGACTTCTACGAAATCCGGGGCCCCCGCTGGGAACTGGCACTGTGCCGGCAGGTGGAGGCCGCCTACGAGGCGGGGGAGCGCGTGTGCGTGCAGGCCGGCTCGGAGGCCGAGGCCCGGCGTCTGGACGAGCTCCTGTGGACTTTTCGCGACGAGGCGTTCGTGCCCCACGACCTCTGCCGGGGGGAGCTCCGGGCGACGACGCCCGTGGCCGTTGGTTGGCGCCCGGGCAACCCGAACGACGCGACCTGTCTCGTGCTGGCCCGGGACGCCGCCCCCCAGGAGGCCGTCGGCTTCGATCGGGTCGTGGACTTCGCCCCGGTGGACATGCCGGATCTCGTCGCCCTGACCCGCCGCCGCTACCGGGCCTTCCGGGACGCCGGTTTCGCCGTCGCGTTCCACAAGGCCCCGGACTGACGCATGCCTCACCGGGAACCCGGACCCCGGGCCATGAGAGCGTTTTAATTTCCACCTAACCCCTCCCTCATCTTCCGGTGCCAAGGTATCGGGTCGACGCGCTGCGAGCGTGGCGGCTCGTCCCCCGCGGCAAGCACAGGAGGCGGAAGCGATGATCCAGGCGGAGAGCCTGACCAAGTACTATGGGGAGGTGAAAGCCCTCGACGGGGTCTCCTTCCGCGTAGAGCAGGGAGAGATCGTGGGTCTCCTGGGGCCCAACGGGGCCGGGAAGACCACGGCCATGAAGATCCTCACCTGCTTCCTCCCCCCCTCCTCGGGAACGGCGCGCGTAGCGGGCCGCGACATCTTCGAAGAACCCCTGGCGGTGAAGCGAAGCGTGGGATACCTCCCCGAGGAGCCCCCGGTCTACACCGAGCTCACCGTGGAGGAGTACCTGGCCTACGCCGGCCGCCTGAAGGGGCTCGCCCGGGGCGAGGTGAAGCCGGCCCGGAGCCGGGCCATGGACAAGTGCGGACTGGGGGACGTGGCGGGGCGCCTCATCGGAAACCTCTCGAAGGGGTACCGACAGCGGGTCGGCCTGGCCCAGGCGCTGATCCACAACCCCCCGGTGCTCATCCTCGACGAGCCCACCGTCGGCCTCGACCCCGCCCAGATCATCGAGATCCGCGGCCTGATCCAAGAGCTCGCCCGGGAGCACACCGTGGTGCTCTCGACCCACATCCTCCCGGAAGTCACGGCCACCTGTCAGCGGGTGATCATCATCAACGAAGGCGCCATCGTCGCGGTGGACACGTACGAGAACCTCTCCCAACAGGTGGGCACCAGTCGGCGCATCCTGCTCAAGGTGAGCCGTCCCGGCCCCGAGCTGACCGACAAGCTCCTCGCCCTGCCGGGCGTGCTGGCAGTGGAGAGACAGGAAGACGGAGCGTTTCGCGTCGAGTCTCGCCAGGACCGGGACCTCCGGGAAGAGGTGGCCCGAACCGCGGTGGAGAGCGGGGCGGGCCTGCTGGAGCTCGCCGGTGTCGCCGTTAGTCTGGAGGAGGTGTTCCTGCGGCTCACCACAGAGGACAAGGAGGGCACCGCATGAGTCGCATGGCGACCATCGCCGCAAAGGAGATGCGCACCTACCTGGTCTCGCCCGTGGCCTGGGTCGTCGCAACCGTCTTCCTGGCGGTCACGGGCCTGCTCTTCTACAACATGATGGCCTGGTACAGCCTCCAGAGCTTCCAGATGCTCCAGTTCCAGGGGGCCACCGGCCAGGTCGGCCAGCTCAACGTGAACCGGTTGGTCTTCGAGCCCACCTTCCAGAACATGGCGGTGGTCCTGCTGCTGGTCGTCCCCATCGTGACCATGCGGCTGCTGGCGGAGGAGAAGAAGGGACGCACGGCCCAGCTCCTGTTCACGTCGCCGGTGCGGCTGGGGGAGATCGTGGCCGGAAAGTACGCGGCGGCGGTGGCCCTGCTCTCCATGGTCCTGCTCCTGACCGGCTACATGCCCCTCCTCGTGTGGGCGTACGGATCTCTCGAGTGGGGGCCGATCGCGACCAGCTACCTGGGGATGGTGCTCCTGGTGGGCGCCTTCGTCTCCTTCGGCCTGTTCGCCTCGAGCCTCACCGAGAACCAGGTCGTGGCAGCCGTCCTGACCTTCGGCATCCTCTTGATCTTCTGGCTCCTTGGGTGGGCGTCCCAGACCGGGGGCGACCTCGCCCCGCTGTTCGAGCACCTCTCGATCATCACGCATCTCGACCCGTTCCTCCGGGGCGTCGTGGAGCTCAAGGACGTGGTCTACTACCTCTCCGTCTCGTCCTTCGGGCTCTTCCTGACCCATCGCGTGCTCGACTCGGCCCGCTGGAGGTGAGCGCCATGCGCCAACTCGACCACCCCCGCGTCACGACCCGCACCACCAGCAAACTGGCCGGCATCGGAGGCGCCCTGCTGGTGCTCGCCGCCCTCTTCGTCGCCAGCTACTACCCGGACCAGAGGGGGATCCTGGCCGTGCTCGGGGTGGTCGGGGCGGCGGCCCTGCTCTTCTTCTTCATCGCCGAACGCCGGCTCGTCGCCGGGTTGCCGGGCAGCCGGACGGCCAGGTACGGTGCGAACGCGGCCGTGATGACCCTGGCCTTCGTCGGCATCCTCGTGATCCTCAACGTGCTCGCCATCCGCCACAACGCCCGCTGGGATCTCACCGCGGACCGCCGCTTCACCCTCTCGGACCAGACCTTGAAGGTGCTCCGGGCGCTGGAGCGGGAGGTGGTCGTGACGGCCTTCTTCTCCGACGCCTCCGAAGCCCGGGTCCGGATAAAGCGCCTCCTGGACGACTTCTCGGACCACAGCAGCCGGGTGCGGGTCTCCTTCGTGGACCCGGATCGGAATCCCGCCCTGGCCCAGCAGCACGGGATCCGGGAGTACGGCACCACCGTGTTCGCGAGCGGGGAGCAGACCTACCGGATTACGGAGACCACCGAGGAGGCGGCCACCAACGCCCTGGTGCGGGTGACCCGGGAAGGGCAGAAGACGATCTGTTTCCTCTCCGGGCACGGGGAGAGGGCCGTGTACGACAGCCAGCGCAGGGGGTACTCCTCCGCCGGGAGGGCCCTGGAGGAGCAGGGGTATGCCGTCCGCGAGATCCTGCTCCTACGGGAGACCGAGGTGCCCGCCGAGTGTGCGGTCCTGGTCATCGCAGGGCCCACCAAGCCCCTGCTGGATCCCGAGCGCGAGCTCCTGGGGACCTACCTGGAGGAAGGGGGCAAGGCGCTGGTGCTGGTGGACCCCCAGACCGAGACCGGTCTGGAGCCCCTCCTGGAGCAGTGGGGAATCCGGCTGCGCGACGACGTGATCATCGACACCATGAGCCGGCTCTTCGGGGGCTCCTACACCACCCCCATCATCACCGACTACCCACCCCACGAGGTGACCCAAGGCTTTCAACTCGCGACCTTCCTCGCCGTCGCCCGGAGCCTGGAGGAGAGTCGGCTCCCCGAGGGGGCCTCCTTCCATCCCCTCGCCCGTACGACCCCCCAGTCCTGGGGCGAGACGGATCTCCAGGGAGATCAGGCTGCCTTCGACCCGGCCGAGGACCACAAGGGCCCGCTCACGGTGGCCGCTCTGGTGGAGCGGACGGGCGACGACGGCCTGCCGGGAACCCAGCTCATCGTCGTGGGCGATTCCGACTTTGCGGACAACACCTACTTCGGCTACTCGGGCAACGGCGACCTCTTCCAGAACCTGGTGAGCTACCTGGCCAAGGAGGAGGATCTGATCTCCATACGCCCGAGGGACGCCAGGCCGTCGCCCCTGATGCTCAGCCGCGCCCAGGGCGCCACCCTGTTCTACGGGAGCGTCGTCGTGGGCCCCCTGCTGCTGGTTCTGGCCGGTCTGGGTATCTGGTGGCGGCGCAGGAATCTGTAGGGGGCACGTCATGAAGTTCAAGGGCACGTGGATCCTGCTGGCGGCCCTGGCCGCCTTGGTCGCCTACTTCTACGGCGTGGAGGAGCCCCGCCAGGAAGCGCGCCGGCAGGCCGAGGATCGGTCGGCGCTCCTGCTTCCCGGCTTCGAGGCAGACCGCGTGACCGAGGTCTCCCTGGAGGGAACCGGGGGCGTCCTGCGCCTCGCCAAGGCCGAGGACGGCGCCTGGTCCGTCCTGGAACCCTGGAACGACCGGGCCGACAGTGGCCGGGTCCGCAGCCTCCTCGCCGCCCTGGGGGAGCTGAAGGCGAGCCGCGAGGTCGCCGGCGCCGACGCCGATCTGGGTCCTTTCGGGCTGGAGGAACCGGAAGTGGCGGTGGCGACGCGGGGGGCCGAAGCCCGTGTCGCGGTGGGGGGGCTCAACCCAGCCGGTGACTTCCGGTACGTGCGCGCGGGGGAGGGTCCGGTCCACCTCGTCCCCGGTCACGGCCTCGCCGCTCTCCTGGGCGACCCCGCGGATTTCCGGAGCAAGGACGTCCTGGGTGACTTCCCCTGGTCGGCCCTTGCCGGCTTGGAGGTGCGTACCCCCGGCGGGGAGGCCCTGCGGCTGACCCGGGCCGGGGAAGACTGGACCATCGAGGCCCCCTTGTCGGCGGCCGCCGATCCCGAGGCCGTGGGGCGCCTCACGGAGAAGCTGCGGTGGGCCCGCGTCGCCGGCTTCCTCGACGAGGATCCGGGTGTCGTGGACCAGCGGCTCGCGGATGGCACGACCGTCACCGTCCGGGGGGCCGGGGGGGAGGAGGCGACCCTGCGGCTGGCAGAGGTGGACGGCAGCGTTTGGGCGGCCCGGGTGGGCCGGGACGCCTGGTTCACCGTGGCCGAGGACGTTCTCGACACCGTGCAGGTGCCGGCCGAGGCGTTGCGGCGCCGCAAGCCCCTCCTCCTGCGCGGCTGGAAGGCAGAGCGCCTGGAGCTCCGGCTGGCGGACCCGATTGCGGAGAAGTCGCTGACGTACGGCAAGGAGGACGGCCTCTGGGCCCGCGAGGGGGCGCAGGTGACGGGGGACGAGCTGGCTGCCCTCCAGGACTACCTGTGGGTGCTCGAGACCGCGGCGGCGGCCGAGATCCTCGACAGCACCGCTGCCGACGCGGAGCATGGCCTCGACGAACCGGTCCTCATGGCGCGGGTCGAGGAGGCAGACGGCGTCGTGCAGGGCTTTGCTCTGGGGCTGCGAGACGACGCCCTCTTCGCCCGTTCGAGCGAAGGCGGGCCCGTGTACCGGATGCCGGAGGAGTACCTCGACAAAGCCCAGGCCCTCTTCGCCACCGCCCGCCCGGGCGGGGAGCCGGCGCCCCAGACGGAGTAGCCCTCAGGCCTCCTGTGCGTCTCGGGCGGGTCGACCGCCTCCATCGGGTCCCCAGGGCGCCGCTTGCAACGGGCCCCTTTCGAAGAGAGACCATATACGGTTCTTCCGGTAAACGACCGGGTGGGCCCGCCCACTCCGGCAGACGAGGCCGGGCTGCACGGTAGGTGTTCTCCCCCGCCGCGTCCGGAATCCTCGCGACATCGCGACTCCCGAAGCGGCTGCTCACGTCGAGCGGCCGTCCGCCTACGTGGTCGGGCCCACCCGATCGTCCCTGGACACGAGTACCCGGTCATTTCCCGGATGATCCCTATATACTACGGCGAGAGTTGCGTCCGTGTCGGGCGTGGGGCCTTCCTGGAGGGCGGGCAGGCGGCCTCACCCCCCGGGACCCCGCGTGGAGCGCGGTCCTTCCGCCCCTTTCCTCCGTACCGGGTGAGATCATGGACCACGTGACCGCCCTCGTGGCGGAATGGAGCGGCCTGACGCCCGAGACGATCCGCGGCCTCGTCCGTTCGTGCGCCATCCTCCTGCTGATGCTCGTGGCGCGGTTCGTGGCCCTGCGCATCGTCAGGAGGCACGTCGAGGATACGCGGAACCGGTACCGCTGGCGCCGGGCCATCAACTACCTGATCGGCATCCTCGGCCTGCTCTTGCTCACGCGGATCTGGACGAGCGGGTTGCGGGACATCGGCGTGTTTCTGGGACTGGCTTCGGCGGGGCTGGCGATATCGCTGCGCGACCCGATCGTGTGCCTCGTGGGGTGGGCGTTCATCCTGATCCGCCGACCGTATCAGGTGGGAGACCGGGTACAGATCGGGCAGCATCGGGGGGACGTCATCGACATCCGCCTTTTTCAGACGTACCTGATGGAGTGCGGGGAGTGGGTCGACGGGGACCAGTCCACCGGACGCATCCTTCTGGTCCCGAACAACGCGGTGTTCTCGTCGCCCCTCGCCAACTACACCTATGGCTTCGCCTACATCTGGGATGAGCTCGTCGTGCGGCTGACCTTCGAGAGCGACTGGCAGCGGGCGAAGCAGCTCTTGGGCGAGATCGCCGACACCCAGATGGCCCCGCACTGCAAGGACGCCCAGGAGCAGATCCGCGAGGCAGCAGCCCAGCACATGATCTTCTTCCAGAAGCTCACCCCGATCGTCTACACGTCCGTTCGAGAGTGGGGCGTGCAGCTGACCGTGCGCTACCTGACGCCGGTTCGCCAGCGGCGGGGGTCGTCGGAGCGGCTGTGGGAGGCGATACTCGGGGCCTTCGCGAGGGAGCCCCGCATCCGCTTCGCCTACCCCACCACCCGTTTTGCCCGCGGCGAGGGCCCAGCGCTTCCTCCCCCGCCCGCGGGATGACCGGAACGCTCTCGCCCTCAGGCAGCGTCCAAGGCCGCCGGAAGCTTCCGCAGGTCTTCGATGCGGGGCACTGGGGCCGGGCAGCTCCCCTCCCTGTCCAGCAGCATCCCCCGCAGCCCGGCCCGCGCCGCGCCGAAGACGTCTTCCCGCAGGAGGTCCCCCACGTAAAGGACCTCGGCCGGTTTCCGGCCCAACCGGCGGGCACCCTCTAGAAAGATCGCTGCATCGGGCTTCTCCGCCCCGAGCTCGGCCGACGTGAGCACGAACCGAAAGCGCCGGGTCAGGCCCAGCCCTCGGAGAACCGGGTGCAGGCGGCTGTCCCAGTTGGAGAGCACCCCCAGGGGAAGTCCCCGGGCAGCGAGGGCTTCCAGGCAGGGGAGGACGTCGGGGAACGTCTGCCAGTGCCGGGACTCCTCGAACTCCCGGTAGAGCTCCTCGAAGAAGGAGTCGAACCGACCCCGAAGGCCGTCCCGGCTGCCGGCGTCCCGAAACACCTCCTCCACGAGGCCTCGCCACCAGGCCCGTTCCCGTTCCGGGGAGTGGGGCCGGGAGACGGCCTGGAGAAACCCCTCCTTCCGTTGTCGAAAGCTCTTCCGGAACCCCTCCTCCAGGGCACCGGCGTCCGCGTGCAGACCATGGCGGCGGGCCACTTCGGCGTAGACGGCGCCCACGCTCCCCCGCACCCGGATGAGGGTGTTGCCGGCGTCGAAGAGGACTCCCCGAATCGGTCCCATTTTCCCGCTCCAAGTTGCGAAATCCCATTTCGCGTGGTACGTTGCGTCCGGGCCCGGATGGTTTCGGCGACGGGCAACGGCCGCCGTCCGTCGACCCGGTCCCGTCCCCAGGGTACCGAATCAGAGGGGCAGCACGCCATGCGCTACGTGGTCGTGGGCGCGAGTGCGGCCGGCCTGGCCGCGGCGGAGGGAATCTTCGAGGTGGACCCCGGTGGGGAGGTGCTCCTCCTCTCCGAGGAGCGCCAGGCCCCCTACTGCCGCCCCCTCATCTCCTACTGGCTCGCCCGCGAGGCACCCGCGTCCCTCTTTCCCCTTCCCTCCCCCGCACTGAACCGGGGCGAGCTGCGAGCCGGCGTGAGGGCCGTCCACCTGGACGCCGGGGCGCGGAGGCTGACCCTCGCGGGCGGGGAGGTCATCCCCTACGACCGGCTCTGCCTCGCCACCGGCGCAGCCCCAAAGCCCCTGGGGCTTCCCGGAGAGGAAGCCCCGAACGTCTTCTCGTTCCGCACCCGGGCCGACGCCGAGGCCATCGAGGCCGAGCTCGGCCGGGGCGCGGGGCGAGCCCTCGTGCTCGGAGGCGGGCTCGTGGGCGTCAAGGCCGCTCTGAGCCTCGCGGCCCGGGGCCTCGAGACCGGCCTGTGCGTGGCATCGGGTTTTCCCCTTTCCCAGTCCGCCGACGAGACGGCCGGGGGGCTCGTGACACAGGCCCTCGAGAGCCGCGGTGTCCGGGTGCGCTTGGGATGCCGCCCCTCTGCCTTGCGGGTGGAGGGGGGCAGGGTGACCGGCATCGGATTCCACTCCTCTGATGGGGTGGACCCCTGCGACGTGGTCATCCGGGCGAAGGGCGTGGAGCCCCGGGGTGAGCTTCTGGGCGCACCGCCGGGGGGAGTTGCCGGGGACCAGGAGCTGCGCACGGGCACCCCGGGCGTCTGGGTGGCCGGGGATACGGCCCTGACCCACGATCTGGCATGGGAGGAGCCTCGGATCAACGCCATCTGGCCCGCGGCCGTGGAGCAGGGGCGCCTCGCCGGGCGCAACATGGCCGGCGCGCGGGAGAGCTACCCTGGTTCCCTGGCGATGAACTCCCTCCGGGTGGGAGACCTACACCTGGTGACCGCCGGCATCACCCGGCCCCCACTGGGGCCCTACCGTGCGCTCCAGGAAGCAGACGCTTCCCGCGGGGCGTACCGGAAGCTCGTCCTCCGCGAGGGGCGGCTGGTGGGGGCCGTGTTCGCGGGGGAGGCGGAACAGGCCGGCCTCATCGTGGCCGCGATCCGGGCAGGCTCGCGGCTCGAGGACCTGCCCTTCGACCCCCTCGACCGGCGCGCCCACTGGGGTGCCTATGCCTTCGCCGGTCCGTTCCCTCCCTTCGCAGGGAGGGGGTGAGGGATTCTCGGTTCCCACCGCTACCATCGGAGGTGACCATGAAGACCGTCATCGTCCACCCCGAGCGCTGCGTCGGCTGCCTCCAGTGCACGGCCGCCTGCGCCGCGGCCCACTCCCGCAGCAAGACGGTCTACGGTGCGGTGGCCGAGCAGCCCCGGACGACTCCCCGGATCCACGTGGGCGCCGGCCGGGCAACCTTCGCGTTCCCCAACAAGTGCCGCCACTGCGACCCTGCCCCGTGCATGGGGGCGTGCATGCCCCGGGCCATCGGCCGCGACGGGCCCACCGGTGCCGTCCTGGTGGACCCCTCGCGGTGCATCCAGTGCGGCATGTGCTCCATGGCGTGTCCCTTCGGGGTGATCCGCTACCGGGCCGACTGGAGGGTTCCCGGACGAAACGCCGTCGCGGTCAAGTGCGACAACTGCGCGGACCGACAGAAGGAGGGGCGGGTCCCGGCATGCGTCGAGACGTGCCTGGTCAAGGCCCTGGAGTTCGGGGACCCCAACGAGCTCCTCCGGGAGGAGACCCGCCGTCTCGCCCGAGAGGTGAGTATCGGGCTGCAGCAGGGCGAGGAGGCGCGACGAGAGGCGCCGGCCGTGCAACTCTGGCGAGCCCTCGGGCGCGCCGCCGAGGCCGTCGCCCCGTAGCCCGTAGGTCGGGGCCCGCCCCGACGACACCGGCAATGGATTTCGGATCTCGGCGGGGCAAGCCCCGCCCTGCGATGAGGAGGACCCAGCATGGCTTCCCAGACAGAGAAGCTCGCCGCCTGCTCCGTCACCCAGGACGCCCTGCCCATGCTTGAGAAGGCCCGGGCCGACGGGGTTTCGACGGTCTGGGACCGCCACGCCGCCCAGGAGCCGCGGTGCGGCTTCTGCGACCTCGGGCTTTCCTGCCGCATCTGCGCCATGGGGCCCTGCCGGATCGACCCTTTCGGAGAGGGGCCGCAGCAGGGGGTGTGCGGCGCCGACGCCGACATCATGGTCGCCCGAAACCTGGGCAGGATGATCGCCGCCGGCTCGGCGAGCCACTCGGACCACGGCCGGGACCTCGCCGAGACGCTGCTCGCGGTGGGCGAGGGCAAGGCCCCCGGGTACGGGATCACCGACGAGGGCAAGCTCCGGGCCCTCGCCCGGGAGCTCGGGGTGGCCGAGGCGGGGCGTGACCCCTTGGCGGTGGCCCGGGACCTGGCCGGCGAGATGCTCGAGGAGTACGGCATGCGCAAGGGCCGGCTGGGTTTCGTCGATCGCATGCCCGCCGCCCGGGTCGAGGCCTGGAGGCGCCTGGGGGTTCTGCCCCGGGGCATCGACCGGGAGGTCACCGAGATGATGCACCGGACCCACATGGGGGTGGACAACGACTACGTGAACCTCCTCCTCCACGGGTTCCGCACCGCCCTGTCCGACGGGTTGGGGGGCTCGATGATCGGCACCGAGCTCTCCGACGTCCTGTTCGGGGTCCCCAAGCCCACGACCTCCACCGTGAACCTGGGGGTGCTCCGGGCGGACCGGGTGAACATCCTCCTCCACGGCCACAACCCGGTGGTCTCCGAGATGGTCGCCCGAGCCGCCGAGGAGCCCGAGCTTCAGGCCCTGGCCGCGAAGGTGGGTGCCAAAGGCATCAACCTGGCGGGGCTGTGCTGCACCGGCAACGAGCTCCTCATGCGCCGGGGCATCCCCATGGCGGGAAACCACCTCATGACCGAGCTCGTGCTCGTCACCGGCGCCGTGGAGATGATGATCGTCGACTACCAGTGCATCATGCCCGCCACCCCCCGAGTCGCGGGCTGCTACCACACCAAGTTCGTCACCACGAGCCCCAAGGCGAAGTTCGCCGGAGCCGAGCACCGCGAGTTCTCCCCCGAGAACGCCCAGGCCCTCGCACGGGAAGTCGTCCGGGAAGCCGTGGAAAACTTCCCCCGCCGCCGGGCCGGGGCGCTCGAGATCCCCGGGCAGGCGGTCACCCAGATGTCGGGATTCAGCGTGGAGGCCGTGCTCGGCGCCCTGGGGGGCACTCCCCAACCTCTCATCGACGCCCTCGTCGCCGGCAAGGTCCGAGGCGCGGTGGGAGTCGTGGGGTGCAACAACCCCAAGGTGCGCCACGACCACGGCCACGTCGCCCTGACCCGGAGGCTCATCGAGAACGACGTCCTGGTCCTCGACACCGGGTGCGCGGCCGTGGCCAACGCCAAGGCGGGGTTCAAGACCCCGGAGGCCGCCGAGCTCGCCGGGCCGGGGCTCAAGGAAGTCTGCAAGGCCCTCGGCATCCCCCCGGTGCTCCACACCGGCTCCTGCGTGGACAACACCCGCATCCTCCACCTGGCCGGGGCGCTCGCCAAGGCGCTCAACGTGGACACCGCGGCGCTTCCCCTGGCCGGCGCCGCCCCCGAGTGGTACTCGGAGAAGGCGGTGGCCATCGCCTTCTACGTAGTGGCCTCGGGCATCACCACCTTCCTGGGGGTAGTCCCCCCCATCCTCGGCTCCCCCAATATCGTCAAGCTCGCCACCGAGGGGCTCGAGGAGGTGGTGGGCGCGCGCTTCGTCGTGGAGCCCGACCCGGAGAAGTGCGCCGACGCCATCGTGGCGCACCTGAACGCCAAGAGACGGGGTTTGGGCCTGAAGGTGTAGCACCCCCTCTCGGGCGGCTCCGGGGAGTGGCGCTCCACCGCCGCATGCTTGGAGGGATCGGGCATGCCGGGAGAAGCGCCACCCATCGACCGAGGCGCAGAAACCGATCGGGACCGGTGAAGCTCGGCGCACCCGGTCCCCCGGTGGCCAACGTTTCGACGTGCCGCGGATTGCGGGGCGAAACGCAGGGGCTCCCGGACTCCGCTTGCCGACCAGCCGGTGGATCCAGGCTGGGCGACCCCGTTGCCCGGCCTGAGCCGGCGTGGTAGCTTCGGCCCATGACCCGGCTGCGCGTCTCCGAGATCTTCTCCAGCATCCAGGGCGAGTCCCACTGGGCTGGGTACCCGTGCACCTTCGTGCGGCTCGCGGGGTGCAACCTCGACTGCTCCTACTGCGACACACGGTACGCGCGGGAGGGCGGCGACCTCCGGGGGATCCCCGAGATTCTGGAAGCCGTCGGCCGCGACGGCCTTGGCACCGTGGAAGTCACGGGAGGGGAGCCCCTCCACCAGGAGGGGACCCCGGAGCTGCTGCGGTCCCTGGCCGCCACGGGCCGCCGGGTCCTCCTCGAGACCAACGGCAGCCTCCCCCTGGACGGGGTGGCGCCGGGAGTCCACGTGGTGATGGACCTCAAGTCCCCGGGCTCGGGGATGGCAGGCTTCAATCGCTGGGAGAACCTGGCTGGTCTCCGCGCCACGGACGAGGTCAAGGTGGTGTGCCGGGACCGGACGGACTACGAGTGGGCGCGGGAGACCCTGCGGCACCGGGGGTTGGTGGGACGGGTTCGGGCGAGTATCTCCCCGGTCTGGGGTGAGCTCGACCCCGCCGAGCTGGCTGCATGGATGCTCCGCGACCGCCTGGACGTGCGGCTCCAGGTACAGCTTCACCGGGTCCTCTGGCCGACCGCGGACCGAGGGGTCTGAGCCCGACCCGAGCCCCCATGCGCGAAGCCCGCAGGAGCCCGGACGGCCGCTGGTACATCCTGGAGGGATCCGAGGCGCTCTGCCGCATCGGGCCCCCGGACTGGGGACCCGACCCCCGGGGGTACTGGCCCCGGGTGGATCTGGAGGCCCGCGCCCTCGAGGAAACCCTGGCTTGCCCCAACTGCGGAACCGAGTGGGTCCTCGAGCAGTTCGACTGTGTGTTCGGGACCGCTTGCCGGGAGGGCAACGACATCCGGGTGCTCGTGCGCTGCACCACTTGCCGCCTTCCCCATCGGGTCCGCGGGGTGGGATTTGCCACGGCGTACCCCGGTCTCATGGACCTGATGGGCGGATGGACCCGCCACGAACGGCGCAACGAGCTGTTCCGGGCCGCCGAGAAGAGCTTCTACGGCGATGAGCCCGCCTACCCCGACACCCGTCGACCACAGGAGGACGTTTCGTGAAGTCCATCGCTATCCTGATGGGAAGCCCCAACGACTGGCCGGTGATGAAGAAAGGGGTGGAGGTGCTCCGGGACCTCGGCGTGCCCTGCGAGGTCCACGTGGCCTCGGCCCACCGCGACCCGGCCCGGGTCGTCGCAGTGGTCTCCTCCGCCCGGGAGCGCGGGGTCGCCGCCGTGATCTGCGGCGCGGGCATGGCCGCCCATCTGGCCGGGGTCGCGGCCGCCCACACCACCCTGCCGGTGATCGGCGTACCCCTGGCCTCGGGGGCCCTGAACGGCCAGGACGCGCTCCTCAGCACGGTCCAGATGCCCCGGGGGATCCCCGTGGCGAGCGTCGCCATCGACGGCGCGGTCAACGCAGCGCTCCTGGCGAGCCAGATCCTCGCGGTCCACGATTCAGGACTGGCCGCGCGCCTCGAGGACCTCCGGGAGAAGGACCGGAGGGGGCTCCTGGAGGCCACGGAGAAGTACCGTGCCGAGGTGGGTGCTCGGTAGGGCGCCGGGGCTCACCCGGCCGGGGCGAAGCTCAGGGAAGCCGAGTTGATGCAGTAACGGAGCCCCGTGGGGGGCGGGCCGTCCTGGAAGACGTGTCCCAGGTGCGCGTCACACCGGCGGCAGTGCACCTCGGTGCGCACGAGGAAGAGGCTCCGATCCTGCTCGGTGCCGATGTTCTCCTCGGCCACAGGCCTCCAGAAGCTCGGCCAGCCCGTACCGGACTCGAACTTGTGCTCCGACGAGAACAGATCGGTCCCGCAGCACACGCAGCGATAGACCCCCGCCTCGGGGCGATCGGCAAAATCCCCCGTGAACGGAGGCTCCGTCCCCCGCTCCCGGGTCACGCGGTACTGCACCGGCGTCAGGTCCCGGCTCCACTGGTCCGCGGTCTTCACCAGCTTCGACGCCTCGTAGAACGCTCCGGACCCCACAGAGTACAGCCGCACCATCGTCGTCTCCTCCCCTGCCGTCGCCTGCCCGGGCGGCACCCGGGGGCCGGCCGGCCGCGCGAAGCGGCGCTGGAACACGACCGCGGCGCAGACCGGGAGCACCTCTTGCCGCTCCCCATCCTCGTCGTGGCCCCTCTTCGGGTCGCCCCCGCGGAGGCGGCCCTTGCGGCCCCGCCCCCGTCGGGTAGCCTGACGGGGCGCGGATGTCCCTTTGCAGGGAGACCCCGAACGTGGACGACAGGGACGAGGAAGAAGCCCGCCGTCGGGAGGTCCTGGCGGCCCTGTGCCGGAAGCACCTGTCCTTCTGGCTGGGACTGACCCTCGCGCTCCTCCTGGCCGACCGGGTCTACCATCCTCCTCCCCGGTTCACCGCATCCATGCTCTCGGGTCTCCTCGCCTGGGCATTCCTCTTCGTGGCCGTCCCGGTCTACACGGCGGTCGCCGCCCTGGTCCGGCTCCACCTCGGCAGGGGCTTCCCGCTCCCGGCGGAGCTCGCGTTCCACCGGGTCCTGGCTGCCTCCAACCTCGCCTTGGTCGGCGGCATCGCGGCGGCCGTCTGGGCCGGCTGGCCGTGGCTGCTCCTCTCGGCGTTGCCCCCCCTGCTGAGTCTCGCGACCTGCCGGGTCCTGGGCTCGGAATAGCCCCAGCTCACCCCTTGTCCAGACGCTCGGCCAGGAGCTCGGCCACGTCTGCCACCCGCACCCGGCCCTCCGCCTGGAGGTCCTTCACGCCGTCCTCCAGCATGGTCAGGCAGTAGGGGCAGGACACCGCGATCCGGTCCGGATTCGCAGAGAGGGCCTCCCGCACCCGGTTCAGGTTCACACGGTGGTCCGGCTCCTCCTCCATCCACATGCGCCCGCCCCCCGCCCCGCAGCAGAACCCGTGCTCGCCGCTGCGGGGCAGTTCTTCCGGAGCCCGCCCCGTGGCGGTGGACACCAAGGACCGCGGGGGCGCGTAGATGCCGTTGTGGCGCCCAAGGTAGCACGAATCGTGGATCACGGTGCGCCCGGGCTCCCCCGTTTCCCCAAACCGAAGCCGGCCGTCTCGGGTCAGCTCCTGCAGGAGCTCCGTGTAGTGCAGCACCCGGGCTTTGAGCCCATACTGGCGATAGTCGTTCTGGAGGGTCGAGTAGCAGTGGGGGCAGTAGCAGACGATGTTTCTCACCCCGCGGTGCGCGAAGAGCTCGGCGTTCTCGCGGGCCAGGGCGTCGAAGGCGTACTCGTTGCCCAGGCGGCGCTGGGAGTCCCCGCAGCAGCGCTCCTCGGGTCCCAGGATCGCGAAGCTCAGCCCGGCCGCCTTGAACAGCCGAGCTAGAGCCACCGCGACTTTTCGGCTTCGGCTGTCGAAGGAACCGGCGCACCCGACGTAGAACAAGTACTCTGCCGTCTGCCCCTCGGGAAGTTCCCCGAGCAGGCGCAGTTCCAGCCCCTTGGCCCAGCGGCCTCGATCCGCCGGGGGCAGCCCCCAGGGGTTGGAGCGCTGTTCCGTCGCCTCGAAGAAGACGCCGAGCTCGGGCGGGAACTTCGCAAGGTTCTCCACCAGGTGACGGCGCATCTGGATGATCTTGGGCACGTGCTCGATGAAGACCGGGCAAACCCGCATGCAGGCGCCGCAGGTCGTACAGTCCCAGAGGGCGTCTTCCCCCACGGACCCCACGGCCGCGGCGTCCTTCTCCACGATGAGGGGGAGCAGTCCTTGGGCCCGGCTGCCGTGACGGAGCTTCTCGCCGTTGGCCAGGAGGTTCACCTTCCCGTCCCGGATGACCAGTCTCGGGTTGAGAGGCTTGCCGCTGGTGGTGGCGGGGCAGCTCTGATTGCAGCGCCCGCACTCGGTACAGGAGGCGAAGTCGAGCAGGTCCTTCCAGGAGAACCGATCGACCTGCCCCGCGCCGTAGACCCGGCCAGCCTCGAAGGTCTCCCTCGGGACCGTCCTCACCGGCTCCAGGGAGCGGCAGAAACAGTTCGGGATGGCGGTGAGGATGTGGATGTGCTTGCTGTAGGGCAAGTAGTTGAGGACGCCCAGGAACGCCAGGGCGTGGAGCCACCAGAAGACCCGGCCGGCCGTGTGGAGCCCCTCGCCGAACACCGCGGCCATCGTGGGCGCGACGACGACGCGGGTCAACGGCATGAAGGTTCCCCGGGGGGCCTGGCCCAGGGCGATCTCGGCCCCGTGGTAGCCGTAGAAGAGGAACATCAGGAGGAACACGAGCCCGAGGACCACGAAGGCATCGATGCTGCGGTACTCGATGTGGGGCGGCTTCACCACCAGACGCCGGTGCAGGGCGACGACCACGCAGGCGATCACCAGGAGCGGCACCAGGTCGAAGAGGAGGGTGAGGACGGGATAGAAGACCGGCCCGAACACCGTGAGGCTGATCTGGGGGAAGAGCCCGTTGAGGACGAAGCCGGCATTGTCGAGGCCGAGGACGACGAAACCCCAAAAGAGGAAGAAGTGGTTCCGCCCGAAAGGCTCCTCGAGCACCCGCCTCTGCCCGAACCCATACTCCAGCGCGGACAGGACACGCTTCTCCAGGCCCTGCCGCAGGCGCGGATCGGGCTGCCCCAGCCGCACAGCCCGCACCAGCCGCCGCACGGAGAGCCCGAAGGTGAAGACGGCCGCGGTGAGGAGGATCGCGAAGACGGTGCTCTCGGTCTGGCTCATGCCGCTCTCCGGTAGAGGACCGCTCCGAGGCTCACTGCCCCTGGGCGATGTCGCGCAACCTGCGGGTCAGGGCCGGGATCACCTCGAAGAGGTCTCCCACGATGCCGTAATGGGCGACCTCGAAGATGGGGGCGTCCCGGTCCCGGTTGACCGCGATCACCAGGTCCGCGTCCTGCATCCCCACCAGATGCTGGATGGCCCCGGAGATGCCGCAGGCGACGTAGATCTTCGGGCGCACGGTCTTGCCCGTCTGTCCTACCTGGCGCTCGTAGGGGATCCACCCGGCGTCCACCGCGCTGCGCGACCCGCTCACGGTCCCCCCGAGGACCGCGGCGAGCTCCTCCAGGAGACGGAAGTTCTCCCCGCCCTGCAGGCCCCTGCCCCCGGACACCAGGACCTCGGCCCCTGCGATGTCCACGTGGCCGGCCCCGTGCTCGTCCCGCAGGACCTCGAGAACCTTCGCCGCCACCTCCTTTTCCGCCAGACCCAGAGCCGCCCGGAGGACCTCCCCCGCCCTTCCCTCTTGCCGCTCCGGCCGCCGCATGACGTGGGGCCGCACCGAGGCCATCTGGGGGCGGTGGACCACGTTGAGGATGGTGGCCATGATGTTTCCGCCGAAGGCGGGTCGGGTCTGCTCCAGGAGCCTCTGTTCTGCGTCCACCGTGAGCTCGGTGCAGTCCGCCGTGAGGCCGGTCTCCAGGGCGGTGGCCACCGCCCCGGCCAGGTCACGGCCCAGACCCGTGGCGCCCATGAGGACCACCTCTGGCCGGTGCCGGCGGATGAGCTCCAGGACCCCCTTGAGATACGGTTGGGTGCGGTAGTGGCGAAGCACCGGGTCGTCCACCAGGTAGACTCTCTGGGCACCGTAGGCGAAGGCCTCCGCAGCTAGGTGCTCCACCCCCTCGCCGAGGACGAAGGCGCCGAGCTCGACGCCGAGCTCCCGGGCCAGCCCCGCGCCGGCCCCCAGCAGCTCCCAGCTGACCGCAGCGGCCGCGCCGTCCTGCTGCTCCACGAACACCCAGACACCCCGATAGCTCGGGTCGGCCTGGGGGGCGGGGGGCTCCTCTTCCCCACGGCCGGAGGGCTCTCGCCACTCCCCTCGGCGCTTGAGCTCCTCGATCTGCTGGAGCTCCTCGTCGGTGTAGAACATCTCCAGGGCTTCGACCGGGCACACCTTCACGCAGCGGCGGCAGCCGATGCATGCGTCGAGATCGATGACCGGCTCCCCGGCGTCATCGTAGGTGATCGCATCCACCGGGCACTCGGGGGCACATCGGCCGCACGCGATGCACTTGCCCGCAAGCAGTCGGGACTTGCCCCGGGGCTTCCTGGGCGCGCCCTTGTCCTTGTGCTCGGCCATCACTTCAGGTCTCCCGTCCCGGGGTGCCGCCACCCCCGACCCGTGGTTTTCTGGTTCTTCCGGCAAACGACCGGGTGGGCCCGCCCACTCCGGCAGACGAGGCCGGACTGCACGGCAGGTGTTCTCCCCCGCCGCGTCCGGAATCCTCGCGACACCGCGACTCCCGAAGCGGCTGCTCCCGTCGAGCGGCTGTCCGCCTGCGTGGTCGGGCCCACCCAATCGTCCCTGGACACGAGTACCCGGTCATTTCCCGGATGATCCGGTTTTCTTCGCCGGGGCGACCCCGGCAACCGCTACACGGAGATCACGTCCCGCTCGATCAACTTCCGGATGAGCTCCTGGACCGCGCCCTCCGGGTCGGCCTCCCCGTCGCCGACGATCTCACCCAGGCGACGCTCCGGGGCGAAGATCCGCTTGACGCTGGTGGGGGAGCCCTTGAGCCCGATCCGGTCCGGCGGCAGGCCGAGGACCGCGTTGTCCCACACGGGGATCTCCAGCTCCTCGGCCGCGAGCCGCCTGGGGACGGTGGGGTAGCGGGGCTGGTTGATCTCCCGCACCACGGTCACCACGGCAGGAAGCGGCGCGCGAACCACTTCCCGGCGGCCCTCGAGCTTCCGCCGCACGGTCAAGGCCCCGGCCTCCGGGGAGATCTCCAGGAGCCGGTCCACCAGGGTCAGCTGGCTCCAGCCCAGGCGGGTGGCGATCCCGGGCCCCACTTGGGCGGTGTCGCCGTCGATGGTCTGCTTGCCGCACAGCACCAGGTCCACTCTCCCCCATTCCTGCGCCGCCCGCCGGACCGCGGCGGCCAGCACGAGGCTCGTGGCGAGGGTGTCGGCGCCCCCGAAGGCCCGATCCGAGATCAGGACCGCCCGGTCGACGCCCAGCGCGAGGCACCGCCGAAGGGCCAGAGTCGAGTTCGGGGGGCCCATGGTGAGCGCCACCACTTCGCACGAGAACCGGTCCCGGAGGCGGAGGGCTTCCTCCACGGCGTGGGCGTCGAAGGGGTTGAGGATGAACGGGACCCCCTCCCGGATCAAGGTTCCGGTCTCCGGGTTCACCTTGACTTGGGTGGTGTCGGGCACCTGCTTCACCGCCACCACCACCCTCTGCAGCCGACGACTACCGCCTTGGGGCATGGGTTGCGTGCTCCTGTGAGAGGTCATCGGGGCCGTCCCGGGGCGAGGGGGCGAAGGGAGTGTAACACACGGCCCGTCCCCCACCAGCCGGGAGGACGGGCCGAAAGCGGTCACCGAAGGAAGGCCGAAGAGCCCCCGGCGGCCTCGCGGGCGAGCCGGAGGGGGCGGGTCAACCGTAGCTGTGGAGCCCCGAGAGGATAAAGTTGACACCCCAGTATGTGAACATCGTGGCCCCGAACCCCACGATGGAAAGCCACGCGAGGCGGTTCCCCTTCCACCCGGCGGTGAACCGGGCGTGGAGGAAGGCGGCGTAAATGAACCAGACGATCAGCGACCACGTCTCCTTCGGGTCCCAGCTCCAGTAGGTGCCCCAGGCGTAGTTCGCCCAGATCGCGCCGGTCAAGATGCCCAGGGTCATGAATGGGAAGCCGAGAGCGATGGCACGGTACGAGACGTCATCGAGCACCTTGCGGGAAGGAACCGGCCCTTCGGTGCCGTCCCCCCGGAAGAGATAGACGATGCTCACGGCGAAGGAAAGGGCGAACCCCGCGTAACCGATGAAGCACGTGACCACGTGGGCGGTGAGCCAGTTCGACTGCAACGCCGGCACCAAGGGGGCGAGGTCCGGGGAGATCCGGGGGTTGAGGGAGACGATGGCGATGGCCAGCGCCCCCAGGGGTGCGACGAAGGCGCCCAGTGTCCGGGTGCGGTACTTCCACTCGAAAAGCAGGTACACGGCCACGATGCACCAGGCAAAGAAGACCTTCGACTCATACATGTTGGAGAGGGGCATGTACGCATGCCCCAGCTGGTGGCTCTCCAGATACCGAACCACGAAGGCCCCGGAGTTCACCAGGAAGCCCGCCAGGCAGGCCGCGGTGGCCGCGAGCCCGATCGTGCGGTTTTGCCGGGTGGCCAGGTGCAGGGCGTAGAGCACGCTGGCCACCAGGTAGAGCACCATGGCCACGTTGAAGAGGGTCACGTTCATCGTTGGCTGTCCTTTCCAAGGTCATCCCGCCGGCTCGACCCGCCGCCGTCTTCTCCGGGGGAGAACCGCGGGGCCGATGCGGGCCGGGGGGGGAAGCACCGTGCCGCCGGGGCCTCCCGCACCCGAGCTCGCGGCATCAGTGTAGAGATGCCACAGGTTCCTCGTCAAATGAGAACGGTCTCACGAAACCGGCCCGACACCTCCCCGTGGCCGTCAGCAGCAGCCCCCCGCGTCGCACCCGCAGGTGGGCGGCCCTCCGGTGATCCAGCCCTTGATGATCGCACTGGCGCAACCGACCCCGGCCGAGACCGTAAGCGCCCCCGCGGGACAGTTCCGGGCGCACGCGCCGCACTCCATGCAGGCGTCCCGGTCCAGGAGCCTGGCCTTGCCCTCCCCCACCGCGAACACGCCGTGGGGACACACGGCCCGGCAAAGCCCGCAGCCGACGCAGGGGCTCGGATCGAGGCGGAGCGTCGTGACGCCGTCGAGGTAGCGAAACCCGTCCATTTGTATCACCTCCTGTGCACCGAAGCCGCCGGCCCTCAGGGAGCCGTCCTGGGGACCGCTCCCACGGCCGCCGCTCCCCCGCGCGGCCGGGCTCCTCTCGGAAAGGGGCCGACTCCCCTCTCAGAATGCGGACGCGAACCAGAATACCACCGCCAGTGCGGCGGCACCCACCTGCCACGGGAGCGCCCGGCGCATCTCGCGCTCGACCCCGGACGGCGAGGTGAAGGGGGTCGCGCCGGTGAAGCTCATGGCGAGGTAGGACGACCCGGCGGACACCCCTAGCAGAAGCGCGAGGAATCCATACCCGCCCGGGAATCCAAACGCGGCGACACCGAGAAGCGCCACCGCGGCCCCGACCAGGGCGCCCTTCGCCGAGAAGGCGCGCCACGGGAGCAGGGGGAGCAACACGGGCGTGGCGACCGCGCCGGCGACCACCGTGCCGGCGAGGGCGGCGACGCCGGCCACTCCACGGATCCAGGCGCCGGACAGGGAGTAGAAACCCGGCCCGAACCCGGCGGAGACGGCTATGGCCGCAGCCACCCAGGCGGCATGCCGGAGCGTTCCCGCCAGCTCCACGGGAGTAAGGACGAAGCGCTCGAGAGCCGTGAAGGTGACCGTCCGCATCGCCGGGGTCGCCGCCATGCCCGCGCCCAGGAACGCACCAATGTCCGCGGACCGGACCGGGCCGAAGACCACCGAGAAGCCGCACTCCCTTCGGACCTCGTGGGCCGCTACCCCGGGGGCGCCGAGCTGGGGCAGGAGCAGCCGTCGGTGGCTGACCACACGGCTCAGGCCCGTCGCCCGCACTCGCCGGACCACCTCGGCGGTCCCGAAGGTGCCCTTTCCCGCGGCGCACCACACGTTGATACCGTAGGTCTCGAGCACCAGGATCCACGCGTCGAGTCCTGCCAGATCGCGCCGCAGCAGGTCGAAGGTCATCTTGTAGTTGGCCGTGACCAGCACCGGGGAGCCCCCCCCGGGGCGGCCCACGGCGTAGAGCCCGGGAGCCAGTCGGTAGCGGTCCCTCCCGATCCCCCATCGCATCTGCCAGCGTCCGAGCACGTCGGTGGCATCGAGGCGGCTCCTGACGCGGGGCACCGGCCCGACGGGCGTGTCGATCCAGCCCTCCACAAAGGGCCAACGCCGATACCCCGGGAGTTCCCCCCCGGCCTCGGGCCGGGGCCCGGATGAGGACGGCCCGGGGCAGCAGCTCGCCGGGGACTCCGGCGAAGGGGGCGGCGCAGGGACCGCGCAGCAGGGGGCCTGCGCCGGGGCGTCCCCGGCAGCGGGCCGCGTCGAGGGGGGCGAGTCCTGGGAGGTCGCGAGGGCACAACAGACCATGGCTTCGTCCCGGCTCATGGGTTCCTCCAGCACTCGCGGCCCACCGGGTCGCCGGGGGGGGTTCAGGTGGCTCCCGAGCAGGCGCACGCACCCCGCTCCCGGCTCAGCAGACGGGCCAGGCGCGGCCCCACGGCAAGGGCGATGAGGGCGACGGCGCTCCCCGTCCCCACCCCGGCGGGAAAGACCTCGGTGCTCGCCCCCACCAGGGCCTGGGCGGAGAGCCCGAGGGCCCCGTACGCCCAGTCCAGCGCGGCTCCCGCGGCGAGCGCCCCGGCGCTCAGGGCCGCCAGGTACCGCAGCGTCGTCTTGATCCCGAGGGTCCCCGCCACCACGGTGAGGGAGGCCAGGCTCGTGGCCGGCCCGGCCAACAGGTACACCAGCGCGGCCCCGGGGCTCAAGCCCTTGAGGACCAGGGCCGCGGCAATGGGGGTGGCGGCGGTGGCGCAGGTGTACATGGGGATGCCGATCACGAGCATGGCCAGGAGCGGCAGTAGCCCGCCGCCCAGATGGGCCTCGATGAACTCCGGAGGCACCAGCACCGTGATGAGCCCAGCCCCGAGGAAGCCCAAGGCCAGCCAAGGGGCCAGGTCGCCGAGGAGGTCGCGGAAGGCGTACCGCAGGCCCTCCCGCGCCCTCGCGAGCCGTCCCGCGGCCTCGGATCCATGCGCTTCGCGGCAGCCGCAGGCCGAGGGTGGCGGCTCCGGGCTCGGTTCCTCCCGGCCGAAGACGTTCTCGGCCGTCCCGGCCGCCACGGCGGTGGCGAAGGCCGCGACCGGCCGGGCCACGGTCATCACCGGGTCCATGAGGGCGTAGGTGAGGGAGATGGAGTCGACGCCGGTCTCGGGCGTCGAGACCAGGAAGGAGACCGTGGCGCCCTTCGTGGCGCCCTTCTTCCGCAAGCTCAGAGCCGCGGGGAGCACTCCGCAGGAGCACAGGGGCAGAGGAATGCCGAACAGGGCGGCCTTGACCACCGAGCGGACCTTGCCCCGCCCGAGATGGCGCGCCACCCCTTCGGCGGAGACGAAGGCGTGGATCACCCCTGCGGCGAACAGGCCGAAGAGGAGGTACGGAGCAGCGTCGGAGAGGATGTGCCAGGTCCCGGCGAGCACCGCGCTCGCGAACTCAGGCCAGGGCAAGCCGGTCCTCCATCACGTGGCGCAGCCCCTCGGCAAACAGGGTGCGCACGTGGTCGTCGTCCAGGCTGTAGAAGGCCAGCTTCCCCTCCCGGCGCGCCTTGACCAGGCGGTGGGCGCGGAGCACCCGGAGCTGGTGGGACACGGCGCTGGGCGTCACCTCGAAGAGGTCCGCCAGGTCGCACACACACAACTCCCGGGCGGCGAGGGCCAGGAGCACGCGCACCCGGGTGGGGTCGCCCAGTACCCGGAAGGTCTCCGCCAGCGCTTCGGCCGGCGCCCCCGCCAAGGCCTTCCGGGCCTCGTCCACCGCCTCCGGGTGCACCAACCGTTCGTGACACAGGTCCATCTGGCACCATCAACGAATGAGCATGTGTTCACACATAAGAACACACCGCCGGGCTCCGGTCAATGGGTTGACGGCTCCCTGGTGGAAATAGGCACGCGT
The DNA here is from genome assembly GCA_033551855.1 of Deferrisomatales bacterium. Lineage (GTDB taxonomy): Bacteria > Desulfobacterota > Deferrisomatia > Deferrisomatales > JACRMM01 > JBFLZB01. Next base: position 79,145 of record JAWSUI010000010.1, read on the forward strand.
TTCCTTGCCGACCTTCCACAAACCCGGTTATATATAGCCGCCCGAAGGGTGGACCCAACGATCTCGGCTCGAAAACCTGTAGCGTGCAAGAGGAGGGACAGACGATGAGGCGATGCTGGCTCCTGGCAGTAACGGCATTGGTGCTGAGCTCCGCTCCCGCGTGGGCAACAGAGAAGATCTCGGTAGCCACCGGAGGCACCGGCGGCGTGTACTACCCTTACGGCGGCGGCATGGCCGAGATCGTGAACAAGCACGTCGCGGGGGTCGAGGCGGTGGCGGAGGTCACGGCCGCGAGCGTCGAGAACGTGCGCCTGGTCGACCGCGGGGAGTCTGCCATCGGGCTCGTCATGGGTGACACCGCGTTTCAGGCCTTTGCGGGCACCGAGCGGTTCACGGGCGACACGAAGAACATCCGCACGCTGTTCGTCATGTACCCGAATCAGCTCCACATTGTGGTGCGGAAAGGAAGCGGCATCGCGAAGGTCTCGGATCTGAAGGGCAAGCGGATCTCCATGGGCGCCCCGGGCAGCGGCACGGCGGTACAGGCCGAGGCGGTCCTGAGCGCGCTCGGCCTTGGCAAGAGAGACTATCGCCCCTCCTTCCTGTCCTTCAACGAGACAGCCGACGCCCTCAAGAACCGGACCATCGACGCGGGCATCTGGTCCGTGGCCCCGCCCACCTCGTCGATCATGGACCTCGCCACGACCCATGACATCGAGGTCCTGTCGTTTTCGGACGAGGAGCTCGAGAAGATCCACAAGGCGTACCCCTACTACTCGAAGTACGAGATCCCGGGGGGTCTGTACCGGGGCGTCGATCGGCCCGTGCCGAACCCCTCGGTGTGGAACGTGGCCATCGTGAGCGCCGACATGCCCGAGGAGTTGGCCTACGAGCTCACGAAGGCGATCTTCGAGAACCACAGCGAGCTCGTGCGGGTCCACAGAGCCGCCGAGGACACCAGGCCCAAGGCGTCGGTGGTCAACTCCCCGATCCCCCTCCACCCGGGAGCGGCGCGGTACCTCACGGAGCAGGGGCTCACGATACCCGAGGAGCTCGTCGCCAAGTGAAGTGAGGCCCGCCGCGGGCCGGCTGGGGGTCGCCGGGCTGGCCGCCCTGACCCTGGCTCTGTTCCTGGTCCACCGGCCCCTCCTCGAAATTCGGCTCGAGGAGGGGCCGGTCGTGTGGCGCGAAGCCCTCGCCCCCGGGGAACCCATCGTCCTGTCCTACCGCCACTCCGTCACGGGCCAGCCCGTGCGGGAGGAATACGTCCTCGACCGCGGCGGGAGGCTGCGGGTCCGCGAGCACGCCTACCGGCTCCAGGGCGCGGGGCTCGGGCAACGGGAGGGCGAAGGCCGCACGGTGGAGGCCCCCGGGGGGTGGACCCGGGTCCTCGGGCTCGACCGGGACGTGGGGCACTTCACCCTGCGGGTAGGCCAGGGACCCCAAGACCACCGGCTCCAGGTGCGGGGAAGACAGATGGAATTGAGCCGGACCCTGGCCGGCCGGAGGCTGTGGATCGGCGGGCGGCCGGCCCGTCTGTGGGAGTGGCTCCGGCACCGGCGTCCCGCCGCGCCGCCGACACCTGCCCCTTGGGAGGAGACACCTTGACCACGCAACAGAGGACCGCCCTGGGGTGGGTGACCGGGGGGCTCGCCGTCACGCTCTCCCTCTTCCAGCTGTACACGGCCGGGATCGGCCTGCTCAGCGCCATGTTCCAGCGGGGCATCCACCTGAGCCTTGCCATGGCGCTCGTCTTCCTCCTCTGGCCCTCGGGGGGGAGGAGGAAGAACCGGCTGGCTCTGGCGTGGGACGTCCTCCTGGCGCTCCTGAGCTTCGTCGTCGGCGGCTACATTCTGGTCTTCTACGACGACATCATCTGGCGCATCGGCGAGGCCACGTTCTGGGACATCGCCCTGGGCACCCTGGCCACGGTCCTCGTCCTGGAGGCGACCCGGCGCACCACGGGCTGGGTCATGAGCTTCATCGCGCTGTGCTTCCTGGCCTACGCCTTCTTCGGGAGCTACATCCCGGGCGCCCTCTCCCACAAGGGGTACGGCCTCGAGCGGGTGATGACCCAGCTCTACCTCACCACCGAGGGCATCTACGGCACCCCGCTGGCCGTCGCCGCCACCTACGTCTTCATCTTCGTGCTCTTCGGGGCCTTCCTCGAGGTGACCGGGGCGGGCCAGTTCTTCATCGACCTGGCCTACGCCCTGACCGGCCGGTACCGGGGCGGCCCGGCCAAGACCTCGGTCGTGGCCAGCGCCTTCCTGGGAAGCGTCTCCGGCTCGGCCATCGCCAACACGGTGGCCACGGGCAGCTTCACCATCCCCCTCATGAAACGCCTGGGGTACGAGCCCCACGAGGCCGGGGGCATCGAGGCCGCCGCCTCCACCGGGGGGCAGATGATGCCCCCTATCATGGGGGCCGGGGCCTTCCTCATGGCGGAGTACACCGGGCTGCCCTACCTGGAGATCGTCAAGGTGGCGATCATCCCGGCCTTTCTCTACTTCTACACCGTGCTGCTCTTCGTCCATGTCTTGGCGGTGAAGAAGGGGCTGCAGGGCTCCGCCAAGGAGGACCTCCCCCCCCTGGGGCGCACCCTCCGGGACGGCATCCACTTCCTTCTCCCCTTCGGTGTGCTGCTCTACTTCCTCTTCGCCAACTACAGCCCGATGATGGTGGGGTTCGTCTCGGTCGTCTCGGTCTTCCTCGCCTCGTTCCTCCGACGGGCCACTCGGGTCGGGTTGGCCAAGACCCTGAAGGCCCTGGAGACCGGCGCGAAGAACGCGATCAGCATCTCCATGGCCTGCGCCACCGCCGGCATCATCGTGGGCGTGGTGGGGCTGACCGGCCTGGGGCTCAAGTTCAGCCACCTCGTGGTCAGCCTCTCGGGCGGGTACATCGTACCGGCGCTGGTGCTGATCCTCCTGGCCAGCCTCGTGCTCGGCATGGGCCTGCCGGTCACGGCCTCCTACATCGTACTGGTGATCCTGGCCGGGCCCGCGCTCCTCGACATGGGCGTGCCCCTGATCGTGGCCCACATGGTGGTCTTCTGGTACAGCCAGGACGCCAACGTGACCCCGCCGGTGGCACTGGCTGCCTTTGCCGGGGCCGGGGTAGCGGGGGCCAACGTCATGCGCACCAGCTTCGTCTCCTGGAAGCTCGCCAAGGGCCTCTACCTGATCCCCATCCTCATGGTCTACTCCCCGCTCCTCCTCAACGGCCCCGTGGACGAGGTGATCTTCGCGGTGGTTTCGTCCCTCCTCGCCCTCACCGGTTTCGTGGCCGCCCTGGAGGGGCACCTCTTCCGGCCGATGGGTTGGATCGGCCGCGTCGCCGTGGTGGCGGGAGGGCTCCTGGTGTTCTGGCCCGGCCACGAGACCGACTGGCTCGGCCTCGCCGTGCTGGTCGGCGCCCTGGTGCCGCAGGTACTCCCGATCGGGCGCCGTCCAACCTTCTCCCGGGGCTCCTGAGTCCGGGGGCCCGTTCCCGTCAGAGACGATGGGCCGCCCCGAGCGCACTTCCGCCGAGACCGGTCGCGGCCCGGATCAACGAGAGGAGGACGTGGGACCTTGAAGGGCTTTCACCGGCGGGTGCTGGTGGCCGACCTGGGGAGCCGGACCTGCTCCGTCGCCGGCGTGGGCGACGAGGTGCTGGCCCGGGCCCTGGGGGGCAAGGGGCTGGGGACGCACCTACTCACGAACCACTCCCTGGTGGGCGTCGATCCGCTTTCCCCGGAGAACCCGCTGATCTTCGCGGCCGGGCCCGCCACCGACACGAAGATCCCGGGCTCCTGCCGCTACGGGGTCTTCACCAAGAGCCCCCAGACCGGCTTCTACTCGGAGAGCTACTCCGGGGGGAAGCTCGCGGAAAAGCTCTCCCGCACGGGGTTCGACGCGGTGGTGCTCACGGGGGCGGCGGACGGCCCGGTGTACCTGGAGGTGGGGGAGGACGGGGGCAGCGTCCACGGCGCCGAGGACCTCTGGGGCCTCGAGACCTACCCGTCCGAGGACGCGCTCCTCTCCCGGCACGGGGGGCCGAGCCGGGCGGGGGTCGCCGTCATCGGGCCGGCCGGGGAGAACCGGGTGCCGTTTGCCATCATCGCCAACGACTACTGGCGGTGCGCGGGGCGCACGGGGGCCGGTGCGGTGCTGGGCTCGAAGAACGTCAAGGGGGTGGTCTTCCACGGGGCCGCCCGCCGGCCGGTGGCTGACCCCGAGGCCATCGAGGCGCTCTCGCGCCGCATGCTGGCGGAGAAGAAGGACCACCCCGCCACCCAGGCCTACCGCAACTTCGGCACCCCCATGATGGTGGCGCTCCTCAACACCGTCCAGGCGTTTCCCCACCGGTACTGGCGCCAGGGGCGCATGCCCGACTACGAGCGGATCTCGGCGGAGGCCATGGTCGCGCGGTGCGAGGTGCGCCCCAAGGCCTGCCCCCGGTGCTTCATGGCCTGCGGGAAGCTCACCACGGTGAAGGAGGGCCGCCACGCGGGGCTCAAGCTCGAGGGGCCCGAGTACGAGACCCTCTACGCCCTGGGGGGGCTGTGCTGCATCGGCTCCGTCGAGGAGATCGTGCACCTGAACGACGTCTGCGACCGCCTGGGGATGGACACCATCAGCGCGGGGAACCTCGTGGCGTTTGCCATGGAGGCGTCGAACTTGGGGGCGATTCCCGAGAAGGTCGCCTACGGGGACGTGGCCGCCGCCGAGGGCCTCCTGGCCGACATCGCCGCCCGGCGGGGCCTGGGCCAGGTGCTCTCCCGGGGCATCGCCCCGGCCTCCCGGGAGTGGAAGCTCGAGGACCTCGCCATCCACGTGAAGGGCCTGGAGCCCGCCGGGTACGATCCCCGGGTCCTCAAGGGGATGGGGCTGGCCTACGCAACCTCGGACCGGGGCGCGTGCCACCTGCGCTCCACCTTCTACAAGCCCGAGCTCTCGGGGCAGATCGCCCCCGACGCGGTGGAGGGCAAGGCCGCGCTCTTCGTGGACTACGAGGACCGCCTGAACCTCTTCGACGGCCTGATCCTGTGCCGGTTCTTCCGGGACTTCTACCCCTGGGAAGGGCTCGGGGAGGTGGTGCGCTTGACGACCGGCATGGACTTGGGGCAAGAAGGCCTCCGGGATCTGGCGCGGAACATCGCCGACCAGGCCCGGCGTTTCAACCTGGCCGAGGGCCTGACGCCTGCGGACGACTGGCTCCCGAGCCGCTTCTTCGACGAGCCCCTGCCCGAGACCGGCGCCGTGCTCCACCGTGAGGAGCTGGAGCGGATGCGGCGGGAGTACTACGCCCTGCGGGGGTGGGACGGCCAGGGCCGCCCCGCCGGCGGGACCGACTGAGCCTCCCCATCGTGTGAGGGCCAATGGAATCCAAGCTCCTCGACCTGCCGGCGGCCGCCGCCCTCGTGCCCAACGGAGCCTCAGTCTCCATCGGCGGCTTCACGAGCCAGCGCCACCCCACCGCGCTCCTGCGGCAGCTCGTGCGCCGCCGGGTCCGGGACCTCGCCGTCTACTGCCACTCGGCCGGGAGCGACGTGGACCTGCTCATCGGGGCCGGCTGCACGCGCCGGGTGGAGGGGGCCTACCTGGCCGACGGCGTCTTCTCGCCGATCGCCCCCAACTGGCGGCGCTTCGTTCAGGAGGGCCGCATCGCCTTCGAGGACTACTCCAACGCGGCCATGATGGCACGGTTCACCGCCGGCGCCATGGGCCTGCCGTTCTTCCCGACCCGCTCCATGCTCGGCACCGACCTCCTGGAGAAGGAGGGTTTGACCCCCGACGCCCGGCGGGCAGACCCCGACGCGGCGCCCCGGAAGGCCGCGGTGACCCGGTGCCCCTTCACCGGGGAGCCGGTGGTGCTCGTGCCGGCCCTGCGCACGGACCTCTGCCTGCTCCACGTCCAGAAGGCCAGCCCGCTGGGCCTCTTGCGAATCGAGGGTCAGGAGTTCCTGGACGTCCAGCAGGCCCTTGCGGCGCGCACGGTGATCGTCACCTGCGAGGAACTAGTGGACGACGAGGAGCTGCGCCGGGAGCCCGAGCGCAACCGCATCCCGCCCTTCGCCGTGCACGCCGTGGTCCACGTCCCCTTCGGCGCCCACCCCCACAGCGTGCACAACTGCTACGACTACGACCCGGACCACCTGACGCTCTTCGCCCAGGCCGCCCGGTCCGACGACACCTTCGCAGAGTACCTGGAACGCTTCGTCTTTCGGCCGGCGGACCACGCGGCCTACCTCGAAGCCGTCGGGGGGGAGGCACGGCTCGACGCCCTGCGGGCGCGGTCGGGCCTCGGGTACAACCCGGAGCTCCGGAGAAGGTGAGGGGCGAGGCGATGAGCGGGGATTTTTCGACCCTCGAGATCATGACGGTGGCCGCCGCCCGGGAGATCCGGGACCGGGAGGTCGTCTTCGCCGGCACCGGGCTGCCCATGCTCGGGGCCATGCTCGCCCAGCGCACCCACGCCCCCCGGTGCACCATCGTCTTCGAAGCCGGGGCGGTGGACCCCCAGATGCTCCACCTCCCCATGAGCGTGGGGGACTCCCGCACCCTGGTCGGCGCGGCCCAGGCCGCCGGCCTCCTGGACGCCTTCACTTACATCCTGCAGGGGGGCCGGGTGGACGTTGGCTTCCTGGGGGGTGCGGAGATCGACCGGTACGGCAACCTCAACTCCACGGCCCTCGGGGATTATCGCCTCCCCGCGGTGCGCTTCCCGGGAAGCGGCGGCTCCGCCGACGTGGCGGCCCTCTCGGGCCGCACCGTGGTCATCGCCCGTCACGAGCGCCGACGGTTCCCCGAACGGGTCCACTACCGCACCAGCCCCGGCTGGCTCGAGGGCGGCGACTCCCGGGAGCGGGCCGGGATCACCGGCGGCGGGCCGGCGGCCGTGGTCACGACCCTGGGGGTCGTTCGTTACCGTCCCGAGACCCGGGAACCCTACCTGGCCTCCTACCACCCGGGCACGACCCCGGAGGGGGTCCAGGCCGAGACCGCCTTTCCCCTCGACTGCTCCGACGCCTACGAGACCCCTCCCCCTACCCGGGAGGAGCTCGAGATCCTGCGCCGGGTCGTGGACCCCGAAGGGGTGTTTCTGCGGAGCCGGGAACGGGGGTAGGGAAGGAGCCCTTCTCGCGAGGAGCTCCCGAACCGCCACCTCCGCAGCGCCTCCGTGCCCGTCGGCCTCGGTCCGCGAACATCCTTGCTCTTCCTCACCCGGACTGCCCTCGGGAGCAAGCAACCCGGACCCTGTCGGCCAGGACGACGCGGCGAGACTCGAGGGGGCGTGCGAGTGACCAACGACTTTCGGCGTCGAAGATCGGGCCAGGGCCCCCTTCCGGCTCTCGTCGGCCCGGCCCCGCACCCGATATACAGGGAACGGCGACTCCGGCGGGCCCCGCGGGACGGCGCACGGAGACCCCGCCGGGAAAGACCGCGAGAAACGGCCCCTCGGAGCAGGCATGCGAAACAAGGGTGACCCGCGAGACCCAACGGGAAGTCGGGAAGAACGGGGGCTTGCGCCGGGCACCCGGCCTGAACGAGCCCGCCGGAGTCCCGACCCCGGCACCGGGCGGGGAGCCCCTCCGGGTGCGCCCCCCCAGCCGGGCCCGCCCGCGGTTGCCTCCCGCACCCGTTGGGGCCTCGTGCTCCTCATCGTCGCCGTGGGCGTGTGCGCGGCGTTCCAGATCGGCAAGGTGCCCCCTGCCCTCACGGAGCTTCAGAGCAGCTTGGGCATCAGCCTCGTGGTGGGCGGCTGGGTGATCTCAACCTACAGCGCGGTGGGGTCCGTATGCGGCATCGCCATGGGGGCGGTCGGAGACCGCTTGGGCTACCGCAGGACGTTGCTCTTCGGGGTCTCGTGCATCGGGGCGGGCAGCCTGCTCGGTAGCGCGGCGCCGGGGCCCGGCTGGCTCCTGGCGAGCCGCGCCCTCGAGGGTCTGGGCTTCATCCTGGTGGTCGTTTCCGCGCCGTCGCTCATCTTCCAGATCGTGCGGCCGTCGGATCTAGGGATCGCGTTCGGGCTGTGGAGCTGCTTCATGCCCGTGGGCACGTCGGCGATGATGCTGGCCTCGCCGGCGCTCCTGTCGCTCTTCGGGTGGCGCGGGGTTTGGGCGTGCAACGGCCTTCTCCTGCTCTCGGCAGGGGCCGCGTTCCACTACGCCACCCGAGGCCTACCGGGTCGGGGGGCGCTGCGTGCCGCGGCGCCCGGCAGGCTCTGGAGCAACGTGCGGGCGGTGGTCTCCTGCCCGGGTCCGGTGCTCCTCGCGGTCTCGTGGTCCATGTACACCACGACCTACATGGTCCTGATGGGGTTCCTGCCCACCCTGCTCATGGCCGACGGCCACACGAGGGCCGCCGCCGCGGCCTTAACGGCCGCGGCGGTGGCGGTAAACGCGGCGGGCGCCCTGGGTGGCGGCTGGCTGCTGAAGCACGGCGCCCCTCGCTGGGGTCTGATGGCCTTCAGCGGCGCCGTGAGCGGCCTGTGCATGGTGGGGATCTATAGTCCCGGGACCGCTCCTTGGCTGCGATACGGCCTGTGCGTCCTGTTTTCGGCAGTCGGCGGCCTCCAGCCGGCGGCCGTCCTCGGGGGAGCACCCCACTATGCCCCGACGCCCACCGCGGTCGCCACGACCAACGGCTTCATCAACCAGTGCTCCTACGTCGGGATGGTGCTCGGCCCACCCGCCGCGGCGGCGCTCGCCTCGGCCAGCGGCGGGTGGCACAACACCCCGTGGATCCTTTCCTCGGGCGCAGCCATCTGGATCTCCTCCGCGCTCCTGCTCCGGCGGGTTGGCCCCGGGACGGACGCCACCCCCCGTCGATGAACGGCCGGAAGCGAAGCCTGCCGGCGTTTTGGGGAAGTGCTCAACGCCTTTCGGCATCGAAGATCGTGTCAGTAGGGGGCCTGCCCTGCACCCAACGGGATAGGGATGTGCTCAACGCCTTTCGGCATCGAAGATCGTGTCAGGGCGTCCGCAGGGGCAGGAGGGCGTTGACCGCGAGGTGCTCAACGCCTTTCGGCATCGAAGATCGTGTCAGAGACAGAATGACCCAGTCCACGGAAACCCAAGAAAGTGCCAGCAATTCCCGGACCCCTCGGAAATGGCTCAAACACGCGCATCTGGCAGGGAC
>JAWSUI010000011.1:0-87111 GCA_033551855.1 Deferrisomatales bacterium
TTTACGAAACACTCCTCAGCCTTGCGGCCGCCAGTAAGGGGCCGGGAATTGCTGTACCGATGCCGCAAAATCGAAGTCCGGAGCTTCGGTGACCCGGTTCCGCTCCCACCGCTCCCGGATGATCCCCTGCTGTTTGTCCGCCGTATCAGGGGCGAAGCAACGCTCGCCGGTCTCCTCGTTAACCCTCGCCGGAACATGTTCGACGATGATGATCTCCCCCTCCACCTCCAACGTGTAGGTCACCAGCCGCTCTTCCCATACGTCGCTCATCGCGACGCCTACTCGTGCGGGACTCGATCCGAAGGCTCGGATCCGGCTCATACACCGTGATGATCTACACCAGCGGCCGCGAGGGATAGGGATCCCAAGGGGCTCACGTCGTGACCACCTCCTCGGTCTCGAACCGCCGGGGTCGGAGCGCGTCTCCGCGCTCGAGGGCCTCGACCCAGCCCTCGACACGGCTCGCCCCGTAGGTCCGCTTCCAGGCGGCCAGCAACTCGGCGAGCGGCACGTCGTCGTACGTCCCGTGAAAGGCCACGTACTCCATGAACTTCCGGTTCTCGAGGTTGTAGGGCTGGAAGACCGAATCGGCGCGGCCGTCGAACTCCAGGGGCTCCACGCGGTGGCGTGCGCACAGGGCCGCGTTGAAGGCCGGGGTGGCCTTCACCCACCGGCCTTCCAGGAAGAGCTCCACGACCCCGTGGAAGACGAAGAGGTCGCTCCCCAAGAAATCCAGGAGCTGGCGCGTGGCCAGATGGTTGCGGACCGTCGCGAAGGCGAGGCGGGAGGGTATGCCCACCCCCCGGGCCAGGGCTGCCAGCAGGGAGGCCTTCTGGACGCAGTAGCCGCGGCCGGCGGCGAGCACCCAACTCGCCCGGTAGTGTTCGGGTTTGTAGAAGGGAGAGTAGGGGTCGTACCAGATCCCGTCGCGCACTGCGTAGTACAGGGCCACGGCCCTGCCCAGCGGGGTGGCGGCCTCGGCGGTCTTCGCCCTGCCGAAGGCCGCCACCGCCGGGTGGTCGAAGTCGAGCGTGGGAGTGGGGGCCAGGTACTTGGGGTCCACGGGCTGGGTCACGGTGTCCTCCGAGGGGAACGGGTTGGGCCACGGTCTCGGGATTCTTTTCGAATCCCCGGGGCCGCCTCCGGCGCCGGCAGTCGGACCGGCACCCCTGCAAGGGCGGGGGCGCCAGGATACCACCGGTCGTCGGGCGTGCCACGAGTTCATCTCGTCTTCGGTCCACGGGTGGTCGGCGCGCGGAAGAGGCAGGCCTCTCGGACGCGGGCCCGAGCCGGGGCCGTTCCGCGCGGGGCGGCGGGCACGGGTGGTGCTGCCGGGTTCCGCCCTTCGTCGTGTGCGCCCTACCGACTTCCCCTGCATCGATTCGCCCCGATCTTTTTGGAACAATTCAATATTGCCCAAGAAGCGAGGGGGCTGAACGGCAATAAGGGAACCGAGCCAAATCCCCCCTTACAGCTGCCCCCCTTTCTCGCGGCACGGAGGGTCGAGGGTTGAGATGTTCTTCCTCCCCGTGATCTCGCTGCGGGTCGAGTTCGACGCACTGAAGGCCTTGGGGGGGGGGTGGATAAGGTCCTGGCTGCTGACTCCGAATGCAGGGATCGAAGAGTTGATTCTCGTTTTTTGTAGGACTACCCCTTGCGCCGATTTGTGTCCTTAGCTATAAAGGGAAACCGTCGCTCATGAACCTTCTTCCGAAGGAGAGACTTGGATGGACAAGAGACTGCTGCTCCAGATGACGGCCGACATCGTCGCCTCCCATGCCTCCATGAACGAGTTGAGCCAAGCGGACCTGTTGGCCGAGATCGATCAGGTCTATGCCAAGCTGGCCGGCCTGTCCGGAGGGGTCGAAGGCGAGGGCGAGCTCGCCGTGGAGATCGCCTCCGGGGAGACAGAGACACTCAAACCGGCGGTGCCCCTGGATGCCGCCTTCGGGGCGGACAAGGTCTTCTGCATGGTGTGCGGCAAAGGAATGAAGACCCTGAAGCGCCACATCGCAACGGCCCACGACATGAAGCCGGGCCAGTACCGCCGAGCGTTCGGCATCCCTGCCGGCACCTCGCTGGTGGCGCGGGAGTACTCCGAGGCCCGCAAGCGGATGGCCAAGGACCTGAACCTGGCCGAGCGGCTGGTGGAGGCGCGCGCGGCCCGGGGGAAGAAGAAAAAGAAGTAGCCTGCCCGGCGGGGTGCGGGGCCCGAGGGGCGCGCCCTCACCGATTCCGGGAACACCCCAGGGTCCCTCCCTCAGCGTTCTGCCGATGCCCGGCCGGGGTTTCCCGAGCCGGGCATCTCTCGCAGGGCGCTGAAGAACCCACTCCGTGGGTTTATCGCTACGGGTTGACGCTCCCGGTCCCGGGGCTCGCTCTCCGGGCGCGCCGACGGCGCGTCGGGCGACCCACCACATCTCGCCGGCAACAACTTGCGGACATCCCACTTCCCTCGGACCGGCCCTTCCGTCGTGTTTGCGGTGCCGCAGGCTCGGGCTTTCTCAGCCGGGAGGAGACCTTTCTGTGTGTCGGCAACCGGCCTCCCGCCAACATGAAGGTCAAAGCGGGCGCGAAGAAGGATGGCACTCTGACCGCCCTCGAGTTCATTGCCACGGCGACCGGAGGCGCCTATCCGGCCGGCGGAACATCGATTCTCGACTGGCTGGTCCGTGAGCTGTATCTCTGTCCCCATGTGCGATGTGAAACCACCGATATATTCATCAACGCAGGACCGGCGCGCCCCTTCCGCGCACCCGGGCATCCGCAGTGTTGCAGTGTCCACCCATCGGATGTGGTGCCTGCGCTGGTCGCGTTGGTTGCCGCTGTGCAGATCCGTGGCCCGCTGGGGGCACGCACTGTGCCGGTCGCCGAGCTCCATGTCCCCCCGGGCGCTGACCCGCTTCGGGAAACCTATCTCGAGCCCGGCGAGGTCGTCACGGCCATCCAAATTCCGGCCCCGCCTCGGGGACTGCGCAGCAGTTCTCGCAAGGTGCGCGCCCGCCAAGCCTGGGACTTCGTCGTGGCGGGCTTGGCTCTGGCCCTGGCCGTGGACCAAGACGGCGTCCAGGATGCGCGGGTCGTGCTGAGCGGCGCAGCCCCGGTGCCCTGGCGAAGCCGGGAAGCCGAAGAAGCGCTCAACGGTCGGCGCCTCACCGTCGAAGTCGCCGTTCAGGCAGCCGAGTCGGCTATGGCCAAGGCCGAGGCCCTGGAACACAACGCCTATAAGATTCCCATGTTCGAGGGGTTGATCCAGGAGGAGCTACGGAAGCACGTGAGCTGACGTGTTCAAGCCCTTCTGTCGGGTGCGGATCCGGGAGCCGAGGGGTCGAGTAGAGCACTTCGCCGGCCGGTGAGCGCTCCGCTGTCTTCGGGGATCTCGACCGGGGAGGTGCGGCGCGATGGGCAAGGACATCGTGGTCTTCCTGGAGGTGCTGGAGTGGTTCGACCCCTCGGGCCGCGAGGCGGCCCACCGGCTTCCCCGGCGGGGGTCGGGCGAGCTCAAGCTCGGCCCGAGGGTGATCGTGCGCGACAGCCAGGCGGCGGTGTTCTACAGGGGAGGAGTAGCCTGCGACGCCCTGGGGCCGGGCCGCCACACCCTGGTGACCAAGAACGTCCCGCTCCTCACCCGGTTCGTCGGTGAGTCCTCGAGCCTCGTCCTGGCCCCCTACAGCGCGGAGCAGCGGGCGGCCGGCCGGGGCGTACGGTACTTCCCCTTCCGGGAGTCTGAACTTTCGCGCCCAGGGGATTCCGGCGCGCAGCCGCGCCGAGCTGCGTCGCCGGGCCGTCTCGTACCAGACGCCTCTCCCCGGGTGGGAGCGCCAGCCCTGCCTGCTCTTGTTGCCGGGCTTCAAGCTCCAACCCCGGACCTTCCTGAGGCTCGCGCGGCTCGTGAGCCTTTCCCCCCTGGAGATCCCGTCCGAACCCGGCCTCTTCGGGGAGCCCTTCGAGGCCGAGCCGGTGCGCGTACCCGTCGCCGAGGCGGCTCAGGCGCTGGACGTGTTGCTGGCAGAGCTCTCCGGCGGGCGGCCCCCGGGGAGGTCTCCCGCCCCCGCCCCGCCCGCCCGCGTCCGGCGTGCCCGTCTCGTCTACCTCCCGTTTCACCGCCGCCGAACCGAATGGGTGGAGGAGCTCACGGGCACGGCGCTGCCGGCGGCGGCTGTGGAACACGGCAGCCGGCTGTAGCCCCCCCTGTGCCGGGCTCGGCCGGTGTAGCCCGAGGCGCGATGGGTGCCGGGTGACCCGCGAAGCGCGACGGCGGAAGGGTGGGGCGTTTCGTGTTTCGATACTCGAGCACCCGGCATCGCCACGTCCGGAGATCCCAGCGCTCAGGGGTCGAGCGTTGACGCTCCTCCCAACGTGCCCGGTTCGGCGAGGTGCGTGAGGGCACGTGTCGCGGGGGACGTTGACACAGTGGAATCGATCCTGTTAAGCAGGGCGCACCTTCCCTGACCCGCATCCGGCGGGAGAGGAGCCACGCATGGCGTCCCCCCGGGGACTCGTGACCCTGATGGGCTCGGGTGAGCTGACCGCAACCATGGTGGAGGTCCACAAGGAGCTGCTGGGGCGGCTGGGGGTGTCCCCGCGGGCCGTGTTCCTCGACACCCCGGCGGGGTTCCAGCTCAACGTCGGGCAGATTGCGGAACGGGCGGTGGAGTACTTCCGTCGGAGGGTCGGCCATCCCCTGGGGGTGGCCTCGCTCCGCCGCGCGGGGGATCTGGCCACCTACGAGGGCGAGCACGCCCTGGGAGAGCTCCGGCACGCGGACTACGTGCTCGTCGGCCCCGGAAGCCCGACCTACGCTGTGCGTCACTGGCAGGGGACGGCGGTGCCGGAGATCCTTGCCCGGCGGGTGGAGGAAGGGGGGTGCCTGACGGCTGCGAGCGCGGCGGCTCTCACCGTGGGGCGGCTCACCCTGCCGGTGTACGAAATCTACAAGGTGGGCGAGGACCCCCGATGGGTTCCGGGGATCGATCTGCTGGGGCGGTTCGGCCTGCACCTCGCGGTGGTGCCGCACTGGAACAACGCCGAGGGCGGGACCCACGACACCCGGTTTTGCTACGCCGGCGAGGCCCGTTTCGAGCGGCTCCAGGGCCTCCTCCCGGAGGACGTGGCGGTGCTGGGAATCGACGAGCACACCGCGTGCATCCTGGACCTGGCGGCGTGGACCGGCGAGGTCCGCGGCATCGGCCGGGTCACCATCCGAGGGGGGGGCAGGGAGCGGGTCTTCCCCAAGGGGGCTCGATTCGACCTGTCGGCCCTGGGAGAGCCCCTGGCCGGGCACCGGGAGGCTTCGCCCACCCCGGCGCCGCCCGCATCCTCCCCCTCGGGGGTCGGGGAACAGGAGCCGTCCGACTCCTTCTGGGGGGAGGTGCACCGGTTGGAGCGGAACTTCCACGAAGCCCTGGAGCAGCGCGACCCGCGAGCCGGCGTCGAGGCGGTCCTGGACCTCGACCGCCTCCTCTGGGCGGCCCAGAGGGACCTGGCGGGGGACACGGAGATCTCCCAGGGCAGGGAAACGCTCAGGGAGTTGGTGGTTCTGCTGGGTGAGGGCGCGGCTTCCTCTCGAGGCTCCGCGGCGGAGCTCCTGCCCCGCCTGCTGGACGGTCTCCTGGCCCTCCGGGAGCACTGGCGCCGGGAGGGCTGCTGGGCCGAGGCCGACGGCCTGCGCGAGCAGCTCCTTGCCGTGGGAATCCGAGTGGAGGACACCCCCGAAGGGGCCCGATGGTCTCTCTCCTCCGGCCGCCACAAGCCGTGACGGGAAGGCTCGGGTTGCGGCGGCGAGGCCGTCGGGGGGCATCGTGATCGGGCGCCCGGTGGGACGGCCGTGCCAAAGAGGGGGCGAGGGGTACTCCGTCACGGAGCTCACGGTGGAAGAGCTGCGGGCTCTGTGGCGCCATCGGAGGACGGACCTTGACTGGAACTGCCTGTTCGTCCTCCCGCCGTGGCTCGGGGCGTGGCTGGGCACCCTGGGCGCGGGGGAGAGGCCGCTGCTTCGTGCCGTGTGGCGGGCCGAGACGCTCCTCGGTGTCGCCCCCCTGCTGTGTCGTGGGGATACGGTCCGGTTTCTCGGAAGCCCGGACGTGTGTGACTACCAGGATTTCGTGCTCGCCCCCGGGGGGAGGGCAGGGGAGAAGGACGCAGAGCGCTTCTTCCAGGTCCTCCTGTTCCACCTGCGAGAGTCGGGGGTGCGCCGGGCGGACCTCGGTCCGGTCCGGCCGGATTCGGCGGCGCGCCGCGGGCTGCGGGCCGCGGCGGAGCGGGAGGGGTGGGCCGTCTCCTGGGAGCCCGAGGGAGTGGCCGCGGAGCGGGACCTTCCGCCCACATGGGAGGCCTTTCTGGAGGGGCTGGGAAAGAGGGAACGCCACGAGGTGCGCCGCAAGCTCCGGCGCCTCGAGGAGGCGGGCGGCGGCCGGTTCCGCCGCGCTCCCACCGAGCCGGCGGGAAGCGCGGGGGAGGGTGCCGAGCGGTTCCTGGGTCTCCTCTCCGGGTACCGGGCGGACAAGACCGCGTTCCTGGACCCCGCGCGGCGGGCCTTCTTCCGGCAGCTCCTCGCGGAAACCGCACGGGAGGGGCTCCTGAACCTGGGTTTTCTCGATGTGGAGGGAGAGACCGCGGCGGGTGTCTTGTGCTTCGACTACCGCGGCACGACCTACCTGTACAACAACGGGTACGACCCCCGTTGGGAGAGCTTGAGCGTGGGGATCCTGAGCAAGGTCTGGAGCATACGGGACAGCATCGCCCGCGGGATGCGCCGGTACGACTTCCTGAAGGGCGACGAGGAGTACAAGCGGCGGCTCGGCGGCCGCCGGGTTCCCCTAGCCCGTTGCCGTCTCTCCCTGTCGGGGGCGGGAAGCCCTCCGGCCCGCTCCGGGGCGAAGGGTGGAGGGGCACCCCGGTGAAACGCTCTCCCCGGCGCATCGCGATGCTGACCCTGCACTCCAGCCCCTTCGGCGAGCTCGGCGCCCGGGACACCGGGGGTATGAGCGTGTACGTGCGGGAGCTCGCGTGGGAGCTCGGGCGAAGGGGGTGCCGGGTCGATCTCTTCACACGGCGGGGCCCGGCGGGCCCCGACACCGTCCGCCCTGCAGGGCCCAACGTGCGCCTCGTGCCCTTGGACGGTGGCGGGCGGGAGGACGACGGGAAGCTGGGGCTGTACCCGCGCCTTCCCGAGTTCTTGCGCTCGCTGGAGGCGTTTCGGGCCGCCGACGGCGGGGACTACGACCTCGTGCACAGCCACTACTGGCTCTCGGGTTGCCTGGGGGCGGCGGCGGCGGCGCGGTGGGGCGCCCCCCACGCGGTGACCTTCCACACCCTCGGGGTGGCGAAGAACCGATCCGGGTGCGGAGAGCTCGAGCCCGAGCTTCGCCTCTCCGAGGAAGAGGCGCTGGCGACGGGCTGCGACAGGGTGCTGGCGCCGACCTCCCGGGAGAGGGAAATGCTGATCCGGTACTGCGGGGCCCCGCCGCGGCGGGTGGCGGTCGTCCCCTGCGGTGTGCGCCTCGACCGGTTTCGCCCCCTGGACCGCCGGGCGAGCCGGGAGCGGCTGGGTCTCGCCGCGGAGGACCGGGTCCTGCTGTACGTGGGGCGGTTCAGCCCGGTCAAGGGCGCCGAGCGCCTCCTGGAGGCGTTTGCGGCCATGGGGCGGGGGCCGCGAACGCGCCTGCTCCTGGTGGGGGGAGACGGGCCGGGCTCCCCGTCCACCGCGGCGCTCGAGCTTCGGGCCCGTTGCCTGGGCATCTCCGGGGAGGTGTCCTTTCTCGGCCGGGTGGACCAGGGGGAGCTCCCGACCCACTACAGCGCGGCGGACCTCCTGGTCCTCCCGTCCTACTACGAGAGCTTCGGCCTGGTTGCCCTCGAGGCCCTGGCGTGCGGAACCCCGGTGGCGGCCACGCGGGTGGGGGTCGCCGCGGATCTGCTGGATCCTTCCGTGAACGGCCTGCTGCTCGAGGGGGACCCCGGGGCTCTCGCCCGCGGTCTGGAGGAGGCCCTCCGGCGGGCCCGGGCAGGTGCCTGGCCCCGGTCCGGCGTGCGGGCCTCGGTCTCGGTCTACGGCTGGGACCGGGTCGCCGACGCGGTCCTGCGGGAGTACCAGGATCTGGCCGCGGCGCAGGCGATGGGGGAATCGTGCCCCGTGGCGGCCTCGGGGGGTGAGCCGTGAGCCCGGAGTGCCACGCGATGGTCATCGTCGCGCACCCGGACGACGCCGAGTTCGGGTGCGCCGGCACGGTGGCCGGCTGGACCGCCCGGGGGAAGCGGGTCGTCTACGTGGTATGCACCGACGGCGAGAAGGGCACCGCGGACCGGTCCGTGCACCCCTCGGACCTCGGACGCCTCCGCCGGGAGGAGCAGCAAGCGGCGGTCCGGGTCCTGGGGGTGGCCGAGGTCGTCTTCCTGGGCTACCCGGATCAGGGCCTCGAGGACTGCCCCGAACTGCGAAAACGGCTGGTTCGGGAGCTTCGGGCCCACCGGCCGGCGATCGTCCTCACCTCCGATCCCTACCGCCGCTACCTCTGGCACCGGGACCACCGGATGATCGGCCAGGCGGTGCTCGACGCGGTCTTCCCCTACGCGAGGGACCACCTCGCCTACCCGGACCTCCTGGCAGAGGGCCTCGAGCCCCACAAGGTCCAGGAGGTCTGGCTCTTCGGGTCCCGGGAGCCCAACCACCGGGTCGACGTGGTGCCCACCTTTTCGGCCAAGCTCGCGGCCTTGCGCTGCCACGAGAGCCAGGTCCGGGAGCTGGGCATCCCGGACCTCGAGGGCTGGCTCCGGGAGCGGTGCCGGGGCATGGCCGGGGACTCGGGGTACGAGCTAGCCGAGGCCTTCCACCGGGTCGTCGCGCCAGGGTAGCCTCGGCGGGAGCGGCGGCTCAGGTCCCCAAGGCGTCGATCACGGCACCGGTCACGTCCCGGGTGCGCGCGTTGCCCCCCAGGTCCGGCGTGCGCACCCGCCCCGCTCCGGTGACCGCCTCGATGGCGGCCATCAGACGCGCCTCGGCTTCCTCCTCCCCCAGGAATCCCAACATCATCGCGGCGGTCCAGAAGGCCGCGATGGGGTTGGCCACCTCTCGCCCGGCGATGTCGGGGGCGGAGCCGTGGACGGGCTCGAACATCGACGGGAACCTCCGCTCCGGGTTCAGGTTTGCCGAGGGGGCGACGCCGATGCTGCCGGCGACGGCCGGCCCCAGGTCGCTGAGGATGTCGCCGAAGAGGTTGCTGCCCACGACCACGTCGAACCAGTCGGGGTGGAGCACGAAGTGGGCGGTGAGGATGTCGATGTGGAACCGGCTCGTCCGGACCCCCGGGAACCGGAGGGCCATCTCGGCGAACCGCTCGTCCCAGAAGGGCATCGTGTGCACGATGCCGTTTGACTTGGTGGCCGAGGTCAGGTGGCGCCGCTTCCGGGAGGCGGCGAGCTCGAAGGCGTAGCGCAGCACGCGGTCGACCCCTCGGCGGGTGAAGACCGCGAGCTGGCTCACGGTCTCCTGGTCGGTGCCGGCGTAGAGGCGGCCGCCGATCTCCGAGTACTCCCCCTCGTTGTTCTCCCGGACGACCACGAAGTCGATGTCCCGGGCGGTCCGGCCGGCGAGGGGCGAGCGGATGCCCGGGAGCAGCCGCACGGGCCGCACGTTGACGTACTGCTCGAAGTGCCTCCGGATCGGGATGAGGAGACCCCAGAGGGAGACGTGGTCCGGCACGCCGGGGAACCCCACGGCCCCCAGGAAGATCGCGTCGCACTGGGACAGCCGTTCGAGACCGTCCCCGGGCATCATGCGGCCGTGCTCCCGGTGGTAGGCGCAGGAGTACGGAAACTGCTTGTACGTCAGCCCGAAGCCATGCTGGTTCGCCACGGCGTCGAGCACCCGCACCCCCTCCGGGATCACCTCGGCGCCGATGCCGTCCCCAGGGACCAGGCTGATCACGTGTCGTCGGCCCACGGTCCATGCTCCCTTCCGCCCAGATCCGGAGCCCCACCGCGCTTCGGCTCGCGGCCGCGTGCCGGCGGCGGCCCGCCCCCGATCTCCGGCGAAAGTTCGCTCGGGCACACGGGCTCAGCCCGCCAGGCGTGGTTGGCGGGCGGCGGCCACTTCGTCCAGGCGGGTGACGACGGTGCGGGAGGGGGCGCGCCGGAGGGCCTCGGGGTTTTCCCGCGCCTCCCGGGCAATCGCGCGGACCGCGGAGACGAAGGCGTCGAGGGTGTCCTTGGACTCCGTCTCGGTGGGCTCGATCATCAGGGCGCCCGCCACGACGAGGGGGAAGTAGACCGTGGGCGGGTGGAAGCCGTAGTCGATGAGGCGCTTGGCGAGGTCCAGGGTGGTCACCTTGTAGGGGCGCTGCCTGGCGTCCGTGAAGACACACTCGTGCATGCACGGGCGGTCGTGGGGCAGGTCGAGGACCTCCCGCAGGCGGACCCGCAGGTAGTTGGCGTTGAGCACCGCGAGGCGGCTCGCCTGGAGCAGCCCCTCGGGCCCGAGGCTCCGGATATACGCGTAGGCCCTCACCAGGACGCCGAAGTTCCCGTGGAAGGCGTGGACCTTCCCGATGGAGGAAAGGCTGTCCTCCCCCCACGCCAGGGTCCCGTCGGGCGCCCGCACGACCCGTGGCACCGGGAGGAAGGGCTCCAGGTGGGACTTGACGCAGACGGGCCCGGCGCCCGGGCCCCCGCCTCCGTGGGGACCGGAGAAGGTCTTGTGGAGGTTGACGTGCATCACGTCGGCCCCGAGCTCTCCCAGGCGGGAGACCCCCAGGAGGGCGTTGAGGTTGGCGCCGTCGCAGTAGACCTGACCACCCTTGGCGTGGACCAGGCCTGCGATCTCCCGGAAGCTCTCCTCGAAGAGGCCCAGGGTGTTGGGGTTGGTGACCATGATCCCCGCGGTTTCCGCGTCCACGAGGGCGGCCACCCCCTCAGCGGTCAAAGTGCCCCGTCCCCCCGATGCCACGGGCACGGGCTGGTAGCCGCAGAGGGCGGCGCTCGCCGGGTTGGTGCCGTGGGCCGTGTCCGGGGTCAACACCTTCGAGCGTTTCTCTCCCCGGGAGCGGTGGTAGGCGTCGATGAGGAGGAGGCCGGTGAGCTCCCCCTGGGCGCCCGCTGCCGGCTGCAGGGACGCCGCGTCCATGCCCGTGATCTCCGCCAGAAACCTCTCGAGGTCCCACAGCAGGGCCAGCGCCCCCTGGGCCAGGGGGGCGGGCAGGAGGGGGTGGGCGCCGGCGAGGCCCGGGAGGGCCGCCAGACGGTCGTTCACCTTGGGGTTGTACTTCATGGTGCAGGATCCCAGGGGGTAGAATGCCGTGTCGACCCCCAGGTTCCACTGGGAGAGCCGGGTGTAGTGGCGCACCACGTCGGGCTCGCTGAGCTCCGGGAGGTCGGGCGGCTCACCCACCAGCGCCGCGTCGATCGGCGCGGGGGCCACGTCCCGCCTCGGAAGGGAGTAGCCGAGGCGGCCCGGCCGGCCCCTCTCCCAGAGCAGAGGCTCGTGAAAGACCAATCCGCTCCTGCCCACCGCGCCCATCATGTCGACATCGCCTCCGCAAGGGCGTCCAGGTCCTCCCGGGTCTTGGTCTCGGTGACGCACAGGAGGGTCGAGCCCTCGTACTCCGGGTAGTGATTCCCCAGGGGAAGGCCGGCGACGAATCCCCGCTCCCGCAGGTCCTCCCAGCGCCCCGCGGCCGTTCCGGGCCAGCACACCGCGAACTCGTGGAAGGTGGGCGCGGAGAACCGGGGGGCGATCCCGGCGGCGCGCAGCCTCGCCTTGAGATACTCCGCCTTGTCGTAGTTGAGCCGTGCCAGAGCCCTCAGCCCCTGCGGTCCCAGGCACGCCAGGTACACGGCGGCCGTCAGGGCGCACAGGCTCTGGTTGGTGCACACGTTGGAGGTGGCCCGCTCCCGCCGGATGTGCTGCTCCCGGGTGGCGAGGGTGAGCACGAAGCCCTCCCGGCCCTCGCGGTCCCGGGCCCTGCCCACCAGCCGGCCCGGCAGGTGGCGCACGAACTCCCGTCGTGCCGCGAAGATCCCCAGGCCGGGGCCCCCGAAGGAGGGGGCCAGGCCCAGGCTTTGCCCTTCCCCGCAGGCGAGGTCGGCACCCAGGGAGCCCGGAGAGCGCAGGAGACCGTACGCCAGCGCCTCGGCGAAGCAGGAGACCAGGAGCGAGCCCGCCGAGCGGGCTGCCGCCGCCGCCGCCCCCAGGTCCTCGATGCAGCCGAAGAAGTTGGGCGACTGCACCGCCACCCCGGCCAGGCCCTTCGCCCCTTCCAGGGAGGAGAGGTCGGTGCGGCCGTCTTCCCCTACCGGGAGCTCGAGCACCTCGAAGTCCGTGGGCGCGAGGTAGGTTCCCAGGACCCGGCGGTAGGCCGGGTGGATCGCCCGAGAGACCGCGACACGGTGTCGGCGGGTGACCCGCAGGGCCAGAAGGAGACCCTCCGCAAGGGCCGATGCCCCGTCGTACAGCGATGCGTTGGAGAGGTCCAGCCCCAGCAGCCGGGAAACCAGGGTCTGGTACTCGTAGATGGCCTGCAGGGTGCCCTGGCTCGCCTCGGGCTGGTAGGGCGTGTAGGACGTGACGAACTCCGAGCGGCCCGCTATGGCGGACACGGCCGCGGGGACGAAGTGGTCGTAACTTCCAGCACCGAGGAAGACCCGGTGTCGGGGAGGTCCCTCCAGGGTGCGGGCCAGGTCCTCCAGGTGCCGGGTGAGCTCCCACTCGTCGAGCGGCTCGGGAAGGGCGAGGAGGCCGCGCACGCGGCAGTCCTCCGGCACCGGCGCGAAGAGGTCGTCGAGGGTCGCGGCCCCGACCTCCGCGAGCATGGCGGCGACCTCCTCCGGCGTGTGGGGGAAGTAGCGCATCTACCCGGGCCCTCCGCCCGATTCCAGCGTCGCCCGGTAGGCCTCCGCGGACAGGAGGGGCTCCGCCCAGCCCGGGGCCTCCGGGCGGGCCAGAACCAACCACCCGTCGCCGTAGGGGCTCTCGTTGACGAGCTGCGGGGCGTCCTCCAGGGCCCCGTTGACTTCCACGACCTCCCCCGCGAAGGGAAGGTACAGGGCAGAGACGGCCTTCACGGATTCGACCGTGCCGAGCTCTTCCCCGGCACCGAACCGGGCCCCCGGCGCCGGGAGCTCCACGTAGACCACGTCCCCGAGCTGATCCTGGGCGAAGTCGGTGATCCCGACCCTCACCAGGTCGCCGACCCGGGCCGACCACTCGTGGCTCGCGGTGTAGAGGAGGTCCGTGGGGTAGACCAGCTCGGAAAGATCCTTCATGGCACCTCCATCATCGTGGGAGCGGCCTTGTTCGCGTAGTCCCTACACCAACCCCCTCAGCTCCCCCAGTGCCGCGTCGAGCTCCCCGCCCCGGAAGCAGTAGCCGAGCTCCCGGAACCCCCGGCGCAGGGCCTTCACCTCGGTCCCCACGTCGCGTCCCCGGAGCACGGCGTCGGCGAGGAGCCCGGCGGCGGCCTGGAACGCCTCGGGCCCCATGCCGAACCGGGTCATTTCCGCAACCCCGAGTCGAAGGCCGCCCGCGGCAGTGAACCCCTCCTCGTCCGGCGTCGCCTGGTAGTTGCACAAGATGTTGCTTTGTTCCAGGCGCCGCGCGACCTCCGGTCCCCGGCCGTAGCCCACGTTCACGACCACCTGGTGGGTCTGCGTGAAGCCGACAGCCGGGTCTCCGGCGACCTCGAGACCGGCCTCCGCCAGGGCCCGTGCAAACGCCTTGGCATTGCCAAGAACGGCCGGCTGGTACTCGTCCTTGAAGTGGTTCATCTCGTAGGCCGCGACGAGGCAGCCCAGGAGCGTCCCCAGGTGGTGGTTGGAGACCGAGCCGGGGAAGGTGCGCCGCTGCACCGCTTCCCATAGCTCGTAGCGCTCCTCGTGCTCGTCCCAGTCGCAGGCGACGATCCCCCGCTGGGGGCCGAAGAAGGTCTTGTGGGTGGAGCCCGTCACCAGGTGGGCGCCCTCGGCGAAGGGTTCCTGGAAGTGGGGGCCCACCAGTCCCAGGACGTGGGCCATGTCGTAGAGGATCAGGGTGTCGAGGTTCTGGTCGTCCACGAATCCCCGAAGCTCGGCGACGGGCTCGGGGTGGAGCACCATGCTCTTGCCCAGGACGATGAGGCGCGGCCGGTAGCGGTCGATCACCTCCAGGGCCTGAGGCACGTCGATGCGGTAGGGGTTGTCTGCGAGCACGGGGAGCTCCTCCACCGCGGGACGGTCGGTGCGGGGGTTCCGTGCCACGAAGTCCCGCAGCGCGCCCATGGGCTGGGCGCTGAGGTGCCCCCCTCGGATGATGTGGTTGTTGACCACCTGGCGGAGCCTCCCGGGCTCCCGTTTGGGGTCGGCCCGGTTCACATACTCCACCAGGGCGCTGAAGACCACCGCGTTCGCCATCTGGCCGCTGATGGGGCGGACCTCGACCTCCCGGCACCCCAGGTACCGCCGCATCTCCTCGGTCAAGAGGCGCTCCACCTCCCGGATGAAGTCCACCCCCTGGTAATAGAAGACCTCCTCCTCGTAGAAGGCCTCCACCTTCTTGTGCTCCGCGTAACGAAAGGCCGGGTCCATCACGGAGGCCAGCCGCACCATGGGCGAGGGGGTCATCTCCGAGGGGATGAGGTTCAGGCACTGCTCCTGACGCCAGCGGGTGTTGTCCGCGGTGCGGCGCATCAGGCCGAGGACCAGGGAGGGCCGATCCCCGGACGGGGGCTCCGGGGAGGGAAGCTCGTGGCCGTGCAGGATCGGCCGGGCGTAGGGGGGGGCCTCGCTGCGGAGGTGGTGCTCGACCACAACGGCCTCCACGGGACGCCCCCGGATCTCCACGTCGACCCGGTCGTCCCAGACCAGGTCGCAGTCCAGATAGGCCAGGCAGAGGGAGCGCAGCCCGTGGCGTTCCGTGGGCGCGGCCTCCAGCCCGTCGCCGTCGAACACCCAGTACGGGACCCGAGTGCCGCTGGTGATCCAGCCCACGTGGCGGCCCTGCCGCAGCACCCGGTCCCCCGCCCGCGCGACCCCCGCCCCCAGCAGAGCCACGGGCTGGATGAGGCGCGGCAGGTCCTGCCGCAACGCGTAATCCCGGTAGGTGATCCTTTCGAAGGCGTCGTGCTGCCGCAGCAGGGCCTGCCGGCCCACGTAGGCACCTTTTCGGAGCGAGAAACTCACCGCGGTTTTCGCGGAGGGGGTCGCGTAGATCGGGATCTCCGCCCCGCCGGGGTCGAGGCCGAGCTCGTGGCCGTACAGGGGGAGGCCCGCCTCCAACCGCAGGGTGTCCCGGGCCCCGAGGCCCGCGGGTGCCGCCCCGGCGGCCACGAGGCGGTCCCACAGCCCGGCGCCCTCCTCGGCCCCGGTGTGGAGCTCGAAGCACAGGGGCTCTCCGGTGTACCCGCTGCGGGAGACCCGCACCGTCGCATCCCCGATGCGCACCTCTCCGAGCTCGTTCCGGAGGGGGTCGGGGAGCCGCCCGGCGTCGATCAGGGATTCCAGGATCGCCCGGGAGCGGGGGCCCTGGAGCGCCATCATCGCCGTGCGCGGGGTGAGGTCGTCGAGCCCCACATCGCCGAAGTGGCCCTGGTGGTCCTCCAGGTGCGCGAGGTCCTTCAGCCGGTTGGCCGCGTTCACCACCAACAGGTACGCGCCCTCCTCGAACCGGCACAGGTAGGCATCGTCCACGGCCCCCCCGGATGGGGTCGGGATGAGGGTGTACTGGGCCTCCCCCACGTCCGGCCCGGCTGCGTTGTTGGTGAGCACGTGCTGCAGGAAGGGCAGGGCGTCCCCGCCCCGCACCGCCAGCCGTCCCATGTGGGAGACGTCGAAGAGGCCGGCCCCCCGGCGGCAGGCCAGGTGCTCCCGGACGATCCCGGCGGGGTACTGGAGCGGCATCTCCCACCCTCCGAACCCCACGAAATGGGCCCGGAGTCCTCGGTGGCGGTCGTACAGGGGGGTGCGCAGGAGCTCGTCCATGCCGGACCCTCGCTTTGCCCCGCCGGGCGGGGGATCCCCCCGGCCCAGGCATTGAAGCGCGTCCTCGGGATTCGTCAAGGCGGGAGGTGTCCCCACCGCGACCCCGCCACGTGCTCGGGGCGGGGGAGCCCCTCCCCCCGCCCGAAAATCTGGATCATCCGGGAGATGAACGGGTACTCGTGTCCAGGGACGATCGGGTGGGCCCGAACACGTAGGCGCACGGCCGCTCGACGGGAGCAGCCGCTTCGGGAGTCGCGATGCCGCGAGGATTCCGGACGCGGCGGGGGAGAGCACCTACCGTGCAGCCCGGCCTCCTCTGCCGGAGTGGGCGGGCCCACCCGGTCGTTTGCCGGAAGAACCGAGAATCTGGTGGGGACTTGGGTGTCCCGGGTTTCCCCGCCCCCTCGGCAAGTGGGGTCCGGGTCCTGCGTCTACCTCGAAGGGGCGCGGCGACAGGGCAGGGGGCGGCGGTACTCCAGAGCGGGCCGCTCGTCCGCGGCGGAAGAGGGGAAGATCAGGGTCGTGACCGACCCGGTGGCCGGGTAGCCTCCCTCGATGCCCAGCGGGGCGAGGCCAAGCTTGTTGGCGGGAGTGATCTCGCGGCCTCCGGCCCACAGGGCCAGAAAGGCGATGGGGTCCCCGTGGGTCACGGCTGCCGTGTGGGCCCCGAGGAAGCACCGACGCGTCCGAGCCACGAATCGCAGCACCCGGGCCAGCACGTCGGCCGGCTGCTCGAACCCCGGGCCCGCCCCGGTATACACGTCGTCGGCCCTCCGGCGTACCTCCTCGGCGGGGAGCCCCTGGAAGGGGGTGTGGACCTCCAGGAGGAGGCGCGACACCCGAAGGCGGAGTGCCCCGTTGCAGCGCGAGACCTCGGTTGCGGTCTGTCGGGCCCGGAGCAGGGGACTGGAGAAGACCGCGGCCAGAGGGGGGGCGGAGAGAATCGCCGCCGCGGCGCGGGCCTCGTCCCGCCCGGAGGGGCTCAACCCGAAGGCGGGGAGGCGGCCGTAGAACACCTGGCCGGGGTTATGCACTCGGCCGTGGCGGACGAGGGAGATGCGGGTGGGGGTCCCGGCGGACTCGGAGCGCCTCCTGCCCCTGGCAGGACTCACCGCGCGTCGTCCTCTTGGGCGGTCCCAGGCGGCCGGTTCGACGGGCTGCGCAGGCGCGCGACCAGCGCCCCCATGTCCCGGGCGAGGGGGGCTTCGAAGGAGACCGGCCTGCCGGTGACGGGGTGGAGGAAGGAGAGTTTCCATGCGTGCAGGGCCTGGCGCTGGAGCCTGGCTTCGCGGGCCTCCTCCTCCGCGTAGTGCCGATCCCCCACCAGAGGGTGGCCGACGGCCCGAAACTGCACCCGGATCTGGTTCTTCAGGCCGGACTCCAGCCGTACCTCGAGGAGGGTGGCGGCCCGCAGGTGCTCGGCCACGCGGTAGTGGGTCACGGCTTCCGTGCCCCCCCGGGTGACCACCCGCTGCCGGAAACCGTCCGCCGTGAGCTCGAGCCGGTGGCGCAGGGTTCCCGCCTCCGGCTCCACCCGCCCCCGCACCAGGGCCAGATACGTCCTCTCCGGGGTGCGGCCTCGGAATTGGTGGACCAGGTTCTGCCAAGCGGCGCGGCTCTTGGCAAAGACCACGAGCCCCGAGGTGTACCGGTCGATGCGGTGGACCGGAAGTGCCCGTCGCTTCTGGCTGACGAGATAGCGGTCGAGGAGGTCCTTCAGGTTGCGCGAGCGCTTGCCGGGGATGGGGACCGTGAGGATTCCCGCGTCCTTGTCGGCCACGATGAGGTGTACGTCTTCGTTGACGATGCGGAAGGGGCGCTGACGGGCCTTTCGGGGTCGGTCTCGAGGGTCTGTCACGGCGGCTCCCGGCGCAGGGCGGAGGAGGCACCTTCCTAAGCCATCCCCGACCCTCTGTCAACCGGAGGAAAGCGTGCCGCGGTAGTACAGGAGATCCCTCTGGTAGGGGTAGAGAAGCTGCTCCAGGTCCTCGCGCTCGGACGGCGGGAGGGGGGTGAAGGCCTCCGCGGCCCGGGCGTTCTCCTCCAGCTGAAGGGGGTCGTCACAGCCCACGCTCGCTAGGGTGACCCCGGCGGTGGCGAGGGCGTAGCGGAGGAAGGGCCCGGGGCCCGGGTAGCCCGGGACCCGGGTCGTCAAGCCCCGGCACAGGGTCTTCATGGCGATGACCCCGAGGTTCTTCCCCCGGGCCGCGGGAAGGACGGTCTCGGCGAAGGGGCCGGCTTCGGCCTCGGCCGGGTTGACGGGCAGGAGCACGCAGTCGAAGTCGAAGAGGTCGAGGGCGTCCCGGAGGACCTCGGGGTTCTCGTGCCCCGAGACCCCGACGAAGCGGACCTCCCCCGCACCCCGGGCCTTTGCGAAGGTCTGCAGCGCCCCTCCGGGACCCGCGAGGAGGTCGAGGTCCTTCCGCGTGCGCACGTCGTGCACGAACCAAAGGTCGATCCAGTCAGTCCGCAGCAGCGCGAGGCTCTCGTCCAGGTGCGCCCGGGCGCCCCGTGCGCTCCGATGGTGGGACTTGGTGGCGAGGAAGACCCGGTCTCGGTCCCTCCCGAGGGCCCGGCCCAGGTACTCCTCGCTCCCCGCGTAGGCCCGGGCCGACTCGAAATAGGTCACGCCCAGGTCGAGGGCTCGGCGGATGAGCTCCGTTGCCTCCCGGTCCCTGCCGTAGGTCCGGAGCACCCCCTCGCCCCCCAGCCCCAGGATGGAGACCTCGGCACCGGTCTTGCCGAGGGTTCTCGTGGGTAGTGCCATGGCATCTCCTCCCGTGGGGAGACAAGGTAGCGCGCCGAGGGAAAAGGGCAATGGGCGCGCGAAGCACGCGCCCGGGGTCGCGGGACCTCGTGAAGGCGCTCCGCTGCGGAGCCCCCACGGCGGTGATGCGCGGCGGTGTGCCGGCCGGCGGGTCGAGACCCTACGGCCGCGCGATCACGAAAAGCGTCACCTCCGGGGGGGCGAGCACCCGCATGGGCGGGCCCCAGGTGCCGGTGCCGCGGCTCACATACAGGTGTGCCCCGTTTGACAGCGGGTACAGCCCCGCGAAGTACGGGTAGGCCTTCCGGACGAAGAAGTGGAAGGGGAAGATCTGACCCCGGTGGGTGTGGCCGGAGAGCTGGAGGTCGAAGAGCCCGGTGGCGGTCTCCGAGACCCAGGGCCGGTGCTTGAGCAGGACGGTGAAGAGTGTGCCCGTGTCGGCCGGGCCCAGCACCGCGGCGTCGTCCGGGGTGCGGCTCCCGGCGGGGTCATCGACCCCGGCGACGACGAGGGTGTCCGCCACGGTCACCGCCTCGTTCCGCAGGACGGTGAAGCCGCTCCGGACGAGGAAGTCCAGGCCCTGTTCGAGCCCGGCGTAGTATTCGTGGTTTCCGGTGACGGCGAACTTCCCGAGCGGGAGGTCCAGGCGCTGCCACAGGGCGGTCAGCGCCTCCAGGTGGTCCATCTGGGCATCGACGATGTCCCCGCTGGCCACCAGCAGGTCGGGTTCGAGCTCCCGGACCGCGGAGATGACCGGTGCCAGGGCCTCGTCCCTGTGGACGAGCCCCAGGTGCAGGTCCGACACCTGTGCGATGCGCAGTTCGTCGATGCCCGGGGGCAGTTTCTCGGTCGTGAGTCGCACGGTCTCGACCCGCAGGTTCGCGGCCTCGAAGAACCCGTAGATCCCCACCGCCGAGGTGACCAGGAGGCACGCCGCCGCACTTGTCGCGGTGCGCAGCGTGAGGCCCGACAGGGCCGGCAGCGCCCTGCCGAGTGCGAGGGCCAGGAGGTCCAGGGCCTGCAGGATCGCGAAAAGACAAAACGCCAGGAAGAGGAGGCCCATCCAGCCGTACCCGATCCACGCCACGGCCCGGGCGGTCTGCTCGTGGCCGGCACCGTCCAGCAGGCGGACCAGGATCGGGGACACCACCATGGCCGCCATCCACAGGCCCGCCAGCGCCGGCAGGAAGGGGTGGCCCGTCAGGAGCGGATAGACGCCGCGCAGCACGACGGCGTGCATGGCGCTGTAGACGATCAGGAAGCTGAGCACGAACCAAGCCATGTCGCATCTCCTCGCCCAGGGGCCCCGCGCGGGGCCCAGGCGAACGTTCGGCCGTGGGGATCGAGAGCAAATCAGCTTACCCGATTCCTTCCCGGGGGGTGAAGCCGGCACTGGCCGATCGGGTCCGGGGTGGATAGGTTTGAGGCGTACACGTCAACCCAAGAGGCAGGATGCGTCCGGGAGGGATTCCGATGAGATACATATCCGTAGCCGTAGCGGCCGCGGTCGCCGGCCTTTCGTGGGCCGGGCAGCCGCAGCCCGTGGAGATCAACGAGTGGCCCGTACCCTGGGAGGCCACGCGACCGAGAGATCCCTACGTGGATGATGAGGGGAGAGTCTGGTTCGTGGGGCAGAGGGGCGACTATGTGGCGTACCTCCTCCCCGGCACCGGGGAGTTTCGGCGGTATGCCCTCGAACCGGGGACGGGCCCCCACAACCTCCTCATCGACCGGGAAGGGACGGTGTGGTACGCGGGCAACCGGGCCGCCCACATCGGCCGACTCGACCCGCGCAGCGGGGAGATCGTCAAGTACCCCATGCCCGACCCGGCCGCCCGCGACCCGCACACCCTGGCCTTCGACCCGGCAGGGGACATTTGGTTCACGGTCCAGGGCGGGAACTTCGTGGGCAGGCTCGCGCCGGGCAGCGGGAGCGTGCGGCTCGTGCAGGTCCCCACACCGGGAGCTCGCCCGTACGGCATCGTCGCGGACGGAGCGGGGCGCCCCTGGTTCGTCGCATTCGGGAGCCACAAGCTCGGCAGCGTGGACCCGGGAACGATGGCCCTGCGGGAGGTCCCGCTGCCCCGGGAGTCCGCACGGCCCCGGCGCCTCGACGTGACGGCCGATGGTGGGGTCTGGTACGTGGACTACGCCCAGGGGTTCCTGGGCCGTCTCGACCCCGCGAGCGGGGCGGTGCGGGAGTGGCGCGCCCCCGGGGGTGAGGGCTCGCGTCCCTACGCCATGGCGGCAGACGACCGGGGGCGGCTGTGGTTCGTGGAGACGGGGCTGCGCCCGAACCGCCTGGTAGGCTTCGACCCGGCGACGGAGGAGTTCTTCAGCCACACGGACATCCCCAGTGGAGCCGGTTCGGTGCGGCACATGTTCTTCCACGGGAAGACGCGGGAGCTCTGGTTCGGGACCGATGAGAACACGATCGGACGTGCTCGGCTGCCGTAGGGAGGAAAGGGGAGTGAGGCGGCTGGAGGCCGTCGGGGCCGTGGTCGCCTCCCTCTTGCTGTCGGGCGGGTTCGCCGCCGCGTACGTGGACGGTCCTCCGCCAGGATATTCGGGCGGCTTCGGGGAGCCGACGTGCCACGTGTGCCACTTCGACCAGGTGCTCGACGATTCGGCGGGGCGCTTGGAGGTACAGGGCTTTCCGGAGGCCTTCGAGCCCGGGGCCCGCTACGAGGTGGGGGTCACCGTGGCCCGTCCGGGAACGGCGCGGGCCGGGTTCCAACTGACCGTGCGCTTCTCCGGGGGCACCCGTGCGGGGCAACAGGCCGGGCACCTCTCCGGTGGGGAGGAGGGAGTAGGGGTGGTGGAGGACGCCTCCGGCGTGCAGTACGCACGGCAGGGGCGAGAGGGGAGCCCGGTGGCGGCGGACGGCATCGCCCGGTGGATCGTGCGGTGGGAGGCCCCGGCGGAGGCCGAGGGGGAGGTCAGCCTGCACGTCGCGGCCAATGCGGCCAACGACGACGCCTCCGAGCTCGGCGACTTCGTGTACGTCGGGGAGTGGAGAAGCCGCAGCCGGGGTGCGCGGTGACGCGGCGCAGCCTGGGGCGCGCCCCGGTCCCCGCCTCAGCGGACCCCCCGGAGGCCGCGCAGCCTGCCGGGGATGTCCCACTCCTTCATCAGGTCTGCGACCGGCGGGGGGACCAGGGGTTCCCACGGCTCGCCACGGATCATCCGCTCTCGTACCTGGCTCGCGCTGAGGCCCTTCTGCTCGGGGGAGACCTCCCAGAGTACGTGGGTCCGGAGCCCGAGGCCTTGGAAGAGGGACCGCTTCTGCCTGCCCCACGCGTCGTAGATGGTCAGGAAGAAGACCGCGTCCAGCGGCACGTAGTAGCGGTACAGCTCGGGGACGTCGATGGGCAGCGGGACCACGGCGAAGGCCGCGGTCGGTACGCCCGCGGCCTCCAAGGCCGCTCGCACCATGAGCTGGCGCTCGTAGTAAGTGAGGGGGTTGGCCTGCGGCGCCGTCCTGTGCGGGTCGGCTCCCCGGTCGCGGGAACGGGTGGGGTCGGGGTTGGTCACCCCGACGACCAGCTGGCGGCAGAGCGCCCGCCCCGCGAGGAGGTAGCGCAGGTGGTCGCGGTGCAGCACCTGGAAGCGGCCGTGGATCACCCCGACATCGTAGGGGGCATCGTCGCGTTGTGCGCCCATCAGCAGCGTTCCTCGGGAGATCGGGCCGGGCCAAGCCGGTTTACGCAACGAGGGGACTCCCAGACACCGGGAACTTCCAGGACTGGGGAGACGTCCGGAGGAAACGTGCACGGGGGCCGTCTCGGCGACCCCTCCTCGCGACCAGAGGAGCACCTTGGTGCCCCGGTCTCCACGTGCCTTCGCCGAGGAGGTGTGAACCGACTCGGCTACTCCAGGCGAAAGGGCTGATAGTCCCCCGGCCAGTAGGGCTGGTCCCAGGGCGTGTCCCGGGTGCCCGCGAGCTTGGACAGACCCAGGTGGTTCAGGACGAGGTACATGAGCTCCTTGCCGCGGACACAGCCCAGCGCCCCCTGGGCCGCACTCACCTCGTCGTAACGGGTCACGGCGTCGCGCCGTACCCCAGGGCCGAACAACGCGAGGGGGACGGCGTCGCCCGAGTGGACCAGGGGCCCGGAGCTCGGGGTGGAGTGGTCCGCGGTCACCGCCAGGAGGAGGTCGGGCTCCTCGGCCAGGGCCCCCAGGGCCTCACCGATGGCCCGGTCCAAGGACTCGATCACCGCCCGCTTCGCCAGAGGGTCCTTCCGGTGCGCCGCTTCATCCGGTGCCTTTGTGTGCACGTGGATGAAGTCGTAACGGGGGAGCGCCTCTCGGGCCAAGCGCAGCCGCTCCGCCAGGTCCCACCCGGGGTCCTCCGTGTCTGCCACCCTTCGGACATCGAGTCCCAGGTGGGCACAGAGGCCCCAGTAGACGGGGGCGGAGGCGAGGGACAGACCCCGCAGGCCGTTCTGCTGCCGGAAGGGGCGGATCGGCTTGAGGCGGCCGGCGCGCTGCGTGACCAGTCCCGTGAGAGGAGGAAGCCCGGCCTGGGCTCGTCGGGCATTCACGGGGTGGTCCTTCAGCCGGCCGTGGGCCCACACGAGGAACCGCTTGAGCGCCCGTGCCGCCCTGCGCGTTTCGGGATCCGCCGTATGGATGCCCCACGGCAGGACCTCCGGGATCGGGCACTCCGTCCGCATGGGGTTGGTGTCCGTCACGAAGGGGGAGACCCCGCCCCGCAGGATGAGGACGCCGTGAGTTCCCTGGGTGCGGGCGAAGCGGATCTCCACGCCTTCGGTCTCGAAGGCGCCCACCGCCGCGGCCAGCGCCCGGGCCTCGCCCTCGTCCGCTTCCGGAGCGTCCAGGTCCAGCCACAACTCTCCCCCCCGGTCCGAGAGGCACGCGAAGTGGGCCAGGACGGCCACGTCATCCGGGCCAACGTCCACGCCCGCTCCCAGGGCCTCCAGGGGGCCTCGTCCCGGAAAGTCCTCCGGGTCGTAGCCGAACATCGCGAAGTGGGCGAGCTCGCTCGGCAGAGCCTGGCCGAGGGCCGCGGGGTGATACAGCCCGTTCGCTCCCAGGGTGGCCAAGCGGTCCAGGGCGGGCGTGTCGGCGGCCTGGAGCGGGGTCTTGTGCCCCAGGGACTCGTGGGCGTGATCCCCGACCCCGTCCAGCAGGATCAGCATGCATTTTCGCGGCACCGGCCACCTCCCTCGTCCACCGAAGATAACACGGGCGCCGCCGGGGGTACGATGTCGGTGTCCGGGGAGTCTCCCGGCGGCCTTGGGGGTACCGGCGCACCGGGCCGGAATGGCTCAGAGCCTGCGAGACCACCTGCTTCGCGACCGGATCGCTTCGCTGTGCACCTGCGCCCTCCTCGCCGATCGACCTGCCCTGTCTCGTCGTTCGCCCACGCGCACCCTGCACTAGCCGGTCTGCGCGCGACGATCCCTTCACAGGCTCTCAGGCCGCCGGCGCCAGGGGAACGGGAGCTCCGGTGCCGGGAGTGCCCCGCAGGGGGCGGCACAACCCGCCCGCCAAGGCCCGGACGAGGTCCGCTTGGGAACGGATCGGAACGTCGAAGCGGGTCACGACGCGGCCCAGTTCCTCCGCGCAGTGGGCGTCGCTTCCCCCGCACGTGACGAGGGGGTAGCGGTCCAGTAGACGCTGTACCTTTTGGAGCTCCTCGCGGGTGCTCCGGCCGTTGATCGATTCCACGACGCGGCACAACCCCTCGCGGAACAGGTGCTCGCCAACGGGCCGTCCCAGCCGGCATGGGTGGGCGGCCACCGCGACGCCTCCCGCCTCCCCGACGCCGCGCAAGAGGTCCCGGGCCGGGAGGTCGGGCGGGAAGTTCGGGGAGGGATCGAAGACCAGGAAGTCGCCGTCGGGGGTGCTGTGCTCCACGCCGATCAGGACGCACAGGCCGTCCTCCTGAACGCCCTCGGCCACCTGGTGCCGGACGGCGGTGGTGCCGTGGTCCGTGATGCAGACCCCGTCGAGCCCCCGCCGTCGGGCGTGGCGCAGGAGGTCGTCTTCGGCGAGCGAGCTGCACGCCGAGTGGGCGGTGTGGACGTGGAGGTCGAAGAGCACCGGCGGCATCCTGGCAAGAAGTTGGGGAGGCATCCGCACCGGACGGGTCGTTCCCCGGCTACGCCGAGGGTACACTCTCGCCCGCCGAGGGACAAATCGGAAGGCGCCAGGGTCTGAGGCACACGGTATCGCCCCTGCCGATGGAGGACCCCCCCTGGCGGCGTTCCTCTGCTGACGGGTTGCGCAGGGGTCGCGGGCCGACCCGGGCAATGGTACCCTCTCGGGCACCGGGGGGAGCATCCCGGCTGTCCTTTGGACGGCGGCGCGTGTGCGCGGGATTCTCATGGGGAGGGTGGTCATGCCGAGACGGCCCATCTACGTGGTCGATGCCTTCACGCAGGAGCCGCTCCGGGGCAACCCGGCAGGGGTGGTTCCCTTCGCCCGGGGCCTGGGCCCGGACCAGATGCTCGCCATCGCCCGAGAGGTTCACTCCTCCGAGACGGCCTTCGTGCTCCCGTCCCGCGAGGCCGACCTGGCTCTGCGCTACTTCACCCCGACCCAGGAGGTCCCGTTCTGCGGGCACGCCACGTTGGCCGCCATGGCCCTGCTGGCCGAGCTCGGGGAGGTGCCGGTGCCGCGAGACCTCGCCCGAGTGCGGGTGGAGACGGGGGTGGGGTCACTTTCCGTGGATCTCGTCCGCACCCCGGAGGGGCTTCGGGTGGACATGACCCAGGCGCCGCCGGCGTTTCGGCCGTGTGGGGAGCCGGCCGACGGCATCCTTGGGGTGCTCGGGCTCAACCCGGAGGATCTGCGTTCCGACCTGCCGCTGGAACTCGCGTACACGGGCCTGTGGCACCTCTTGGTTCCCTTGGTGGGGGGCGAGGCCCTCGACGGCCTCATGCCCGACCTCCGGGCTCTGGCGGCCCTGAACCGGGAGCTCGGCGTGCTCACCACCCACCTCTTCGTGGAGGAGGGCGACACCCTCCACTGCCGCGACTTCGCGCCGGCCGCCGGGGTGGACGAGGACCCGGTCACGGGCTCCGCCTCCGGTGCCCTGGGCGCCTACCTGCTGCGGCACCGGGTCGTGCGGCCCCGGGTTCCCCTTCGGCTCCTTCAAGGGGAGGCCTGCGATCGGCCGGGGGAGGTACGGGTGGTGGTGGACGGTGAGCCCGGTGAGCCTCGCTCGGCCGTGGTGGGCGGGCATGCCGTCGTGAGCCTGCGGGGAGAGATCAGGGTACCGGAGGCGTCGTGAGAGGCGAGCAGAGCATCCGGTTCTCTTGCGGCGGGCTCGTTCTGGAGGGTGCCCTGTGGCTTCCCGCCGAAGGGCCGGCCCCCGGCGTCGCTCTATGCCACCCCCATCCCCTCTACGGGGGATCCATGGACAACGCCGTGGTCCTGGGCCTGGCCCAAGCGCTCGTGGCCCGGGGAATCGCGACGCTCCGGTTCAACTTCCGAGGGACGGGGCGCAGCGAAGGCCGACACGGGGCCGGGGAGGCGGAGGTGGAGGACGTGGGGGCCGCGCTGGATGTCCTGTCCTTCCGCCCGGAGGTGGACCCGAGGCGCCTGGCGGTGGCAGGGTACTCCTTCGGGGGGGCGGTGGGGCTGCGTGCGGCCTGCGCGGACTCCCGTGTGCGGGCCTTGGTCCTCGTGGCACCCCCCCTGGCAGCCTTTCCCATGGCCGAGGCCCCGAGGTGCCCGATACCCAAGCTGGTGGTCGCGGGAACCCGGGACGAGCACTGTCCTGTGCCCCTCCTGGAAGCCTGGTTCGCGGGCGCCGCCGAGCCCAAGCGCCGGGTCGCGGTCTCGGGTGCGGATCATTTCTTCTTTCGTCGGGAGGCCCAGGTCGGGGAGGCGGCCGGCACCTTTCTCGAGGAGCGCCTGGCCGCGCCGCAGGTTGTTCTCTGAGGGCCTTTTCTCGGCGTTGGACCCGGATAGGCTGGACGCGCGCCTGCCGCAGGGCGCGGGCCGAGGCTCTGAGACCGGAGGGCAGGGAGCTCGTGCCGGCCGCGCGGGTGCAGGGCGCCGGAGACCTGCGCATCCTGTTCCGGCACCCCCTGCCCGACGCCCCGGCCCCGGTGCGCGTCTGCGCCACGCTTGGGGTGGGAGGTGCGGTCCTGGTGGAGTCGAGCCTGTCGTTCCCCGGTCTCGGGGTCCTGCCTCCCCGACCCAGCTGGGGAAACCTGTCGGCCCAGGCAAGGGACAACCTCCGGGTGGGATGGCGGGTGGCCGTGTTCCCGAGGCCGGCGATCTTCGCCACGGTGCTGGGCTACAACCTGCGGGGCGAGCCCCTCCGGGAAGCCCTCGACCCGAAGCCGGACGCGTGATGGGCAACGACAGGCCGCTGCTGTGTGTGGAGGACCTTCGGGTGGCGTTCCCCGGAGCCGGGTCGGCCGGCGAGCTGGCCGCGGTGCGGGGGGTGAGCCTCTCCCTGAAGCGGGGAGAGACCCTGGCCCTGGTGGGGGAGTCGGGGTGTGGAAAGAGCGTGACCGCCCTGTCGGTGATCGGCCTCGTCCCGTCCCCCGGCCGAGTGACCGGCGGCCGGGTCCTCTTCGACGGCCGGGACCTCACGTCCCTGAGCAGCCGGGCGCTCCGAAGCGTTCGGGGGCGGGAGGTGGGGATGGTCTTCCAGGAGCCGATGACCAGCCTGAACCCGGTGTTCACGGTGGGGTATCAGCTGGCGGAAGCGCTCACCGCCCACCGAAAGCTCCCCCGAGCCGAGCTGCGAGGCCGGTGCCTGGAGCTCCTGCGGGAGGTGGGCATACCGGCCCCGGAGGAGCGCCTGGGGGCGTACCCCTCCCAGCTCTCCGGGGGGCTGCGGCAGCGGGTGATGATCGCGATCGCCGTGGCGTGCCGGCCGCGGCTCCTGATTGCCGATGAGCCCACCACCGCCTTGGACGTGACCATCCAGGCGCAGATCATGGCGCTCCTGGGACGGCTGCGCCGAGAGCTGGGCATGGCGTTGTTGCTGATCACCCACGACCTGGGACTGGTGGCGCAAAACGTGGAACGGGTGGCGGTGATGTACGCGGGCCACGTGGTCGAGGAGTGCACGACGCGCCACCTCTTCGCCTCCCCCCTGCATCCCTACACCCGGGGCCTCCTGGGATCCGTGCCGGGGGCTTCCGGGGTCGGCCGGGGAGGCCGACTGCAGGCGATCTCGGGCAATGTTCCCCACCCCTCCCGGGTCCCCTCCGGGTGCCCCTTCCGGGACCGGTGTCCCCTGGCTGCCGACCCCTGCGCCGCGGCGCTGCCCGAACTCGCGGAGGTGCTTCCGGGCCGCCGCGTCCGCTGTATCCGGGTGGAACGCCGTGTTTGAGATCCGGGGCGTCAGCCGTCATTATCCCGTGGGGGGGGGCCTCCTGGGGCGCAAGCGCTGGCTCCGGGCCGTGGAGGGCCTGGACCTCGAGGTGGAGCAGGGGGAGACCCTCGCCCTGGTGGGGGAGTCGGGCTGCGGCAAGAGCACCCTCGCGAGGTTGCTGCTTAGGCTGGAGGAACCCACCCGGGGTACGATACGCTACCGAGAGCAGGACCTCTGGGGGCTGGACGCCGCCGGGGTGCGCCGGTTCCGCCGGGAGGTCCAGATGGTGTTCCAGGATCCGTACGCATCCCTGAACCCCCGGATGAAGGTGCGGGACATCGTGGGCGAGGGGCTCGCCATCCATCGGATCGGGACGCGGGCGCAGAGGCGAGGCCGGGTGGAGGGCTTGCTGGCCCAGGTGGGGCTGCCCCAGGAGGCGGCCCTGGCGTATCCCCACGAGTTCAGCGGAGGACAGCGGCAGAGGATCGGCATCGCCCGCGCCCTGGCGGTCGAGCCCCGATTGCTGGTGGCGGACGAGCCCGTATCGGCCCTCGACGTCTCGATCCAGGCCCAGATCCTCAACCTGTTGCAGGACCTGAAGAGGTTGCGTGGCCTGACCTATCTGTTCATCAGCCACGACCTGCGGGTGGTGGAGCACGTGGCCGACCGGGTGGCCGTCATGTACCTGGGGAGGATCGTGGAGCTCGCATCCACCGAGGGGCTCTTCGCGGCGCCCCTCCACCCGTACACCCAGGCGCTTCTCGCGGCGGTGCTGCCGACGGGCGCCGAGACCGGAAGGGAGCTCCGGGTGCTGGAAGGCGACGTGCCGAGCCCCCTCGACCCTCCCCCGGGCTGCCCTTTCCACCCCCGCTGCCCGCGGGCATGGGGGTTGTGCTCCGAGGAGGTCCCGCCCCCGATGTCCCCGGGGGCGGGACGAAGCGTTTCTTGTCACTTGTATTCCTGAGGGAGCGATGCGTGCACTGATTCCGCCCCTGGACACCTGGGAGCGAAAGATCTTCCTCTTGTGCGTGGCTGCCAGCGTCGCGGTCCACGCCGGCTTCGTCTGGTTTGCGGCGCCCCGCCCGGAGCGGCAGGCGGAGGCTGCCCCCGTCAGCGCCCTGGCGGAGCGCTACGCCCAGGCGGTGAACCGGGCCACCGATCTGGACCACGGGCAGAAGTCCCGCCTCACGGCCGTATTGGATCGGGTTCCTGCCCGGAGCTGGTCCCTGGGGGAGCTCGGGCAGACCGTCCAGTGGGTCTCGAAGGACCTGGGCTTCCCGGTGAAGGACGCGGACGTCGTCCGGGCGCTGGACGCCCAGCGCTCCCGGGAAGGCCGCTGGGATCTGCGGGT
The DNA here is from genome assembly GCA_033551855.1 of Deferrisomatales bacterium. GTDB lineage: Bacteria > Desulfobacterota > Deferrisomatia > Deferrisomatales > JACRMM01 > JBFLZB01. The sequence continues at coordinate 29,374 of JAWSUI010000011.1, forward strand.
GTGGCTGGAGTGGGGGGAGGATCGAGACGCCGCCGATCTTCTGGCCCTGGCGTTTCTGGCCGGGGAGGGCACCCTCAAGAGCGACTTCGGCTCCCACCGCCTGTGGGTGCACCTGGTCACCCGGGACGGGGAGGGGCGGGTGGCTTTCGAGACGATGGACTGCCGGCTCTACCGGGCCGGGAGGATGGAGGCCTCGGACCTCCTCCACCGGTCCGCTTGGTTCCAGCCCTGACGGCGCGGGGTGCGTGCCCCGCCGCCGTCGAAACCCCTGGTCAGGGAACTGACCGACCAGGGGTTCGAGAGCCCCCACCTGGACCGCCTGCGCCGCAGTGTGAACGTGGACCCGTCCCACCGGGAGCTGGAAAGGGAGATCCTCCAGGAAATGGAGGCCGCCCTGGGGCGGGCCGAGGACCGGGTGAACCTGGCCCTCCTGGAGCTCGAGGTCCCGGAGCGGGAGCTGGGCCGTCTCGAGGCGGAGGGTTCCGCCGAGGCGTGCGAGGGGGGTGTTGCCGCGTACAACCCGGGGCGGGAGGTTGCCCTGCGGCGAGGGCCGGGGGGGAGAAAGGAACCGCGGTGTCGGTTCGCTTCGTGGGGGAACGGCTTCGGCCGCTGTCGCGCACCGCGGACACGTCCTGCCTGGCCGCGGGGGCGCCGGGCCTGCCCCTGCGATTTCTCTGGAGGGACGTCGCCATCGACGTCGCCCGGGTGCGCCGCACCTGGCGGGAGACCGGAGCCTGCGTCCACGGCAGCGGGGAACGGTACGTGCGGCGGCATTGGTTCGAGGTGATCGCAGCGACCGGCGAGGTGTTCACGCTGTACTTCGAGCGCCGGGCCCGCCGGGGGGAAAGAAAGCGGGGCCGGTGGTGGTTGTACGGCATCGCCTGCGAAGGGGAGGGTGTCGTCGTCGCGCCTGGTTGCCGGCCGAACCCGGGGGAGCGATGAGACGCCCCGGGGGACCGGGAAGCGGCCGGCAGGGGCCGCGGCAATCGGCCTCCCTTGGGAAACGGCGGGGCAGGCCGTCCCCACTGCCCGTCGCGTGGTGAACGGGACGGGATCTAGACGTGGTTTCGGAGCTGGAGCTCGACGGGGTGGGGCTGCAGGTAGGTCTGCAGCTTGAGGTAGGACTGGTCGTACTTGCGCACGTAGTGGTTGATGAGCGTGACCGGTACGACAAGGGGCACGAGCTGGGTGCGGTACTGGTCGATGACCTCCAGGAGCTCCGCCTTCTCTCCGGGGGTCAGCTGCTTCTTGAAGTAGCCGAGGGCGTGCTGGAGGACGTTGGCGTTCTTCTTTGGCGTGGCTTTGAGGCGCAGGGCGTCCACGAGAAGCTCCTCGTACCGGCGGTAGAGCTCCTCGGTGGGGTACTCCCTGGCGGCCGCCACGAGTCGGCCCAGGGCCTGATAGTGCCGGGGGCTGTGGGAGAGGACGAGGAACTTCTCGCGGGTGTGGAAGTCCATCAACGTCCCGCGGTTCCGTCCCTGGGCCGCGGTTCGGCGCCAGCGGCGGTACGCGAAGATCCTCTCGACGAAGTTCTCCCGGAGCACGGGGTCGTGGAGACGGCCTTCCTCCTCCACCGCGAGCAAAGGAAAGGAATCGATGAGGGCCCGGGCGAAGAGCCCGACTCCGACTTTCTCGGGCATCCCCCCGTCGGTGTACACCTTGACCCGCTCCATGCCGCTGGAGGGGGACCCGCTCTTGAACACGAACCCGCACAGGTCCTCGGCCTCCAACTCGCACACTCTCCGGCGGGCCCACGCGAGCATGCGCTCGGTGTGGTCCACCGCCGTGCGCTGGGTGACCAGGCGGGGGTGCTCCGGGTCGCCCACCAGCCGCATCGCCTCCCGGGGTACCGGGAAGCCGCACTCCACCTCCGGGCAGACGGGAACCCACTCCACGTAGCGGCCCAGGGTGTCTCGCAGATAGCGGTCGAGCTTGTGCTGGCCGTCGTATCGGACGGCCTCCCCCAGGAGGCACGAGCTGATGCCCAGGCGAATCCTGTCCGAGGCAGGGGCGGCGGGGGTCGGCGTGCTCATGGCGGCGTTCCTCTCGGGGTGGCAAGGGGAGAGCTGCTACACAGTGTGCCTGGGCCGGGCGTCATCGCCAAGCCGGCCAGGTAGAGACAACGCGGGTTTGACGGGAGCCGCCAGGCTCGCCTACCTTGACGCGCGCCTGGGCCGGTCGATCCCCGATGGGGGAACCGGTCATCTCCCGGGGGGCCCCGAGGAGGGAGTTGCCGTGACACACCCGCTTCGCGTCGAGGCGTTCTCGGGGGAGAGGGTGCACCCCCTCATCTCGGACCTTGCGCGGCTCCGCATCACCGTCTTCCGAGAGTTTCCCTACCTCTACGACGGCAGCCTGGAATACGAGCAGCGCTATCTCCGGCACCTGTCCCGCTCGGCCGGGAGCGTGGTGGTGGGGGTTCTCGACGGCGCCCGCCTCGTGGGGGCCTCCACCGGCATGCCCCTGGCGGATGAGGCGGAGGGGCTCCAGCAGCCGTTGTTGGAGGGGGGCTTCGACCTCGAGACCGTCTTCTACTGCGCCGAGTCGGTGTTGCTTCGCCCCTACCGGGGCCGGGGGATGTATCGGGCGTTCTTTGCCGAGAGGGAGGCCCACGCCCGGAGGTTGGGGTTCTCGTGGTCCGTTTTCTGCGCGGTGGAACGTCCTGCCGACCACCCGCGCCGCCCTCCCGGGTACACCCCCCTCGACGGGATCTGGATGCGTCTGGGCTACACCCTCCGCCCGGACCTGCGCGCGGAGCTCTCTTGGCGGGACCTGGACGAGGAGGCAGAGACCCCGAAGCCCATGGTCTACTGGTTGAAGCCCCTGGAAGAGGGCAGAGGCTGAAGGCCCCCGTGTCCATCCTCCCAGCCGGCCCGTCAGGGCCGCCGGCGGTCTCTCGGCGAGCCGGGCTCCGAGCCCTCGGTGCAGCCTGCCTGGCCGTCGCGTGGCCGGGAGCCCTGATCTTCGGGTACCCCGGGGTCATGGGCCCCCACTGGCAGGAGGCCCTGGGGTTGAGTCGGGCCGCCGTGGGGGGCACCTTGTTCTTCGTCCTCGCTGCGGTGGGCGCCTTCATGCTGCCGGTGGGGCGCCTGCAGGCGCGGTTGGGCACCGGGCGTCTCGTCCTCGCGGGCGAGGCGCTGACCGCGGCGAGCCTCCTGTTGACGGCGGCCCCCTCCGGGGCCTGGAGCCTCTATGCATGGGGCTTTGCCGTGGGAACCGCGTCGTGCCTGGTCTACCTGCCCAGTCTGACCGCAGTGCAACTCTGGTTTCCCCGGCAGAGGGGTCTGGCCTCCGGGGTCCTGAACCTGTGTTTCGCGGGCTCTGCGGCCCTCGCCGCACCGGCCCTGGGCTGGGCGGTGGCCGGGTTCGGGTACGGGGCGGCCCACTACGCGCTGGCGATTCTCGTCCTGGTGGCCGGCGGGGCGGCGGCGAGGGGGGTGGCGCCGCCCCTCCCCCCCGGGGGACGGCCCGCGCCCTCGGATGCCTCCGTACCCCGGAGTCTCGCCGAGATCGTCCGCACGCGGGCTTTCTGGCTCCTCTGGTCGACCTGGGCCCTGCAGGGCGCGGCGGGGATCGCCATGGTGACGCTGGCGGTGCCCCTGGGGCTGGCCCGCGGGGCTTCCCTGGCCGGAGCCGTCTTCGTGCTCACCTGCTTCAATCTGGCCAACGGAGGCAGCCGGGTGGTGGTGGGCCTGCTCTCCGATCGGGTGGGCCGTCGGCCCGTCCTGTGTGTCGCGTTCCTCGGCGCCGGGGCCGCCTACTTCGGACTTCCCGCGGTGGACACCGTGGGCGCCACGGCGATCCTCGCGGCGGGGGTCGGGGTGGCGTTCGGCACCCTCTTCACGGTCTCGGCCCCCCTCGCGGTGGAGTGCTTCGGCGCGGCCCACTTCGGGTCGGTCCTTGGGCTGGTGTTCACAGCCTACGGGTTCCTTTCGGGGCTCCTGGGCCCGTGGGTCAGCGGGCTGCTCCTCGACCGGGGCGGCGGGGACCCGCTCTTGCCCTGCCTGTACCTGGGTGCCCTGTGCTGGGTATCGGCCCTCTTGATCCTCGGGGTGCGGCCCCGCGGCGGGCAAGGCTCCGGGACGGGGGGCACGCGGGGGGAGACGCGACGTTGACGGCACGTCCGTCGGCCCGTGGCGAGATTCTGGCTCTGCCGCAGCGCCGGGACCGGGCTTGGGAAGACCAGGATCGGCGCGGGGCGGCCGGGCACTTCGCCGCCGACGCGGCGCTCGAGAGCCGGACCGGCGCCCGGGTCGAACGAGGGGAGGCGCTGGAGCGGGCCCGGCGAACGTGGCTCGAGGGGGCGCACGTTTGCTTCGAGGAGGAGGAGACCGTCGTGGACGAGACCGGGCACAAGGCGCTCCACCCGTGGAATCTGCGGCGACCCTTCCGGGACACCGGCGGGGAGGGCCACTCCGAGGTGCGCCGAGGGGTGGACATGGTCCCCTTCCAGGGGGGGGCGGTCGGGCGCAAGCCCACCCGTTCGGAGACCTCCGTCGCGACGGGGGAAGTGCGGGTGCGGCTCGTCGGCCGGGCCTCCGGGAGCCGCAGAGGGGGTGGCCGATGAGCGCGGTTCGGGAGCGATCGGCCAAGACGGGCCTGCCGCCCGGGACCCTCGTGCACATCGGGGAGCCGGCAGCCGGCCCCTCCACCGTTTCCCTGTTGGAGTATGGGCCCGACGGATTCGAGGAGCGCGCCCTCGCCGGGATGCAGGAGGTCGCCGCGTGCCTGGAGACCCCGGCCGTGAGCTGGATCCGCGTGTGCGGCGTCCACGACGTGGACGCCGTGGCCCGGGTGGGCTCGGCGCTCGGCCTTCATCCCCTGGTCCAGGAGGACATCGTCAACACCCGACAGAGGCCGAAGGCCGAGATCTACGACGACCATCTCTTCGTGGTGCTCCAGATGATCCGCTACGACGCCGAGGCCGCGCGCCTGGACACCGAGCAGGTGAGCCTGATCCTCGGGCCGCGGTATGTCGTGACGTTCCAGGAGCGTCCCGGCGACGTCTTCGAGGCCGTGCGCCAGCGCATCCGTTCCGGGAAGGGGCGGATGCGGCGCCAGGGACCCGACTACCTCGCCCACGCCCTCATGGATGTGGTGGTCGATCACTACTTCCTGGCCCTCGAGGCCCTGGAGGACCAGCTCGAGGACCTGGAGGAGGCCCTGCTCCAGAAACCGGGACCCGAGACCCTGAAGGCCATCCACGACCTCAAGCGGGTCATGGTGGCGCTGCGCAAGGGGGTCTGGCCCCTGAGGGAGCTCCTCTCGAACTTGGAACGCAGCGAGTCGGAGCTCATCGCCCCCTCGACCCGCCCGTACTTCCGGGACATCTACGACCACTCCATCCAGGTGATCGACACGGTGGAGAGCTTCCGGGACGTGCTCTCCGGGTACCTGGACATCTACCTGACCAGCGTCAGCAACCGGATGAACGAGATCATGAAGGTTCTGACCGTCGTCGCCACCGTGTTCATCCCCCTGACCTTCATCGCCGGGGTGTACGGCATGAACTTCGAGCACATGCCGGAGCTCGGGTGGCGCTGGGCGTATCCGGCCCTCTGGGGGGTCATGGTCGTGCTGGGGGGGGGGATGCTTCTCGTGTTCCGAAGGAAGAACTGGCTGTGAGGGGACCGCGGCGCCGGGAGGGGTGGCCCGGCCCCGCGAGGGAACGGCGGCCCCCCCCGCGTGTCCTGACCTGCCGGGGGGGCCGCCGCCGATCCTTCGGAACTCAGAAATCGACGATCAGGGACGTGAGAAAGGTCCGGTCCGTGTTCTTCGCACCCTCCGGCGGATCGTTCTGGTACGCGACCAGGTAGCTCAGGCCGAGGGAGATGTTGCTGTTGACCTTGACCTCGAGCCCGGTCTGGGAGTGGAGGAAGTAGAGTCCCGCATCCTCCAGGGAGACCAGGTAATCCACATACTGTTTGAAGGCCAGGTTCTCCAGGATCTGCCAAGCATAATCACCGGCGAGCTTCGCCGTTGCGTAGGAGTCGTCGGTACCGTCGGTGTAATTGTCCCAGGTGTAAAGCAGGGAGGCCAACCCTTTGAGCGACTGGGCCTCGGTCTTCAGGATGTCGTAGCCCACGCCCGGGCCCAACTGGATCTTCGAGTCGAAGCCGGCGAACGTATCCTTGAGGTAGCTCGCTTCCACGAAGGCGAAGAAGCGCTCCGTGAGGCTTCGCTCGTAGCGGCCGTCCGCGAGCCATCGGCTGGACGTCTGCTCACCGTCGGTCTCCGCGAAGAGGACGGCGCCCCGCAGGAAGTAGCGGTTCAGTCCTTGCTCGTACGAGCCCTTGAGCTGCCCTGCGAGCGTCTGGGTGTCGGTGTTGCCGCTGGTGTGGACGTAGCTGGCCTCCGCGCGCGCCTGGAACGCGGCGTCCTCCGCAGCGGAGGGGTGGGCGAGCGCGGCGACGGCCGCGGCCGCCAAGGCGGTGCGGACGAGGGGGTGCATGGGCTCCTCCATTCGTGGTTTGACTCGATACGGCAGCGACGGATCCCCGAAGGGGCGGCAGCCTAGCAGAAACGTCAGCCGCGTCCAACTCGCTGCCATCCCCCCGCTGCCGTATCACGAGACCAGCATCCTCCAACGGCCGCGTTTTCGCGGGGCGGCGAGGGGCCCCCGCGCCCCCGGCCACTGCCCGGACGGCCGGTCCTGGGGCAAACGAAACCATGTTGACAGTGCCGGGCCGTTGCCTATAATGGGCGCCACTTCGGCGGGCGTAACTCAGTTGGTAGAGTATCAGCTTCCCAAGCTGAGGGTCGCGAGTTCGAGTCTCGTCGCCCGCTCCACGCCGTCATCGACGCCCCGGCCCCGGCCGGGGCGTCTTGCGTGTGGCCCACGGCCTTCCCCCCCTGATTCCGTCCCCGGCCGGGCGCCTTGGGGCGACGGGTCCCTTTTTCCGGCTCTTCCGGTAAACGACCGGGTGGGCCCGCCCCCTCCGGCGGACAATCCCGGACTGTACGGTAGGTGCGCTCCCGCGCCGCATCCGGAACCCTCGCTGCATCGCGGCTCCCGGCGTGGCTGCTCCCGTCGAGCGGCCGTCCGCCTGCGTGGCCGGGCCCACCCGGTCGTCCCTGGACACGAGTACCCGGTCATTTCCCGGACGAACCCTTCTCCCGGCTGTTCGGGGTTTGACTGCCGTACGCGAGGACGGCCGGGTGGGTCCGACGGCGTCGGCGGACGCCCGGGCGGGTCGGCCCGTGAACCCCCGGCTGCGACACCGGTGCCCAAAAAGCTCTCCACAAAAGCTCAAAAGGCTCTTGTGTCGCCACCAAACGCTGTGTTACGAGTCGTCGGGTCTGAAATCGGGGCGCGAAGGGGTGCCCCGGCACCGGTGGGTTCTCGGAGGACCAACGGGCTGTGGGAGCCCGCTGCGAGAGGAGGGAGACGGCATGACCAAGAAGGATCTGGTTGGGAAGATGGCGGAGAGCGCCGGCGTCAGCAAGGCGACGGCGGAAAAGGCGTTGGCGGGGGCCTTGACGGCCATGGAACAGGCCCTGAAGAAGGGGGAGAAGGTGTCTCTCGTGGGCTTCGGTACGTTCACCACCGTCGAGCGCAAGGCCCGGCAGGGGCGCAACCCCCAGACCGGCAAGGCCATCCGGATCAAAGCCAGGAAGGCGGTCCGCTTCAAGGCCGGGAAGCGTCTGGCAGACAAGGTCAAGAAGTAGGGGGCCTTCTCACTCCCCTCCCGGGAGGGCGTTACCCACGGCCCCTGCGGCGCTCGCCGCAGGGGCCGTGTTCATGACTCGGCGGTGTGCGGCATCACCCGTTGCCCGGGGTCTTTTGCTGATAGAGCGCCACGAGGAACCGGTCGCGCACCCAGTTCTCGTGATCGAGACAGTCCGTGGGGATCTGGGGCAGGGGAATCACCGCCTTGGCCATGGCCTTGTGTCCCCCTGCGCTCCCGTAGGTTTCGAAGGCGGCCTTGGTGACCTCCCCGGCGCTTCGCGTCGCACCGAAGTTCCGGACCGAGATGATCAGCCGTCCCTCGAAGAGACCGGATACCACCGACCACTCCACCCCCTCCATTTCCAGGCAGAAGTCCGCGATGTACGGGATCACGTCCTCCCGGGTGAGGGGGCCCATGTGGGCGAAGAGGATGTCGTCGAGGATGTGGGCATTCTGCAGGGCGAGGCTCAGGGCCGGCAGATCTCCCCGCGGGAACTGGGGCCGGTCGATCCGTCGCAGCAGCCCCTGGTTTGCCAGGGGATAGAGGCCGGCGAAGGCCGAGACGTCCATCGGTGTGGTGTCGCGGCCCAGCAGTTGGGTGTCGGTCTTGATACCGTAGAGCAGGGCGGTGGCGAGCCGGGAGGAGATGGGCGTGTCCGAGGCGAGCAGGTACTCGGTCATAATCGTGGAGGTGGCCCCGTAGCGGGGCCGGATGTCCTTGATGCGGGCCGTGTAATTGATCCGTCGCGGGTGGTGGTCGATGACCAGATCCACTTGGGTCGGGATCTCGGGCGAGTGGAACGGCTGTACGTCGAGAAGGGCCACCCGGTCGTAGCCGGCGAGATCCGCTGCCTGGACCTTCTGGACCTTGATGTCGAGGAGGTTCACCATGGCCACGTTCTCCGGACGCGTCACCTCTCCGAAGGAGCCGATGACCGCCGAGAGGCGGTTTCTCCCCAGAAGGGTGCGCAATGCCAGCGCGGAGGCGAGGCCGTCGGGGTCGGGGTCGTCCTGGACGAGCAGGAGGATGCGCTCCGCCCCCTTGAAGAGCGTTCGGATGGCGGAGAGGGAGCGGCGGGTGGCGGCCTTCTCCATCTCTGAGCGCAGGCAGACGGCACCCAGGCGGCTGCTGGGCAGGAACAGGACCTCGTCCTGCCAGGGCTCGGGAGGCTCGACCCCCGGGTCCAAGAGGACCGTCACGGGGGTCTCGGCGTTGTCCTTGAGGAGCGAGTGGAGACAGCGCCGCAGGAGTGCCGCCCGGGGGATGTGGATCAGGATGCGGTCCTGGGGGGAGACCTTGATGCGCCGGTACAGTCCCGGATCGCTGAGGTCCCCCGTGGCGGCGTGAAATCCTCTGCGGCGCGCCTTGCCGGCCAGGCGCTGGTCGTCGGTGACCACCAGACACTGGTCCTCGCCCCCCCGCGTGTCGAATAGCAGCAGAGGCAGCTCGGTCTGTGTGATCAAGGCGATCCGCATCGGTTCCGGCCTCGGCAGCCCTCTGACGTCCAGGAACCGCTCAGTCTAGCGGCGGGCCGAGAAGAGTGTCAAATCCGGCGACGGCGGCGTGCGGCGCGGTCCGGGATGGGGGAGGCGGGGCGCCCTGAAGGCGCGGCAGCGGGTCTTGACAGCGGCCGAGGCCGATCCCTATTCTTCGTGTTTGGCCTTGATCCAGAGGGGACGGTTCCTCGGAGGTCGTCTTGGAAGAACGGGTTCGCGGCGGGTTTCGGGAGGGGATCCGGGTTCTGGAGGCCTTTGCGGAGGAGGCCGCGCCCCAGCTCGTGACCGTCGCCCGGCTGACCGCAGACCGGTTGCGGCGGGGCGGCAAGGTGCTTGCCTTCGGCAACGGTGGTTCGGCGGCCGACGCCCAGCACCTGGCTGCCGAGCTGGTGAACCGTTTCCGGATCGACCGCCCGCCCCTTGCGGCTGTTGCGCTCACCACCGATACCTCCGCCCTCACGGCCATCGGCAACGACTTCGGGTTCGAGCAGGTGTTCGAGAAGCAGGTTCGGGCCCTCGCCCGTCCCGGGGATGTGGCGCTGGGGATCAGTACCAGCGGTAGGAGTCCCAACGTGCTGCGGGCCCTTGCGGCCGCGCGGGAGGCCGGCTGCACCTGCGTCGGCCTCACGGGTGCCGCGGGTGGGGCCATGGCCGGCCTCTGCGACTTCCTGGTGCGGGCCCCCAGCCGAGACACCCCCCGTGTTCAGGAGTGCCACGTGGCGTGGATTCACGCTTTCTGCGACCTTCTGGACGCCGTGCTCTACCCCGACGGCGGCCGCTGATGGCCCGGCGTCTCGATCCCCAACTCGCCCTGGACCCTGCAGGGGCGCACACCTATCCCCTGGCGGACCGCCCGAGCAAGGTGCGGGTAGAGGATTTTCGGCCGCCTTTCCGCCCCGGCGGGACCTTTGCGGAGTTTCTGCAGAGCCTTCCGCCGTTCCTACAGGCCGAGGACCTTCGCGCCGTGGCCTGCGCCGTCGCCCGGGCCCATCGGCAAGGGAGGGTGGTCGCGCTGGGGCTTGGGGCCCACAACCTGAAGGTGGGACTGCAGCCCTTGTACTCCGACCTCATGGAGCGGGGGCTGGTTTCCAGTGTGGCGCTCAACGGCGCCGGGATCGTGCACGATTTCGAGCTCGCCTTCGGGGGGCACTCCTCCGAGGACGTGGCCGCCCAGTTGGGGGACGGACGGTTCGGCATGGCCCGCGAGACGGGACAGTGGTTGAACCGGGTGGTGCGGGAGGGCCACCGGCGCGGCCAGGGTCTGGGGCGCGCGGTGGGGGAGGCGATCTGGGAGGAAGGACTCCCGTTCCGGGAACGAAGCCTGCTGGCGGCGGCGTATCGCCAGGGCGTGGTGGCGACCGTACACGTGGCACTCGGCACCGATATCGTGCATATGCACCCGGAGGCGGACGGCGAGTCCATCGGTGGGGCCAGCCTGCGGGACTTCCACCGATTCTGCGCCGTGGTGCGCGAGTTGGAGGGGGGCGTGTACCTGAACGTGGGTAGTGCGGTGATCCTGCCAGAGGTGTTCCTCAAGGCCATTACCCTGGTACGCAATCTGGGGTACGAGGTGCGCCATTTCACCACGGCCAACCTAGACTTCCTGCGGCAGTACCGTCCGAGTGCCAACGTCGTGGGCCGGCCTACCGGGGGAGGGGGTAGGGGCTACCACCTCACGGGCCCCCACGAGATCCTGGTACCGCTCGTCTTCGCGTGCGTCCTGGAGGAGCTGGCGCAGGATGCGTGAGGCCTACCCCGTCTTTCTGCAGCTTCGGGGGCTCCGCTGCGTGGTGGTCGGGGGGGGGCGGGTGGCGACCCGCAAGGTCGGGGGGCTTCTCGCCGTCGGCGCCCGTGTGACCGTGGTCGCGCCGGAGGCGTCGCCCGAGGTCCAGGGCTGGGCGCGGGAGGGGCGGGTGGCGTGGGAGCGCCGTCCCTTCCGGCCGGAACACCTGGAGGGCGCGGCACTGGTCTTCGCGGCAACGTCGGACCGGGAGGTGAACGGGCGCGTGGCGGCCGAGTCCGCAGCTCGCGGCGTCTGGGTCAACGTCGCCGACGACGCGGAGGCGAGCGGCTTCCACGTGCCGGCCGTGCTGCGCCGGGGACGCCTCGCGGTGGCCGTGGGGACGGGAGGCGCGTCACCTGCCCTGGCGGCCTGGGTGAGGGACCGCATCGGGGAGCTCCTGCCCGCCGGCCTGGAGCCCCTGGTGGAGTTGGCCGCCGCGGTGCGACGCGAGGGGGCGGACCCGGAGGGGCGCCGGGTGCGGGAGCTCATCGACGCGGGGGTCCTGGAGGACCTGGCGAGGGGGGACCGGGCAGAGGCCCAGAGGAAGGCGGCCCGGGCGTGCGGCGGGGAAGAACACGGCGGGGAGCCGGCCCAAGCCCCCTCTGCGGAGGCGAGATGAACGTCTGGATTCTCAAGCTCGCGGTCGTGGTGTACCTGGTCGCGACGGGGCTGCACCTGGGGTACCTGGTGAGCCTCAAGCAGCTCGTGCGCCGATGGGCGGCCTGGACCACCTGGGGGGCCTTCGGGGTGCACACCCTGGGGGTCGTGGTCCGCTACTTCGAGGCGGGGTACACGCCCGTTACGAGCCTCCACGAGGCCATGAGTTTCTTCGCGTGGTGCGTCGTGGGGCTGTACCTGGTGCTCCAGTTGCGGTTCGACCTGCCCAGCCTGGGCGCCTTCGTCAGCCCGATCGCGCTCACCTTCGTGCTGGCGGCGGTGAGCCTGCCGTCCCAGGTCGAGCCGCTCCCGCCGGCGCTCGATTCCTACTGGCTGCCCATCCACGTGGTGCTGATCTTCGTGGGGGACGGAGCGTTCGCCCTGGCAGCGGCTGCCGGGGTGATGTATCTGATCCAGGAGCGCCAGCTCAAGAACAAGAAGCGGATGGGAGCGCTCTTCCACCGGCTCCCCAACCTCGACGTCCTCGATCAGCTCAACTACCTGTGCCTCACGATCGGATTCCCGCTGCTGACCGTGGGGATCATCACCGGAGCGATCTGGGCCCAGCAGGCCTGGGGGACCTACTGGAGTTGGGATCCCAAGGAGACCTGGTCCCTCATCACCTGGTTTCTGTACGCGGCGCTCCTCCACGGCCGGCTCACGGTGGGGTGGCGGGGGCGGCGGGCGGCCATCTGGGCCCTGATTGGGTTTGCCTCGGTGCTCTTCACGTTCCTGGGCGTCAACTTCGTGCTCCCGAGAATCTTCCCGAGTCTCGAGAGCCTCCACATCTACTACACGGGCTGAGGGGAACGGGCTCTCCCATGGAGATCGTGGTCGTCGGCCTGAGCCACAAGAGCGCCCCGGTGGAGTTCCGGGAGAAGGTCGCCTTCGCGGGGGACTGTCTGCACGAGGCGCTCCGTGGCGTGCGCGATGTCCCGGCGGTCCGGGAGGCGGTGATCCTGTCCACCTGCAACCGGGTGGAGATCTACGCCGCCGCCCGCCACCGGGACGAGGGGGTCGAGGGGCTGTGCCGCTTCATGGCCGACTACCATCGGGTTCCCGACCCGGACCTGCGTCCGCACCTCTACGTGTACGCCGGAGCGGACGCCGTGCGGCACGTGTTCCGCGTGGCGTCGAGCCTGGACTCCATGGTGGTGGGGGAGCCCCAGATCCTGGGCCAGGTGAAGGACGCCTACGAGGCGGCCGCCGAGGGCGCCGCCACCGGCCTCGTGCTCAACCGCTTCCTGCACAAGGCCTTCAGCGCCGCCAAGAGGGTGCGGACCGAGACGCGGATCGCCCAGTCGGCGGTCTCGATCTCCTTCGCTGCGGTCGAGTTGGCGCGCAAGATCTTCGGTAGCCTCGAGGGCAAGCACGTGCTGGTGGTCGGGGCCGGCGAGATGTGCGAGCTCGCGGCCACCCACCTGATGGAAAACGGGGTCACGGGGGTGCAGGTGACCAACCGAACCCTGGCCCGGGCCGAGGCCCTGGCGGAGAAGCTCCGGGGGCGGGCCGTTCCCTTCGAGCAGTTCCGCGCACACCTCCACGAGGTGGACATCGTCATCTCCTCCACCGGAGCCCCTCACCTCGTGGTGGATGTGGAAGACGTGCGCTCGGCGATGAAGGAGCGCCGGCAGAAGCCCATGTTCCTCATCGACATCGCGGTCCCTCGGGACATCGACCCGCGGATCAACGACCTGCCCAACGTGTACCTGTACGACGTGGACGACCTCCAGGGCGTGGTCGACGCGAACAAGAAGGAGCGGGCCAAGGAGGCCGAGAAGGCCGAGCAGGTGGTGGCGGAGGAGGTGGCCGCCTTCCTCTCGTGGCTGAAGACACTGGAGGTCGCGCCGACCATCCGGGATCTCCGCGAGCGTTTCGACGCCATCCGCCGGTCGGAGCTGGAGAAGACCCTCAAGGCCTTCGGGGAGGGTCTCACCGAGAAGCAGCGCAGGAGCCTGGAGGCCATGGGCCAGGCCATCGTGAACAAGATTCTCCACGAGCCGAGCATGTACCTGAAGCGGCAGGCCGACGATGCGGCGTTGGAGGGGTCGGTCGAGACCGTCCGACAGCTCTTCGGCCTGGGGGATCCCCACCGTGAGGATGTGACGTGAAGACGCTCAAGATCGCGACCCGCAAGAGCCAGCTCGCCCTGTGGCAGGCCAATTGGGTGAAGGGGGAGCTCGAGCGGCGCAACCCGGACCTCCGGGTCGAGCTCGTGCTGATCATGACCAAGGGCGACAAGATCCTGGACGTGCCCCTGGCCCAAGTGGGGGGAAAGGGGCTCTTCGTGAAGGAGATCGAAGACGCCCTCCTGGATGGGCGTGCGGACCTGGCGGTGCACTCCATGAAGGACGTTCCCACCGAGCTTCCCCCGGGCCTGCACCTGCCCGTGGTCTGCGAGCGGGAAGACCCCCGTGACGCCTGGTTCGCGAGGGGAGGCAAGCCCTTCCGGGATATCCCGGAAGGAGCCCGGGTCGGAACCTCGAGCCTGCGCCGGCAAACCCAGTTGCGGGCCCTTCGCCCCGACCTGGTGTTCGAGAATCTGCGGGGCAACGTGGACACCCGGCTCCGGAAGTTGGAGGAGGGTCAGTATGACGCCATCGTCCTGGCGGCCGCGGGGGTGAAGCGGCTCGGTTTCTCGGGCCGGGTGACCGAGTACCTGGCCGCCGAGGTGGTACTCCCCGCCATCGGGCAGGGCGCCGTGGGGATCGAGTGCCGGCGGGCGGACCCTGCCACCAACGCCCTGGTCGAGCCCCTGCGCCATGGCGCCACCTGGACTGCGGTGCTGGCGGAGCGTGCCTTTCTCCGCACTTTGCAGGGCGGGTGCCAGGTGCCCATCGCCGCTTTCGCCGAGCTGCACGGCGGGCAGGTTCACCTGAGGGGGCTGGTGGGTAGCCTGGACGGACGGACGGTGATCCGGGGATCCCGCCAGGGGACCCCGGTGGATGCCGAGCCGCTGGGTGTCGGTCTGGCAGAGGAGCTCCTGGACCGGGGGGCGCGGGAGATCCTGGAGGAGGTCTACCAGTGCGAGGCGGCGAGCCCCCAGGAGACCTGATGCTGTCCAGGAGGGGGTTCGTTTACTTGGTGGGGGCGGGCCCGGGGGACCCCGGGCTGGTCACCCTCAGGGCCCGTGAGGTCTTGGCCCGGGCGGACGCGGTCATCGCGGACCACCTCGTGCACCCGGAGGTCCTGGGTTGGGCCCCCCGGGGGGCCGAGGTCGTCGTGATGGGCAAGGTGGGGAACCTCCATCGGCACCCCCAGCACGAGATCACCCGCGCGATCGTCGAGCGGGCCCTGCGGGGTCTGGTGGTGGTGCGCCTGAAGGGGGGCGATCCCGGGATCTTCGGGCGTCTGGGAGAGGAGGCCGAGGCGGTGGTGGACGCCGGCATCGACCTCGAGATCGTCCCGGGTGTCACCGCCGCCTCCGGGGCGTCGGCTTACGCAGGGATCCCCCTGACCCATCGGGACTGTGCCCCGTCGGTGAGCCTCGTCACGGGCCACCGAAGGAACGACGGGGGCAGCGGGCCGGAGATCGACTGGGAGGCGCTGGGGAAGGCCTCGGGTACCCTGGTCGTCTACATGGGCACCCGGCAGCTCGACGGGTTGACCCATCGCCTCCGGCGGGCGGGCAGGCCAGCGGACACTCCCGTGGCGGTTGTCCGGCGCGCCACCTGGCCGGACCAGCAGGTGGTGACCGGAACCCTGTCGGATATCGCGGAGCGGGTGCGGCAGCAGGGGGTCGAGGCCCCGGCGGTGGCGATCATCGGAGAGGTGGTTCGCCTGCGGGAAAAGCTCTCGTGGCTCGAGCGCCGTGCCCTTCGGGGGAAGCGGGTCCTCGTGACCCGGGCGGCCCACCAGGCGGCAGAGCTGTCCTGCCTGCTGCGCGCGGCACGCGCCGTGCCGGTGGAGCTGCCGCTGATCGAGCTGCGGCCCTGCGGCCATCGAAGCGGGGTCGAAGCGGCCCTTCGGGCACTCTTCGCCTACGACTGGGTCGTGTTCACCTCGGGGAATGCGGTGGACTTCACCTTCCGCAGGCTCGAAGAGCTAGGCTTGGACGCCCGCACCTTTGGCGCAGCCCGGGTCTGCGCCGTCGGACCGGCTACGGCCGACGCGCTCCGGCGGCAGGGCATTCGTGCCGACGTGGTCCCTCCCGAGTACGTGGGAGAGTCCCTGGTGGAAGCCCTGTCCTCCGCCGGAGACCTGAAGGGCGCCTCCGTGCTCATCCCCCGGGCCAAGGAGGCCAGGGAGGTCGTCGCCCAGGGTCTCGAGGAACGGGGTGCCCGGGTGGAGGTCCTCCCGATGTACGAGAACGTCCGGCCCGCGAGCTTTCCGGAAGAGGGCTTGTCGGCGTTGCGGACGGGCGCCCTGGACGCGGTGACGCTGGCGTCGGGATCGGCGGCGCGCAGCTTTGCGGCCTTGTGTCGAGAGCTCGGCCTCGACCCCGCCGGTCTCCCGTGTGTGGTGATCGGCCCGGCGACCCGGAAGGCGGCCCTCGCGGAGGGTCTCGCGGTGACGGCGATGCCCTCCGAATACACCCTCCAGGGCTTGGTCGGGGCCCTGGAGGCGTTCTTCACACCCTCCGACGGGACGCTCCCGGGGGAGGCCGCCCCCCTGCCGCCCCGCGACACTGCTCACCCGTAGCCCGCCGGAGACCAGATGAGCCAGCCCTTTCTCCCCAAGTGGATCGCCTGGGAAACCACCCAGCGCTGCAACCTGCGGTGCGTGCACTGCCGCTGCTCCTCGGACATGGAAGCGGCGGAGGGGGATTTCACCACGTCAGAGGGGAAGAAGCTCATCGACGACATCGCCGAGGTCTCGAGCCCGGTGCTGGTGCTCTCGGGGGGAGAGCCCCTGATCCGCAAGGACATCTTCGAGATCGCCGAGTACGGGACGGCCCGGGGTTTCCGCATGTGCATGGCCACGAACGGCAGCCTGGTGACCGACGAGGTGTGCGAGCGGATGCGGTCTGCCGACATCAAGATGGTGTCCCTGTCCCTGGACGGCCCCACGGCCGAGGTCCATGACGACTTCCGTCAGTGCCCTGGTGCATTCGCCGGGGTGGAGCGTGCGGCCGCGCTCTTCCACCGGCACGGGATCAAGTTCCTGGTCAACTCTTCGTTCACCCGGAGGAACCAGGCCCACATCGCCGAGACGTTCCGGAAGGCGAAGGCCTTGGGCGCCACAGCCTGGTACCTGTTCATGATCGTTCCCACGGGCAGGGGTGAGGAGATCATGGCGGAGCTGATCTCCAAGGAAGACTACGAGGAGATCCTCTCCTGGCACTATCAGCAGGAGAGGAACGAGGACCAGATCCTCATGCGGCCCACCTGTGCGCCCCACTACTACCGAATCGTTCCCCAGATGGCGAAGGCGGAAGGGGTGAAGTTCGAGCGGCGCAGCCTCACCTTCTCGACCGGGGGCGGCAAGGGGTGCATCGCCGCCCAGTCCATCTGCCTGATCGACTGTTTCGGGGAGGTGAAGCCCTGTTCCTACTTCCCCATGAGCGCGGGCAATGTGAAGAGGACACCCTTCCGGAAGATCTGGTTCGAGAGCCCGCTCTTCTCCCAGCTCCGCGACTTCAAGAGCTACAAGGGCAAATGCGGGCAGTGCGAGTTCCTCAACGTGTGCGGGGGGTGCCGGGCCCGGGCCTACGCGGTGTCGGGGGACTACCTGGAGGAGGAACCCTTCTGTAACTATGTACCGGTGCGCCTCTCGCGGAACGGGTGACGTGGGACGGGTCCTTCGGGCGCAGGAGCGGCCGTGGCCACTCCTTACAGAGTTTCCCATGACCTTCGGGTCACCCTGAGGGATGAAGCGCCGACCGGTCGCGGGCCGGTCGCCCTCACCCCAGGCCCCTCTCCCGGGGGGACAGGGGATTCAAGGAAGGTGAGTTGCTTTAATAGAAGTGCTGCAAGACGAGGCGCGGGGGATCCCGGCGAATGGGGCCCCCCACGGCCAACAGCCAAGCGGAGATCCCTATGAGTCGAGCCGACCGTTTCTTGAACGCCTGCCGGGGGGAGCCGGTAGACACAACCCCCGTCTGGATCATGCGGCAGGCAGGCCGCTACATGGCGGAGTACCGGGCCGTGCGGGCGAAGCACTCCTTCCTCGAGGTCTGCCACAAGCCGGAGCTCGCGTGCGAGGTGACCTTGCAGCCCATCGACCGGCTCGGGGTGGACGCCGCCATTCTCTTCTCGGACATCATGATCCCCCTGGAGGGCATGGGGTGCCGCGTGGAGTTCAACCCGGGCCCGGTCATGGAACCGATCCGTACCCGGGAGGCCGTGGATGCCCTCCGGGTGTGCGTCCCCGAGGAGGACGTCCCGTACGTCCTCGACGCCGTGCGGATGATTCGACGGGAGCTGGCCGGGAAGGTGCCGCTCATCGGGTTCTCCGGGGCCCCCTTCACCCTGGCCGCCTACATGGTCGAGGGGAAGGGCAGCCGCGACTTCGCGAACCTCAAGAGGATGATGTTCGCCGCGCCGGAGCTCTTCCACGACCTCATGACCAAGGTCTCGGATACGGTCATCGCCTACCTCAATGCCCAGGCTGCGGCCGGGGCCCAGGCGCTCCAGCTCTTCGACACCTGGGGCGGCATCCTCTCGCCCGCCGATTACGCGCGATTCGTGCTCCCCCACTCCCGCCGCATCCTCGCGAGCCTGGACCGGAGCGTCCCGGTGATCCACTTCGTCAAGGGCGCCGGGCTCATGCTCGACCTGGTCAAGCAGGCGGGGGGTGACGTCCTGGGACTGGACTGGCACATCGACCTGGCCGACGCGATCCGGGTCATCGGCCCGGAGTTCAGCGTCCAGGGCAACATGGATCCGGCCTACATGTTCGCCCCCGCCGAGATCGCCCAGGGCACCGCCCGTGAGATCGTGGAGAAGGGCAAGGCGGCCCGCGGGCATGTCTTCAACCTCGGCCACGGCATCATGCCCATGGCGGACGTGGACACAGCGCGGGCGGTCGTCGAGGCCGTGCACGAAGCCGGCGTGCGGTAGGACGAGGAAGGGGGGAACCTGTGGGCTCGCCCGCCCCGGCCGGTCCGTCCCGCCCCCCCTTTCGCGAGGCCGTGGGGGTGTGGATCAAGGTGGCGTTGCTGAGCTTCGGCGGGCCGGCCGGGCAGATCGCGGTGATGCATCGGCTGGTGGTGGAGGAAAGGGGCTGGGTCGATGAGCGTCGGTTCCTCCAGGCCCTCAACTACACCATGGTCCTGCCCGGGCCGGAGGCCCAGCAGCTCGCCACCTACCTGGGGTGGCTGCTGCACGGGACGCGAGGGGGCCTCGTGGCAGGGACGCTGTTCGTGCTGCCGGGGTTTCTCTCGATCCTGGCTCTGAGCGTGCTCTACGCCTTTTTCCAGGAGTTGGCCCCGGTTCAGGCGCTGTTCTACGGCCTGAAGCCTGCGGTCATGGCTGTCGTGCTCGCGGCCGTGGTCCGCATCGGGAAGAACGCCCTGCGAAACCACGCGCTTCTCCTGCTCGCTGCGGGAGGGTTCATCGCCATCTTCTTCCTCGAGGTCCCGTTTCCCCTCGTCGTGCTCGGCGCGGCGCTGGCCGGCTGGGCCGGGAACCGGCGCCGCCCCGAGCTGTTCTCGGGGGCGGAGTCCCCGGCTGGCGGCGCACGCGGCCCTGATGCGTCGGTTCCCTCCCTGCGGCGGGCGCTGGTGGTCTGCCTGGTCTGGCTTCCCCTGTGGTTCGGGCCCCTCGTGCTCTTGGTGCTCGTCTTCGGCCCGGGGCACCTCTTCGTCACCCAAGGTGTGTTTTTCAGCCAGATGGCGGTGGTGACGGTCGGTGGTGCCTATGCCGTGCTGACCTACGTGGCGCAGCGGGCCGTGGAGACCTACGGGTGGCTCGCGCCGGGGGAGATGCTCGACGGCCTGGGCATGGCCGAGACCACACCCGGGCCCCTGATCCAGGTGGTGCAGTTCGTGGCGTTCATGGGGGCCTTCCGACAGGCAGGGGAGCTCTCTCCCTTGGGGGCGGCGATCTTCTCCTCGGTCTTGGTGACCTGGGTCACGTTCGTGCCGTGTTTCCTGTGGATCTTCCTGGGCGCTCCCTACGTCGAGCGGCTGGGAAGCAATCGGGCCCTCAATGCCGCCCTGACGGCGGTCACTGCGGCGGTGGTGGGGGTGATCCTGAACCTGGCGGTCTGGTTCGGCCTCAACGCCCTCTTCGATCACGTGATCGAGGTGCGCGGATGGGGCTTTCGCTTGTTGGTGCCGGCCTGGGAGACCCTCGACCTCCCTGCCCTGGTCATCGCCGCCGCCGCCTTTCTCGCCCTGTTCCGCTTCCGCGCGGGGCTCGCGCCGACCTTGGGGGGTTGCGCCCTGGCGGGCCTCGCGTACCGCCTGGTGCTGGCTCCGTGACCGTCTGCGGCCCGGGGTTGGCGGCCGGGCCCGGGGCACGGGGGCCCGTTGGGACACCGCTCCACACCGCCGCGGATTGCGAGGCGAAACATGGGGGCACCCGGGCTCCGCTTGCCGAGCAGGAGGGGAATCCCGGGTGCGGAGGCTCCTTGCGGCCCCCGGGTACGGGGGGAAGGGTGGATGGGGTAGCCGCCATGCCCGAGTTGCCCCGTTGGATCGAAGCATTCCTCGCCGACCGCGTGCGCCGTGCACGGACCCGGACGAGATACCGAGAGCCGCTGGTGGGCTTCGCGGAGGCCGGGGACCCCGCTTGGCTGCGCCTTCGGGAGGTGGCGGAGCCGACGCACCTCCTTCCGGCGGATCTCCTGCCGGGTGCGCGCAGCGTGGTCGTCTTCTTCGTGCCGTTTGCCGAGAGCGTCGTCCGGGCCAACCGCGCCGCCTCCGGGACCGCGGAAGAGTGGGCCGTGGCGTACGAGGAGACGAATCGGCTCATCGACCGGACCGTGGATGCGCTGGTTCGGGCCCTGTTCGCCTGGAGGGTGCGGGCTGCGGCCCAGCCTGCGACCCACAACTGGGACGAGGAGACCCTGGTCAGCCCCTGGTCCCACAAGTCCGCCGCGGCCATCGCGGGTCTCGGGGGGTTCGGCCTGCACCGGATGCTCATCACGGACCGGGGGTGCGCCGGCCGTTTCGGCAGCCTGGTGGTCGACGCCGCGATTCCGCCCACGTCCCGGCCGCAACCCCAGCGATGCCGCTACTTCCACGACGGAGGGTGCCGGGCCTGTGTGGCCGCCTGTCCGGCCGGGGCCTTGCAAGAGAAGGGGCTCGGGGGAATGAACCTGGACAAACGCCGGTGCCACGCGCGCCTGTTGGCGGTGGCTGCTCGGCTCGGCGCCGACTGCTGCGGCAAGTGCGCCGTGGGGCCCTGTGCCCTGGGGCCGGCGGTACCCCCCGCTGGGGGCGAGAGCGCCACGCCGCACGCCCACCGCGCGACGTGACGGGATTGGGGCACCCCACTCGCCGGCGAAGCGGCGGCGGGCAGCGCTCCGCGGCGACTTGTGCGGCGACTTGTGCTTTGACTCAGCCGCTAACCGCGCGGTAGGTTAGAGGTGACAGGGTATGGCGGGTTCGCTGCCCTACCACCCGGGGAGACCCATGACGTGACACGGACCGGTTGCCGCGCGTCGTTCGCGTTCCGAATCGGGGTGCTCGCCCTGCTGATGCTGCCGCTCTCGGCGGGGCCGGTGCGCGCCGGGCACCTGGCCGTCCTGCCGGGAGAGCCCGTTCCCGACCTGGAGTTCGAGGGGCTCCTCGTTCCCGAGGATTATCCGCGTCTCGGGCTCCCTGAGGGGGCAGGAGGCTTCCGGCTCTCCCAGGTGGCCGGCGAAGTGCTCGTCCTCGAGTTCTTCAACAAGGCGTGTGCTCCCTGTCAGCGACAGGTGCGGTTTCTCGAGGCCTTCCACCGGACCGTGGAAGCGGGGGGGCTCCGGGGCCGGGTGCGGATCCTGGCGGTGGCGGTGGGGAACGAGGCGAGATACCTCGGGACGTACCGAGAGTCTCGGGGACTGACGTTCGCCATCGCGGCCGATCCGCAGTTCGATCAGTGGCAGCGGCTCGGGGATCCGGGGAGGACTCCGTTTACCATGGTCCTGAGCCGGCAGGAAGGGGAGTGGGTCTTGTCCAGCTCCCATTTCGGGGTGCAGCTCGAGACCGAGTTTCTCGCCCACACGCGGGCCGCTCTGCAGGGCGGGGTCCGGCCGCGGCACCCCCGGGAGCTGGAGGTGGCGCCCGCGAAGGCGTTTGAGATGCCGCTGGACGCGGCCGGCTTCCGGGAGGCCGCGCAGCGCCTCCTGGCGCGGGCGGTCGGCCGGCCCGTGACCTTGGACCTGATGACCCTGCAGGACGGCACCCGCCTGTACCGGGCGGCGGCCGGCGGCCGCCGTCTCGACGCCTATGCCCGACTGGCCAGCCGGGAGCCGGTCTGCGAGGTGTGTCACGCCGTCCACTTCCTCTTCGCGTTCGATTCCCGGGGCCGCCTGCTGGGCTTCGAGCCGGTGCACGTGACCAAGTACGGGAACGAGGAGTGGGACGAGGACGACAACCGGTTCTTCGAGGGCCGTCTGAAGGGGCGCACCATGGCGGGGATGCGGTTCGACCCGGACGTGGACGCCGTGACCATGGCGACCATGACCTCGGCCCTCATCTTCGACGAGGTGCGCCGCTCGGCCGACCTCGTCCGGCTCCTGCCTCGCCCCTAGCCTGGGCCGACCAGCGCCGCCGCCGGCCGCAAGGGCGGATCGGCCCTCCGGAGGAACCAACGGTCCAGCACGATGCGGCGCAGGAAGGGACGGGAGCCCAGGAGCACCCTCCCGGCGAGCCGGCGCAGTGTGGAGGGCGGGCCTGCCGGCGCGCGGGGGGGGCCCAGGCGGCGCCGCAAGGCCTGCTCGTAGCTGTGCAGTCTCTCGGCGCGCGGATCCCCTGGGTCGTCGAGGATCGCGCGGGCCGCGAGGACACCGGATTCCACGGCGGGGCGAATCCCCTCTCCACTCTCCGGGTAGGCCAGGCCCGCCGCGTCCCCCACGAGGAGGGTCCCGTCCCAGACCAGCCGGGAAGGCCCGTGCCCCCACAGGCGGTACGCCCAGCCGGACAGCGGCGGCCGCTCTCGCGGAGCAAGGGGCTCCCACACAGATGCCAGGAAAGCGGCCGCCCGCGGCTTGAGCGCTCCCCCCCCCTCGACACCGAGCCCCACGTTCAGGTGGTCCCCCTTGCGAAAGCACCACCCGTAGCCCTTGAGGTCGGGGGTGAACCACAACTCAGGCGTGTCACCGGATACGGGACAGGGACGGCCGTCGAGGGGGATCTCCACCTCCAGCGCCGCCACCGCCGTGCCCCCGCGCGCCCCGAGCCGCCGGGCCACCGGGCAGCGGGGGCCCCCGGCGCCGACCAGCCAGCGGGCCGCGACCTCCCCGTTGGCGAGCCAGCGGCCCCCTCGCCTCTCCAGGGCCGCCAACGGCTCGCCGAGGCGGAGGCGGGCGCCGGACCGCCGCAGCAGGAAGTCATCGAGCTCTGCCCGGAGGATGCCGTAACTCACGGGGCCCCCGTACCGCACCTCCGTGCGCCGCCCCCCCCAGAGGCCCAGTCGAAAGCCGGTGATGGGCTGCAGGACCCGGCCCTGCCCGTAGTTCTCCGGGGTCAGGCCGAGGGTCTCGAAGAGTTGGGGGGTGACCCAGCCGGCGCAGGTCTTGGGCCGGGGGAAGAGTGCACGGTCCAGGACCAGCACGTCGAGTCCTGCGGCGCAGAGGGTTGCTGCGCAGGAGGAGCCTGCCGGGCCGCCGCCGACCACCAGGACGTCGCACGTGTCCATCCGGGATTCGTCCTTCGGTCGCTCACCGGTAGAGGTGGTCGCGGGTCCAGGGGATCCCGTTGTCCTGCGGGCGGGCGAAGGTCACCTGGAACAACTGGAGGCTTCCCGTGCGGAAGGCGGCGACGGAGCCGGCCAGGTACAGCCTCCAGGCCCTGACGAACGCCTCGTCGAACATCTGCCGGACCTTGGTGGCGGATCTCTCGAAACGCGCCAGCCAGTGCTCCAGGGTGCGGGCATAGTGGAGGCGAAGGTTTTCCACGTCGAGCACCGAAAAACCGTGTGGCTCGATGACGCTCAGCACCTCTCGGAGGGTGGGCGGGTAGGCGCCCGGGAAGATCCGTCGCTCGAGCCAGCGGTGGAGCCGCCCCGGGCGGTTCCTTCCGATGGAGTGGAGGAGCCCCCGCCCTGTCGGCGTGAGGCAGCGGTGGATCACCCTGCCCAGGTCCCGGTAATGCTCCCTGCCGACGTGCTCGAGCATCCCCACCGACACGAAGGCGTCGTAACGGCCTGTCAGGTTGCGGTAGTCGTCCTCCACGAACTCGACCCGCCCTGCGAGGCCCTCGCGCCGTGCCCGTTCCCGGGCCCACGCGACCTGCTCCCGACTCACGTTGAAGGCGCGCACGGACACGCCGTGCTCCCGCGCCATGTGCAGGGCCAGAGCCCCCCAGCCGCACCCGGCCTCGGCCACCGACTCCCCGGGACGGAGTCGCAGCTTGCGGCAGACGTGGTTCATCTTGGCCACCTGGGCCTCCTCCAGGTCCGCGTCGGGCGACGGGAAGTACGCGCAGGTGTAAACCATCCGGTCATCGAGCCAGAGGCGGTAGAACTCGTTGCCCAGGTCGTAGTGGTGGTGGATGTTCTCCTTCGACCCGCCCCGGCTGTTTCTCCTCGCCGGGAGGAGCCAGCCGCGCACCCGACTCGCGGCCATCGAGATCGGTCCGGCCTTCTCCAGGGCTCGGAAGGCCTCCTCGACGAAACGCACCAGGTCTCCCTGGACCTCGATCCGGCCGGCGGTGTAGTCGTCGCCGAAGCACAGCTCCGGGTCGAGGAGGAGGCGGGCCAGGGCGCGCCGATCCCGAACGTGGAGTCGCGCCACCGGGTCCTTTCGGGAGGCCGCCACCTCTCGGCCACCCGGCAGCACGAAGCGCACGGGCGGGCGCCCTGCGCCCCTGAGAACGGAGCGGGCCAACCACTCGAACAGGGGGTCGGCGACGGGGGCCGCCCTCGGCCCGCAAGCCGCCGCGTCGGCCCTCTCGGATGCGGTGACGGGGAAGTCATCGGACGGGGTCGTCCCCATGGCTCGCCTCCTGGTCTCGGGGCCCGAGTGTTCTTCCCCTAGTGTCTACCGCAGGATGGCGCGCTTGTCTACCAGGTCCTCACCGGGTCCTCAGCGAAACCGGGTCCCTGGCGCCCCGGGGGGAGGCGCTCCGGCGCGGGCCGGGGTGCCCGGCTGGGCTGGTCTGCGCACGCCGAGGAGCACCGGGCGCCGTGCAGGCCGGTACGTGAGGTGGGGCACCGCGGCTAGGAGGTGGAAGAGGACGGGCAGCGTGGCCCGGCAGAGGCGGGCATCGTCTTCTGGAACCTGTGGCCGGCGTGGAAGAAGCTCCTGCCCGCCGGCGGGGTGGAGCGGGCGGTCCGCACGACCCAGGCCGAACCGTTTCCCGCGGGCTTCCCGGCGAAGGGCCGGCTGGGGCAGCGATCCGCTCCCTCCTATCTGTTCTTGTAGACCCTCACGGCAGACGTCCCTCGATTCGCGGCGACGTCATGGGCATGGGCGGTGATGGTGTGCGTGCCGAGGGCGACCCCTTTGTTCGTGTTCCAACTGATCGACCCGGAGCACGTGCTCGCCCCACGGCAGTTCAGGGAGCCGAGTTGCTTGTCCCCCGCGAACGCCTCGATACGCTCGATCGGTTCGGTGCCGGCCGCGTTGACCCTGATCCTCACTACTTTGCTGATGGTGCTGCCGTCGGCGGGAGAGGAGATCGTCACGCTGGGCGGTGTGGTGTCGGTGCTGTAAGGGGTCGGCGCCGGGGGGGTCGCCAAGACCTCCGACGAGTAGTGGCTCTGCAGGCCGGCACCATTGTAGGCGACCACTGCCAGGTAGTAGGTCCCACCGTCGTCGGGCAGGGCCAGGGAGTGCTGGGTCACGTTCCCCACGTTCACCTGGGAAGAGTAGGCGGTGAAGCCCGACGCGGTGCGGGAGGTCTTGCCGTAGTGAAGGACGTAGCCGGTCACGTTCTCGGAAGGGGGATTGGGATCCCAGGCCACCGTGACGTTCCATGCCCAGGCCGGAGGAACGACGAGCACAGCGGATACCAGAAGGACGACTCTGAAGAGCGCGAGAAGCGAGCGAGGCCTGGTCTGCATGGCGTCGGGTCTCCTTTCCAGATGGCAGGGGCGCCGGCTGTCAGGGGCCACGGTCGCAAACGCCGTGCCAGTGCGCCCACGCAGCGCAGCAAGCGATTTCTCCGCGGGCCGGGCGCTTGCGGGAGGTTCTGCGCGTCGGAAACGTAACCGGTATTTCCGCCACGTGATCGGGCGTTGGGGGCGGTTCGGGCTGGGAGGCGGGGCGGCCGGGGTGGTCTGCCCGGGTCAGCGCCCTGTGCCGAGGAGGACGAGGCTCAGGCCGGGCCAGTAGGTGATGATGAGCACCGCGGCCAGGAGGAGGAAGAAGAAGGGGAGCGTGGCCCGATAGAGGAGCAGGATCGGCTTCTCGAAGCGGTAGCTGGCGATGAAGAGGTTCATCCCCACCGGGGGGGTGAAATAACCGATCTGCATGTTGGCGAGAAAGACGATGCCCAGATGGACCGGATGGATGTCGTAGCCCAACGCGACGGGAAGGATGATGGGGACCACGAGCACCAGCGCCGAGAAGATGTCGAGCATGGTGCCCAGCACCAGAAGGAAGACGTTCAGGAGCACCAGGAAGGCGAGACGGCTGTCCACGTGCGCTCGAACGGCCTCGAAGAGCCGCGTAGGGATCTCGGCGTCGATGACGTAGTTCGTGCTGGCCAGAGACGCCCCCAGGATGATGAGCACCCCGCCGACGAGCACCATCGACTCTCGCATCACCCCCGGCAGCCGGGTCCACGGGATCTCCCGGTGGACGAGCACCTCGACGACGAAGACGTAAAGGGCGGTGACGGCCGCGGCCTCGGAGACTGCGAAGGTCCCGCTGTAGATCCCGCCCAGCACGAGGAAGGGCAGGGGGATCTCCCAGGCCGATTCCCGCACGCACGTGGCGATCTGCCGCCAGGAAAAGACCTTGGGGGGCCGACCGAGGGTGCGCCCGTTCCAGGCGCTCCAGCCGGCCAGGAGGGCCAGCATCAGGAGGCCGGGAAGCACCCCGGCTAGGAAGAGGTCGTCGATGCGCACCGGGGTCCCGACCCCGAGTTGCTGGACGACCACGCCGTACAGGATCAGGGGTAGGGAGGGGGCGAAGAGAAGGCCCAGGCTTCCCGACGTGGTGACCAGGCCCAGGCTGAACCGTTCCCCGTAGCCTGCCTCCCGAAGAGCGGGGTAGAGCAGCGACCCGAGGGCAACGATGGTGACCCCCGAGGCTCCGGTGAAGGCGGTGAACAGGGCGCACGCCACCAGGGCCACCATGGCAAGGCCCCCGGGGAGCCACCCCAGGAGGGCGCCGGTGAGTCGCACGAGGCGTTGGGGTGCCTGACTCTCGCCGAGGAGATAGCCGGCGAAGGTGAACAGGGGGATCGCGAGGAGGACCGGCATCTCGGCCAGGCGGTAGATCTCGATGGCGACCACGGAAAGGTCGATCCCTGCCCGGTGGAAGCCCAGGATCGCTCCTGCGGCGATCACCGCGAAGAGGGGCGCACCCAGGAGAGCCGCCACCAGAATGATGGCGACGGTGATCATCCGGGTTTCCCCCGCATTGCGGCCCCGAGGTGGAGGGCAAAGAGGGCGAGATAACGGAGGGAGATGATCCCGAAGGCGAAGGGAAGGATGCTTTCGACCACCCAGACGGGGATCCTCGCGAACGCCGTGGCCCCGGTCCCATAGTCCGAGACCACGAACCTTGCGGCATGGTACGCGATGACCGCCGATACCGCCGCGGTGAACAGGCTGGTTGCCGACCGGGCCCCGGCCCGCAGGGGGCCGGGCAGCAGGCGGGAGAGGACGTCGATGGAGATGTGGCGGTCCTCGCGGCTGGCCACCAGGGCGCCGAAGAGCCCCACCCACAGCACCAAGGCCCTCAGGAGGGGGTCCACCCAGATCCACCCGATGTCGAAGGCATTGCGCAGCAGGATCTGCCCTGCGGCCAGCAGCACCATGGACCCCACGAGCAGGACCAGCAGGGCGTCCTCCACCCGCCGGAGCACGCGCACCGAGCGGAAGGCGGCCGACTCGAGATGTTCAGCCGCCACCGCCGCCTCCCTGGTGCTGCCGGAACTGCCTGAGGTGCTCCTGGACCATCTCCAGCGTCTCCGGAGAGAAAGCCTGTCGGCCCCCCAGGCGTCTCATGGCTTCGTCGGCGATGCCCCTCCAGCGTTCGAGCTCGGCAGGCGACTCGGGCTTCACGGCTTCGATCCCCTGCTGCAGCAGGGCCTCCCGGGCACGGCGGTTCCCCTCCCGGTTGAGCACGTCCAGGCGTGCCAGCGCCGCGCCCATGTGCTCGTGGACCGCCTCCTGGTCCCCCGGGCGCAGCCTCTCGAAGGCTCGCCGGTCGAGCGCCACCACCCCCACCAGGTAACTGAGCGGCACGTCGGTGAAGTGCTTCACCCGAGTGTGCCACTGGAAGGCGATGGCCCCTGAGGTGGAGGTGGCCACCGTGTCCACCAGCCGGGTCTGGAGAGCCGTGTACACATCGGCCAGGGGCAGGGGGACCGGGGTGATGCCGGCGACTTCCAGGGCGGTCCGGCTGACCAGGTCCCCCTCCGGGATCCAGACCTTCTTGCCTTTGAGGTCGTCCACGCGGCGCACCGGGGAGCCCGAGAAGAGGTAGGCGAACCCCCCCTCGCTGATGCCCAGGGCCACCATGCCCCCCCGGGCGAGCCCTTCCTCGAGGAGCGGGTCCACCCTCTCGCGCACGTAATCGACCTCGTCGTAGGAGCGGAAGAGGAAGGGCAATCCGTAGATGTCTGTGTCGGGGTAGATCTCGGTGAGGCTCCCGGCCGTGAAGGCGCCCCCCTGCAACTGCCCGGCCCGGATCTTGCGAAGGACCGTCCGGTCGTTGCCCATCACTCCGCCGGGGTAGAAACGGATCTCGACCCGTCCCTCGGTCGCGGCGGCCACCTCCTCCGCCCCCCTCCGCAGCTCCTGCATCCACGACGTGCCTTCCGGGGCGAGCGTCGCGATCTTGAGACTGGTCCGGGCCGCGGCGGCCGGTTCGACGACGAAAGGTGCGACGAGACCCAGGGCTACAGCGAGGATCAGGGTGTTGCGGGGCGGACGCATGGACGGCTCCTTGGGGGAAGGAGACTCAGAAATAGGCATCGGCGCCTTCCAGGAGGGCACGTGCCTGCTGTTGGGCGAGGACGTTCGAGAGGGTGAGCCCGGGAGCCGCCGGGTCGGCGGCGAGCACCTCTTCGAGGAGCCCGTCGTGGAGCTCCCGGTCGAAGACCAGCCGGGCGTAGTGACGGGCGAAGAGGACCCGGGCCATGAGGTTGTGGCCTCCCGAGAGCTCGACGGCCCGGCGGAAGTGCTCGCGGCCCTTCTCGGGCCGTCCCCCGAGGGCCTCGGGCCGCAGGGTGGCCAGGACCCCGAGGTATAGGTGGGCCCCCCCCGCTTCGTGCCCCTCGTCGAGCTCGACCACCCGGGCCATCGCGGCCTCGATCTTCGGGAGCTCGGCTACCGCCGACCAGTCCTCGGGGTTGGCCTGGACCCACCCCGCCCAAGCTGCGGCGAAGCCGTACAGGGCAGGCACGTCGTCCGCTTCGAGCTCCCGCAGCCGGGGGGCGAAAGCTTCGAAGGGGCCTTCGGCTGCGGCACACAGCTCGGGCCGCCGCAGGCACAGGGCCCGGTGGCCGTAGTCCCGGGCCCGGGCAGCCAGGCGCCGCACCCGCTCCGGGTCGTCCACGAAGGCGGCGGAGTAGGCGCCATAGAGGCGGGCGCCGGCGAGGAGCAGGTTCTCGCTCCGGGGGTCGCCCTCGATGAGGCCATCCACCATGAGAAGGTAGGCCGGCGCGCCGTCCCGTACGGTCTCCAGGTCGTCCTGGTTGAGGATCGCGGCCGAGAGGTTCCCGGCCAGGCGGCCCGTGGCCGACGAGACGAGGCCCGCGCAGGCGCCCAGCAGGGGAAGGCCCAGGGCGATGGCGAGCAGGTGCAGGCGCGGCATGGGGCTGTGTCCTCGATCTCGATTCCGGCCAGATGCAGGGCGCGCCGGCGGCGCGTCGGGGCTGCCGCAGGCTCTCTTCCCGTGTCAGGCCTCCCGCGGAGGAGCGGAAAGACCATTCCTCTCTCAGATCGCACGCCCATCATGCCAGACTGGCGCGACCGTGAAAAGGAAGGTCCCCATCCTGGCTCCGCCGCCCGGCACGTGCTCGGGCTCGGGGACCCCCTCCGCTCCGCCCCACAATCTGCGATATCCGGACGAGGCGTTGGGGAGGAAGCGGGTACGCCCAGCCTCACTCGTTTCTGCGGGCTTCGGCCCATCGGTCAAGCCGGTGCGGGGCCGCTCTCCGGATCTCCCAGATCCCGGCCCGCGAAGCGGTGTCGGACTCTGGCCATCCTCGGTCAGCCCACTGACCTGCCCGTCCCGCTCCCCGCCGGGACGGCGGCGCAGGAGGCGTCGTCGTTCTTGATCCGGCCCCTGCTGGTTTGTTACAAGGAGACTTCTCCCCTGTTTCTTTTCACCTTCGGAGGTCCCGTGACGACCCATCTCCTCTCCGGCAACGAGGCCATCGCGCGGGGGATCTACGAGGCCGGGGTGACCGTCGCCTCGGGATACCCCGGCACCCCCTCCACAGAGATTCTCGAGGCGGTGAGCCGCTTCAAGGGGGACATCTACTGCGAGTGGAGCCCCAACGAAAAGGTGGCCTTCGAGGTGGCGGCCGGGGCCGCCCTGGCCGGCGCCCGGGCCGTGTGCACCATGAAGCACGTGGGGCTCAACGTGGCCGCCGATCCTCTGATGACCCTGTCCTACATCGGCACGGTGGGGGGGTTCGTCGCCTGCGTGGCGGACGACCCGGGGCAGCACTCCTCCCAGAACGAGCAGGACACCCGCCACTACGCACGGTTCGCAAAGATCCCGATCTTCGAGCCGGCGGACTCCCAGGAGGCCAAGGAGTCGGTGGCCCTCGCCCTGGATGTCTCGGAGCGCTTCGACACCCCCGTCATCCTGCGCACCACTACCCGGGTGAGCCATTCCCGGGGACTGGTCCGGCTGGGGGAGCGCATCCCGCCCCGGACGGCGGCCTTCGAGCGGAACCCCCCCCGCTATGTCCCGATCCCCATCTGGGGCCGAAAGATGCGCGTCAAAGTGGAAGAGCGCCTGGGGCGTCTCGCGGAGGAGGCGAGCCGGTCTCGCGCCAACCGGATCGAGTGGGCGGACCGGGGGCTGGGCATCGTGGCCGTCGGGGTCGCCTACGGGTACGTGAAGGAGATCTTCCCCGAGGCGTCGATCCTGAAGCTGTCCTGGTGCTATCCCTTCCCGGACGCCCTGCTTCGGGAGTTTGCGGCGGGAGTGGAGCAGGTGCTCGTGGTGGAGGAGCTCGACGACATCGTCGAGGAGCACGTCAAGGCACTGGGGATCCCCTGCCGGGGCAAAGACGTGGTGGCCCGGATCGGCGAGCTCTCGGCCGGGCGGCTCCGGGAGAGCCGCGCCCGGCTCGAGGGGAGCGACCCGGCCACCGTCGGCGTCCCCTTGGCCGACGAGGCCCAGGACCTGCCGGGGCGTCCCCCCGTGCTCTGCCCCGGCTGCCCCCACCGGGGGGTCTTCCACGGCTTGGGAAAACTCGACGTGGTGGTGACGGGCGACATCGGGTGCTACAGCCTGGGGGTGTTCCCGCCCCTGAGCCGCACGGACACGATCCTGTGCATGGGAGCCGGGATCACCATGGCCCACGGCATGGACAAAGCCGGCGAGCCGCGCAAGGTCGTGGGCATCGTGGGCGACTCGACCTTTTTCCACTCCGGGATTACGGGGCTCCTGGACATCGCATACAACCGCGGGTCCTCCACCATCATCGTGGTGGACAACCGGACCACCGCCATGACCGGCCACCAAGACCATCCGGGCACGGGCCGCACCCTGATGGGCGAGCCCACGGGGGAGGCCTCCATCGAGGACTTGGGCCGGGCCTGCGGCATCCGACGGGTCGTCACCGTGGACCCCTACGATCTCAAGGCCACGGCCGGCGTCCTCAAGGCCGAGGTGGAGGCTCCGGAGCCGTCCCTCGTGGTCTCACGAGCCCCCTGTCCCCTTCACACCCGCAGCCGGCTGGGTCCCGCGCGCTGGATCGACGCCGAGACCTGCGTCCAGTGCGGCAACTGCGTCAAGCTGGGGTGCCCGGCGATCGAGAGCGACGAAGAGTCCGTGCGGATCAACGAGCTCCTGTGCCTGGGGTGCGGGATGTGCGAGCAGGTCTGCCGCCCCGGCGCGGTGTGGACCGGGGAGGGCGACCGTGGGTGACCTGGCGATCACGGGCGTGGTGTTGGTGGGCGTGGGGGGGCAGGGGGTGCTCCTCGCCAGTGAGATCACCGCTCGGGCGGCGATCGTGGCGGGCTTCGAGGTCAAGACCAACGAGGTCCACGGCATGGCCCAGCGGGGCGGTTCGGTCATCGCCCAGGTGCGCTACGGCCCCCGGGTCTGGAGCCCCCTGGTGGAGCAGGGGACGGCACGGGTCCTGGGCTCCCTGGAGCGGATCGAGGCCCTCCGTTATCACCAGCTCCTGGCGCCGGAGGGGCTCGCGGTGGTCTCGTCCCAGATGATCGTGCCCACCACCGTCTCGTCCGGCCAGGCGGTCTACCCGGCGGACGCCGAGGAGCGACTGGCCCGGGTCTTCCCCTCGCTGGTCTACGTGGATGCCCTGGCGGAGGCTCGAGCCCTGGGGGATGCGCGGGCTGCCAACATCGTGGTTCTGGGGGCCATGTCCACCGCCCTCGATCTGCCGGTTGCGGCCTGGGAGCAGGCCTTGGGCGAGAGCGTGCGGGCGGAGCATCTCGAGCGGAACCTGCGGGCCTTCCACCGGGGCCGCGAGCTTCCCTGACCGGCCCTTCCCGTCCCGCCGTCAGAACTCCTCCAGGATCCGCTTGCGGATGAGGTCCGCGATGGAGTCCACCGCCTGCCGCACCCGCTTGTCCGCGAGGATCCTCTCCCGGAGCTCCTGGTCGGGGGAGTCCTTGAGGTCGTGCCCCTCCTCGATCATCCGCCGGGCGCCCACCAGGCTCATGCCCTTCGTGTTCACGTAGAAGTCCAGCTTTCGGATCTTCTCCAGACATTCCGTGGTGTAGCGGCGCTGACCGCCCTGGGTGCGGACGGGCCTCAGGAACCCCGGGATCCTTCGCTCCCAGAGGCGCAGGGTGTGGGGTGGGATGTCGGTGAGCTCGCTGGCCTCCTTGATGGAGTATACGGGCGGGTTGGGGTCTTGTACCTCTGCCCCTTCACGGTCGTGGGTCACGTTGCCTCCGGTCGTCTTTCCCCCGTGGTGTCGGCGGAGCCTTCGCCGGTTCGGTCGGCGCTCCGCCTTTCGTTTTCGGCTCGCCGGTTCCGGGACTCAAGCCCGCCCCGGCTCCCCGGTCACAGGATCTTGTTCAGCGGATACTCGACGATCCCCGTGGCCCCTGTCTTCAGGAGGCGGGGGATGAGCTCCCGCACCACGGCCTCGCCCACCACCGCCTCCAAGCTGAGCCAGTCCGAGCGGTACAGGTGGGCGATCGTGGGGGCCTGGAGGCTGGGGAGCAGCTCGATCACGTCCTCCAGCCGGTGACCGGGGACGTTCATCTTCAGGCCGACCATCCCGTCGGCCTTGAGGGCGCCCTGGAGCAGCAGGGCGAGCTGCTCGATCTTCTCCCGGCGCCAGGGATCGTCCCAGGCGGCGGGGTTCGCGATCAGCTTGGTGTTGGTCTCCAGGAGGGTCTCGAGGATGCGCAGGCCGTGCGCCTTGATGGTGGAGCCGGTCTCCGTCACCTCCACGATGGCGTCGCACAGCCCCTCCACCACCTTGGCCTCCGTGGCGCCCCACGAGAACTCCACATCCACGGAGATGCCCCGCTCCCCGAAGTAGCGCCGGGTGAAGCCGACGAGCTCGGTGGCGATCTTCTTCCCCGCCAGGTCCTCGGGCCGCTGTGCGGGGCTGTCGGCGGGCACCACGAGCACCCAGCGGGCGGGTCGGGTGGAGGCCTTGGAGTAGACGAGGTCGCAGACCTCCACCACCTGGGAGTTGTTCTCGAGGATCCAGTCCTTCCCGGTGAGCCCCGCGTCCAGCACGCCGTCGTGCACGTATCGGCTCATCTCCTGGGCCCTCACCAGGGAGAGCCGCAGGTTGGGGTCGTCCACCGAGGGGAAGTAGTTCCGGGAATTGGCGCGGATCTTCCAGCCCGCCCGCCGGAAGAGCTGTACCGTGGCCTCTTCGAGGCTGCCCTTGGGAATCCCGAGCTTGAGCGCCTTCATGCCTTGTACACCTCTGCCGGGTCGAACAGCGGGGCGCCCTCCACGACCCAGCGACCATCCTCCACCCTGCGATAAAAGCAGCTGCGATGGCCCGTGTGGCAGGCCGCGCCTCCGACCTGGGTCACCTTGAGCACCACGGCGTCCGCGTCGCAGTCCACGCGCACCTCCCGCACCTCCTGAACGTGGCCTGACGACTCGCCCTTCATCCAGTAGCGGTCCCGGGAGCGGCTGTAGAACCACGTCCGGCCGGTCTCCAGGGTTCGCCGGAAGGCCTCCTGGTTCATGTACGCCAGCATCAGCACTTCACCCGTCTCGGCATCCTGCACGACGGCTGGGACGAGGCCGTCGCCCTTGGAAAAATCCAACTCGTTCATGGAATCCTCGGGAAAGGAGGGGCTTGGGTCATCGGGCCAGGAGCCGGGGAGCCCCCAGCGTACCCCGGATCCGAGCCGTGTAGCGGCCATCTGAGGCCCGGGCCCCGGGGAAGATCGCGAAGAGCAGAGCAAGGTCCTGGGAGACTTGGTCGTCGGGCCGCAGGGAGAGCACACCGTTCACCAAGCTGCGGGTCGGATCCGGCCGCAGCAGCACGCTGCCCGAGAGCTCGACGCCCAGGTCGCCGCCCTCGAAGACCGCCGACTCGACCTCGAGCCTGCCCCCGTCGGCGACCAGCCGGAGGCGGCCGTTACCGAGCCCCACAGGGGGAACGGGGAACCCGAAGGCCTTTCCGGCGCCGATGCGCACGTCCTGGAACGTGATGTCCGTTCGACCGCCCGAGTTGATCGGGGCGGTCTTCCGGACCTCTGCTTCCAACTGCCCCGAGGCCTCTCCGGCCAGTGGGAGCTCCGAGAGGGCAGGGGGCAGGCGCAGTCGGGAGAGGTCGACGTCTGCCCACTCCAGGGAGGCCCGGGGCGTGGACCCCAGTGAGAGTCGAGCGGAGACGCCCCCTCCGAGGGTCCTGGCGTCCACCGCCACGATGGGCTGCCCCCGCACCAGGCTTCGCAGGGGAAACCCCACCTGGGCGTCGTGAAGATCCAGCCCCCACTCCGGGCCGTTGGCCGGCGCCAGGCGGACCGTGCGGGCGCGGACCCCGGGGAACGCGCCGGGTCCCAGCCCCTCGATTCGGGCTGCGATGCCCTCCGAGAGCAGCCGGCTCTCGAGGTTCCGGGAGAGCTCGGGGTAGGGCAGGAGGCGCCACAGGGAGAAGAGGAAGACCCCCAGCGTGAAAAGGGTATACCCTGCTCCGCGCAGGAGGCTGCCCCGGGTGAAGGATATCCAACGCACCTCAGGCGCCCTCCAGGGGTTCGTAGGAGGACACCTGGAACCGCACGTCCAGGAGATCGGCGTCGTCGAATCGCGGGCGCACCTGAATCTGCTTCACCCGCAGGAGCTCCGGCGAGTGCTCCACCTCGTAGAGATAGCGTACCAGCTCCGACAGGCGGACCCGCTCCATGCGGATCTCCACGCTGTTTTCCCGGTAGTAGCGTGAGACCTCCCCGGGTCGCGGTCTCATCTGCACGATGCGGTCCTGGACTTGGTGCCTTCGGGCGAGGCCCTCCAGGTAGGAGAGGATGGAGAAGTCCCTGCTGCGTCGCAGGTGGGCCTCGATCCCCTCGATCCTGGCGCTCAGCCTCTGGAAGCGGTCCCCGAGCTCCCGGATCTCCCGGTACTCCTCTCGTTTGGCCTGGACGCGGCGCTCCTGCAGTTCGAGGTGCGCATGGGCCGGCTCCCACACGGCGAGCCAGAAGACGAGCACACCCAAGACGGCGCTCCCGATGCCCACCGCGAGCTTTTCCCGATCGGAGAGCCGCACCGCTCAGCCCTCCCGTCCCAGGTTGATGGTCAGCCTGAACAGGACCTTGTCGCGCTCCACGCCGGCCTTGGCATCGCTCACCGTTACCGTGGAGAAGCGCGGGTACTGGGACAGATCCGCCTTGATCCGGTCGATGGCGTCGAAGCTGCCCGTCACCCCGTCGATCCGCACCCGGCCTTCCTCCACGGTGAAGTCGCGGAACTCCACCTCCAACTCCTTGGGGATCCGCGACGAGATCTCCCGCAGCACCCGCAAGGGGGACACGTCGCGATCCACGAGGCTGCCCAGGCCCTGGGCCCGGGCCTCGAGCTCGCGCACCGCTGTGCGCATCTGGTCCACCTCGCTCACGATGGTCCGGACCTGGGGCAGCGTGCGGCGGAAGGTCTCTCGAATGTCTGCCCGCAGCGTCTGGTACTGGGCCTCCCGGTGGGCAGACTCGGTCCACACGCCGAGCCCCCAGAGGGAGACCAGTATCCCCCCGCCGATACCGCACACGGCCGCCAGGTGCCTCCAGGGCGCCGAGTGCTGCGTGGGGGCGAAGGGGCCCTGGCGCAGATTGAGCTGGCTTACCTGCCGGCCTGCTGCGTCCCGCAGGGCCAGGCCCAGGGGAACTGCCCAGTCGGGCCAGGGCTCGCCGCCCCCGGATTCGTCCCGGAGCCCGGCAGCGGGGAAGGGCAGTAGGTCCACCGGACACGCCAGCGCCGCCCGCCAGGTGGCCAGATCCTGTTCCCGGGCCCCTGGGCCGCTGAGATAGACGTCGCTCGGTCCCTCGGGGGCCTCGGCCCAGCGGGCCACGATGGCGGTCACCTCCTCGAGGAGGCCGGGGTCCGTGGGGTCCGAGGAAAAGGCGTGGAACGCTTGGGGCCCGCTGGCCCCGACGGCCACGGCCTGACAGAGGTCCGGGGAGAGATCGACGATTACCGCGCGCGCGCCCTCGGCCAGGGCACGGCCGGCCACCGTCGCCAGGGCGAGGGCCTCGACATCGACGATCTGGGGATCCCGGCCGGCCGCCGCCAAGCCGGCCAGGAGGGCGGCTTCCCGCTCTTCCGGCACCGCCACCAGAAGGGCCGTCGAGGCGCCCCCTTTGCGCCCGAGCACCTGCACGTGGCACACGAGCTCTTCCAGAGGCAGGGGGAGGGTCTCCTCGGCCTCGAGGGGGGCGGCCTGCACGATCCGGGCGCGATCCGCGAAGGGGAGCTCCACCACCCTCGCGAACGCGGCGTCCGCCGGCAGGGCGGCCACCACGGTGTCTGCGGAGGGGAGTCCGGCCGCCAGCAAAGCCGCGCCGCGCTCCTCGGGGCTCCCGCTTGGCAGGTCCACGCGGGCGACCCTTGTCACGGCCGAGGTCTTCCAGCCTCCCTTGAGGTAGACTCCGAGGGCGCAGGTGGCCCCCCACCGAATTCCGAGGACGGTCTTGGGCATGAACGGTTCGACCCGCAGGATCGCAAGCAGTAGGGAAACAGTAACGGAAAGGGAAGGGGGGAATCAAGGAGGCATCCCCCCTGCGGAGAACCGCAGGGGGGATGCCGTGGGATCAATCCTGGTCGAACTTTCGGAGCTGCCTGCGGCGGCGCCGGGCCGCCTTTCGCTCCTTGATCCGCCGCATCTCGCTCTTGCTCACATAGAACGAGTGCCGCTTCACGGCAGGGAGGACGTTCTTCTGGAAGTCCTTCTTCAGCTTGCGCACTTCCCGCTCGAAGTCGCGGCGGGGGTCGCTTCCACCCTCCCTGTCGTAGTCCCGGCGAGGGCGACGCTCCCCACCCTGGTACTCGCTGCGCTCTCTAGCCAACGGGGTAACACCTCCTCCCTGTGCGAATTCTCCCGGCGCGCCGGGAAGCGGACTTGATACCAGGTCTGCCGAGTGGTGTCAAATGGGAACCCTGGCCCTGTGGAGAGTGTGGGGAGCACAGGATGTGTCCATCGGGAACCCGGCTCTGCGGCGTCGGGAGTCGGTGGCTCCGGGAAGGCCGGCCCCGTGAAGGCCGGGCCCGTTGCGGGGGGGACGACGGTGCGGTTATGCTGGAGGCATGGGTACGAACGGTACGGTGCGACTGCTCATTCTGGACTGCGACGGCGTTCTCATCCGATCCGAGGGCGCGAACCTCGCCTATTACAACCACCTCTTTGGCGCTTTCGGCCTACCCCTGATCTCCCGGGATGATCGGGCCTCGATGGGGCTGCTCCAGACGCTGTCCACTCCCCAGGTGATCGAAGCGTTCTTTCCGCCGCCGCTGCAGGGGAAGGTGCGGGAGTTTGCCTCGGGGATCGACTTCGCGCCGTTCCTGGGGCAGGTCGAGCCCGAACCGGGCTGGCAGGGGGTCCTCGGGCGCTGGCGGGGGCGGGGCCGGACCGCCGTGGCTACGAACCGGGGAGCCAGCGCCCGGGCCGTGCTCGAAGCCGTGGGGCTCCTGCGGTTGGTGGATCACGTCGTGACCATCCGCGACGTACCGCGCCCCAAGCCCCACCCGGACCTGCTGCTCGGGGCGCTCCGGCATTTTGGGATTTCGGGTGGGGAGGCACTCTACGTAGGGGATTCGGAGCTCGACCGCCGGGCGGCCGGCGCGGCGGGGGTTCCCTTCTTGGGATTTCGAACGTCCACGCCTCCTTCCGCGCGGGACGCGGCGGAGGTGGAAGCGCACCTCACCGGTCTTGCCGGAGAGTAGACCTCTGATATCCTCACGCCGGGCGACGACGAACCTGCCGAGAAAGGAGCACGTATGGCCGACCTGACCAAGAAGTTTCACGAGCAGCAGGACGCCAATACCCTCAAGATGGGCTGCCAGGTGGCGGACGCAGAGGTGGACCTGTGCCCGTGCGGTTCCAAACAGTCCTTCGCCAAGTGTCACGGGGCCCCCTGCGAATGCGGCTCCGGCAAGCCCAAGTTCAAGTGCTGCCACACGGACGACATCTGAGTGTCGGTGAAGAAACCGCCGCGAGCCGGCCGGGGTGCCCAGGAAGGCGATCCGGTTGGGCGGCAGATGGATGGACAGACGCTGAGAAGACCCGGGCGGCCCACAGACGACCGCCCCCGAGGAGCGGGCTGCGCTCCAGGTGAGGGCCCCCGTCGCGGAACGAGGCGCGAGCGCCTGCAGGTCCCCGGGGGGTCTGGAGGCGCTCGCGCGTCATGGGGCGGGCGCGGGCGGGCGCTTTTCGCATCCACCCTCTCGTCGGGTTTCGGGGCCGGGTGCCTCTGGCGGCGCGCTGTGCCCTCGGCGGCGGCCTGAGCGCGTGGGTCGGGGCGGGCCGCCGTGTCCCCGTCATCGGTTCCGGAGGGTTTCCGCGACAGGCCGGGCGCATGGCTGGAACCGGCGGTGTTTCCGGAGCCGCTGAAGCTGAACGAGAGGATTCGGACCTCGCGGCCGGCTATTGCTCCGGTGCCCGTCGGCCGATAGGTGGGGGCGCCGTTTCGGTCGGCGATGCCCAAGGACACCTCGAGGGGAACGCGTGAGAGAGGACCGAGGGATGGGGGCAAGGCTCTACCTGGTCGGCCCCCCGGAGCGAACCTCTGCCGTGGCCGGGGAGTTGGCGGCTGGCCGGCTGGGGATACGGGAGTTCGCGGACCTGGAAGAGTTCCTGGACGCTGCGTTCGCAGCGCCCCCCCGCGCGGCGGTCGTCTGGGACTGCCTGCCCTCGGAGGCGCTGGACGCGGCCTTCGATGTCTTCCGCCACCACTTCTGCTCCAAGGATTGTGCGGTGCTGCTGGTCAACTGCGGCGCCTCCGCGCCGGTGCCCTGCTCCTGGGGAGTGCACGCCGTCCTCCGCGAGCCGGTGGACGTGGGGAAGCTGCGCGAGGCGCTCGACGAGTGTTCCGAGGCGGGCGTGGAGCTCGGGAGCGGCATCCCGCGAGTCCTGGTCGTCGATGACGACCCGAGCGTGGTGCTCCTCGGGAGCCACGTCGTGAGCAGTATCGGCATGATCCCCCTGGTCGCCTTCGACGGGGCGGAGGCGATTGAGAAGGCGAAACGGATTCGGCCGGATCTCGTGCTCCTCGACATCAACATGCCGCACATGGATGGGTTCGCGGTGATCGAAGCGCTCAAAGCCGACCCGCTCACGAGCCTCGTGCCGATCATCGTCTTCTCCGCTCGGAAGGACGACGAGGACAAGGTGCGGGCGCTGCACCTGGGCGCCGACGACTACGTGACCAAGCCCTTCAGCGTCATGGAGCTGGGGGCGCGGATCGACCGCCTGCTCCAGCGGACGCGGACCGGGGTGCAGGCGTCGAGCACGACCGGGCTGCCGGGCAGCCTGAGCGTGGAGCAGGCCCTCGTCGAGCGGATCCGCAGCCGCGCCCCCTTGGCCGTGGTCTATCTGGACCTCGACCACTTCAAGAGCTTCAACGACCGGTATGGATTCACGAGGGGTGACAGCGTCATCCGGCAGACCGCAGACATCCTCCTGGAGGCGGTCCAGGGGATGGGCAACCCGGACGACTTCGTAGGCCACATCGGGGGGGACGACTTTGTCGTCCTCACGTCCCCGTCGCGTGCGGTCCCGGTGGCGGAGGCCGTGATCGCTCGCTTCGAGCGGGTGATCCCCCTGTACTACGACTCCGACGATCGCAGGCGGGGCCACATCCTCTCCGAGGACCGACGGGGCTGGCAGACCAGCTTCCCCCTGATGAGCCTCTCCATCGCCATCGCGACCAACGAGTCCCGGGAGTTCACCCACCCCGGGGAAGTGGCCGACGTCGCGGCCCAGCTCAAGCGGTATGCCAAGAGCCGGGCCGGCAGCGTCTGGGTCAAGGACAAGCGGGCCAACGATGAGAACGGCAGCTAACCTGTGCACGGCGGTGCTCTTCGCACTGGTGTCCGGGGGGGTGGCCGCCGACATCTACTCGGCCCGGCGGCCGGACGGCTCGGTCTCGTTCACCGACACGCCCACCGCCCCCGAGTATTCCGTCGTCATCCGGGAGACTCCGCCGGTCTTGCCCTGGCGCGACGTGGCCGAGAGGGAGGCAGGGCGCCACGGCCTGGATCCCCGCCTCGTGCGTGCGGTGATCTACGTCGAGTCCGGGGAGAACCCCCGGGCCGTGTCGCCCAAGGGCGCCCAAGGCCTCATGCAGCTCATGCCGGGGAC
Organism: Deferrisomatales bacterium; assembly: GCA_033551855.1. Classification (GTDB taxonomy): domain Bacteria; phylum Desulfobacterota; class Deferrisomatia; order Deferrisomatales; family JACRMM01; genus JBFLZB01. Next base: position 70,168 of record JAWSUI010000011.1, read on the forward strand.
GGCCGACGAGCTGGGGGTGGGAAACCCCTTCCGGCCCAGGGAGAACATCCAGGGCGGGGTGAGCTACCTGGCTTCCATGCTGCAGCGTTTCGGCGGAGACCTTGAGCTCGCCCTGGCCGCCTACAACGCCGGGCCGGGCGCCGTGCAGCGCCACGGGGGCATCCCGCCGTACCCCGAAACCCAGCGCTACGTGAAGAAGGTTCTCGAGGTCTACCGCCGCCAGGGAGGCGAGACGGGGGGCGCCGCGGGGGTTGACACCGGCAACCTCCCCATGGATAATTCGGACCCCACAACCGGGCGGGAATAACTCAGTGGTAGAGTGCGACCTTGCCAAGGTCGAAGTCGCGGGTTCGAATCCCGTTTCCCGCTCCACGAAATCTCCAGTCCCTACGGGGACTTACAATTCGATAGCCCCCATTTTCGGCCGGATGTCACCCCAAATGTCACCCGAGCCGAGCTGGGGGCTCCCGTTTTTCGGGCCTTCGAGGTACTCCTCGATGGCGTCCACGTCGTCCTCCAGTCCCTCCACGTACCGCCCGTAGACCTCATAGATCATCTGCCGGCTGCCGTGCCCCATGAGGCGGACCACCTTGTCGGGGTGGACCCCCCGCATGAGGTTCCACGCGGCGAAGGTGTGCCGGGCGGCATAGGGCTTCCGGTAGGGAAGACCGGAGGCCTGGAAGGCCTTGGCCCAGGGGCCGTTGCGAAACCGCACGTTGGCCGCATTCGTCTCGATCCAGGGACGGCCATCCTCCCAGGTGATCAGGTGGTCTCCGTGCCGGCGCTCCCTGAGCTCGTCGAGCTGGCGCCGGAGCGCGGGCGTGACCGGGATCTCCCTCTTCCGGTAGACGGTCTTGCTCCCCTGCACCGTCAGCCGGTCACCCCGGATGTCACCCGAGGTGAGCCGTCCAAGCTCCGAGGAGATCATCCCCGTCATCACCATCACTTCGCAGATGGGCCGGTAGTGGGGGGCCATGTGCTTCATCAGGGTCTGCCACTCGTGGACCCGGAAGGTCTGGGGGTCGCTCTTCGTCCGCTGCGGGATGAGCTGCCCCCGGCGGTTTCGGCGCTTCAGGTGCTCGAAGGGGTTCCGGAGGTCCCAGCCGTGCTCTTCGACCGCATCCTCCCAGATGATCCGCAGGGGGATGAGGAGGTTCCGGATCCGGCTCGGGGACAGATGGTCGAGCCCCCGCACGAAGTCGACCACCTGGACCCCGGTGAGCTCGCCGAAGCTCAGGCCCCCGAACCGGGGAAGGAGGTGCCGGTTGATGATCGACCGATAGTCCCGGCGCTTCGTCGCGCTCCGCTCAGTGTCCAGGTGAGCCGTGACCCACGTGCCGACGTAGTCGGCGATGATGACGTCCGCCGGGTCAGTCTGGGCGTCCTGATGCTCGTGACCCTCGAGCCGAGCGAACTTCGCCTTCTCCTGATCCGAAGCCCCGGGAAATGCCTCCTCGAAGCGAAACGTCCCCGCCTGGATGGCCTTGCCGATCTCGGCCAGGAACGCGCGGGTCTTCCCGCGGTTCTTCCGGTTGTCCTCGAGCCCAGTAGCGCGTTGCACGACCTCTCCGAAGTACGTGAACCGGATCGAGAGTCGCCCGCCGCGGGCGATCACGTATCCGAACCGTCGAGGCCTTGGGGTTTTCTCACTCTTCTTCTGTTCTGGAAATGGAATCACCTCTGCCGATGGTTGCATGTCAGTCTCCCATGGTGCACCTCCTCTCCATGACTGTGGCCTGAAGGGAGAGTACACGGGGGAAGTGGGGTGCTCAAGGGGGCGCCCGGTAGTGCAGGTCCAGGACCGGTTCCTTGGAGCCGGACTTCTGTGCCTTATGGGGACGTGGCGGAGCAGGTTTCGTCTCCGAGGGCGTTTCCACTTCCGAGACTGCGGCCGTGAGGATCGCGTCTCGGGCCTGGGGCCAAAGGTAGCGGACGTTCTTGTCCGAGGGGCGGACCTTCGGTCCAGCGCGGGTGGAAGGGATCCAGGTGTAGTCACGTTGCGCCTGTAGCAAACCGAGCCGACGCCATGCCTTCACGGTGCTGACGCTGACGTCCATGCGCTCCGCGAACCTCGTTTGGGTCAACAGACACTCGGCTTGTGTCACCCGATCACCTTCTCCTTGCGTCTGCTGTATAGGTGGCGGGCGGGGTCATCCTTCTCGATCTCTGGCGGAACACCGCCCCTTCACTTAGGTATTCGCGCGCCTTGGAACATGAAACCTGGGCTGAGGCACGGGGGACGGAGCGATGTCTACGACCGGAGGTGGCACTGCCAGAAACGGGCCGGTTCTGGGAAGTGATGGTGTCTCGGCGCAGGCGAAGAGGGGCAGGGATTCGGGAGCTGTTCGCAAGAAAGAGCGCGTCAGCCGGGATGCCCGCGCTTCTGGTGGGAGGGGGGGCGGCTCTACGGAATCAGGCGCAGAGTAGTCTCAGGTGCGATCGATCCCGAACCTTGCCCACAGCGGGTAGTGGTCGGAGACGCGGAAAGAGATGGAGTTCCGGCTGAGGTTCGCGTCCGTGTAGACGTAGGGCAGAAAGTCGAAGTTTCCGCCGCTGAGGTACTCCATGGACAGGAGGCGCCGACTGCCTTCTTGAAACCACGCGACCTGGTCATAGAACTTCCCGGTGTCCGGGTTGCCGGGCTCGGAGAAGATCGTCCGGGGCAGGCTGACCAGGTCCGCCGGGACGTGGAGCCCGGTCGAGGTGAAGGCCCTCCAGAGGTCGTCGCCGTGGCGGTCGATGTTGAAATCCCCGAGGGTCAAGAGGTTGTGGTGCCAGCGGTTCTCCCGAGCCGCCCACTCGGCCATCCACCGGGCGATCCCCCGGAGCTCCGGGACGCGGCCGGCCGCGTCCCGCCCATACTCGACGTGGAGGGTGACGAGGATGAAGGTGGCGGCGCCGGTCTTGAAACTCACCGCGTAGGGCGTTCGGGCGAACTGCCGCCGCAGCGCAGTGGCCTCGATCTCCTTCTCCCACTCGGGGGGAACCACGAGCTCACAGGCAAGGCCGGAGGGTCTTACACGTTCCAGGTCGAACAAGAAGGCCATCCGTTCGTGGTTTCCCGCCTGGCCCAGGGTCACGTCGGTCATGAGGAAGGCCCAACGCTCGCCGAGAAGCAGGAGGAGGTCCCGGAGCGCTCTGAGGTCCCCCATGACTTCTTGAAGGGCTACCACGTCGAAGCGGGACACGATCTCCCCGATGGCCAGGAGCCCGCGGAGGTCGCGTTTGGGGGTGTCGCTCGCCTGCGCAGTCCATTTGCGGGTGAGGGAGCTGAACATGCGAAGGTTCCAGGTGGCGATCAGCAGGTCCCCAGCGTTCTTGCGCGGGATAAACGTGTCCAGCCCGTTGCGGAGGGCGTCGAGGTCGTTGCGGACGTTCGCAGGCGGGGAGTCGAGGATGGTCGGCATGCAACGTCTCCCGTCACGGGGTGGCCCCGATGGCAATGGGCTGGCCCAGCGGCTCTCAAGGCGGGGGTCGTGGGGCCTGCCTCAGAAGACCGGTAACTCCCGGCGTTCGTCCGCCTCCGGGCTGCGGTGGGGCCGGCCGTTGATCAGCACCTCGACAACGTAGTCGTTCGGGTTGCACCCGGCGAGCCGGAACTTCGAGATGCCGGAGCTCGCGTCCGGGTTGTAGTACACCGCGCGCAAAGGTTCTGGCGGGGTCGGAGTCGCGCCGTCCATGGGGACCAATGCGAGCATCGGGACTACGACCAGAGCCCAGAGAAGGGTCGTCCTTGATCTCCTGGGCGGGGGAAGGGGGGGGTCGGGGCGAAGGGGTATTACGTTCTCTCCGGTGGCGCTCCGGACGATCTGCCGGACTCTCCGTGCGGTGATGCAACGAACCCTGTCGTCCATGGTCTCCCCCTTTGTCCTCCGACGGTCTCAGGTTGCCAGTCTGATCATCTTCGCGATGTGGGCCCGGCCCGGCTGGGTTCCTTCCTCGTGTCCCACCATGTCGTAGAGCAACACCACCAGCTCCGCCTTCTTTTTCGGCTCCAGGGTCACCCCCAGCTCGCGGAGTTCCGTCTCCACCCCCTCGATGACGCCCGCCAGCACGGACTCGTCCGGTCCCGCGCGCTCCCCCCGCTCCGCCGGAGGGGGCTCCCGACCCAGCACGAGCCAGTCGCAGGACACTCCCGCCTCCTCGCTGAGCTTTCCCAGGAAGACCGGATCGGGGAGCTGGCCCCGTTCGATCCTGCCGACGGTGTCCCGAGAGACCTCGGTGCGTTCTGCCAGCTCCGCCTGACTCCAGCCGAGCCGCTCACGCGTCTCCCGCACTCTTTCGCACACACTCGGTAGCGTCGCCATGTGCGAAGTATACACAGGAAAGGGGAGGTGTCAACCCGTGGTTTAGGCCTCCAGTGGCCTTCCATGGAGGAATCCAGCCAGGACTACGAGGAAGCCGCGCGTCCGGTCTACGTGTGCGAATCGTGCATTTTCATGGTTGACGAGTGCGAAGTACGCGTGCTATCTGTGTTCATGTCGCACAACACGACGGGGCAGGGTAGAGCCCGGGAGGGAGACGATATGGAACCCATGACGGCGAGGCGGGATCAGACAGGGCCCGCCTGCGGGACTCCGCGAGGGCGTGACCGGGGGAGGCACGGTCTCCGAGTACGCAGGACGGCCACCGGCGTCTCGTCTCGGGCCTCGCCGGAGGGAGACGGGGTTCCTGACGCCGAGGCGTGGGAGCAGGCGGCGCGGTGGGTGGAAGAGCACCGGAAGTTGATCGTCCGTTGTGCCGAGCGCTATGCGGCCTACGCACCCTACGATCGGCAGGACTACCTCCAGCAGGCCGTTCTGGCCGCCTTCCACGCCTGGAAGGACTGCGTTCGCTTGGGGCAACCGGAGCGCTTCACTGCCTTCTGCTTCATCCGCTTCCGCCGGGAGTGCCGGGACGAGCTCGCCATTCGCCGCGACGCTCCGGCGAGCCTTCGCCCGGAGGACCGGCCCCTGGACCCGTCGGCCGGAGGCCTGGAGGGGAACCGAAGGAACGCGGGCGGAGAGGAGGTGGCCGAGCGGGAGGCCCTCATCCGGAAGGCCCTGCACTGGATGACCCCGCGCCAGCAGCTCGCCTGGCTCCTCGCCCTCGGCCATCTCGGCCATGGCCAAGCGGACCCCAAGGAGATCGCCCGGACCCTCAAGATCAGCCGGCGCGCCGCAGCAGGACTCTTGGCGCGGGGACAGGTCCAAGCGGAAGAGGGCGTCCGCCGGGAGAAGCAGGCGCTGAAGGCGGCCGGCTGAACAAGGAAGTCCCGCGAAAGGGCCCGCCGTGTTCCACCGCCGACGAATACCTAAGTGAGGGCAGAAAGCGAAGCCCGGACAGCCGTAGGAGGAGAGAGCAGTGAACGTACGGAGGTGGGGTCTCGTGGCAGGGCTTCTCGCGGCCAGCTTCGCGGAGGCGGACGCCATTCGCCAGGAGCGCTACCAGTACGCGAGTGGCCTCGCTCGCTTTCTGGTGAGCGAGCGCTCGTGGGTGGTCCGTGCGGAGCCGATCGCTGCCCAAGCCCTCCACATCCCAAAGCCCTCGCCGCCACTCCTAGCGGTTCGCATGGGAGGCGCGACGAGGCCTCCCCAGGACGGAGGATCCGGAAGAAGAGCAGAGGAGGGCCCCGACCGAGCAGCCAGCGAGGACCCCGGGACGAAGGCCCGGTGTCTGGAACCCTTTGGCCAGGACGGAGGCACCCGCCCCTTTGACCCCGTCTTGGAGGAGTCGCCGTGAGAAGTCCCCTTTGGATCGTCTGCTGTGGTGGGCTGTTCCTGACGAGTCTGTCCACAGGCTGGGCCTTCGCAGAAGGAGACTCCTCCGACGCGGAGACGGCACTGCGACAGCTCTTTCCCCGGTTCGAGGTCACGGCGGTCCACCCGACCCCGGTGGAAAGCCTGTTCGAGGTTGTGGCCGGCGAGAACGTCCTCTACTTCGCCGCAGCCACCGGACATCTCCTCTTCGGGGAGCTCTGGTCCAAGGAGGGGGTGAGCCTCACCGCGGCGCGGAAGGAGCGCCTCCTGGCCGAGAAGGTCGCGCGCCTTCCCCTGGACCGGGCCGTCCGGATCGGCTTCGGCCCCACGGTGGTGATCGAGGTCACCGACCCCGACTGCCCCTTCTGCCGGATGGGCAGCGACTACCTGAAGACCCGGAGCGACGTCACGCGCTATGTGTTCTTCCACCCCCTGCCGAGCCATCCCCAAGCCCGAGCCAAGACCCGGTACATCCTGGCCGCCTCCGACCCGGCCGGAGCCTACGCCGAGGTCTTCGCCGGCTGCTACGACGAGGGCTCGCTGCCCGAGTCCCCACCCACGGATCGACTGGAGGAGCACCTCCGGCTCGTGGAAGGGCTCGGTGTCCGCGGGACACCGCACTACTGGATCGGCGGCGAGCACGTGGCTGGGGCCGATCTCGACGCCATCCGCAACCTGCTGCCGTAGGCGGCACCCACCTCAGGGGAGAAGAGCATGCGAACCATCTTCCGGAAGCTCCGCGGCAAGACCGGCCTCGTCCTTCTTGCTGCGACCGCGGCCGTCGCGGCGGCCGGCACGGCCCTGGCCCTGCCGGTCCCGGTGGCCGGCGACCTCGGCTACGACGTCTACACCCTCTTCATGGACATCAAGGACGGCCCGGTGGGCTACGCCGGGGCCGGCATCGGCATCGCCGGCGCGGCCTTCCTCGGCTACAAGTCGCAGTGGATCCCGGCCGTCGGCGCCCTTCTCGGCACCGGCGCCATCGTCAAGGCCGACACCATCGTCCAGAGCCTCGGCGCCCTCATCGGCTGAACCGACGCACGGGCCCTCCCGGCCCTCGGGAGGGGCGCGGCGCCCCAGACGCGTCCCTCCCCCTTTTTGACGGCAAAGGCAAGACCTTGGACATGATGAGACCTTGGACATGATGACAGGATTGGCCGGATGGAAACCCCAATGGGGCACCTCGGTGGGCTCATGCGGAGAACGGGTGTGCGAAGTCTCCCAACCGAACCTGAGACCTCACACATGAGGAGAATCATCCCGTTCATCCTGTAATCCTGTCCAAAAAAGCCGTTCGGAGGTTGCCATGAAGCGCGTGCCCTTTCCCCAGTACCTCTCCCGGCCCATGCAGTTCCTCTGGTGGGAGAGCGACGAGCTCGCCGTGATCCTCCTCTTCGTGGGGTTGGCCATGATGTTCGAGGGGGTCTTCTGGTTCCTGCCCTTCCTCGGGAGCTACGCCTTCGTGCGACTCAAGCGCGAGTACCCGAAGGACTTCCTCCGCCACGTCTTCTACTTCCTCGGGCTCACCCGCTTGAAGGGCTACCCGGAGTACTGGGAGCGGGAGTTCTCGGAATGAGGGCCGCGAAGTTCCTCGACGAGAAGAGCAACCTCACCTCACAGAACCGGCTCCTCAAGTTCGCGGTGGTTGCCCTGGTCCTGGCCGAGGCGGTGCAGGGGGTGGCCACGGTCCGGGCGCTCCGCTACCAGCGGACGATCCTCGTCCCTGCGTCCCTCAACCGCCAAGTCGAGTTCGTGGGGGACCGGGCGAGCCCGGAGTACGTACGGGAGTTCGCGCGCTACGCCGTGGGCCTCGCCCTCAACGTCACCCCGGCCACCGCAAGCGGGAACTTCGAGGAGCTTCTGACCCTCTACTCCCCGCGGGCCTATGCCTCCGGCCGGAAGGCGTTCTACGCCATGGCCCGGGACATCGAGGGGGCCAAGGTCTCCGGGGTCTTCTATCCGCTCAAGATTCGGCCCGAGGAGGCCCAGGGCCGGATCGAGATCGAGGGGCACCGCAAACTCTACACCGACGACCTCCTGGTGGAGAGCGCCCGCAAGACCTACGTGCTCCGCTACGAGGTCGTGGACGGCCGCTTCCAGGTCCTGGGCCTCGTGGAGAAGGCGCAAGAGGCGGACCTGGAGGCTGCGATCCAGGCTCCGGAACCAAGCCAGGAAGAGGAGACATCGGAATGAAGCCAGCCACTCCACGGAATGAGCCGCCCCTCCATCCTCTCTGCCTGGCTGCGTGCGCCCTCGCGCTCGTCCTCGCGACGACAGCGGGCGCTGCGGAAGCGGAATCGCCCCCTGACCCCGACGTCCGGTTCCGGAACGTCGTCGTCCACCCGGAGACCCCGACGGTGGTGGAGATGAGCTCCACCGACGTGAACAGGGTCACCTGCTCCGAGCCGATCCAGGACGTCGTCTATTCGGCGGAGAAGGGGGTGAGCGTGCGCTTCCTCGACCGGGAGGCCTTCGTCAAGTTTCTCGTCCGGAAGAAGGGACCCGAGACCCTCTACGCCACCGACCCCACCGAGCTCTACGTGGTCTGCGGCGGCGCGGTCTACACCCTGATCGCCCAGCCCCGGAAGATCCCCCCGCCCCCGATCCGCCTCGCCGCTCCCAAGGGCGACGCGGTGCGGGAGAACCGCGAGCACCTGGGCGGTCTCCCCCGGGAGGTGAAGCTCGTGACCCTCATCCGGGAGGCCTACACCGGGGAGCTCCCGGAGAGCTACCTGGTCCGGCCGGTGAACCGGACGGTCGCCCTGGCTCCTGACCTCACCGTGGTGGTTCGCCGCCTCGTGCTCGTGGAGGGGGAGGGGCTTCAGATCAAGGAGCTCCACGTCACCGCGGGGCCTCAAGGGGGCGAGCGCCGCCTGGCCGAGCACCTCTTCGCCAACCCGGCCCTGGGCCCGGAGAGAAAGGTCGCCGTGGCCATCGAGAAGACGAACCTCCAGCCCGGCGAGACCACGCGCGTCCTCGTGGTCGAGCTGGCCCAGGGGAGCTGAACCATGAACCGCCTCGCCAAGTGGTTCTCCGGCCTCCCGCCGAAGCGAAAGCGCCGGCTGGTCCTCCTGGGCATCCTCGCCCTCGTGTCCGGCCTCTTCATGCTCGGCTACCGCCCAGACGAGGCGCCTCGGCGCCGGGAGGCCCCGCTGGTCCGGGAGCTCACCCTGGACGGGCAAAGCCTCGAGAGGGCCAAGTACCTCGACCTCCAGCGTCAGCTCGAAGCGCTCGCCCAGGAGAGAGCCAAGCGGGTAAAGGACGGCCGGGACCCCAGGGCTTCGGTGCCGGCCGACCAGTCCAGGCGCGAAGCGCCGGCTCGGGAGGTCCCGGCCGAGCCGGAGGCGGGCTCCCTGCGCCTGCCCACGGCGGCCGAGATCGCCCCTTTGCCCACACCCGCGCCGGCCCCGGCGCCGGTAGCGCAGCCGACGCCGCCCCCGCCCGCCCCGCCGGGCCGCGCGCCGCTCCCCCAGCCCTCCATGGAGCCCCTGGAGGAGATCGTCGGCGGGATCGAGGTGGCCTCCAACGGGTTGGCCGCCGCCAAGGGCAAGACCGCTCCCCAGGAGAAAAAAAAAGACCGCAGGGAGGCCGTCTACCTCCCCCCGTCGTTCATGGAGGCGACGCTTCTCACTGGGCTCGACGCCTCTACCTCTGGGGAAGGTAGGAAGAGCCCGGAGCCGCTGCTCCTGCGCGTCCAGAAGCCGGCGGTGCTCCCGAACCGCGTCAAGGCGAATCTGCGCGGCTGCTTCGTCATCGCCGAGGCCACGGGGTCTCTCGCCAAGGAGCGGGCCATGGTGCGGCTCGTGTCCCTGAGCTGCCTCGACCGGAAGGGGCAGGCCGTGATCGACCAGCCGGTCAAGGGCTTCGTGGTGGACGTGGACGGCAAGGTCGGCCTCGGGGGGCGCGTCGTCTCCAAGATGGGCGCGGCCACGGCCCGGGCGGTGATCGCCGGGATCTTCGGTGGGGCCGGCGAGGTGCTCCAATCGGCGAGCACGGCCCAGACCATCTCCCCTCTAGGCGCGACCCAGATCGTGGACAGCGAGAACCTCGTCCGGGCCTCCCTGGGCGGGGGGCTCTCCGCCGGGGCGAACACCCTTCGGGACTTCTACCTGGAGCTCGCCAAGCAGGCCACCCCGGTGATCGAGGTCGGGGCGGCCAAGGGGGTCACCGTGGTGATCAGTGAGGGGGTAGATCTCCTGGTCCGGGACGTGAGCCCGGTCCCCTGACGGAGAAAGGATGGGAGCGTGAAACAGATCCGATGGACCTGCGGGCGGCTCCTGAGCGGCGGCCTTGTCAGCGTCTTGTTCCTGGGCGGGTGCGGCGTCGTGAATCCCTACCGGAGCGACTTCAAGTGCCCACCCCTGGACGACGGGAAGTGCATCAGCGTCGAAGAGGCCTACGACGAGGCCCTGGGCTTCGGGCGCGATCTGGCTCCCCGCCAAGACTGCTCCAGGGAGGCAAAGGCGCCGGCCCAGGCCCCCTGCGAGCCGTGCCCCAACTGGCCGGACTGCGGAAACGACTGGTGCGAGGAGGCGGCCGGGGGCACCCCAGCGCCCTGCAAGGGCGCCCCGGCGCCTCCTCCGCCTACCCCCTCGGAGGAGTACCAGGGAGCCCTCTACCGCCGCCTGGCCGGCCTGGTGCAGGAGCCGCGCACGCCTCTGGTGGCTCCTCCCGAGGTCCTGCGGGTCTGGCTCCTCCCCTACGAGGGGGAGGGAGGAGAGCTCTTCATGGAGCGCTACGTATACGTGATGGTCCAGAAGCCCCGCTGGGTGCTCGGCACCTACCTCACGGAGCAGGAGGACAAGTGATGCTGTCGGCTCTCCGGTCCTTCGGACAACGGGTGCGGGACGCCTCGGAGCAGGGCCTGCGGTTCTCGGACCTCCTCCGGGCCGCCGACCGCCACCCCTTCTCGGTCTACCTCCCGTGGCTCGCCTACGACGGGGAGACCGACACCTACGTCCTCCAGGACGGCACGGTGGGGGCCCTGTGGGAGTGCCACCCGCTCGCTTTCGCCTCGGCCCAGACCGCCAACGGCCTCGACGGGCTCTTCCGTCTCGGGCTTCCCGACGGGGCCGCGCTCCAGTTCGTGCTCCACGCCGACTCGCACCTGGAAGGGCACCTGGCTTCGTATCAGAGCTTGAAAACCCGGGATGATCCCACCGTGGCGGCCTGCGTGGAGGAGTTTACGGCGTTCCTCCGGGAGGGCACCGCGGGCATCCCCAAGCTCTCCGGCATCCCGGTCCGGGACTTCCGGCTCTTCGTGATTCTCAAGGTCCCCATGGACAAGACCTCGCCGCTTCGCTGGGAGGATCTGCGGGCGAGCACCGAGGAGATCCTCCAGGGGGCGTCCCTCTGGCCCCGGAGCGTCGGGCCCGAGGCGCTCCTGGCCTGGGCGCGGCGGCTCTTCAACGACGACGCGGGCGGGAACGCCGCCCACTACGACGCGGAGCGCGCGATCCGCGACCAGGTGATCTACGCCGAGACCGGGGTCTGGGACGAGGGCCGGCACCTCGCCATCGGGGAGAACCACTGGGCCTGCCTCACCCCCAAGGCCAACCCCAAGGAGGTGGACCTCTTCAGCACGAACCAGCTCGCCGGAGGGGTGTGGGGCCTCGTGAGCGACGCGGACCAGATCCAGACCCCGTTCCTCCTGTCCCTGAACTTGATCTTCGAGAGCCTGGCTCCACGGCTCCACGCCAAGTGCAACCTGGTCCTGGGCCAGGGCGCTGCGGGGAGCTTCGCCCCGAGCCTCGCGCGGAAGAAGGAGGAGTACCTGCGCGCCGTGGACTCCCTCGAGCGCGGCGCGGTCTTCGTCCGGGCGCTCCCCACCCTCTGGGTCTGGGGGAGGGACAAGCAGCTCGTGGCCGAGGCTTTCACCCGCGCGAAGCGCATCTGGGAGAACTCGGGCTACGTCATGCAGCAGGACCGGGGGATCCTGAAGGTCCTCTTCCTCCTCTCGCTCCCCTTCGGGCTCTACCTCCAGGGGAAGAACCTCGAGAACATCGCCCGGGACGCGATCGTGGACTCCGAGGCGGCCACCGCCATCCTCCCGGTCCAGGCCGACTTCGCCGGCGGCGGCAAGCCCGCGCTTCTCTTCGTCGGCCGCAAGGGCCAGCTCGCGACGCTGGACTTCTTCGACGCCAGGGCCAACAACCACAACTTCCTGATTGCCGCCGAGAGCGGCTCGGGGAAGAGCTTCCTCACGAACTACGTGGCCTACAACTACTGGGCCAACGAGGCCATGGTCCGGGTGGTGGACATCGGCGGGAGCTACAAGAAGCTCGCCCGGATCACGAACGGCCGCTACATCGACTTCGGCGAAGCGGGAGCGGGAGGGAAGGCCCTCTGCCTCAACCCCTTCACCCACATCGTGGAGCCCGAGCACGAGCTCCAGGTGGTGGACGCGGTGGTGGCCCAGATGATCTACAGCCGCTCGGGGGCCCGGCCCTCGGAGACCGAGAGCTCGCTCATCCGCTCCGCGGTCCAGTGGGCCTGGGCCCAGGAGGAGAACGAGGCCGACGTCGACGCGATCTACCACTTCCTCGCGCACCTGAAGGACGTGCCCGGCTTGGACGACGCCCCCATGCTCAAGCACCCGAAGATCGTCGAGCAGGCCGGGATGCTCTCCTTCAACCTGCGGGAGTTCACGAGCCAGGGGACCTTCGGGCGCTACTTCAACGGGCGAAGCACCTTCGACATCCGCTCGGACGAGTTCGTGGTCCTGGAGCTCGAGCACTTGAAGGGCCAGACCTCCCTCTTCCGGGTCGTGACGCTTCTGGTGATCAACGCCGTGACCCAGGACCTCTACCTCTCCGACCGCTCCCGGGAGCGGTTCGTGATGTTCGACGAGGCCTGGCAGTTCCTGGAGCACGAGGCCGACACGCTCACCCAGGTGATCAACGAGGGCTACCGCCGGGCCCGGAAGTACCAGGGGTCCTTCGGCATCATCGTGCAGTCGATCGAGGACCTGGCCCAGTTCGGCAAGGTGGGCCAGGTGATCCTCAACAACAGCTCCTTCAAGCTCTTCCTCCAGTCCTCGGGGTTCCACAAGGCGAAGCAGAAGGGCCTCGTGGACTACGAGGACTTCACCATGCGCATCCTCCAGAGCCTCGCCTCGAAGAAGGGGGACTACTCGGAGATCTTCGCCGACACACCCTTCGGGGTGGGGGTCCTGCGTCTCGTGGTGGACCCCTTCTTCTACGGGGTCTGCACCTCCAACGGGAAGGAGAACGCCGCGATCGAGCGCGCAGTGGCCCGGGGGATGACCTACGCGGAGGCGATCCGCCACATGCTGGAGCAGCGGGATGCGTAGCGTGAGCAGCAAGGCCGCCACCGCCGCGCTCCTCCTGACCGGGTTCTTCGCGGGGAGCGCTCTCGCGGGGGAAGCCGAGGACGCGGCGAGCGCCGCCTACGGGCAGGTCCACTCCGCCTATGGGCAGAAGGACGCCTTCCGCCAAAGCGCGACGCTCCCCCTGACCTCGGACGGGACACCGATGGAGACCCTGGATGGCGAGACCTCGTTCCCCGCCCAGCTCCGTGCCCCGTCGAGCGACGCCTACCTCACGGTCCTCGCCCAGCCCGGCGGGACCGGAGACCTCCAGGTGGTCCGGATCGGCCAGGACACGGACCTGGACGGGACTCCGGACTACGCCTTCACCGTGCCCTTCCGGGTCTCCGGAGTCTGCGCCAACGGAGTGATCGGCTGCGAGCCGGGGACCTGGTCGAACTGCCGCTTCCACGAGTGGGTGGCCGACGCCTCGGGGCGGGTGAGCCTCCGCGAGGTGCCAGCCTCGTCCCTCGGGGGCTGCTACTGCATCAACGACGACTGCGGCTCGAACCTCGTCTGGACGAACCTCGCCCTGGTTCTCCGGGACCTGGGGGGCGGCGCCGTGGGCGCGGCCCAGGCGGCCCGGCCCGACTTCTCCGTCTCCGAGGTCCGGGTGGACCCTCCGACCGTCACCTACTACGGCCAGAAGGTGGGCGCCGCGGCGCCCGGCCCGGCCACCGCCGTCACCCAGCAGCGCTACTACCGGGACGCCCTCGGCCTGGAGGCCGACGCCCGGGCCGAGCTCCTGGCCCAGGGGGGGGACCCGGGGAGCCTCTACTCCCTCACCCTCGGCGCCATGACCCGCGCGGGCACCGGGGCGAGCCGCTCGACGTGCACGGTGGAGCGAAGCGTCACCCTGGAGGAGGTGACCCTGGCCGACATCCTGGAGGACCGGGGCGGGACCGAGGGGTCCTTCACCCCCTCGATCGACCCTGTGACTGGGCAGCCCTACGTCCGCTGGGTCCTCGGGCGGTACACGTCCTCCAGCTGGATGCCGAACAACAGCATCGTAGACCAGATCCGGGAGGTCTACATCGCCCGGCCCGAGCGCATCACGAGGGCCGTCCTCACCGAGGTCCGCTCCGACGACACGACGCTGGTGGTCCTCGGGGGCACCGTGGTCTACGGGCAACCCTGGATGTGCGGCTACGACGGCACGGGCTGCAGCCTCTCGGCCGGAAACCTCCTCACCTACCCGGACCTCGACCTCACGGCTCACTTTCGGAGCCCGGGCCTCCTGGAGGGGAACGCCCGGGTCTTCGTCGGAAGGAACGGCGAGGGCTACGCGGTGATCCGGATCGAGGTCGAGGAGAGCTGCGAGCCGAGGGAGGCCGTCGCCAACGGCTGCGCCGGCTTCGAGGCGGACCCGGCCTGTACCCTCGGAGGGGAGACGGTGGATGGGGTCGTCACCGTCCGGAACGGGACCCCCACCGGCCTCGTCCCGCTGGGGGAGACCCGAACGATCACCGGGGGGAACTGCGTCCTGGACGTCACACCGGCCTGGTGGCGGAAGGAACGGTCCTACCTCTGTGCCGACGCGGCCGCCTTCGACTTCGCGGACGCAAAGGAGCGGCTGGGGGCGATCGACGCCAGCGTGGCCTTCGGGGCGGGAACGCTCACCTACACGGACCGGAGACGCGACGCCTCCGGCGCGTGGGTGGTCGAGGACGGCGCGATCGAGGTCGGCCTCACCCCGGCCCCGGGCGAGTGCGAGCGCGCCTGCAAGACCCGCCGGCGGCGGGAGAACACCCAGGTAGGCAGCACCGGCCACGTCGCCGACCAGCGCCTCGGCACCGAAGGCTACGACTTCTTCTACAAGAGCTGCGGGCCGGACGACACCTGCCCCCGGGAGGCCGGCGAGGAGCTCCTGATCCCCTGTCGGTGCATCGACGAGTTCGCCGAGGCGGCCACCGTGCTCCTCTCGCTCCGGGCGGCCCAGGAGGATCTCATCTGCTCCGACGGGACGAGGAAGTAAAGTCTTTCGAGGACAACACCATGACCCACGTTCCCGATCATCCTGTCATCCTGTCAAAACGCCTTTGCTCTTGGGCACTCCTGGCCGTGTGGCTCGGGATGGCCGGAGCGCCGGCCGGAGCTCTGGCCGCCCTGACCGGGGTCGTCTGCGGCCAGGACCTGGACGGCGACGGGGTGATCGAGGAGGCCGCCGGGGAGCTGGCGGCCTGCGTGGACGACCTCTGCCCCGTGGGGGCCGTGGACTGCACCCCTACCTACGAGCCTCCGGTCTGCGCCGAGGGCGGAGCCCTCGACCCGGAGCGGGACGTCTGCCAGGTGGAGCCCGTGGCCCGGGTGCCGTCGATCGTCTGCCCCCCGGGCTACGACTACGTGTTCGCCCCGTTCGACCGGTGCGAGGCGCCCGTCGCATGCACTGCCGGGACCTACGAGCCGGCCGAGGACGGCTGTTACGTGGGGGACCTCACCTGCCCGTTGGGGAGCTACGCGTGCGGGGACTCGGGAGCGGGCAAGAACCAGTGCTCGCCGAACCCGTGCGTGGACCTCGCGGCCCAGCCGCCCGTGGACGAGGATGCCGATCGCACGGCCTACGGGGATGACGGGACCGTCGATCCGGCCACCGGCACCTGCTCGGGACTCTTCCTCATCTTCAACGGAAAGCCCTCCGAGTGCCTGCCTCCCGGCTACCAGACCACCTGGTTCGATTGCTGCGACACGGATCGGGACCGGTTCCTCTTCCTGCGGGAGCAGTGCGGGGAAGAGGCACTGGAGACCGTATCCGCCCAGGTGGCCGAGCGGGCCGTCTACGTGGGGAGCTATTGCAAGAAGCGGATTCGGTTCGTCGGGTGCGTCCAGCGAGCCCGGGTCTACTGCGTCTTCTCCACGAAGCTCGGCCGGATCGTCCAGGAGCAGGGCCGGCCCCAGCTCCAGGTGTTTGGTTCGACGGGCGGGTGGGGCACCCCCCGAGACCCCAGGTGCGAAGGCTTCACGCCCGAGCAGTTCCAGGCCCTGGACTTCAGCCAGATCGACTTTACGGAGTTCTTCGGCGATCTCTCGACCCCGCCCCCCGAGGCGGTGCAGAGCGAGATGCGGGAAAAGATCGATGCCTTCTTCGACCGCCTGTAGAGCTTCAGCGCTCGGAGCAGGGTTCTGGGCGGGCCTGGGGCTGCTCCTGGCCGTCGTGCCCGCCTCGGCGAAGGACCTGGGCCAGGTGGGCCGGGTCTACCCCATCGCCGAGCCGGACGCCCTCCAGGAGATCGAGGAGCGGGCCGCGGCGATCCGCTGGGCGGAGGTCCTGCCCGAGGAGAAGCGGCGGTCTCTCGTCCTGGACTACCGCCCCGTGGACCTGGCGCCCCTGCCCCGGGCCGGGGAGGAGAGGACCCGGCTGGTGGACATGACCTACACCCTGGAGGTCGACCTCCCGGACGGAAGGGGCGGGGTCCTCTATCCCAAGGGGTTCGCTTTCAATCCCCTGGAATACGTCTTCTACCCGAACGTCCTCGTGGTCCTTGACGGGGACGACCCGGAGCAGGTCGCCTGGTTCCGGGAGTCCAGTCTCGCCCGCGACCCCCGTGTGCGGCTCCTCCTCTCCGGGGGGAGCTGGTCCGAGGTGGGCGCCGCACTGGGGCGCCCTGTCTTCTACCTGACGAGCCCCCTCCGGCAGCGGCTCCGGCTGGAGGCCGTTCCCTCAGTCGTATGGCAGGCCGCGAAGGCCATGGAGGTGAGAGAGATCGATGTGGCGAAGAGCAGGGAGGCGGCCGGGGCCGAGACCGCAGTCCAGATCAGGAGTGAGGCCCATGAGCCGGACCCGTAGCCTTCCAGGCTGGGCCTGTCTCGCTCTCGTTCTCGTGTTGAGCGCAACGCCGGCCAGGGCCGGGAGACCCCTGAACCCGGTCGCGGACATCGCCT
>JAWSUI010000012.1:0-83439 GCA_033551855.1 Deferrisomatales bacterium
CGTGGCGGTTTTCCGTTCTCCCTGGCCTCTGTGGTTCCCCTTGGCGACCTTGGCGCCTTGGCGGTTTTTCGTTCTCCTTCGCCTCTGTGGTTCCCCTTGGCGACCTTGGCGCCTTGGCGGTTCCCACTTCTCCCGCTCCTCCCCGGTTCCCCCTTGGCGACCTTGGCGCCTTGGCGGTTCCAACTTCCCCCCGCCTCTGCGGTTCTCCCCTGGCGACCTTGGCGCCTTGGCGGTTCCCACTTCTCCCGCTCCTCCCCGGTTCCCCCTTGGCGACCTTGGCGCCTTGGCGGTTCCAACTTCCCCCCGCCTCTGCGGTTCTCCCCTGGCGACCTTGGCGCCTTGGCGGTCCAGTCCTGGTTGCCCCAGCCCAGCACGTGGATTATCATAGCTACATCGATCCACACTCAACCGGAGAGGTGTCCCATGCGAACCGTTCAGATGACCCTTGACGAGGGGCTCGTGGACGAGGTGGACCGGGTGGCGGAGGAGCTCCACACGACGCGGTCGGCGTTTGCCCGCGAGGCCCTGCGCCAGGCCGTGGAGAGGTTCCGGACCCGAAAGCTCGAGCAGCGGCACCGCGAGGGATACGAAAGGCGTCCCGTCGATCCCGCCGAGCTCGCCCTGTGGGAAGGGGAGCACGAGTGGGGGGAGGAATGAGGCGCGGAGAGGTTCGCTGGTACAAGTTCGCGCGCCCCGACAAGAAGCGGCCGGTCCTGGTGCTGACCCGGGACTCGATCTTGGAGTACCTGGGGGAGGTCACCGTGGCCCCGGTGACATCGACCGTGCGCGACATCCCGAGCGAGGTCTTTCTCTCGACGAACGACGGGATGCCCCGCGACTGTGCGGTCAACTGCGACCACATCCAGACGGTCTCCAAGGCGAGACTCGGCCCTTTGATCGCGACCCTTCCGGACGAGAAGATGGCGGAAGTGGGCGAAGCGATCCGGTTCGCCCTGGGGTTGTGAACGGAAGGCTCTGGACCGCCAAGACGCCAAGGACGCCAAGGGGGGTTTGAACCGCAGAGGCGATTGAGGACGCAGAGGAAACCGGTGCGTGGTTCGGGAAAGGCAGGCAGAATCCCGACTCCCCTGTTCTTTGAAGCCCCGCCTCATCGTTCTCTCTGGCCTTCCCCTCCGCGCTCTCTGCGCCTCGGCGGTTCCCACCCGTGCCTTTCCCCGGCTCTCCCTCAGCGTCCTCTGCGCCTCTGCGGTTCACTCGCTCCTACCTTGGCGTCTTGGCGGTTCCAGCGCGAAACGTTGCGCGTGTGCATTCGGCCGACTAGACTTCTTTGAACGCTGCCAATCCGAACAAGTGGCCCGGCACACCCACGGAACCGCCCCCGGCGGATCGGTTCATCAAGAGGAGGCAAGGGGATGGATGTCGGCGACAGCGTCCGGCGGGCGCTTCAGGAGATGGTTCTCCCCGAGCTCAGCATCATTCGCCAGGAGAATGCGGAGATCAAGGTCCACCTGCAGCTCACCAACAAGCGCCTCGATGACATCAACGGCCATCTCATCGATCAAAGCCGACGGATCGACGAGACCAACAAGCGGATCGACGAAACCAACAAGCGGATCGATGAGCTGCGCGCCGAGCTGACCCACCGAATGAAAGAGCTGCGGGCTGATCTGACTCATCGGGTCGATGAGATCAACAGGCGAATGGACCGGCTCTACGAAGTGATCGTGCGCCGTGAGGAGCACGAAAGACTCGAACATCGGCTGGCCCGCCTCGAGAACGAAGTGGCGGAGCTGCGCGCACGCGTCGCCGCGTGATTCTTGAGGTCTGGAAGCTCGATCACAAGAAGCCACGCCAAGGACAACGAGAGGTTCTGAACCGCCAAGACGCCAAGGACGCCGGGGGCTCTTCGACCGCCAAGACGCCAAGGACGCCAAGAAAAGCCACTGGGGGGTTCGGGAAAGGCAGAACCCCGACACCCCTGTTCTTCGAGGACCCGTCTCGTCGTCCTCTCCGGTCTTCCCCTCAGAGCCCTCTGCGCCTCTGCGGTTCCAACCTTGGCGTCCTTGGCGCCTTGGCGGTTCTCGCCTCCGCGGCCCCCCCCCGGTCCGCCCCCCCCTACTCTCCCAGCAGGCCGCTCGCCTCGATGGCCTCCCACCACAGGCTCGCCATCGAGACGTAGCCCGCGCCGTTGGGGTGGAGGGGGTCGACGTACTCTTCGGGGCGGGTGCTGAAGTAGGCGTAGAAGTCCGGCGGCGTCACGGGGATGCCGTGCTCGGCCACGAGCTCGTCGATGACCACGTTGTACTCTCGGATCCTCTCGTTCTGCGGCTCGTTGTGGGGATCGGCAAACCACGTGCACCCGCTGCAGGCCCCGAAGCGGATCGGCAGCTTGGCGAGGAGGGGCGTCTTTCCCGAAGCCTGGAGCGTGGTGACGATCTGCCTCATGGAGGTCCGGAACGAGTCGACCGAGACCAGGCTGCCGGCGTCGTTGGTCCCGAACTGGACGAGCCAGACCTGGGACCGGGGGTGGCGGGCCAGGGCGGCCGCGAGGCGGGCCGAGGACGCTCCGTCGGCAGCCGTCGTGCCCCCCACGCCCTCGTTCATCACGGTGAAGGGCCGTGTCAGCGAGGCGGTCAGGAGGTCGTTGAGCACCGGGGCGTAGCCCTTGTGCAGGTTTCGGCCATCTGCGGAGGCATCGTCGTGGGTCCAATCGTCCCCGCCCCCGTTGGTGATGCTGTCCCCGTAGGCCACGAGGTACGCGCCCCCGACCCCCACCGCAGGGTCGAAATCCCCCGCCCAGGCCCCGAGAACGGGGGCCCCTGCGGCGTCCACGAGCCAGGCCTCGACCCCACGCTCCCCGGTCGGGACGTTGTCGAAGACGTGCAGATACGGGACGGCATCGTCGACCGCCTCCCGCTCGTTGTCGAGACGAAAGAGGATCCCGGCCCCCGACGGAACGTTCACCGCCACGGCAGAGACAGGCAGAGCGTAGGGCGGGTCCTCGGCGTCGGTAACCGCGACGGAGAACGCGCCGGGTGACGCGAGCACGACCCTGGGGTCGGGGGAGACCGCCTCGACGACCACGTCGTCGAAGGCGTCTGCCCCTCCGGCGAACAGGGCCACGGTGCCGGAGGGAAGCGCGGCATCCTCTGCCGCGAACCGTGCCTCCCCGTCCACGTACACGAGGATCTTCGGACCGGAGAGCACGACTTGGAGGTCCAACATCACCCCGTCTTCCCTGCCGTACCCCCGGCCGTCCACCGCCAGGGTGGAGAAGTCGCCGTTCACCCGCTTCTCGAGCCGCCCGTAGCCCATGCTCCGGCTCAAGGTGAGCCGGTAGTAGTTCCCTGGGTCCGTGTACCGGAACATGACCCCCAGCCCCTGGGTCACCCCCGGGAATGCCCGAACGCTCACCTGGTAGTCGGAGAGACCGAATCCGCCGTCGTAGACCGCAAAGCTCCCCCGGAAGAACCCCCCCGAGTGGCTCCCCACGCCCGTATTCGACTGCACCAGCCTGCCGTCGGCCACGTACCAGTTGGAGGCGTTGCCCCCGTCGTCCACCGGGGTCCAGGTGTCAAGGCCGCCGTCGCTGAAGTCGTCGAAGAAGTAGTGGTGAACCGTGATGGTGATCGTCTCTCTGTCGGTGAGCCCGCCGGCCGTGGCCGTGAAAGTCACGGGGTAGCTGCCCGCCTGAGTGAAGCCCGGCGTCCAGCTGAAGGTCGTCCCGTCGAAGGTCGCACCGGTCGGGAGTGCCGACGTGGTGATCGTCACCGGGTCCCCGTCGGGGTCCGCGGCGCTGACCGTGAAGTTCAGGAGCGAGCCCTCGGCCACGGTCTTGTTGCCGATGGGCGCCAGCACGGGCGGCCGGTCGACGTCGGTCACCGTGATGGTGATCGTCTCGCTGTCGGTGAGCCCGTTGGCCGTGGCCGTGAAGGTCACGGGGTAGCTGCCCGCCTGAGTGAAGCCCGGCGTCCAGCTGAAGGTCGTCCCGTCGAACGCCGCCCCGGACGGGAGCGGTGCGGCGCCGATCGTCACCGGGTCCCCGTCGGGGTCCGCGGCGCTGACCGTGAAGCTCAGGAGCGAGCCCTCGCCCACGGTCTTGTTGCCGATGGGCGCCAGCACCGGCGGCCGATCGACGTCGGTCACCGTGATGGTGATCGTCTCGCTGTCGGTGAGCCCGCCGGCCGTGGCCGTGAAGGTCACGGGGTAGCTGCCCGCCTGAGTGAAGCCCGGCGTCCAGCTGAAGGTCGTCCCGTCGAAGGTCGCACCGGTCGGGAGTGCCGACGTGGTGATCGTCACGGGGTCCCCGTCGGGGTCCGTGGCGCTCACGGTGAAGCTCAGGAGCTGGCCCTCGGCCACGGTCTTGCTTCCGATGGGCGAGAGCTGGGGGGGGCGGTCGACGAACCCAACCGACAAGGTGAAGCTCTCGGAATCCGAAAGCGGTGGACTCCCGTGATCCGTTGCCGTAACGATCACGCCGTAGTTGCCTGCGTGCCCGAAATTTGGCGAGCACTCGATGGAGCCGGTCCCGTTGCCCGCATCGGTCAGGGAGCAGAAGCTCGGCAGGCCGGTGGCCGACAGCCGCAGGCCGTCCTCGTCCGGATCCGAGGCCGCCAGCTGTATCGTGATCGACTGCCCCTCCGGAACACTCTGATTGGGGATGGCCGTGAGGACAGGGGCTCGGTTCACGTTGGTCACCGTGACGGCGATCGTCTCGGAATCCGTGAGCCCGTTCGCCGTGGCCGTGAACGGCACCTGATAGCTGCCCGCCTGGGTGAAGGTCGGCGTCCAGGAGAAGGTCGTCCCGTTGAAGGTCGCACCGCTCGGGAGCGGCGCGGCCGTGATGGTCACGGGGTCGCCGTCTGGGTCGGACGCGCTCACCGTGAAGACCAGAGACTGGTTCTCCGCGACGCTCTTGTTCCCGATGGGGGCCAGCACGGGGGGCCGGTCCACCGCGCCCACTGAGAGCGTGAAGGTCTTCGAATCCTCGAGAGGGGGCGAGCCGTCGTCGGTCGCCGCCACGGTCACCAGGTAGTTTCCCGCATCGCCGAATCCCGCCGAGCAGGTCAGGGACCCGGTGCCGCCGCCTGCATCGTGCAAGGCGCAGAACGCCGGCAGTCCGGTCACGGAAAGGCGCAGCACATCCCCGTCCGGGTCCGAGGCCGAGAGGTCCACCGCCATCGTCTGTCCCTCGGGGACGCTTTGATTCGGAACGGGGAGCAGCACCGGCGGCCGGTTGGCGGCAATGACGGCGATGGTGACCGTGGCCGGTGCGGAGAGGAGGTCCCCGTCGCTTGCCGCGTAGGAGAAAGCGTCGGTGTCGTGGAAGTCGGCTGCCGGCTGGTAGCGGAAGGACCCGTCGGGACTCAGGGTGAGGGTCCCGTTGGCGGGGCCGGTGAGAAGGATGGCCGTCACCGGGTCGCCGTCCGGGTCCTCGTCGTTGTCGAGGACCCCGGGGGCCTCGATCTCGAGAATCTCCCCCCGGTCTATGTGGTAGGCGACATCTCGGGCCACGGGGGGCGCGTTGCCCCCCGAATCCCCGCCCCCGCCGGACGAGCCGCAGGCGGCGAGGAACAGGGCCAGAAGAACCGTGACCCCAAACCGCATGGGGCATCCCCCTTCCCTGGGACTCCTTCGGGAAACGGTTCCGAAGAAGCAGCTTTTCCGAGCAGCCACAAACTCTGGGGCGTTCGTCTCAGGGCAAGAACGTGCGGAGTGGCAGGGAAGGCGGAAAGCCGGGGGGCACACTGCTCAGAGCCCTCCGACTTTCCCGCCTTCCGGTTCCTTCGTTCCTACGGGGTCAGGAGCCGGTACTGGATCTGGATGGTCGATCCATTGCTGCCCGCATAGTCGAGCAGCACCACCTCGTGGGTCGCCAGCTCGTAACGAAACTGGGTCGGCTCCAGCGACACGCCGTCCACCAGGACCACGATGCTCTCCGGGTTCACCTCGCCCTCCCTCAAGAGAAAACGTCTCTGGAAGTCGGCGGTCAGAGCGTTGATGGCCTGGCCGAATCTCTGGGCGGCGCCGGAGAAGTCGGCCGCCGCCAGCTCCTCGGGCACGCCGCCGCTGAGCTCGATGGCCTCCAGGTACCCGTACCCGACCTCGTTCTCGCTCCCCGCGGGCACCGTGTTCTCATCCACGTACAGCAGGCCGGTGAGGAGCAGGTTGTCCGCGCCCACGACCGCCTCGGCCGTGTCGTAGACCGTCTGGGGGGTTACCGGGGGATCCACGCAGTAGGTGATGAATCCGTGCTCCTCGAGGCCGTCGGGGTCGGGTACCGGCGTGACCCCCGGCGGGTAGATCGCGCAGATGTCGTTCTCGTCGGCAATGAAGATGACCGCCAGCTTCCTGCCCGGCACCAGAAAATCCCTATCCCGCGCGGTCTCGATGTGAGTCGTCAGGAGTCGGTTGAACGCATAGAGCCCGGCCTCGCCCCCATCGGTGGACAGGTCTCCGGGCGGCTCGCTGGCCAGGGTTGCGGCAACGGCCTCGACCATCTCTTCCCTCGACAGAAGGTCCGAGTCGAGAACCCAGCCGTTGTCCTCGAATTGGTAGAGGTGGCCGCTGCCCTCATAACCGTTGGACAGTCCCGGCCAGCCCCAGGCGAGAAGGAACGCAAAGCGGTGGGTGCCGACATCGGTGAGCTGGTCGAGGATCAGCGGGACTTCCGCGCCCAGCGTTGCCCGCTTGTCGCGCATGGAGTCCGAGGTGTCCAGGACGAACAGCACGTCGACCTCCCCGTCGATTTGTGCCACCGCCTGGGTGAAGACATCCGAGACCGCCTCACCCTCGTCCGGCGGGAGGGGAGTGTGGTTCACGGTGATGGTGATCCACTGGCTGGCACTGAGACCTCCCGCCGTGGCTGTGAACTGCACGTCATGGACGCGCGCCTGGTCAATTTCCGGGGTCCAACGGAAGGTCGTGCCGTCGAAAATCGCGCCGCGGGGACGGGGATCGGCCGCGATCGTGACCGGCTCCCCTTCCGGGTGGGTTGCCGTCACCTGGAACTCCAACGGAACCCCCGCTTCGACCACCTGGTTCTGCAAGGTGCCGAACACCGGCGGGACGCCGGGATCCGGTTGCCCGCTCGAGGAAGAACCCGAACTCCCGCACCCCTGGACCAGGAGCAGCCCCAAGAACACCGCCAGCCCTCCCACGCCCCATCTCCTTGAATCCCTCATTCTCGCTCCTCCTGTCTCGGTCAAGCGGGCCCTACGAGACCGCTACCCGTTTACTCCCTCGTGAACCCCCGTAAGCGCGTCCGTCCTCCATGTCGGGCGGAGCCAAGTGCACGATCCGTACCCGATGGGACCTCCGCTTCCCATCCCCGACGCGAGCCGGGCCCTTCCGAAAACTCAGTGGGTCAATCAAGGGCAGGGACGATCTCGCGCAGGGCCGCCTCCTCCCCCTGTACGACAACCCATCCCCACCCTCGCCCTCCCCTTGAAGGGGAGGGAAACCTGGGGCCGGGAAGGGCACCCGACAACCCATCCCCACCCTCGCCCTCCCCTTGAAGGGGAGGGAAGCCTGGGGCCGGGAAGGGCACCCGACAATCCATCCCCACCCTCGCCCTCCCCTTGAAGGGGAGGGAAGCCTGGGGCCGGGAAGGGCACCGCGGGAGGCGGGAACCCACGGGACCCGGAAGAGACCCCTTCTTCACACGAGCGGAAGTTGGTCGCCGCAAGGTCGCTCTTTGGGAAATTTCTTGCCCACTAGTGGCACCCGGGTCACCACACCGGGAACGGCGCGCGCCTCGCCGAAGCGTCCCTACCCCCGTCACTCCAACACCTCCGCCACGGCGTACTCCTTCTTCCCGCGGCCTTGGGTGAAGGCCACGATCTCGCCGAGGAGGCCGAGGCCCGCGAGCTGGACGCCGAAGACCTGGAGGATGACGGCCACGAGGAGGAGGGGCCGGTTCCCGATCCCCTGGTCCCCCAGGAGCCTCGCGGCGAAGAAGTAGACCATGACGAGGGCGCCGACGGCAACGAAGGTCATCCCCGCGCCCCCGAAGAACCGCAGGGGCTTTCGCGCGAAGGCGGTGTTGAAGTAGAGCACCAGCACGTCGAGGAGCCGGCTCGGCGCCAGGCCCCACCCCTGGAGGTGGGCCTTCTCGGGCTCCAGGTAGCAGTGGTCGCAGGGGACCTCCAGGGTCTCGTACCCCTGGCGCGCCGCGACGACCGGGAGGAACCGGTACATGCCGCCGTAGAGGTCGAGGCGCTCCAGCACCTCGCGCCGCAGGACCCGCACGGTGCAGCTCACGTCGTGGAGGGGGGTTCCCAGGACCGTCCGCACGATGCCGTTGAAGAGCCGCGACCGCCATTGGCCCACCCGGTGATCGACGCGGTTTCGCCGCCACGGGATGACGATGTCGGC
Organism: Deferrisomatales bacterium; assembly: GCA_033551855.1. Classification (GTDB taxonomy): domain Bacteria; phylum Desulfobacterota; class Deferrisomatia; order Deferrisomatales; family JACRMM01; genus JBFLZB01. The sequence goes on from JAWSUI010000012.1 coordinate 8,338, forward strand.
GCTCCCGTCGGCCTCCCGGAGCAGCCGCCGGAGGCCGTCGTCGGTGATCTGCCGGTAGGAGCCGAGGACGACGACGGTTTCCCCGGACGCCTCGCCCAGGACCCCCTTGAGGCAGGTGGACTGATGGGTCGCGGCCCCGAACTCGAAGCACTTGAGGTTGTCGAGCTCGAGGCGGCCGGCCGCGAGGAGCTCCCGGAGGTAGCCCTGGGTGCCGTTGTCCACCACCAGGATCTCGAAGGGCAGACCCAGCTCGGCGAACACCCGGTGGGTGTCCTCGACGAACTGGGGGAAGGTGGACCGGCGCTCCTCCAGGAGAAAGACGACCGAGTATTTCACGGCCCCCCCTCCCCCGTCGCGGCGGAGGGCGCCGCGAAGCGCACCCCGGATTCCTCCCCCGTCGCGGTCTCCCCCGGAGCGGGAGCCGGCCGCGGGATCTTCTGGAGCGCCCGGCGCGTCACCTCCGGGAGGCGCGTGTGGGAGAGGTCGCTGGTGTTCACCACGAGCTCCCCCAGCACCCCCAGGGCCGCCAGGTAGAGCACGGCCACGGCGTTCAGGACCATGGCCGTCAGGAAGAAGTTCGCCTTGCCCGGCGTCCAGTCCCCGGCCGCCGCCGCAACCGAGAGCACGCCGAAGAACCCGGCCAGCGCCGCGAAGGGAATCGCGCACACGGCAAACCCCTTCAAGGGGGTGGCGGAGAAGCGGATGATCAGGTTCATGGAGAAGATGTCGCTGAAGACCTTGAGGATCCGGTTGAACCCGTACTTCGACGTGCCGAAGCGGCGCGGGTGGTGCCGGACCGGCAGCTCCGCGACCCGGGCGCCGGTCATGCTGGCCAGGGCCGGGAAGAACCGGTGCATCTCCCCGTAGGCGTTTACGGACCGGATGCACGCCGTCCGGTAGGCCTTGAGGGAGCAGCCGTAGTCGTGGAGCCGCACGCCGGTGGTGCGGGAGATGAGCCAGTTGGCGACCCGGGAGGGCAGCACCCGGGAGGTGTGGTCCTTCCGGTCCCGGCGCCACCCGCTGACGATGTCGTACCCCTCGTCGAGCTTGCCCAGCAGGGCCGGGATGTCGGCGGGGTCGTTCTGGAGGTCGCCGTCCATGGTGACGATGACCTCCCCCCGGGCGTGGTCGAAGCCGGCGACCATGGCGCTCGTCTGGCCGCAGTTGCGCCGGAAGCGCAGGGCCCGAAGCACCGGGGTGGACGCCTGGAGCCGGCGGACGACCTCCCAGGTGCGGTCGGTGGAGCCGTCGTCCACCAGGAGGAGCTCGTAGGGAACCCCGAAGGTCGGCGCGGCCTCGAGCACCCCGGCGACGAGCCGCTCCACGGACTCCTCTTCGTTGTAAAGGGGGACGACGATGCTGAGGACGGGGTCGCTCATCTCCGGAACCCCCGAGGAACCTCTTCCCCGCCGGTTCCGGCGGGAATCCGACCAGACTCGGGCCATCTCGCCGCACCCCCCGGAAAGGCCCCACGAAGAGCTTCTCTCGGGAAGGCACAGGGGGCACGCGGGCGACTCGCTTCCGAAAACGCTTCGGAACCGGGCACGAGGGGATGTGCGCGACGGATGGTCCTCACCGGGCGGCTCCCAGGTAGCGGGCCCTCGAACCGTTGGATGGTCGCGTCGCGCACGATGATCGAGTACGGCTCGTTCAGAGCCTCCTCGAGGGTCCTCACTGCCTTCTCGAGCACGCTCAGGTGAAGAGCGAGCTCTTCCGCCCGGTCTTCCATATCTCCACGCCCCGTTTCCCCTGCAGCACGAGCTCCGCAAACCGGCCCGGCACCGCTCCGAAATCGACGAGCTCCACACGGCTCGGGATCGGCAGGTCTTCCAAACTCTCCCGCAACTGCGAGAGCTTCCCGGCAGGAACGGGGTCCCGGGTGCGGAAACCGATGTCGTAGTCCGACCCCTCCCACCCCCCTCCGGCGCCCCGCGATCCGAAGAGGAAGACGTCGGCGTCGAGGTCCCGAAAGAATTCGAGGACCAGGAGTCGGATGGCGTCCCTCTCGTGCCGGACGGTCAGCCCGTCCGGCGCAGGCACGCGATAACCCTTCGACTTCCACGGGCGCCACTCCCTCCGCCGCGAGCGGCGGTCCTTCGCTTCGAGCCGGATCGCCCGTCCGTCTTCGATCACTTCGGCCATGCCGCGCCTTTCGGAGTTGGGCTCCGCCAAACAGTCTACTCCAAGCCCGCCTCCCGAATCTTGTACAGGAGCGCCTTGTAGCTGATGTCGAGCAGGCTCGAGGCCCGTCTCCGGTTCCAGCGGGTCTTCTCCAGCACCACCGCCAGGACTTCGCGCTCGGCCTGACGCGCCGCCTCCTTGGCGACGTCCTTGAGGGTCATGCCTTCGTAGTCGCTCATGTCCGCGGGGGCCTCGGCCGCCCGGGCCTCGGCGGCGGTCCTCCGCTGGACCAGGCGCAGCTCGCGCCGTACCCCGTCGGCGTCGCCGGCGACGACGAGGCGCTTCATGTAGTTCTCGAGCTCCCGGATGTTGCCGGGCCAGTGGTGGTTCTGCAGGCCCCGGAGCAGATCCTCCGGTACCTGCGCGTCGGGCCGCCGGTACTGCTCGCGGTACTTGTGCAGGAAGTGCTCCACCAGGTGGGGGATCTCTTCGGCGCGCTCCCGCAGGGGCGGGATGTGAATGCTCACCACGTTGAGGCGGTAGAAGAGGTCGCTGCGAAACCGCTTCTCCCGGATCTCGTCCTCGATGGTCCGGTTCGAGGCGGCGATGATCCGCACGTCCACGGGCACGGGCTCCTTGCCCCCCACCCGGCAGAACTCGGCGTCCTGGAGGACGTGGAGGAGCTTGGCCTGCAGGTCCACGTGCATCTCGGTGATCTCGTCGAGGAACACCGTGCCGCCGTTGGCGTACTCGAACCTTCCCTGCTTGGTCCGGTGCGCCCCGGTGAACGCCCCCTGCTCGTAGCCGAAGAGCTCGCTCTCGAGGAGGTCGCGGGGAAGCGCAGCGCAGTTGACCTTGACGAACCGCCCGTTCCGGCGCCGGGAGCACTCCCAGATGGTGCGCGCGAAGAGGTCCTTGCCGGTGCCGCTCTCGCCCCGGAGCAGGACGGTGATGTCGGTGTCGGCGATCTGGTCCACGATCGCCTGCACGTCGCGCATCCGCCGACTGCGCCCGAAGAGGAGCTGGTAGGGGGAACCCCGCTGCACCTCGAGGCGCAGGCGCCGCACCTCGCGCTCCAGGGACAGGCGGTCCTCGGCGCGCCGCAGGCTGAGCCAGAACTCCTCGGGGTTGAAGGGCTTCTCGAGGAAGTCCAGGGCCCCCAGCCGCATGCACTCGACCACCGCCGAGAGGTTCTTCCGGCCCGAGACCATCAGCACCCGGGTCTCGAGCCCCGCGGTGGAGGCCTCGGCGAGGAGCGTTCGGCCGTCCATGTCGGGCAGGTACAGGTCGATGAAGGCCACGTCGGGGCGCAGGGTCTTCAACGACGCCAACCCGGCCCGGCCCGTGTCCTCGTGGTGCACCGCGTACCCGTTTTCCCGAAAGTACCGGCTCAGGTGGTCTGCGGTGTAGCCGTCCCCCTCTACGACGAGAATCGACGTCTGCATGGGCCCCTTCTTGCCTGCTGCGGTGTGGAGACGCCATCCTACGAGAACCGGTGAGCTAGCAAGGGCCGTGCCGCACCCGGGGCAGGCAGGAAAGAGGATCATCCGCAAAACGGCCGCGTGGGCCCGCCCACTCCGGCGGACGATGCCGGACGCTCCGACGCTTGCGGGCCCTCGGGTCCTCCGGAACACCCCAAGGGACCAGGGGACCCAGCGGGGACACGGTCTTCGAGCGGCCGTCCGCCTGCGCCGTCGGGCCCACCCGGCCGCCCTCGGGTGCGGCAGCCGTCAGTGCCCGAAAGAGCCGGTTTTCCCTCCCCTTCAAGGGGAGGGAAAGGGTGGGGATGGGTCGCCGTAAGGGGGGAGGAGCAAAGAAGGAGACGGGGGGTGTGGGTAACGTCTTGCCCACCAGGGAATAAAATGACCCATGTTTCCCCCCCTGTTGCTTTCCCATCGCGCCAGCCTGCGCATCCATTCCCTTCAAGGGGAGCGCATCCACCCCACCCTCACCCCAGCCCTGTCCCTGAGGGAGAGGGGGCTCTTGGGGTTGCGGTGGGCGGTGCCCACCCTACGGGCTGTGAAACAGGCCGTCACAGGCTCTCGGGTCGGAGGAGGAGCCAGGAGCCCACGGCGAACCTGCCGGTGGCGGCGTGCCGCAGGCTCACCAGGACGCGGTTCCGGCGGAGGGTGAGGGGTTCCCCTCCGGCCCCGACGACCCGGCCGGAGGCCGGGTCGAAGTGGGCCTCACGCCGCCCGAGCTCGCTCACGAAGAGGCTCAGGCTGTCGGGCACGTACGCTCCGGGATCGCGGACCACGGCGGTGAAACGGGGAGGGTCTTCGGCGTCGAGGGCCCCCGGGGCCGGCTCCGGGGCCTCGAGGGCCAGGGGAAGATACCCCATCCTCTCGATGAAGACGGGCATCTCCGCCAAGGTTCCCACCACGGCGAACCGGGGCAGGCACAAGGGGTCGTGGGACCGCCCCAGGGCCCCGGTGTCCTGGGAGAAACCCAGGGTGAAGCCCGCCTCCCGCGCCTCGCGCAGGACCTCGGCGCCGTACTCCCCGTAGGGGTACGCCACCCACGCGGCGGGAAAGCCCTGCCGGGCGAGGCGGCGGGCCCCCTCCCGGAGCTCCTCCCGGATCCTTTGGAGATAGGCCGGCGGCGCCTCCCCGGGCTCGGGGGTGCCGAGGGCCAGGTGGCGGTGCCCGTGGGCCCCGATGCTCGCCCCGGCCCCGGCCATCTCCCGGACCATCTCCCAGGTGACGTAGTCCGGGTACTGCCCGTCCACGGCCTCGGTGGGGAGGAGCACGGTGAACGGGAGCCCCCGCTCCCGCAGAAGCGGGAAGGCGTTGTCGTAGACGCTCCGGAAGCCGTCGTCGAAGTGGATGGCCACGGCCCGATCCGGGAGCCCCTGCCCCCGCAGCAGAAACCCCTCGATCGCCTCCGTGGGGACGACCGTGAAGCCGTTCTCCGCCAGCCAGTCCAGTTGGGCCCGGAAGGCTTCCGTCGAGACGTTCGTCGAGGGGTAGCGGGGGTCCCCCACCCGGTGGTAGAGGAGGACCCGGGCGTGGGGGGGCTCGGCCGGCAGTGCCGGGGACCCGAACGCCAGGAGCGCGCCGAGGAGGAGAAGGAAGCGGGAAGCTAGAAGCTTGAAGCTAGAAGATTGAAGCCTCAAGCCTTCAGCCTCCAGCTTCCCCGTCTCAAGCTTCCCAGCCTCCAGCTTCCAGCCCACTAGCGCTGCCTGTGGAAGAGCGGCGAGACCAGGTAGACCAGGGAGCCGACGAAGACGATCCCGAGGGGAAGAAAGTAGTCGTCGCGGCGCACCCCCTGGGCCAGGAGGACGAGGAAGAACGCCAGGAAGAGGACCCGGCCGGCCTTCGGGACCCGGGGGAGCACCGTGCGGCCGAAGTGGGGGTACGGGAGCCTCGAGACCATGGCGACGGAGGTGGCGGCCACGAGGACCCCCTTCCAGAGCTCCGGGCCCACGAGAAGGCACGCGGTGCCGGCCATGAGCGCCGCCGCGGGGGAAGGCAGCCCGGCGAAGGCCGAAACCCCCCCGGGGATCCCGGCCTTGCGCTTTTCCCGGACGAACCGGATCAGCCGGTAGACGGTGGCCCCCAGGTGCAGCAGCCCCAGGGCGGCCCCCACCCAGAGCTCCCGGAAGGAGACGGCAACGATCAACCCTACCGTGGCGCCGAAGCTCGTGCCGTCGGCCACGTCGTCGAAGACCTCCCCCTTGGGGGTCGACCCCCACCGCTCCGCAGCCCGTCCGTCGAAGAGGTCCAGGAACTGCCCGAGGAACACGAGCCCGAAGGCGTACACGGGAGGGCCGCCGGAGAGGATCACCCCGATCCCCGCCAGGCCGCAGGTGAGGTTGAGCAGGCTGAGGATGTTGGCGTACCAGTAGTTGGGGATGACCCGGAACGCCATGGAGCAGAAGGCCAGGCCCGTGCAGAAGGCCAGGAGGGGCCGGATGGTGCGGGACAGGGGCAGGAGGTGCGCCGCGGGGCCGTAGATCCAGACGACGGCCGTGATGGAGAGCAGCACCACCACCAGGAAGGTCTTGGCCTTCCCGAAGAGGTTGGCGGCCTTCCTGGGGATGAAGCGCCGGGAGAACTGGCCGGTGAAGTCGAAGACGAGGAAGAGGCCCACCAGCCAGGGCGTCAGGAGCCCCTGCCAGGCGAAGTAGAGCAGGACCGGCGTGTACATGAGCTTGTCGGAGAGGGGGTCGATGGTCTCCCCGCGCTCCGTCGAGAGGCCGCAGCGCCGCGCGATGTCGCCGTCGGTGATGTCGGTGATCATCCAGAAGGCGAAGAACAGGAAGGCGAGCTTCGGCCACCCCAGGTGCATCACCGCCACGGCGACGAACCCCATGGGGTAGCGCAGGCGGCTGATGGAATTGGGCCACAGGATGGAGTGGCTCCGGACCCACGCCACCTGGGCGGGTGTCCGCAGGAACCGGTACACGGCAAACCGCTCTGCGGCCAGCAGGACGAGGACGGGCAGGACGATCTCGAGCAGGATGGGCAGATAGGCCACGGGGCGCTCCCCGGATCGCGAGGGACGGGCCCGCAGGGTAGCAGAACGGGAAAGGGGTCGCTAGCGGACGAACCCCAGAACGGTGCGTCGTGACCGGTCGTCGGATCTCCGCACGTCGAACCTCGAACAGCCCTTCACCTCGAACAGCCCTTCACCTCGAACAGCCCTTCACCTCGAACAGCCCTTCACCTCGAACATTGAACAGCCCCTAACCTCGAACCGGACGTGTGACTCGGCACGCGTCCTGGACTCGGTCTTCCGTCCTCCGTCTTCCGTCCTCCGTCCGCGGTCCTCTGTGCGGTCCGGCGTCAAAGCACCCGGGTCCAGGAGGCGACGGGCCGCTCCAGGTCGATGTCCCCGGGCGTCGCGTAGGCCACGACCCGGTTGCGGCCTTGGGCCTTTGCCAGGTACAGGGCCCGGTCCGCCCTCTGGACGAGGGACTTCAAGTCCTGGGCGTCCTCGGGGAGGCCCGCCACGCCGAGGGAGATGGTGAGACGCCCGAGGGGCAGGGCCTCCTCCCCCGGGAAGTACAGGCCCTCGATCTCCTTCCGGATCCTCTCCGCGATCTCCAGCGCCCCGTCTACGGGGGTCTCCGGAAGGATGACCGCAAACTCCTCCCCCCCGAACCGGCTCACCACGTCGATGGCGCGGATGCTCGCCCGCAGGGCCCGCCCGGCGAGAACCAGCGCCCGGTCCCCGGCGGGGTGACCGTTGGCGTCGTTGTAGACCTTGAAGTAGTCGATGTCGAGCAGGACCAGGGAGAGGGAGTGGCCGTGCCGGATGGCGCGCTCGGCCTCCTCGGTCAGGCGCTCCTGGAAGTACCGCCGGTTGAGAAGCCCGGTGAGGGGGTCGGTGATGGAGATCTTGCGCAGCTCCACGCTCTGGGCGTAGTAGGTGGAGCGCTCCATGGCGATGGTGGCCTGGGCCGCCATGGCCTGGAGCAGGTGGAGGTCCCGCTCGGAGAAGGGCTCGCCGCCCTTCTTGTCTGCGAGGTTCAGGACTCCCGCCGTGCGCCCTTCGAGCACGATGGGGAGCGACAGGAAGCTCTTGGTCGCGTACCGGGCGCGGTTGCGGCGGTGGAACCGGCCGTCCTTCTCCAGGTTGCCCACGACCACCGGCTTCCCGGTAGCGAACACCTGGCCCGCGATCCCCCGCCCCGAGGTCACCCGGAGCTTCTCCACGATCCGATCGTGAAGGCCGCTGACCGACCGGATCCGGAGCTCCCCCGTGCCGTTGACCGCGAGCATCAGGCTGCCCTTATGGGCCCCCGTGATCCGGCGCGCCTCGTCCAGGATGGCGTCGAAGACGTCTTCGGGCGCGAGGCACGTGAGGAACCGGGTGCTGGTCTCCTGGAGCGTCTGGAACTCCACGCCCTTGGCCCCGAGCTCCTCCCGGAGCCGGCGGTTCTCCAGCGCCACGGAGAGCTGGCCGGCGAACCCGCGGATGAGCTGCTCCTCCTCCGGCGCGAGCTCGGCGTTCAAGAGCGCGACGAGGCCCAGGAGCGTTTCGCCGGTGGCCAGAGGGATCAGGCAGAGGGAGTCCACGGGTTCCGGCACGCCCAGGCGGCCGAGCTCCTGGGGGTCCTCGATCCGAACGGCCCCGCCCGGCTCCCCGAGACGCTCCCGGAGGCGTCCGGCGGGAGCGGGTGTCCAGGCACCGAGCGCCCGCTCCGTCCCCCCCATGGAGGAGTGCAGGCGGTAGGTCTCGCCCCCCGGGTCGCAGAGGTACAGCGCGGCGTCCTCCACCTCGAAGAGGACTCCGAGGGCGTTGAGGCCCAGGGCCAGCACCTCGTGCGGCGAGAGGGCGTGGCCCAGGTCTCCGGCCAGGTCGAAGAGCCCGGTCACCTGGGCGTGCCGCCGCTGGTAGTCTTCCCGCTGCCGGAACCCCTCGACCGCCGCCTGCAGGGTCCACTGGGCGAGGCGGGCCAGGGACAGCAGCTCCGCCGGCGTGCGCTCCGGGGCTTCGGAATCCCCCGACACCCCCCTGCCCACCAGGAGCAGCGACGGCGGGTCCTCGGAGGCGTGACGGCCCACGGGGGCCCCGATGACCAGACTGCCCGCGGGGCACCGAAAGAGCAGCGGTTCTCGGCTCGGGCCGAAATGGGCCGCGAGCTTTCGATAGAACGCCAGGCACCGGACCCGGTCGATCCCCGCCAGGTCCGCGCAGGGGGGCCGGGCCCCCTCCCCCGCCGGCACGAGCTCTCCCCGGGGGTCCAGGAGTGCCAGGGCCAGCCCCGACAACCCTTCGAAGCGCTCCCGGAACCCCTCCCAGAGGGCGTCCGGGAGCACGCGGCCCCAATCCCCGGAATGCTTGGCTTCCGACGCGTGCTGTGTCACGTGACGTTCCCCCCGGGCGGCGCTTTCGCGCGGTAGTCCCCCCACACCCTCTCCCACCCGTCCGGCCCTGCCGCCGCGTTCCGACGCGGGAGTCCGGCCGGGCTTGGCCCCGGGGCGCCGCACTGGTAACGTACTGTGGTGGGGCGCGACCCGGGCCCGGGGCGTCCCGGCACCTCTGCGCCGGAGGCAGGCATGAGGATCCTGGTGGTCGAAGACGAAGAAAAGGTCGCGTCGTTCATTCGCAAAGGCCTGGAGGAAGAGCACTACGCCGTGGACGTCTCGTCCGACGGCGAGGAGGGCCTCTCGCTGGCCCAGGTCAACCCCTATGATCTTATCGTCCTGGACCTCATGTTACCCAAGCTCGACGGCTTCAAGTTCCTGAGCCTGCTCCGGGAGGAGGGCATCCACACCCCGGTGCTGATCCTCACGGCCCGAGACCGCCTGGACGACAAGGTGCGGGGGCTCGACCTCGGCGCCGACGACTATCTTACCAAGCCTTTCGCGTTTTCCGAGCTCTTGGCCAGGGTGCGCGCCCTGCTGCGGCGCGGCAAGCCCAGCCGATCCCCTACGCTCTCCCTGGCGGACCTGACCCTCGACCCCGCCTCCCGCCGGGTGACCCGGGGCGGCCAGGTGATCGAGCTGACCGCGAAGGAGTACTCCCTGCTGGAGTACTTCCTGCGGCACCCGGGGCAGGTGCTGACGCGGACGATGATCTCGGAGCACGTCTGGGACCAGTCCTTCGACTCCTACACCAACGTGATCGACGTGTACGTGAACTACCTGCGGAAGAAGATCGACCAGGGCTTCGACCCGAAGCTCCTCCACACGGTGCGCGGCGTCGGGTACGTTCTGCGAGAGGAACCGTGAAACCACAGACCCTGCGGGCCCAACTCACCCTCTGGTACGGCGCCTTCGTCTTCTGCATCCTCCTGGCCTTCGGGGGGGCCCTCTATTCGATCCTCGCCCACAACCTGTACCGGAGCGTGGACCAGCGCCTCCTGGCCCTGGCCGACGTGGTGGCCGAGTCCTCGGTGCGGAACTTCCTGCGCCCGGGCTTCACCGACTTTACGCGCCTCCTGGAGGAGTTCTTCGGGGTGCCCACGGCGGGACAGTTCATCCAGGTGCTGGACCCCTCGGGGAACATCGGCCCCCGCAGCCCCAACCTGGAGCGCCGGCGACTTCCGGTCTCCCCGATGGCCTTCCAGCGGGCGGTCCACGGCGAGCTCAGCTACGAGACGTTCGAGGAGGAGCCCGCGCCGATCCGGATGCTGACCTACCCCGTCGTGGTGGGCTCCCGGGTGCGCAACGTGGTGCAGGTGGGCACGAGCCTCGGCCCCGTGATCGAGACCCTGAACCAGGTGCTGTGGATCCTGGCGGTGGGCATCCCGGGGCTCCTGTTCCTCGCCCTCCTCGGGGGGTGGTTCCTGGCCGGCAGGGCCCTGCGCCCCCTGGACTCGGTGGTGGGGGAGCTGCGGGAGATGGACGCGGACCGCCTGGGCGTGCGGCTGCCCCAGGCGGCGGGCACCCTGGAAGTGCGGGAGCTCGCGGAAAACGTGAACGCCCTGCTCGGCCGCCTGGAGGGGGCCTTCCGGCAGATGCGGGCGTTCACCGCCGACGCCTCCCACGAGCTGCGCACCCCCCTCACCGTGCTCCGCGGGGAGGCGGAGGTGGCCCTGCGCAAGCCGCGCACCGCCGAGGAGTACCAGGCCGTGCTGGCCTCGAGCCTCGACGAGATCCACCGGATGGGCCGGATCGTCGAGGACCTTCTCCTGCTGGCGAAGGGAGACCTGGGGGAGGCCCCCGCCCACAAGGTGCCCCTGGAGCTCGGAGGGCTCCTCGACGAGGTGGCCTCCCAGGCGACCCTGCTGGCCGAGGCCAAGGGGATCCGGTTCACCTACGCGGGGGGGCCGCCCTCGCCCCTATCGGCGGACCCCCTGCGGCTGCGCCAGCTCTTCTGGAACCTCCTGGACAACGCCGTCAAGTACACCCCCGCGGGGGGCAGGGTCTTCCTCTCCCACGGCCACACGGACGAGGGCTGGGTTCGGGTGACGGTGAAGGACACGGGGATCGGGATCCCCCCGGAGGACCAAGAGCGGATCTTCGAGCGGTTCTACCGGGTCGACAAGCACCGCGCCCGGGCCCAGGGCGGCAGCGGCCTCGGCCTCGCCATCTGCCGGTGGATCGCGGAGGTCCACGGCGGCCGGATCGAGGTGCAGTCGACCGTGGACGCAGGGAGCTCCTTCACGGTCTACCTGCCCCCGGGGGAGGCGTGACCCCCGTCCCAGGGTCCCAGCGGTCCAGGATCCCCGTGCCCCCCAGGGCGGCGGACCACATGGAGGGGGGCTCCATGCAGAGGTAGACGGGGACGCCGGGTCCCCCCTCCCGGCGCAGGGCTTCGACCACGGCCCGGTACACGGCCCGCCGGAGGGGCCAGAAGGTGCGGAGCTTGCCGTCCTCGCCCGGGAGCAGCTCGCCGAAGAACGCCCGGTGACCCCGGAGCTCGGGACCCCAGACCTCGAGAAAGCGGGGGGGGAACCGCAGGGTGCCGAGGCTCACCCAGGCGACGCGGCCGGGGTCCACCGCCTCGAAGAGCCGGCCGGCCAGCTCCCGGTACGCCCCCTCCCACCCCTCTTCCACCAGGATCGGGTCGAAGTGGAAGGCCACCCGGTAGCCGGCCCGGGCCGCCCGGGCGGCGGCACCCAGGCGGGCCGGGAGGCTCGCGGTCCCCTGCTCTTCCCGGGCGATGACCCCCGGCGGGTTCACCGACCACGCCGCGACGGCGTTGGGCGGGGGGCGCACCGCCAGGAGCCCCTCCACCCGGTCGCTCTTCGTCTTGAGCTCGAGCTCCACCCGGGGCAGGCCCCGCACCACTTCCAGGAGCCAGGGGGCGTGCCCGGTCCAGGGGTCCAGGGCGAGGGAGTCCGCGAACTGCCCGGTCCCGAGCCGCACCGGGCCGGTCCAGGACCGGGCCGCTCGGGCCAGCTCCTCCCGGCCGTCCTCCCGGTTGGCGTAGAGGGTGAGGGGAGCCTCGGGGGCGTACAGGCGCAGGAAGCAGTAGGTGCAGTCGAAGGGGCACTGGAAGGCGGGGGTGAACACCCGGTAGCCGCACCGGACGTTGCCCGGGCTGCAGGGGCAGGGCTTGAGGAAGGCCCCGGCCTCCCGGGTCACGTGCACCGTGGCCTTGCCCCGGGGCGGGGGGTCCCCGGGCCGGCGCACCGTCACCGGGACCGACGCGGGAAGCCGGGCAAGGAGCTCGCGGGTGAACGGGGCCGCGGCGACCTCCGGGTCGATCTCGACCCGACGGAAGGGGGTGTCGGCGGTCACCCCAGGTACCGCCCCAGGGGGTCCAGCCGCCCCTGCCGGAGGAGCCCCAGGAGGGTCTCCAGGGCCTCCTCGAGCTCCCCCAGGGCCGCGAAGGACAGGGTGCAGCTCAGCCTGCCCCCCTCGAAGGAAGGGGCGTGGGAGAGGCGGGCCCCGGAGGGGAGGCCGAGGGCCCGCGCGTCCTCACGGAAGCTCTCCTCCCACGCGCTGAGCTCGGGGTAGCGGCGGCGCCGGACCTCGAGGCGCAACCGGTCGGGCCGGCCGGAGAAGGCGGCCAGGTTCTCCTGCGCGAGCCACCGGTCCAAGGGCACGCCGCGCCCCCACGCACACTCCAGGGCCCAGCGGGCCAGCTCGGAGAGCTTGTTGACCCCGACCGCCGCCCCGGCCAGGAGATCCAGGAGGGCCAGCGCGTCGTCCCGGGGGGCCCGGGACAGCACCCGCACCCCCTGGAGGGGAAGCCGCCCGGAGGCGAAGGCGTCCCGGTGCCGGGGGGGGAGGTCGGCGATCCAGAGGAAGTCGTCGAGAACCCGGGGGCGCGGGGGAAACCCCAGGCGCTCGAAGACCGCCGGGGGGAAATCGTCCGGGCCCTCCCCCGTGTCCGCCGTGCGGCGGCGGGCGTAGAGCCCCACCTCCACGGGGTTGAGGGGCCGGGCGGCCAGATGGTCCTCCAGGAGGAGGGCCCACAGGTCCCGCCGATCCGCGGGAGGGGCGACCAGCCGGACCCAGGCGGAGCCCTCGCCCAGACCCTGGAGGATCGCCGCCCGGCGGTACCCTGCCGCGAGGACCGGACGCGGACCCGCCTCCCACAGGACGAGCAGCGGGCGCAACTGGCCGTGGCGGGCGAGGCTCTCCCGCAGGCCGGCGTCGTCGCCGGGCCACGAGAAGGGGTAGCGCTCGGGCTCGGGGAGGACCTCCCCCAGGCTCAATCGCCGCCAGGAATCCGCTGCAGACACCGCTGTGCCTCCCGCCCGGAGTGCCGAAAGACCGCGGCCCGGGCCCCTTCTCCCCTCTTTTCCGCCCCCAGCGCCACCACCCCGGCCTTGCGCACGAGCTCCTCCAGGGCCTGGCGCCGGTACTCGGCCCGGATCCTGGAGTCCAGGGCCACCTTCCAGAGGGCCCGCACCCGGAAGCGGTCCAGGCCCCAGTGCTCCCGGGAGAGCTGGCCGGGGTGGCCGTTGCGCTTGACCGTGAGCCGCTCGGGGACCAGGAGCACCGGGTGGAAGGCGGTGAGGCGGAGCCAAAGGTCGTAGTCTTCGCAGGCCGGCAAGGACTCGTCGAAACCCCCGAGGGCCTCGAAGACCCGGCGGCGCAGCAGAATCGAGGACGGGCTGATCACGCACAGGGGCACGCACGCGGGGAAGACCCATCCCCCGGGCGTGGTGGGCTTGGCGTGGATCTTTCGGGGGTTGGCCCACCGGCCCCTGCGGTACCAGGCCTCCTCCGTGTGGCAGGCGACCCACCCGGGCGGCTCGGCGGCGGCGGCGAGCTGGCGCTCGAGCTTGCGGGGGAGCCAGAGGTCGTCCGAGTCCAGGAAGGCGACCCACTCGCCGGAGGTCTCGGCCACCCCACGGTTTCGGGCGGCGCTGACGCCCCGGTGCTCCTGCCGGACCACCCGCAGGCGCGGGTCGGGGTAGAGGGCCCCCAGGTGCTCGGCGACACCGTCGGTCCCCCCGTCGTCCACCACCAGGAGCTCCAGGTCGTGCCAGGTCTGAGACAGGACGCTCCCGACGGCCTCCGCCGCGAGCTCGCGGCGGTCGCGGGTCGGGATGATCACCGAGACCCGGGGCACGGGCTGGGCCTTCAGCGGCTCCACCGCTCCAGGAGCTTCCCCCCGGTGAGGTCGTCGAAGAACCCCTCGTCCCCCTCGACGGCCCGGCCGCCCCCGTGGACCAGGTTGTGGCCGGCCACCCTCCCCTGCCGGGCCGCGCTGAGCCAGCCGAAGTTCACGCGCTGCCAGTTGCCCTCGCTGTCGAAGACCCGGGCCGCGTCGCCCGCGGCGAAGATCGTGTCGAAGTTGGTGCGCAGCTCCCGGTCCACCACGACCCCGTGGTCCTGCACGATGCCGCTCCCGTCCAGGTACTCCACCGCGGGCACGAGCTCCCGGGCCTCGCAGACCAGCCCCACGTCGATCGTGCGGCGGCTCGAGGTGACGACCCGGTACCCCTCGCCGTTGAGGTCCAGGACGTCGAGGACGGCCTCGTCGAAGAGCACCTCCACCTTCTCGGTCAGGAGCCGCTGGACCACGTCGGCCCGGGCCACCGGGGAGGCCGGGCTCCAGAAACGGGTGTGGGTGGTGAGGTAGACGACCCGGTGCCCGCGCTTGACGAAGGCCCGCACCACTTCGAGCCCGGTGTGCCCCTCGCCGGAGACCACCACCCAGGCGTCCCGGGCCAGCCCCAGGCGGCTCAGGCGCACCGCGTCGCTGAAGCACGCCAGGGTGTGGACCTTGTTCCGGAGCCGCGCGGCGTAGTCGGCGAGCCGCGGGGTCGAGCCGCTGGCGAGGAGCAGTCGGTCGAAGTAGAGGCTGGTGCCGTCGGAGAGGAGGACCCGGGACTCGTGGGGGAAGAGCCGGTAGACCCGGCACCCGGCCCGCACGGTCACCCCGGGGTCCCCGGTGAGGTCGGGGTCCGGGACGACCAGCTCGCGCCGCCCCAGGGTGCCGGCCACGTAGTCGGCCAGGGCGGGCCGGAGGTAGATGGGGGTGAACTCCCGGGAGACGAGGGTGACCTCCCCCTTGGGGTCCTGGCGGCGCACCTCCACCGCGGCGGCACGGCCGGCCGGACCGCACCCGAGAATCACGTACTGTCGCATGGCCCTTCTCCGCGCCTACGGGGGTGGGGGGCTACGGGAGCGAGGGGGTCAGTGTACGGGCCCGGGGGCCGGTGTCAACTCGGAAGCGGAGGACCGAGGACGGAGGACGGAAGACCGAAGACGGAGGGCGGAGGGCCCTAGGCGGAAATCAGGCCAAACCCCAGCCCCTCGGCTGCCCTCACCAGGGCGTCGTCGAAACCTGCGAAGCGAAAGTCCACACCGGACCCGAGCCCGTCCCGCACGGATTCGGCTGCTGCCAAGTGGACGCTGTCGTAGCCCCGAAGGCCGAAACGTTCCGCGAGGTCTGCGGCCCGGCGAATCTGTCCCTCTGTCGGCAACACCACTCGAAACCGCTCCCATGCCTCATCGAGCTCCCGCTTGTGCAGGATGAGCCCCTCCGGCGTTTCCCGCCGTTGGCGCAGCGCCTTGGCCAGACCCGCGCGGACCTCGGCATAGGCGATCAGATGAGTGCAGGAGGCAACTGACTCCCGCAGCGCCTGTCGGACGAGGTCCGCATGCGGCTCTGCGATATAGAGCTTCACGATGGCCGAGGAGTCGAGATACAGGATCACTCCCGGTCCTCGCAGATCATTTCGGAGATCATCTCGTCACCGGGCTTCCAGGGAATCGGCTGCTTGGAGCCTCGAGGTTTGCCTCCCTTGCCCGGGCGAATCCAGGGCAAGGCGTCCAGCCGCGCGAGCGCTTCCGCTTCTCCGCCGGCCGGACTCTCGCCGGAAACCGGGTCCGCGGGGACCAGCCTGGCAATGGGCCTTCCCCCGTCGGTCACCACGATCTCTTCTCCCCCTTGCATTCGGCGGAGATACTCCGTGAAGCGGCTTTCGATCTCCTGCACGGCCACCCTCATGGTCTCGTCCTCCCTGCAACCGAGAAACAGGCACTCAGTATAGCCGTGAGGTCCGTCCCCCGCCACGCCGGCTGGGTGCCGGCCACGGACGGAGGGCGGCGGGCCGGCTCACGCTCCGCAGCGGCCGCAGGCGGAGCAGCCGGGGCAGGAGTCGAGCTCCCGCCGGCACCGGGGGCAGACCCTCCAGCCGGGGTCCAGAAGGGGGCAGCCGCAGCCGGGGCACGCCCGGGCGGGGGCCTGGGGCTGCCGGGAGGCGGGGCTCCTGCGGCGGGCCCTCACAGCACCACCTGGGCGACCGTGCCCCCCACCGCGAAGGCGAGGGCGCACGCCGTCAGCCAGATGAGCACCGCCTCCCGGACGCCCCGCTCCTTGAAGAGGATCATCAGGCTCGCGATGCAGGGAACGAAGAGGGTGATGGTGACCAGCGACACCACGGTCTGCCAGGGGCTGAGGGAGAGCTCGGTGAGCCCGGCGGCCCCGAAGTCCCGCCGGACCATCCCCATGACGAAGGCCGTGGCCGCCTCCCGGGGCAACTTCAACCACCCCTCGGTCAGGGGGGCCAACCCGCGCTGCCAGGCGGCCAGGCCGCCGCTCACCTGGAGGAGCGAGACGCCCAGGGCCCCCACCACGAACCAGACGTAGGCCTCTCGCATGAAGAAGTAACTGCGCACGAAGATCTTGCGCACCACGTTGCCCGGCCGAGGCCAGCGCATGGGGGGCAGGTCGATGAGGAGCGCGGTGCTCTGCCCCGGGATGATCCGGTGCAGGAGGGTTCCCACCGCCACCAGGCACGCGAAGATGACCAGGGCGTAGGCCGCCGTGTACCCGGCCCCCACCGCCGCGAGCATGCCCACGATCACCCCGAGCTGGGCGGAGCACGGGATGACGAAGTTCAGGATGGAGGTGGCGATGGTGCGTTCCCGCTGGGAGCCCAGGATGCGGGTGGTGATCGTACCGAGCTGGACGCACCCGAACCCCAGTATCACGGGGATGACGGCACGGCCGTTGAGCCCCACGGCGTTCATCAAGCGATCCAGGAGGGCCGCGAGCCGGGGGAGGTAGCCCGAGTCCTCCAGCAGGGAGAGGGCCGTGTAGAACCCCATCACCAGTGGCAGGAGCAGCCCCAGGAGGTAGGTCACGGTCATGGTCAGGACGCCGAACTCCCCGACCAGGATCCGGCCCAGGACCGACGCCCCGGGCACCCACCGGCCCACGAGGCCCCGCATCCAGGGCTCGTAGTAGCCCCGCAGGAGGGTCCCCTCGGTGAGATCCACCACCCCCCCGGCCACCCACACGCCGATGAGTTGGTAGCAGCCCCAGAGGACGAGGAACAGGATGGGGAGCCCGGTGAGGGGCTCGAGGCAAAGGCGCCCCAGACGGTCCCGAAACCGGACGGACCCCTCGGGGCGGCGCACGTGCCGCTCCACCAGCTCGTCGACCCGCCGCCGGCGCAGAAGGTAGACGCCCTCCCTGCCCTCGAGGGGGGCCACCCCGTGGCGGGCCGCCACCACCGGGTCCCCCTCCAGGAGGAGAAGGGCCTCGGGGCGGGAGGGAACCCGGTCCAGGAGCCGCACGACCTGCGCCTCCAACTCCGGGTGGGCCTTTCCGGGCACCGCCCGGTCCAGCGCCTGGTACACCTCCTGGAGGCCCCGACCGTGGGCCGCCGCCGTGGGGATCACCGGCACCCCGAGGGCCTCGGCCAGGCCGGGCACGTCGATCTCGAGGCCTGCCGCCTCCGCCTCGTCGCAGAAGTTCAGGGCGACCAGGGTGGGCAGCCCCATGTCCAGGAGTTGGAGGGTGAGGAAGAGATCGCGCTCCAGGTGGGTGGCGTCGACGACGTTCACCACCAGGTCGGCCCCCAGGACCACGTCCCGGGCCACCCGCTCCTCGTCGTTGAAGGACCCGACGCCGTAGACGCCGGGGGTGTCGAAGAGGTCGTCGTCCCCGGCGCGGCCCCGGTGAACCTCCACGGTGGTGCCCGGGAAGTTGGACACCTCCACGTACACCCCGCTCCAGGACCCGAAGAAGATGGACTTCCCCACGTTGGGGTTGCCCACCAGGACCACTCTGCGGCGCCTCGCCTCCCCCTGGGGAAGCGAGGCCGCCGGGGAATGCCTCAAAGGGGTCCCCTACCCCCCCGATGCCGGTGCCCCCCGCCTTCCCCCTCCACCTGGATGGTGCGCGCCAACTGGCGGCCCACCGCGATCTCCTGCCCGCCGTACCGGAGGACCACGGGCCCCAGGGGGAGCTTGGCGTGGCAGCGCACCCGGGACCCGTCGCCGATGCCGAACCGCAGGAGTTGCACCCGGAGATCGTCGTCCGGGATCCGGGTCACCCGTGCCCACTCGCCCCGCCGCATATCGCTCAAACACATCGCCCCTGGCCTCCTATTGATAACGACAGTCATCATAGGGACCCGCGGGCCCCGGGTCAAGGGGAAAGTGAGATTCGTTTTCAGGACGTTCGTGACGCGTGCCCGTGGTGTTCCTTCGTGATACCCCTTGACCTCGATCAAGGCGTGCCCCGGCCGCCCACGCCCATACTGCGACCCACGATCCACCCGAGACCAAGGAGGACGCCATGAAGCGTCAGATCATCCGTATCGACGAGTCCAAGTGCAACGGCTGCGGCCTGTGCGTGCCCAGCTGTGCGGAGGGCAGCCTCGAGATCCGCGACGGCAAGGCCGTGCTGGTCGAGGACGCCCTGTGCGACGGTCTGGGAGCCTGCCTGGGCCACTGCCCGGAAGGGGCGCTCGTGGTCGAGGAGCGGGAGGCCGACGCCTTCGACGAGAAGCTCGTGGAGCAGCGCCTGACCGAGCTCGGCCGGGAGCCCCTCCACCCCCCGCCCTCGGCGTGCCCCTCGGTCCAGCCCCTGTCCCCGGGGGGCGGCTGCCCCTCGGCTCGCGTCATGACCCCCGGCGGTCCGCGGCAATCCGATGCGGAGGCCCGGGCCGGCGCCCCAGGGCCTGCCGCGGTCTCGGAGCTAACCCAGTGGCCGGTCCAGCTCGGGCTCCTTCCCCCGACGGCGCCCTTCTTCCGCGGGGCCGAGCTGCTGTTGACCGCCGACTGCGTGCCCTTCGCGCTCCCGGACTTTCACCGGCGCCTGCTGCGGGGCAAGGCGGTGGCGGTGGCCTGCCCCAAGCTCGACAACGCCGGGGCCCACTTCCAGAAGCTCATCCAGGTGTTTCGCGAGGGGGGCCTGAAGGGGGTCACGGTGGTGCGCATGGAGGTTCCGTGCTGCGGCGGCCTGAGCGCCCTGGCCACCCAGGCGCTCCAAGAAAGCGGCGCCGACCTGCCCTTGAGGGAGATCGTCGTCAGCCGCGACGGCACGGTCCTCGAGGAGAAAGCGGTCGCGTAGCAACCGTTCTTCACCCCCCCCGTCTCCGCTCCCTCGCCTCTTCCGCCTCGCTCCGGCGAAGGTAGACGGGGGCCAGGGCGGCAGGGGGGGAGGCCCGCCCTTCCCGGAAGGCGCGCTCCCCGAGGAGGGCCACCTGGGCGGGGGAGATGTGCCAGCGGGAGGGGGGAGCGCAGCAGAGCCCCTCCCCCAGGGCTTCCTCGAAGACGGCCCGGTAGGGCCCCAGGCCGGACCCGAGGGCCAGGAAGGGCCCGCCCAGCTCCCGGGCCCGGTCCGCGAGCTCCCGCGGAAGCCACGCCCCGGGCAGGACCCCGCAGGCCCCGCTCCGGCCGTGGTAGGCGGCGCCGTACACCTGCCCCTTGCGGGCATCCAGGGCCGGGACCACCCAGCCGGGAAACGGCATCGCCCCGCGGGCCAGCGCCTCGAGGGTCGAGACCCCCGCGGCGGGAAGCCCCAAGGCGAAGGCCATGCCCTTGGCCGTGGCGAGGCCCACCCGGAGCCCGGTGAAGGACCCCGGGCCCACCGTCACGGCGACCCCCCCCAGCTCCCCCGGTCCGATCCCGGCCCCGGCCAGGGCCTCGTCCACCAGGGCGAAGAGCCTCTCCGAGTGGCGGTACGCCGAGGCCTCCACGAGCTCGGCCACGACGCGGCCCTCCACCAGCAGGGCCACGCCCGCGGTGCCGTCGGCCGTGTCGAGGGCGAGCAGCGGCCGGAATCCACCACCACATCTCGGGGCGGAGTCCGGGAGCCCGGGAGTGCAGCCCCGCACCGCATCCACCGACCCGACCAGGCCGGCGCAAGCGGGTGAAGCCCGGCGCACCGGGGACTGCGGGGACACCCCTTCGAGCGGTCGCGGATTGCGGGGCGAAACCCAGGGGCTCCCGGACCCCGCTTGCCGACCAGCCGGTGGATCCGGCAGCGGGCTCATCCGGTGACGAGGCGGGCCACGTCGTTGTACATGACGTAGGCCATGAGCATCAGGAGGATCATCAGGCCCACCTGCTGGGCCACCTCCCGGTTGCGCACGCTCACCGGCTTGCCCCGCACGGCCTCGATCCCGAAGAAGAGCAGGTGCCCGCCGTCGAGAATCGGGATGGGCAGCAGGTTCAGCACAGCCAGGTTCACCGAGAGCACCGCCACCAGGAAGAGGAAGCTCACGAAACCCGCACGGGCCGTCTCGCCGGCCATCTGGGCGATGGCGATGGGCCCCCCCAGGTTGCGCGGGCTCACCCGCCCGACGATCATCTTGGCCAGGACCTCCACGGTCAGGGAGGTCCAGCGGGCGGTCTCTCGCAGGCCGACCCAGGGGGCCGCCCAGACGGGGTACCGGTGGATCTCCACGTCGCCCGAGGGGGCGATGCCGATCATGGGCCGCTCCACCACCTCACCCAGGAGGTTCCGCGAGGTCCTGCGCGTCGGCACCACGGAGATGGTCAGGAGCTCCCCGTCCCGCTCCACGCCCAGGGCGATCTCGGCGGCGCCGCCCGAGCCGGCGATGGCTTCCGCCATCTCCTCCCAGGACCCCACCGGCGCGTCCCCCACGGCCACCACCCGGTCGCCGGGCCGCAGGCCTGCCGCCGCGGCCGGCATGTCGGGGGAGACCTCCCCCACCACCGCCTGGAGGACGGGGCTGCCGAAGAGGCTCAGGAGCCCGAACACGATCACCGCCAGGACGAAGTTCATCAGGGGGCCGGCCGCGACGATGGACAGGCGGTGGGAGACCGGCCGCGCGCTGAAGCTGACCCGCCCCTCCTCGGGGGGCAGCTCCTCCTCCGGGTCCTCCCCGTGGAGCTTCACGTACCCCCCCAGGGGGATGGCGGAGATGACGTACTCGGTCTCCGCACGCTTGGTGCCCACGAGCGTGGGCCCGAACCCGAGGGAAAACTTCAGCACCCGGACCCCGAGCCGTTTGGCCACCAGGAAGTGGCCGAGCTCGTGGACGAAGATCAGGATGCCGAGCAGGACCAGAAACGGGACGGTAAAGTGGAAGAAGGACATCAGCGCATGCTCCTGGCGCCCCTCACGGCGACCCAGTCCCGGGTGAAGGCCCGGGCCCAGCGGTCCACCTCCAGGGCGGTGTGGACCGTGTCGAGGGGGCGGGGTGAGTGGGTCTGGAGGGCCGCGTCGACCGCCTCCGGAATGGCCAGAAAGGGGAGTCGGCCCTCCAGGAAGGCCGCCACCGCGGCCTCGTTGGCCCCGGACAGGACCGCAGGGGCGGTTCCCCCCGCCCGCAGGGCCCGGTAGGCCAGGTCCAGGCAGGGGAAGGTCTGCCGGTCGGGCGGCTCGAAGGTCAGGGGGCCCGCCTCCCAGAGGTCCAGGGAGAGGTCGGGGAGGGGGAGCCGGTCCGGGTAGTGGAGGGCGTAGGCGATGGGCCCCCGCATGTCCGGAACCCCGAGCTGCGCCAGCAGGGACCCGTCGATGAACTCCACCAGGGAGTGGACGACGCTCTGGGGGTGCAGCGTGACGTCGATCCGCTCCGGCGGCACCCCGAACAGCCAGTGGGCTTCGATGACCTCGAGGCCCTTGTTCATGAGGGTAGCCGAGTCCACGGTGATCTTCGGTCCCATGGACCAGCGGGGGTGGTTCAGGGCATCGGCCACCCCGACCTCCCGGAGCCCGGCCCTGCCCTTGCCCCGAAAGGGCCCCCCGGAGGCGGTGAGGATGAGCCGGCGCACGCTCTCGGGGCTCCGCCCCTCCAGCACCTGGAAGAGCGCCGAGTGCTCGCTGTCCACGGGCAGAAGCCGGGCGCCGCTGCGCCGGGCCGCCTCCATCACCAACTCCCCCGCGGCCACCAGGGTCTCCTTGTTGGCCACGGCCACGTCCTTCCCCTCCAGGAGGGCCGCGTAGGTGGGGAGGAGCCCGGCGGCCCCGACGATGGCGGCCACGACGAGGTCCACCTCCGGTGCCGACACCACCCGGACCAGGCCCTCGGCACCCCACACGACCTCGGTGGGGCTCCGGAGGAGAGCCGACAGCCGCTCCGCGTCCTCCGCCGTCGGCACCCCCACGAGGGTCGCCCCGGTCCGGGCCGCCTGCTCGGCGAGGCGCTCCAGCCGGCCGCCGCCGGCGGCCAGGGAGCGCACGCGAAAGTGGTCGGGGAAGCGGGACACCACGTCGAGGGTGCTCTCCCCGATGGAACCCGTGGAACCGATGACCGCCAGGCCCTTCACGGGCTCTCAGCCTCCCAAGGAGAGAATCGCGGCATAGAGGGGCAGGGTGGGGAGGAAGCCGTCCACCCGGTCCAACACCCCCCCGTGGCCGGGAAAGACGGTTCCGGAATCCTTGACTCCCGCGCAGCGCTTGAGCAGCGACTCCAGGAGATCTCCTGCCTGGGCCACCAGGTTCAGCCCCGCCCCCAACAGGAGCCCTCCCCCGAGGGAGTGGGGTACGGGAAGGAGCACGGTCAGGAGCACGGCCACCGTCGCCGAGGCCACGAGACCCCCGGCGGACCCCTCGAGGGTCTTGTTGGGGCTCACGGCCGGGGCGAGGGGGGACGAGCCGAAGGCCCGGCCCGTGTAGTACGCCGCGGTGTCGCCCGCCCACACGACCCCCAGGAGGAAGAGCACGGCGGAGATCCCGTGGCTCCGCACCCACACCGCGTGACCCAGGAAGAAGGCCACCAGGAGCCAGGCCCCCGCCACCGCCCCCCACCGGCGCAGGGTCTCGGCGGTCGGGCCGGGCCCGAAGGCCCATCCGCCCAGGTACAGCAAGACCCCCAGCGCCAGGAGGCCCCCCGGAACCGCCGCGGAGCCGGAGAGGAAGCCCAACACGATGACCCCCGCCCAGGCGGCCACGAAGGCCTCTTCCAGGGGGTTCGCCTCGGGGCAGAACAGGCGCCGGGCCTCCCAGGCCCCGCCGGCGGCCGCCAGGGCCACCACCACCGCGAACACCGCGACCCCGCCGAGGAAGAGCACGGCGAGGAAGAGAGGACCGAGGACCAGGGCGGTCTTGACGCGGTCGTTCACGGGCTGCCTCCGTTGAGCTGCTCGGTGGTCAGGCCGAATCTCCTTTCCCGCCGGGAGAACTCCCGCAGGGCCTCGCCGAAGGCGTCTTCCCGGAAGTCCGGCCACAGGGCGTCGGCGACATAGATCTCCGTGTACGCGATCTGCCAGAGGAGGAAGTTGGAGACCCGCACCTCTCCGCTGGTCCGGATCAGCAGGTCCGGGTCGGGGACGTCCGGTGCGTAGAGGTGCCGGCGGAAGGACGCCTCGTCCAGGGCGGCGGGGTCCGCGCCTTCGGCCAGGAGGGCCCGCACCGCCGCCACGATCTCGGCCCGGCCCCCATAGGACAGCGCCAGGACGAGGTCGAGCCCGGAGCACTCGCGGGTCTGCTCCTCGGCCCAGCGCAGGGCCGCCAGGCTGGCCGCCGGGAGCCGCTCCACGTCGCCGATGGAGCGCACCCGAACCCCCCGGGCCCGGAGCTCCGGCACCTCCGCCCGCAGGAAGCGGCCCAGGAGCCCCATGATCGCCCGCACTTCCCGGGCGGGGCGCTTCCAGTTTTCGGAGGAGAAGGCGTACAGGGTCAGGTAGCGGACGCCGCTCTCCCGTGCCGCCCGGACCACCGCCCGGACCGACTCGATGCCTTCCCGGTGCCCCCGGATGCGGTGCCAGCCCCGTGCCCGGGCCCAGCGCCCGTTGCCGTCCATGATGAGGGCCACGTGTCGGGGCACGGTCGGGCTGGGGGGAGCACGGCGCGAAGGCATGGCGAAGGAGGCATCTCCGAGGGGCGGCTACACCTCGAGGATCTCGGCCTCTTTCTTCTTCTGGAGCTCGTCTGCCTTTTGCACGTACTGGTCCGTGATCTTCTGGACCTCATCCTTCGTCCGCCGGACCCCGTCCTCGGGAAGGGACTCCTCCTTCTGGAGGGCGTCGAGCTGGGCGTTGGCGTCGCGCCGGGTGTTGCGGATCGCCACCTTGGCGTCCTCCGTCATCCCCCTGACGACCTTCGCGAGCTCCTTCCGGCGTTCCTCGGTGAGCTTCGGGATCGGGATGCGGATCACGTTTCCGTCGTTCGTGGGGTTGAGGTCCATCTGGGACTGGAGGATGGCCCGCTCGATGGCGGGGATGAGGGACCTGTCCCAGGGCTGGATCGCGATGAGGCGAGGCTCCGGGATGGAGAGGCTGCCCACCTGGTTGAGGGGCGTGGGCGTGCCGTAATACTCGACCCGGATGCCGTCTACCAGGCTCAGGCTCGCACGGCCCGTGCGCACCCGGCCGAAGTTGCGCTGGAGAGCCTCCAGGGCCCGCTCCATGCCCTGTTTCGCCTCGTTGACGACTGCGTCGGGGGTGTCGGCCATGGCTTCAACCTCCTACCTTCGTGCCGATGTCCTCGCCGCAGATGACGCGGCGGGTGTTGCCGGGCTGGGTGAAGTCGTACACCACGATGGGAAGGCCGTTGTCCCGGCACAGGGAGATGGCCGTGGAGTCCATCACCTTGAGGTTCCGCTGGAGAACCTCCAGGTAGCTCACCTGGTCGAAGCGCACCGCGTCGGGGTGGCGGACGGGGTCCTTGTCGTACACCCCGTCCACCTTCGTGCCCTTGAGGATGGCTTCGGCGCCGATCTCCATGGCCCGCAGGCTCGCGGCCGTGTCGGTGCTGAAGTACGGGTTGCCGGTGCCGGCCGCGAAGATGACGATGCGCCCTTTCTCCAGGTGCCGGATCGCCCGGCGGCGGATGTAGGGCTCGGCTACCTGCTGCATCGTGATGGCAGACATGACCCGGGTCACGGCCCCCCGCCGCTCCAGGCTGTCCTGGAGCGCCAGGCTGTTGATGACCGTGGCGAGCATGCCCATGTAGTCGGCGGTCGCCCGGTCCATGCCCCGGACGGAGGCGTTGAGCCCCCGGAAGATGTTTCCGCCGCCGATGACCAGGGCCACCTGCACCCCGAGGTCCCGGACCTCGATCACCTCTGCGGCGATCCGCTCCACCACGTCCGGCGCGATGCCGAACCCCTGGGTCCCCATGAGGGCCTCACCGGAGAACTTCAGGAGGACCCTGCGGTAGGAGGGAGGGGCCTGGCTCACACCCTCACCCCCCCTGCACCTGGGCTGCCACCTCGGCCGCAAAATCCGCAGAGCGCTTCTGGAGCCCCTCCCCGAGCTCGTAGCGGACGAAGCGCCGGACCTGGATGTTCTCTCCCACCGCGGCCACCCGCTGCTTCACGTAGGCCTCCACGGTGAGGTCCGGGTCCTTCACGTAGGGCTGTTGGAGGAGGCAGTGCTCCTTCAGGAACTTGTCCAGCCGTCCCTGGACCATCTTCTCCACGACCTGGGGGGGTTTTCCGGACTCGGCGGCCTGCTCGCCGAGGAACCGGCGCTCCCGCTCCACCTCCTCCGCCGGTACGGCGTCGCGGTCGAGCCAGCGGGGATTGGAGGCCGCGACGTGCAGGGCCAGGTTGTTCACGAATTCGCGGAACTCGTCGGTGCGGGCCACGAAGTCGGTCTCGCAGTTGACCTCGATGAGGACGCCGATCCGGCCGCCCCCGTGGATGTACGCGTGCACCAGCCCCTCCGAGGCGATCCGGCTCGCCTTCTTCGCGGCGTCCGCCAGTCCCTTCTTCCGCAGCAGCTCCGAGGCCTTCTCGAGGTCGCCCCCGGCCTCCTGGAGCGCCTTCTTGCAGTCCATCATCCCCGCCCCGGTCTGTTCCCGGAGCTCCTTCACCGCACTCGCCGCGATCGTCATGGCGTCACACCCTCGCGAAAAAAGTCATGTCGAGACGACACGAAAGGTACTCCATCGACTCTCACGCCTCCGGCTCCACCTCGAAGGCCTCGGCCCCTTCGGGCTCGGCGCTCTCCACGGGGGAGAGCTCCCCCTCTTCCTGGGCGAAGTACTCCTGCTGCCGGCCCTTGCCCTCGAGAACGGCGTCCGCCACCTTCGAAGTGAAGAGCTTGATGGACCGGATGGCGTCGTCGTTGCCCGGGATGGGGTGGTCGATGAGCTCGGGGTCGCAGTTGGTGTCGGCGATGGCCACGATCGGGATTCCCAGCCGGTTCGCCTCGCGCACGGCGATGTCCTCCCGGGCCGGGTCGACGATGAAGACGACCTTCGGCAGGTTCTTCATGTCCTTGATCCCGCCCAGTGCCCGCTCCGCCTTGGCCTTTTCCCGCTGGATCCTGAGACCCTCCTTCTTGGGCAGCAGATCGAGGGTGCCGTCGGTGAGGATGCGCTCCATCTCCCGGTAGCGCTCGATGCTGCGCTTGATGGTCTGGAAGTTGGTCAGGGTGCCCCCCAGCCAGCGGTGGTTGACGAAGTACTCGCCGCAGCGGTTCGCCTCTTCCTGGATGATGTCTGCCGCCTGGCGCTTGGTGCCCACGAAGAGCACGCGCCCCCCGCGGGAGGCCACGTCCCGGATGACGTCGTAGGACGTCCGGAACAGCTTGACGGTCTGGGACAGGTCCACGATGTGGATCCCGTTGCGCTCCGTGAAGATGAAGCGTTTCATCTTGGGGTTCCACCGGTGGGTCTGGTGGCCGAAGTGGACGCCGGCCTCCAGCATTTCTCGCATTGTTGCCGTTGCCATGGGGTTCCTCCGCGTGTGGTTTTTTGTTCCTCCGCCCCCTTCGTCCCGCCTTCCGACGTCGGGACCGCCCCGACGCACCACCGGCAGTCAGGGGGCGTGTGAAATGGCAAGCGCGTATTTATAGGACAGAGGGGCGCGACAGTTCAAGAAAAAAGCCCGTTCCGGGGTCCACCGCCCGGGACGTGCCCGGGGCCGGGGAGCCCCTCCGCTGCACTCCAGGGCTCCCCGGCCCCGCCCGGAAACCTGTCGAGATCCTCTTGGTCGCCGGCGACGGTGCGCCCCCCGGCTTGACGTCCCCCTCGGGGGGTGCTTGACTGGCGGAGCCGGCCTGCGCAGGGCGCCGGCTCGTGCATCCCGAACCCCGGGAGGTGCCCCGTGAAGCTGATCCAGGCCATCGTCAACACCGACCGACTCGACGCCATCCGGGATCGGCTCTTCGAGCTCGGCGCCCCGGGGCTCACCGTGGACAGCGTGACCGGGATCGGAAAGCCCCTCGGCCAGATGCGCTACTCCGAGACTCGGGGGTTCGTGCCGAGGTTCTTCCCCAACAGCCGGGTACAGGTGGTCCTGGAAGACGACCGGGTGCCCGAGGTGGTGGCGGCGATCCAGGAGGTCTGCCGGACGGGGCACTTCGGCGACGGCAAGATCTTCGTCATCCCGGTGGAGGAGGTCGTGCGGATCCGCACCGGGGAGACGGGCAAGCAGGCCCTGTACTGACTGCCGCCCCCCCGGGGACGAGTGAGTTGCCCATGCCCTTCGGGTCACCCCGAGGGATGAAACGCCGACCGGTCGCGGGCCGGTCGCCCTCACCCCAGTCCCCTCTCCCGGGGGGAGAGGGGATTCAAGGAAGGTGCGTTTCTTTCCGGGCGCGGCGGGTCCGAGACCGGAGCTTCGAACCTGGAACCTCGAACTTCGAACCTCGAACAGCCCCCAGCCCTCCGTCCTCAGTCCTCGGGCCTCCGGAGCAAGGGGGACTCCAGGGGCACGAGTTGGATCTCGATCCGCCGGTTTCGGGCCCGCCCCTCGGGCGTGTCGTTGGGGCCCACCGGCCGATAGGGGCCGAAGCCGGCGGCCGACAGCCTCTCGGGGGGGATCCCCGCCGACTCCTGGAGGTAGCGCACCACACTCGTGGCGCGGGCCGTCGAGAGCTCCCAGTTGGTGGGAAACACCCTGGCCAGCTCCCCGGAGATCCGCCGGTCGTCGGTGTGCCCCTCGATGACGATGGCCTTGTCCTCGAGGCCCTTGAGGACCTCGCCGACCCGGGCCAGGACCTCCCTCCCCTCGGCCTTGACGGCAGCGCTGCCCGAGTCGAACAGGATCTCGTCGAGCAGGTTGACGCTGAGCTGCCCCTTGAGCTGGGAGATGGTGACCCGGCCCCGCTCCACCTCCTCCCGCATCCCCTCCACCAACCCGTCGTAGGTGCGGGCGATCTCGTCGAGCTTCTCGCGCTTCTCCCGCTCCAGCCGCTCCTTCTCCAGGGCGAGAACCTCGATCTGCGCGTCGCGCTGGGCCAACTGCCCCCGGAAGGACTCCTCCGCCGCGACCCTGGACCGCCTTTGGAGGTCCAGGTCGGCCTGGAGCCCGGCCTCCCGGTCCAGGCACCGCTCCAGCTCCCCGCTGACCTGCCCCCCCGCGCCCTCGGCCCGGCGCACGTCCTCCTGCAGCCGGACGTTCTCGTTCCGGCAGGCGGAGAGGCCCGCCTCCGCCTCGCCCCGCCGGGCCGCCTCCGCCTCGAGACGGGCCTGGAGGTCCGCGGTCCGGGCTTCCAGGTCCTGGGTCCGGACCACCTGCCCCTGGTAGAGCTCCTTGGAGACCCCGCACCCGGCCAGCGCGGCCGCTGTCACCAAGAGGATGCCGATACGTCTCATGCCTTTCCTCCCTTCCTCCCATACCTCGTCGATATCTTGGGTGCTTCTCTGGGCAAGGAGCCGGAACACCTTGGCTCACCCGGTGAATGACCGGGTACTCGTCTCCAGGGACGATCGGGTGGGCCCGACCACGTAGCTCGACCGGACCAGCTGCTTCGGGAGACCCGTAGGGTGGGCACCGCCCACCGCAACCACGGCCACGACCGGAAACCGGTGGGCCGTGCCCACCCTACCGCCGGCCTTCGGCCCGTCTCGTGGTCCGGAGACCCCTCCCACAACGGCTCAAGCACGACGGCCTCCGGCCCACAACCTCTCCGGACGACCCCCCCCTCTCACCGGGGGGCCGGGTGGCCGGCAGGGCAGCCTGCCGCCGCCCTGCCCCCCTCCTCCCCGCCCTCCTCCGGGGAAAACACGGTGGTCACCGTGATCGCCTCGCAGGCGGTGCAGTCGAGACATCGGATGCAGTGCCCGGTGTTCGCGCCTTCGTAGACCCGGATCTCCATCGGGCACACGGCGAGGCACTTGTCGCAGTGGGTGCACCGGTCGGCGTCCCAGCGCAGGCGCAGGAAGCTCAGGCGGTTGAAGAGCCCCAGGAGCGCCCCGAGGGGGCAGGATGTCTGGCAGAACGGCCGCCGGGCCACCACCGAGGAGGCCAGGAAGAAGAGCAGAATCGCCATCTTGATCCAGAACAGGTCCCGGACCAGGGCCCGGATGTCGGGGCTGAGGACCACCCACGGCACCCCCCCCATGAGGGTGCCCACAGGGCAGAGCTTCGAGAACCAGCTCTCCCCGCTGAACCAGGGCACCACGAAGACCAGGGAGATCAGGAAGAGGTATGGGAAAGGGCGCACGTAGCGCGGCAGGGCGATCTTGACGGACGGCACCTTGTAGAGGAGCTCCTGGAGAAACCCGAAAGGGCAGAGGGTGCCGCAGGGCATGCGCCCCACGAGGGCGCCGACGGCCCCCAGGGACCCCAGGACGTAGTACGGCACCCGGTGGAGGACCATGAAGTGCTGGATCGCCCCGATGGGGCAGGAGAAGAGGGCCGAGGGGCACGCGTAGCAGTTGAGGACCGGGACGCACACGCCCTTGGCCCGCCCCTGATACAAGGTCTTGGCGAGGAAGCCCTGGACGTAGGCGTTGGCGCCGAGGGCCGCCGCGAGCTGTGCGTACCGCCTCGTCCTCATGACCTCTCCGGGGCGCGGCGACGTGCCCCCGGTGCCTCCGGTGCCTGTCGTGGGGTCACCCGACCCCGATGCAGCTCAGTCAGAGGAGCTGGCCGTTGAGGAGGACGGTCCCCCATTCCCCGAGCGAGAGCCCCAGGGTCAAGGACACCACCGCGAGCACGAGGACTGCGACCCAGGCCGTGCGCCTCCAGGCCAGGGCCCGGCGCCCGCCCCCCGCCGTCGCGGCCAGCAGCCCGAGCAGCCCGAGAAGGACCGCCAACCCGCCCGCCTCCCCCCAGGTCAGGAGTTCGTCCCAGCGTTCCATCCTACCTCCCCGCCCCTGTTCGGCCCCGCGCCCGCCCCCCCGGACCCGGGGCGCCTCACGACCCCAGCACCTCGCTCACCCTGCCCGTCAGCTCGCCGAAGCGGCGCTCGAAGGACATGCGGTTCCGGCTCGCGTTGCCTCCGAGGAACACGTGGGTTCCCTTGGCGTCCTCCTGGACCCGGGCCCACACCCTCCGGTGGCTGGCGAGGAACGCCACCACGCACCCCAGGGTGATGAGAAACGACCCGGCCCAGATGAGCGGGACACCGGGATCGTAGGCCACCTGGAGCCCCGTGTACCAGACCACGTCCACCTCCTCCAGCCGCACCGTGTAGTCCCCCAGGCGTCGCATGTTCCCCTGGGCCGCCTGGAAGACCACGATGGACTCGGGGGCCTGCCCCGGCCGCTCCAGGGCAACCTCCACGGCCGGCCCCATCCGCCGGAAGTCGCCGGTCAGGTCCCGGAGCAGGAGCCGCTCGCCCTCCTCCAGCTCGACGCGCCCTCCCCGGGCCACGGTCTCGCGGTGCACGAGGATGTTGCGGCGGGGCCCGAAGACCGTGAGAACGGCCCACCGGCCCCCTCCCTGGCCGTAGGAGGCCTGGTAGAAGAAGATCCCCTGGTGGATGAGGGGGTCGTTGACCACGATGGTCTTCTGCACCGTCTCCTCGCCGTCCTCGATCACCACCAGGTCGCTCCGATAGGCCTTGGGCCGTCCGGTGGGCCTGCCCTCGGGATCGGTGTAGTACTCCAACTCGAACCTGTCGCAGCGCACGGCGAACCCCAGGTCGTGGAGGCCGCCGCTCCGGAGCTGGATCTGTTCCACGGTGGTACCTTCGGGGATCTGCACGAACCCCTTGAAACCCCACTGGGCGCCGACGAGCGCCCCCACGGCGAAGAGAAACAGGCTCGCGTGGGTCGCGTAGACCCCCATGCGGCTCCAGGCCTGCTTGGAGGCGAAGAGGTAGATCTTTCCGTCCACCTCCTTGCGCTCCACCTTGCCGACCCGCTCGGCCAACACCTGGGAAACCGCCTCCGCGGCCTCCGCCGCGGAGCGGCCCTTGACCCGGTGCTCCCACCGCTCCTGGATCGCCACCGGGCGGCCGTCGAAGACCGGGTCCCGGTCCCGCATCAGACGGATGGCTTGGGGCAGGCGCCGGATCGAGCAGACCGTGATGTTCACCAGCAGCAGGAGCAGCAGCAACTGGAACCACCACGAGTGGTACATGTCGCTCAGGTTCAGGACTTCGATGATCCGGGCCACCGTGGGGCCATACGTCTGCACGTAGACCGCGGGGTCCTTTTCCTGCTGGATCACGGTGCCGAAGATGCTCGTCACCGCCAGGGTGATGAGCACCACGATGCTGAGCTTGATCGAGGAAAAGAAGTCCTTCAGTTCCTTGAGCAGCCCCTTCTTGGGCGTTTCCGTTCCCATGTCGTTCGTCCTCCGGTGACGCCGGAGGCGCGCCCTCTCCCCCGGACCGGGGTCCGAGGGCAGGCCGCGCTCCGGCGACGGCTTGCGGTCCTGCTCCCTTGTATCCTATGGCTTCGACCGGCGGGGCCCCACCTCGGGGCCCTCCGGCTCTCACAGTCCGTGAAGCAACCTGGTTCTGTTTCGAGCTGTGTGGGTTTCCACCGGGCCCCCGGTCTCGGCGACGGACCCGTAGGGTGGGCACTGCCACCGCAACCAAGCCCCACGACCGGAAACCGGTGGGCCCTACCCACCCTACCTACCGCCGCCCCTCGGCCAGTCTCGTCGCTCCTTTACGCGCCTGTGCTCGGGTCTGCTCACCACGATTTCTTCACAACTCACGGTGGCACTGGAGGCACCGTCCCGCCTCCCGCCGGGCGGCCGGCTCCCCGTACCCCTCCTCGACCTCTCCGAAGCCGCCCCGACGGACGTCCACGGGCAGCCGGGGCATCTCCTCCCGGACCCGGGCCGCCGCCGTCTCCCGGTGCCCGGGGAAGGGCCTCCGGAGCCTCCGGTCCGCCAGGCGCTCGGCCGGGAGCTCCTCGGGGGCACACGCGGCATACAGGGCCAGGGCCGCCCGGCGCCCCTGGAACATCGCCTCCACCGCCGTGGCCGCCCCCAGCACGGCGTCGCCCCCGGCGTAGACCCGCTCCAGCGTGGTCCGCTGGGTGCGCGCCTCCGCCCAGACCCTCCCGTCCGGGAGCCGGCGAAGGCCTTGGAGCGCCGGGTCGTCGAAGAGGTCTCCGCCCACCCGCTGCCCCAGCGCCGCCACCAGCGCGTCCACCCCCAGGGTCCAGCCCTCCTCCCCCTCCACCAGGACCGGGGGGGCGTGCCGGGAGCCGCTCCGGGGCCCCGGCCGGGTCCGGCGGAGCAACAACTCCCCACCGCCCCCTGCCGTGGGGAGGTAACGGTCCGGCGCCGCCTGGAAGTGGAAGCGGACGCCCTCCCGGGCGGCCTCCGCCACCTCGTCGGCCCGGGCCGGCATCTCCTCCCGGGTCCTCCGGTAGATCAAGTGCACCTCCCCGGCCCCGGTGCGCAGGGCGGTCCGACACACGTCCACGGCGGCGTCACCCCCCCCGACCACGGCGACCCGCTCCCCGAGCGGGAGGGGGGATCCCCCCTTGGCGCCCCGCAGCACGTCCTGAAAGTCCAGGGCCGCCTCCGCCCCGGGGATCTGGAGCCCGACGGACCGCTGGGCCCCCACGGCCAGGAAGAGGGCACGGTGCTCCTCGAGGAGCTCCCCGATCCCCCTGCCGCCGGGGCCGATCCGGCACCCGGTCCGGATGTCGATCCCCCGCGCCCGCAGGGCCTCGAGCTCCCCCTCGAGGACCCTGCCCGGCAACCGGTACTCGGGGATCGACCAGGCCAGCCGCCCCCCGGGTCTCTCGTCCGCCTCGTACACCGTCACCGAGGCCCCGAGGACGCTCAGATAGTAGGCGCACGACAAGCCGGCCGGCCCCGAGCCCACGATCCCGACGCTGGGGCCCGCCCCCCCCCTCCCGCCCCGTCCCCCGTGGGAATCCAGCGGCGGCCCCCGTTGCCCGTCCGCCAGGAACCGCTTGCAGCCGTTGATGGAGATCGGCTGGCCGTCGATCCCTCGGAGGCAGCGCTCCTCGCAGGGCTGGTGGCAGATGCGGCCGATCACCCCGACGAGGGGGATCCGCGTCTGGATGAGCGCGTACCCCTGCTCGTCCTCACCTTCGCGGGCGAGCTCGAGGTAGTCCGGGACGTCCACGCCCGCGGGGCAGGCGGCCCGGCACGGTGCCACGGGCTCCGTCGGCCCCCGAAAGGCGTCCAGAGCCGCAAGGGCCGCCACGAAGAGCACGGCTGCGACCGCGAAGACGTGCCCGTGGCCGAGGGGGGTCGCGACCACCGCCGCCAGGGCCAGGACGAGGAGCGGGAGGGCCGCCAGCAGGGCCCCGGTGAGGGGCCGGCGCCGATACCACTGCCCCAACCCGGGCAGGAAGGCCGAGAGGAGCGCCGCCCGGCGACGGGCCCCCGCCCCGTCCGCGATCTCCCGGAGGAGGCGGTCCCGGCCCCGCAGCCTGCCTCGGCAGGTGCGGCACCGGGGGGCCTCAGCCTTATTTTCGACGCGGCACAGGCCGCAGTCCCAGTGCTGCTCCATGGGCTTCCGAACCGTCCAGGGGGGCGGGCACGGGTGTCCCGAGCACCCCGCGACCCCCGCCATCCTACCCCGCGGGGTGGCCGTACATCATCGGAAACTCAGTACTTTTCCACATAGGCGTACGCGTTGTGGTTGTGGATGCTTTCGAAGTTCTCCGCCTCCACCGAGAACCACGTCACGTTGGGATCCTTGAGGAGCATCTGGGCGACGTCGCGCACGATGTCCTCGACGAACTTCGGGTTGTTGTAGGCCTTCTCCGTGACGTACTTCTCGTCCGAGCGCTTCAGCAGGCTGTACACCTCGGCCGAGGCGCGACCCTCCACCATGCGCACCAGGTCCTCGATCCAGACGAACTCGGAGAACCGCACGTTCACGGTCACCTCCGAGCGCTGGTTATGCGCCCCCGCGGCGCTGATCGCCTTCGAGCAGGGGCAGACGCTGGTGACCGGCACCTTCACCTGCACGAGCAGGTCGTACTCTCCCTCCCGGATCGAGCCCTTCAGGGAGCATTGGTAGGACATGATCGACGTCTCGCGGCTCACCGGGGCACGCTTCTCCATGAAGTAGGGGAAGCAGATCTCCAGGTGGGCCGACACGGCGTCGAGCTTCTCGCGGATCTTCTCCAGGATCTGGGGGAGGCTGCGCACGGTGATGCCGTGCCGGTACTCGTTGAGCACCTCCACGAAGCGGCTCATGTGGGTGCCCTTGAAGTGGTGCGGCAGGCTCACGTACATGTTCACCCGGGCGACCGTGTGCTGCTCCCCGTGGGTCTTGTCGAGCACGGTCACCGGGTACGTGATGTTCTTGACCCCCACCTTGTCGATGGCGATCCGGCGATGGTCCCGGGAGTTCTGGAGGTCCTCGAGGGGCATGGGGTGCCGCATCACCCGCGCAGGTAGCTCGCGCTTGCCTTGTCGCTCTCCCAGGCGGTGACCCGGTGCACCCACAGGCCTTCGCGCTCGATGAGGCGGGTGAGCTCCTCGAAGATGAACCGGGCGATGATCTCGGACGAGGGGTTCTGGTCCCGGAAGGCCGGGTGCTCGTTCAGGTAGCCGTGGTCGAGCGTGTCGAGGACCTTGGCGGTGGCTCCCTTGAGCTCCTGGAAGTCGATGGCCAGGCCGGTGTCGTCGAGGCGGTCGGCCCGGACCACGACCTCCACCTTCCAGTTGTGCCCGTGGAGGGCCTCGCACTGCCCCTTGTAACCACGCAGGTTGTGGGCTGCCGCAAACGAATCTTCGATCTTCAGCTCGTACATGTGCGCCGCGCTTCTCGTGCCGAGAGGAACAAGACGCGCAGGGTATCATCGGCCCTGGATGCTTTCCAAGTATTTTCCCCGGCACGTCCCGTGACGCGTGACGGGTTGCATGCTCCGGGTTTCCGGTACGTCCCCCGTTCGTCCTCCGTCTTCATGCTCCGTTTCCCGTCTGCCGTCTTCCGATGTCTGTCTTCGGTCCTCAGCCCGTGCCCGCTTCCCGGGTCGCGGGTCAGTTGGCGCCCACCAGCAGCACCTGGACGTCCATGACGTTGGTCCGGGTGGGCCCTGTGAGCAGGAGGTCCCCCAGGGCGGCGAAGAGGGGGTAGCTGTCGTTCCCCTCCAGGTGCCGCCGGGGCTCGAGACCCAGCGCACGGGCCCGGGCTGCGGTGGCCTCGTCGCACACCGCGCCTGCGGCATCGGTGGGCCCATCGGTCCCATCGGTACCTCCGGAGAGACCGACGATCCCCGGGCAGCCCGCGAGCTCGAGGGCCAGGGCCAGGGCCAACTCCTGGTTCCTGCCCCCCTTTCCTTTCCCTCGCAGGGTCACCGTGGTCTCCCCTCCGGCGAGGAGGCACGCCGGGGGGGAGACCGGCTCCCCGGAGGCCCGGCTCTCCACGGCGATCGCGGCGAGAAACCGGGCGGCCTCCCGGGCCTCGCCCTGGAGCCGGGAGCTCAGGATCAGCGGCCGGTAGCCCAGCTCCCGGGCCTTGACGGCCGCCGCCTCGAGGCTGAGGCGGTTGGACCCGACCACGGCGTGCACCACCGCACCCAGGGCGGGATCCCCGGGCTTGGGGGTCTCGGCAAGCTCGCCCCGCTCCCCGGCCTCCAGGGCTCGGAGCACCGCAGGGGGCACCCGGGGGGTCAGGCGGTACCGTTCCAGGATCCCGCGGGCCTCCGAGAAGGTGCTGGGATCCGCCGTGAAAGGCCCGGAGGCGATGACGTCGAGGCGGTCCCCCACGACGTCGGAGAGCACGAGGTTCACGACCCGTGCCGGCTGGGCTGCGGCCGCCAGCCGGCCGCCCTTGACCTGGGAGAGGTGCTTCCGCAGCGCGTTGATCTGGCCGATGTCGGCCCCGCTCGCGAGCAGCAGGTCCGTCAGGGCACGCAGATCGTCGAGGCTCACCCCGGGCGCGGGCAGCGTCAGCAGGGCGGACCCCCCGCCGGAGAGGACCGAGAGGACCAGATCCCCTTCGCCCGCGCCCCTCACCAGGTCCAGGATCTGCTCCGCCGCG
The DNA here is from genome assembly GCA_033551855.1 of Deferrisomatales bacterium. GTDB lineage: Bacteria > Desulfobacterota > Deferrisomatia > Deferrisomatales > JACRMM01 > JBFLZB01. Next base: position 44,586 of record JAWSUI010000012.1, read on the forward strand.
CGGACCCCCCGCTCGTCCGGCATCGGGTGGGCGGCCTCGAGAACCCGGACCCTCTCGAGGGGTGAGCCGTGCCCGTCCTTCACGCACACGACCCCGCCCCACACCTGCCCCTCCAGGATCTCCTCCACCGCCCGGGCCATGGGAGCCGCCCCCTTGCCCGCACCCACGACGATGACCCTCCCCCGCCCGGGCCGGGGCAGGGGCACGAAGACCTCGCCCGCCCCGGCGCGCACGGCCAGGCGGTCCCCGTCTCGGCGCAGGTGGGCGTGCACCGCCCGCCGCGGGTCCGCCGCATCGACCGCTGCGTGGAACACGGCGACCGCGTGCTCCCGGAGGTTCAGCCCTCCGGGATGGGGTTCACCACCACGCCCCCCTCTGCGATCTTGCGTTCGATCCATTGCTCGAGCTCCCGTTGGAATGCGCTCTCCGCCAGGCGGGCCCTCACCTCGTCCCGGACCTCGTCCAGCGGCCTCCCGCCGAAATCCTCGGCCTCCGTCGCGTAGGCCGCCCGGACGTCCCGCTCGGGAACAAAGGTCATCTCTCGCCGGAAGGAAAGAAACTGCTCCGCGACCAATTGGCGCCGCACCCGCTCCGCCACCTGCGCCCGGCCCACACCGTATCGGGCCAGGCTCTCCCACTCCGCCTCCCCCCACGCCGCGACCAAGACGGCAGCCTGGTGGGCCGCGCTCTCTGCATCGACGGTGAGGCGCAGCCTCTCGGCCTCCGCATAGAGCAGCTCGCGGCGCAACAGCTCATCTCGGACCCGAAGCGCGGAGGGCTGCGCCTCGGCCCCCTTCTCCACCCGCTGGACCTCCGCCTCCTGGAGCACATGGCTCCAGGTGATCACCCGGCTTCCCACCCGGACGGCGATAAAGTCGAGCAACTGGGCGGCCGAGGGGGCCACTCCCCAGCCCAGGAGGACGAGGAGGGCCGCGATCGTCCGCCCCACGGCGCAGCCGTGCCCCCTCACCGCCCCCCTCCCCCCCCCTGATGCCGGAGCACGTGCTGCCGGTGCTCGTCGTAGGTGATGGAAAACACGTGGGTCCCGTCGTTGCGGCTCACGAAGAAGAGGAACGGCACCGGGGCCGGCCGGAGGGCGGCCTCGAGGCTGGCTCGGCCCGGGCTGGCGATGGGGCCCGGCGGAAGCCCCGGGCGCGTGTACGTGTTGTAGGGGGTGTCGGTCTGCAGGTGAACCCGGCGGAGCCGCCCCTCGAGCCCCTCGACCCCGTAGATCACCGTGGGGTCGCTCTGGAGCCGCATCCCGCGAGTCAGGCGGTTGTGGAAGACGGCGGACACCAGGCTCCGCTCTTCCGGCGCACCGGTCTCCTTCTCCACGATGGAGGCCAGGGTCACCCAGGCGCCCAGGTCCAGCCCCGCGGCCTCGGCCTCCGCCGTCAGGGGTGCCGTCACCTCCCGGAACCGGAGGATGAGGGCCTCCGCCACCGTCTCGGGCTCGAGCCCCCGGGCGAACCGGTAGGTGTCGGGGAAGAGGTACCCCTCGAGAGTGGGCCCCGGAAGGCCCCAGCGGGCCGGCGCCTCGGGGTCCCGCGCCAGGCGCAGGAAGGGCTCCGCCTCCAGGATGCCGGCACTCTCCAGGGCCGCCGCGATCTCCCTCAGGTTGGACCCCTCGGGGAGGGTGACCGCCACCAGCTCCACCCGCCCTGCCTCCAGGTCGGCGAACACGTCGACGAGCCGCACCGGGGCCGCGAAGGAGTAAGTGCCGGCCTTGAGGCGGTCGGGCCGCCCCCAGACCCGGAGCCCCAACCGGGTTCCCTGCTCCCAGGACCCCAGCCCGGCCTCCGTGAGGAGCCGCGCCACCGTTCCCCCCCCGGCCCCGGCGGGGATCTCCACCCGCACGGTCCCCGCGCCCACGGGAGTGTGCACGTACTGGGCCAGGCGCAGCGGGGCCAGCACCGCCAGGACGAGGAGCGCCCAGGCGGTCATCCAAGCGCCCCGGGCAAGAATCGACATCTACCGGGTCAGCCAGTTCTTCACGAAGTACCAGGTCGTCGCCCGGTTCAGGTCGGCGATGGCGGTGGTCAAGGGCACCTCCTTCGGGCACGCCTTCACGCAGTTCTGGGCGTTGCCGCACTCGGTGATCCCCCCGTCACCCATGATCGCTTCCAGGCGCTCCTCCGCCAGGGCCTTCCCGATGGGGGAGATGTTGAAGTAGAGGGCCTGGGCCAGGGGAGCGGGGCCCATGAAATTCGCCCGGGCGTTCACCTGGGGGCACGCCTCCATGCAGCACCCGCAGGTCATGCACCGGCTCAGGCGGTACCCGAACTGCCGGCGCTTTTCCATCAGGCGGGGGCCGGGGCCGAGGTTGTGGGTGCCGTCGACCGGGACCCACCCCTTGATCCGCTTGAGGCTCTCGAACATGGCGCCGCGGTCCACCATCAGATCCCGCACCAGGGGAAACTTGGACAGGGGCTCGAGGACGATGGGCTCGGTCAGGTCGTCCACCAGGGCCGTGCAGGCCTGGCGGGCCCGCCCGTTGACCACCATGGAGCAGGCCCCGCACACCTCCTCGAGGCAGTTGCAGTCCCACACCACCGGGGTGGTGGGCCGGCCCGCCGCGTCCACGGGCTCCCGCTGAAGGTGCTGGAGGCAGGTGATCACGTTCATGTGGGCGACGCGCGGGATCTCGAACTCCTCCCACTGCGACGCGGCCCCCGGGCCCTCCTGGCGTCGGATGCGCAGCCGCACGGTCCGGCCCATCAGACGGCCTCCTTCTTGTCGATGTCGTACTTGCGCGGCCGGGGCGGAATGTACTGGGTGTCCACCCCCTCGTAGTCGATCCGGGGCCCCTCGGGAGTCCAGGTGGCGAGGGTCGTCTTCAGGAACCGCTGGTCGTCCCGCTCGGGGAAGTCGGGCTTGTAGTGGGCCCCGCGGCTCTCGTCCCGGAGGCGGGCCCCCAGGGTCATGGCGTGGGCGAGCTCCAGCATGTAGTAGAGCTGCCGGGTGAAGTGCAGCGACTGGTTGACCCGGCGGCCCCGGTCCGCGAGCCCCACCCGCTGCCACCGCTCCCGCAGCTCGCCGAGCTTCTCGAGGGTCTGGTCCAGCCGGGCGTTGTCCCGGACCACCGTCATGTTCTCGGTCATGGTTCGGCCGAGCTCCCGGTGCAGGCGAAAGGGGTTCTCCTCCCCCGACCGGGTCCCGATGTGCTCGAGGAGGTCGCGCTGCCGCTTCGCCTCGGCCTCCAGGTCGCCGGGCGCCCCGGGGCCGGGCCCGGCGCCCGCGTACTCCATGGCCTGCTGCGCGGCCTCCTGCCCGCCGTAAATGCAGGAGAGGAGGCTGTTGGCCCCCAGGCGGTTGGCCCCGTGGTACTGGTACTCGCACTCCCCGGCGGCGAAGAGGCCGGGCACGTTGGTCATCTGGTCGAAGTCCACCCACAGGCCGCCCATGGAGTAGTGGACCGCGGGGAACACCCGCATGGGGACCCGGGAGGGGTCCTGCCCGGTGAACTTGCGGTAGATCTCCAGGATGCCGCCCAGCTTCACTTCCAGGAAGTCCGCCGGAAGGTGGGTGAGGTCCAGGTACACCTGCATCCCTTGGTCGACCCCCAGCCCCTGGTTGACGCAGACGTCGAAGATCTCGCGGGTGGCGATGTCCCGCGGCACGAGATTCCCGTAAGCGGGGTATTTCTCCTCCAGGAAGTACCAGGGCTTTCCGTCCTTCGGCACCCAGACGCGCCCCCCCTCCCCCCGCGCCGACTCGCTCATGAGCCGCAGCTTGTCCTCTCCCGGGATCGCCGTGGGGTGCACCTGGATGAACTCGCCGTTGGCGTAGCGCACCCCCTGGGTGTAGACGCTCGCCACCGCGGCCCCGGTGTTGATCACAGAGTTCGTGGACATCCCGAAGATGAGCCCGGGCCCCCCGGTGGCCAGGATGACCGCGCCGGCCGGGAAGGACCGCACCTCGCCGGCCACCAGATCCAGGGCCGCGACGCCGCGGCAGGCGCCGTTGCCGTCGAGGACCGCCGAGAGGAACTCCCAGCCCTCCCGCTTGGTCACCAGGCCCGCCGCCTCGTACCGCCGCACCTGCTCGTCCAGCGCGTAGAGGAGCTGCTGACCGGTGGTCGCCCCGGCGTAGGCCGTGCGGTGGTGCTTCGTGCCCCCGAAGCGCCGGAAGTCCAGGAGCCCCTCCGCCGTGCGGTTGAACATCACCCCCAGGCGGTCGAACAGGTAGATGATCCCGGGGGCGGCTTCGCACATCCGCTTGACGGGGGTCTGGTTGGCCAGGAAGTCCCCGCCGTAGACCGTGTCGTCGAAGTGCTCCCAGGGGCTGTCGCCCTCCCCCTTGGTGTTGACCGCCGCGTTGATCCCGCCCTGGGCGCAGACGGAGTGGGAGCGGCGCACCGGGACGATGCTGAGGAGGTCGACGTGGAAGTTCTGCTCCGCAGCGCGCACGGCGGCCATCAGACCCGCCAGCCCGCCCCCCACCACGACGATGTTCTTGCGGTCCACCGGTCGCCTCCTCGATCAGAACAGGGACAGGGTGTAGAGCCCGTAGGCCGAGAGGAGGACGAAGGCCCCCAGGCTCAGGGCGACGAAGACCCGCTGGCTGTGGGGGCCCACCGTGATGCCCCAGTCGATGACCGTGCCGAACAGGCCGTTGGCCAGGTGGAACACGGCGGCCAAGAGCCCTGCGTACCAGAGGGCCGCGTACCAGGAGGACAGCCCGTACGCCGCCCCGCCGAACATGTCGCCGAGGTGCAGGGGGATGAACAGGATCAGGAACAGGCCGGTGGCCCGCTGGCCGACGTACATCCAGTTCCGGGCCGAGGGGTACCGGAAGAGGTTCGGGCTGGACTCGTAGGTGATGAAGAGGCCGTAGAACCCATGGAAGACGAGGGGGACATACAGGAACAGGAGCTTGAAGGCCGGGCTCCCGTACACGGTCTCCCCCTGCACGTGGAGAAACAAGAAGTACCCCAGGAAGAGAAAGCCGGTGAGGCTGTGCAGCTTTCGGAGCCAGAACTGGGTGCAGCAGACCCGATTGCCCGACATCCCCGCCCTCCTCTCCCGCCGCCGATACCCCGGTCCGCCGCGGCAGTGTAGCATCCTCCGAGGGGTCGCACCAACGGGGAGCGCGGCCTGGATCCACCACCCGGCACGTGCTCGGGGTCGGGGAGCCCCTCCGCTTCGCCCCGCAATCCGCGATATCCGGACGAGGTGTTGGCGAGGAAACGGGTCCGCCCGACTTCACCCGGTTCCGGGGGCTTCGGCCCATCGGTCGAGGCGCTACGGGGCTGCGGTCCTCGAGCGGCCGTCCCCCTGCGCCGTCGGACCCGCCCGGCCGCCCTCGGGTGCGGCAACCCGTGCTTCCCCGGAAGGGCCGGAAACGAGAGAGCGCCCCCCGGAGGAAGGGCGCCCTGGTCCTCTGCGTTCCACTCCGGGTGGCGAGATCGGGGTCAGGGATCGCCTGCGTGACGGTCCGCCACCTCTTCCAGAAGGGCCTCCGCCCGCTCCACCTGGGCCGCCAGCTCCGGGGGCAGGCCCCTTCGCAGGGCCTCGAGCTCCGCTCGGGCCCGCAAGAGTGCGCCTCGGGTCTGCAGTGCCTCGAGCCTCTCCGTGCGGTCCAGACCCGCCGCCACCCGGGCCTCCAGCGCCCCCAGATCCCGGCGGACCTGCCAGGTGACCAGCCCTCCCCCCCACGCGAGGAGGAGCACCAGCACGAGGGCCACGAGCCCGAAGGGGAAGGGCCGGTCGCTCGGCTTGGGGGCGGCGGCGCCGGTCGCCGGGGTGGAGGCGGCCGCCGCCACGGTGCGCTGCTCGTCTTCCAGGGCGGCGGCGTCCTCGGCGGTCAGAAAGCTCCCCTCACCCGCCTCGGGCCCCGGCCCTTCCGGCCCCTGCGACCCCTCCCCGCCCGGGGGAACGGCAGGGCCCTCGCCTTCCTTCCCGACCTCGCGATCCATGGCCTCTCCTCTCTCGGGGGCCGCGCCCCCACCCGGGGGCAGCCTCACACGGCCGGGCTCCAGATCACCGCGAGCACTTGGGCGGGCTCCCCCCCATGGCACGACACCCGGTGGGGGACCGAGGCGTCGTAGAGGATGCTGTCACCGGGCTCGAGGATGTCTTGGTGCCCCCCGAGGCGGACCTCCATGCGCCCGGAGAGGACGAAGAGGAACTCCTCACCCTCGTGGACCGAGGGCTGGAGCTCCTTCACGGTGGGAGGCTCGAGGGTGATCAGGAAGGGCTCCACGTGGCGTGCCTTCTTCCCGGAGCCGAGGGACTCGTAGACGTAACCGTAGGCGACGCCCTCCTTCGAGGCGAACCGGGAGACCCGCCGACGCTCCCCCTTGCGCACGATGGCGTAGGGCTCACCCGCCTTCTCCCCCCACAGGTCCCCGATGCGCACCCCCAGGGCCTGGGCGATCTTGCCGAGGGCCCCCAGGGGAGGGCTCATCAGGTGGTTCTCGATCTGGTTCATGAGCGCGGAAGAGTACCCCGTGCGCTCCGCGAGCTGCTGCAGGCTGAGCCCTGTCTGCTCGCGAACCTCCTTGATCCGCTCTCCGACCCGGATGAGATCGGTCTCGCTCATCGTCCCCTCCTGAGGGCCCGTCCAGAAATAACTGATTCAGTTGCGGCGTCGGTGCATCCCGCCTGACTGCGTTGCTCGTCGATTACATACCACAGCGGGTATGCGCCCTCCTCGCGCCTTGTCAGCCGGGCGCCTCGCCACCGCTCTTTGGACCACTTATCTCTGGACGGACCCTGAGGGCCCGCACAAGCCCCGCCCCTGCCCCTCCGCACCGGTTCCCCGAGCAGGGCAGGGACGACGTTTCCCTGCCGCCGGCGCCCCCTTCCCTCGCTGCGGCGGTCAGGCCGCGGAACCCGCCCGCCCGCCGGCGGCCGCCCACTCGGCCCCGACCTCCAGGGCCCGGAGGTTCGAGGGGATCAGTTTGTGGTGCTTCTCGGGAAGGACCTCCGGGAGCGCCTCTTGGAGGTGCTCGAACCCTACCACCCGGGTGGCCCCCACGTAAGCCCCCAGGGCCACCATGCTCGCCAGGCGGCCGTCGCCGAGTTCGAGCGCCGCCTCGTTGCACGGGACCCGGAGCACCCGGATGTCCTCCCGGGGGACCGCCCCGGCCGAGATCAGCGACGCGTTCACCACCGCCACCCCCCCCGGGCGCACCCGCGGCCCGAACTTGACGGCCGAGGGCTCGTTCATGGCTATGAGGCCCAGGGGGGTCTGGGTCACCGGGCTGCCGATCTCCTGGCTCGCCAGGGTCACGGTGCAGTTTGCCGTGCCTCCCCGCATCTCGACCCCGTAGGACGGGAAGTAGGTCGCCCGCAGGCCCTTGCGCAGCCCCGCGACCGCCAGGAGATTTCCGATCATCAGGATTCCCTGGCCCCCGAAACCGGCCAGGATCGTGTCGTGGTGCATCGGTGCTCCGCCGTGTCGAGCCCTCGGCCCCGGGAGCCCCCCCTCGGGCGGGGCTGGGGGGCGAGGGGGGCCCACTACAGAAAATCGGTTCCCGTGCGCTCCTTGAAGACCCCCAAGGGGAAGTAGGGGATCATCTCCTTACGGATGTGCTCCACCGCCGCCAAGGGGGACACCCCCCAATTGGTGGGGCAGCTCGAGAGGACCTCGACGAAGCCCATCCCCCGCCGCTCGAGCTGGGTCTCGAAGGCCTTGAAGATGGCCTTTCGCGCCTGATTGTGGTGAGCCGGCGTGTCGACCGAGACCCGGGCCGCGAACCCCACCCCCTCGAGCTGCGCCAGCATCTCCGTCATCTTGATCGGGTAGCCGTCCTGGGCGAAATCCCGGCCGTAGGGGCTCGTGGTGGTGCGCTGGCCGAGGGTGGTCGTGGGCGCCATCTGCCCCCCGGTCATCCCGTAGATCCCGTTGTTGACGAAGACCGTGGTGAGGTTCTCACCCCGGTTGGCTGCGTGGATGCTCTCGGCCGTGCCGATGGCCGCGAAGTCACCGTCTCCCTGGTAGAGCAGGACGAACTTGTCCGGGTTCGCCCGCTTGATCCCGGTGGCGACCGCCTGGGCACGGCCGTGGGGCGCCTCCACCACGTCGATGTCGAAGTAGTCGTACAGGAAGACGCTGCACCCCACGCACGCCGCCCCGATGGTCTTCTCCCGCACCCCGAAGTGGTCGATCGCCTCCGCCACGAGCCGGTGGATCACCCCGTGGTGGCAACCGGGGCAGAAGTGGAAGGGCTTCTCCGTGAGGCTCTTGGGCCTCGTGAAGACGGGCTTCATGCGCGTTTCTCCTGGGGGTCCAGCCGCCGGACGATCTCCTCGTACACGTCGTCGGGGCTCGGCAGGTACCCGGGTGGATACCCGGCAAAGGAGACGGGGGCGCGCCCCTCCACCGCCAGCCGCACGTCCTCGACCATCTGGCCGGTGTTGAGCTCGACCACCAGCAGGGGCACGCCGTCGCCCGCCACCCTCCGCACGTGTTCGGTGGGGAAGGGCCACAGGGTGATCGGGCGGACCAGCCCCACCCGGCGCCCCTCTTCGTTCGCGCGGTCCACGGCGCTCTTGGCGATCCGTGCGGCCGAGCCGAAGGCCACCACGGCGAGCTCGCACCCCGAGGGCACCTCGAGGTGGGCCCGGGCCTCCTTGGCCTGTATCTCGGCGTACTTGCGGGACAGGTGCCAGTTGTGGTCGGCGAGCTCGCCGTCGCCGAGGTACAGGGACTTGATCTTCCGGGCGGGCCGCCCCGCGGCGCCCGTGAGCGCCCAGCCTTCCTTGCCGAAGTCCTTGTGCTCCGGTGCCCACTCCTCGAGCTGCTCCTTCATCTGGGCGAGCATGGCGTCGGCCAGGAGCACCACCGGGTTCCGGTACTGGTCCGCGAGGTCGAAGGCGAGCACCGTGAGATCGTACATCTCCTGCACCGAGGCCGGCGCCAAGACCACCGTGCGGTAGTCGCCGTGCCCACCCCCGCGGGTGGCCTGGAAGTAGTCCCCCTGGCTGGGGGAGATTCCGCCCAGCCCCGGACCGGAGCGCTGCACGTTCACCACGACGGCCGGCACCTCGCTGCCCGCGAGGTAGCTCAGGCCCTCCTGCATGAGGCTGATGCCCGGGCTGGACGAGCTGGTCATGCAGCGCTTGCCGGTGGCACCGGTGCCCAGGAGCATGTTGATGGAGCCGATCTCGCTCTCTGCCTGTACGAACTGGCCGCCCAGCGCCGGGAGCACCTGGCTCAGGTACTCCGGGATCTCGTTCTGGGGCGTGATGGGGTAGCCGAAGTAGTAGCGGCAGCCCGCCGCCACGGCGGCCTTCGCCACTGCCACGTTGCCCCGCTCGAAGGCCTTCTTCACCGCCTCACCTCACTTCCACACTTCGATCACCACGTCCGGGCACATGCGGGCGCAGATGGCGCAGCCGGTGCACTCGGCGTCGGGCTTGAGGCCGGCGGGGCGGTATCCCTGGGGGTTCAGGCGCTCCGAGATCTCGAGGCACCCCCGCGGGCAGTACTCGACGCACAGAGCACAACTCTTGCAACGTTCTTCCCGAAATTCAAGCCTGGGCATCGGGCCGTGACCTCCCGCGAAAAGGCGCAAGTGAGAAACGCTACCAGCCCGCTCCGAAGCTTGTCAACCGGCACTTCGGGCCTGGAATCGGCCCTTCCGGCAACTCGGTGGATCAATCAAGGGCAAGAACGATCTCGCGCAGAGCCGCGTGGGCGCGGAGGAGTTCTTTGGGCTCTCTTCCGGACCGTGTGGGTAGTCCCGCTGTATCGGCTTTGGTTGCGAAGCCGGCCGAGGGCCGGCGGCAGGGTCCATCGCCGAGATCGGGGGCCCGATGGAAACCCACACAGATCGAAACAGAACCATTCTTTGTCTTTCCCGGCGCCTCTGCGCAAGAACACGATGGTTCCTCGCACCCACGAAAAACCCGGAAGCTCCCCGGAATCGGCCGCCCGTCCGTCCGAAAATCCGGTGGTGGATCTGCGCGGGCGGCACGACGGTCACCGCGGGTGTCCGGCTCCCCGGCGAGCCCGAGTCCTCCGGGGGGGCGTCACGGGAACACCTCGGCGGCGGCCAGGCGGGGGGCCGCGCTGTCCTTGGGGGAGAGGATCGGCTCCCCCTCCAGCGGCCACCCCACCGCGAGATCGGGGTCGTCCCAGCGCACGGTCCGCTCCCATCGCGGAGCGTAGTAGTCCGTGGCCTTGTAGAGGACCTCTGCGGCCTCGGAGAGGACGAGGAACCCGTGGGCGAAGCCCTCGGGGATCCACAACTGGCGCTTGTTCTCGGCGGAGAGCCGGAAGCCCTCCCACTTCCCGAACGAGGGAGAGCTCCGCCGCAGGTCCACGGCGACGTCGAAGACCTCGCCCGCCGTCACCCGGACCAGCTTCCCCTGGGTCTGGCGGACCTGGTAGTGGAGGCCCCGCAGCACACCCCGGGACGAGCGGGAATGGTTGTCCTGCACGAACCGGGTTCGAAGCCCCGTCGCGTCCTCCCAGGTCCTCTGGTTGAAGCTCTCGAAGAAGAACCCCCGCGCGTCGCCGAAGACGCGGGGCTCGACGAGGAGGACGCCGGGCAGGGTCGTGGGAAGGATGGTCATCGTGAAGACCTGGGCGAACAGGGCTCGTTCACCCACTTCCTCCCTGTTCGTCCCCCTCCCCCAACACCCTCTCCAAGTACTGCCGATAGCCCGAACGCGGGGTGTCCGCGATGAGGCGCTGCATCTGCGCGCCGTCGATGAAGCCCAGGCGCCAGGCGATCTCCTCCAGGCAGGCGATCTTGAGGCCCTGGCGGGCCTCGAGGGTCCCGATGAAGTGGCTCGCCTCGAGCAGGCTCATGTGGGTACCGGTGTCGAGCCAGGCGATCCCGCGGCCCAGCCTCTCGACCTGGAGCTCCCCACGGCGCAGGTACTCCAGGTTCAGATCGGTGATCTCGAGCTCTCCCCGCCGGGACGGCCTCAGGGCCCTGGCGATCTCCACCACCTTGCGGTCGTAGAGATAGAGGCCGGGCACGGCGTAGTGGGACTTGGGCCTGGCGGGCTTCTCCTCGATGCTCAGCACCCGGCCGTCCCTGTCGAACTCCACCACGCCGTAGCGCTCCGGGTCGGTGACCGGGTACCCGAAAATCCGGGCCCCGGCGTCGAACTGCCGGACGATCCGGTCCAGGCCCAGCTTCCCGTAGAACAGGTTGTCCCCCAGGATCAGGCAGGCCGGCCCGCCGGCCAGGAACTCCTCGCCGATCAGGAAGGCCTGGGCGATGCCCTTGGGCTCGGGCTGCACCGCGTAGCGGAAGCGTACCCCCAGCCGTGCCCCGTCCCCCAGCAGGTCCTGGAAGCGGGGCGTGTCGTGGGGGGTCGAGATGATGAGGAGGTCTCGAATCCCTGCCGTCATCAGCGTGGCGATCGGGTAGTAGATGAGGGGTTTGTCGTACACGGGCTGGAGCTGTTTGCTGGCCACCAACGTCAAGGGGTAGAGCCTGCTGCCGGCCCCGCCGGCGAGAATGATGCCTTTCTCGATCATGGGTGCCCTCGGTCTTCGGTGCAGGTGGACGGGGAGGAAACCAGGGGCCACGGGGTGCGGTGGCCCGCGGCTGGGGGGCGCTCCAGGCCCTCGGGTGGCGGAGGCTTACGACTTTCGCGACTCGAAGTAGCGGGTCAGTCCGTCCTTCCAGTGGGGCACCGGCTGCCCCGTCGCCGTGATGTACTTCTGCTTGGACAGGATCGAGTACGGCGGCCGGCGTGCCGGGGTGGGATACTCTGCCGTCGAGATCGGCAGGACGGCCCGTGCCCTCACCGGGCCCCGCTCCCGAAGGCGGGCCGTGATCTCGAGGGCGAAGCCGTGCCAACTGCAACTCCCCTCGTTGGAGAAGTGGTAGATCCCGTAGGGAGGTGCCCGGTTGCCGGTGCCGGGGGAGGTCGGGACGAGGGCGAGCAGGGTGACGAGGGCCCGCGCCAGGTCCTCGGTGTAGGTGGGACACCCCACCTGGTCCGCCACCACCCGCAGCTCCTCCCGCTCTCCGGCGAGCCGGGCGATGGTTTCCACGAAGTTCTTCCCCCCGGGCCCGTAGAGCCAGCTCGTGCGCACGACGAAGCAGCGGGAGTGGCCGCTTGCGAGCACCCGCTGCTCGCCCAGGAGCTTGGAGCGGCCGTAGGCGCCGAGCGGGCTCGGGGGGTCGTCCTCGACGTAGGGCTCGTTCTTGGTCCCGTCGAAGACGTAGTCGGTGGAGAGATGGACCAGGACGGCGTCGAGCCTCCGGGCGGCCTCGGCCAGATGGCCCGGGCCCTCGCCGTTCACCCGGTTGGCCAGGTCTTCACGGGCCTCGCAGCCGTCCACGTCGGTGTACGCCGCGCAGTTCACGATGACCTCGGGCCCGAGCCCCTCCAGGGTGCGCAGCACCCCGTCCCGGTCCGCGAGGTCGAGCTCCGGCAGGTCGTACCCCACCACCCGCCACCCGGCGGGCACCCCCCGGGCCACGGCCCCGGCCAGCATCCCCTTGGCGCCGATCAGGGCCAAGGTCGGGTGACCCGTCACGCCTCACCTCCCTTGGTACATCCTCGCGTAATACTCCCGGTAGGAGCCGTCCATGACCGAGCCCAGCCATTCCCCATGGGCCAAGTACCAGTCGACGGTGCGCGCGATGCCCTGCTCGAAGGTCACCGACGGCCGCCAACCGAGCTCGGTCTTGATCTTCGTGGCGTCGATCGCGTAACGGCGGTCGTGGCCGGGCCGGTCCTTCACGAACCGGATCAGCGACCGGCGCTCCTCCCCCCCAGGGAGGGGACCCAGCCGCTCCTCCACCAGGTCGCACACGGTCCGGACGATCTCGATGTTGGGCCGCTCGTTGTCACCCCCGATGTTGTAGGTCTCCCCGGGCCGCCCCCTCTCCAGGACCGTCAGGAGGGCCGCGCAGTGGTCCTCCACGTAGAGCCAGTCGCGCACGTTGCGCCCGTCGCCGTAGACCGGAAGCTCCTTCCCGCCCGCCGCGTTGTGGATCATGAGGGGGATGAGCTTCTCCGGGAACTGGTAGGGGCCGTAGTTGTTGGAGCAGTTCGTCACGACCGCCGGCAGGTCGTAGGTGTGGTGGTACGCCCGCACCAGATGGTCGGACGACGCCTTGCTCGCGGAGTAGGGCGAGCGGGGGTCGTAGGGGGTGTTCTCGGTGAAGTACCCCGTCTCCCCCAGGGAGCCGTACACTTCGTCGGTGGAGACGTGGAGGAAGCAGCGACGCGCGGCCGGCGGCCGGCGGCCGGCGGAGGCGTCGAGCCAGGCGGTGCGCGCGGCCTCGAGGAGCGCGAAGGTGCCCGTGACGTTGCTGCGGATGAACTCGGCCGGCCCCTCGATGCTTCGGTCCACGTGGGACTCGGCCGCGAAGTGGACGACCGCGTCGAACCCCTCCTCGGCGAAGAGCCGGCCCACGAGCTCCCCGTCGCAGATGTCGCCCCGCACGAACCGATACCGGGGGTCCCCGGCCACGTCCGCCAGGTTCTCGGGGTTTCCGGCGTAGGTGAGCGCGTCCAGGTTCACGAGGCGGCAGCCGGGCAGCGCCTGCAGGGCCAGGCGCACGAAGTTGCTCCCGATGAAGCCGCACCCGCCGGTCACGAGGAGGCGGGGGGGGGTCGGTTCCGGCATGGGCATGCCTCCGGGGAAAGGGGGACGTGGGCCGTCCCCGGCGTGTATAGCAGCTGGCTGCCGGGGCCCGCAAGGACGTCGCCGCTTGCGGCAACCCGGCATTCCCCCGAAGGGTCTTACAGCGCTTCCCCGCCCTGCCCCCCGGAGGCGGGGGCCCTGCCCGACGCCCCGTCCCCGATCGCCCGAACCAGCCGCCCGTCCTGCCAGGTCACCGGGACGGCCTCCCCGCCCTCGGGCCAGACCGCCGGGAGCCGCGCCCGGAAGGCCGGCGCCGGGCCGCTGGTGTAGAGGCGGACACGCCCCGCCGCCCCTCCGGGGCCGCGCCACCCTTGCCCCTCGAGCACGCGCAGGACCTGCCGCGCCACCGCGGGGGCCGGGTCGATGACGTCCACCCCCGGCCCGCAGACCTCGCGGATGGTCTCCAGCGCATGGGGGTAGTGGGTACAACCGAGGACGAGGGCGTCGATCCCCTCCCGCAGGAGGGGAGCCAGAGCCTCCTCGACGAGGGCCCGCAGGCGGGGACCGGCGGTCTCCCCGGCCTCCACCGCGTCCACCAGCCCCGGGCAGGTGGCGGTGAGCACCCGCACGCCCCGGGCGAAGCGCTCCACGACGCTGCAGAAGGGCCTCCCCCGGAAGGTGCCGGGGGTGGCGAGCACCCCCACGGCCCCGGACCGGCTCGCCTGGGCCGCGGGCTTCACCGCCGGCTCCATCCCCACGAAGGAAACCCGGGGAAAGACCTCGCGCAGATGGTGCAGGGCTGCCGCCGAGGCCGTGTTGCAGGCGACCACCACCACCGCGGCCCCCTCGTCCAGGAGGAAGCGGACGGCGCCCCGGCACAGGGCCCGCACCTCGTCGGCCGGGCGGGGACCGTAGGGCACGTGGGCCTGGTCCGCCAGGTAGCAGAGGTCCTCCCCGGGAAGGAGCCGGCGGATCTCCCGGAGGACCGTGAGCCCCCCGATCCCGGAGTCGAACACGGCCACGGGGCCCCGCCTCACGGGTGCCCCCCCTCTTCCGACCCCCTCTTGCCCCCCACGGGGTCCCCGGGGCCGAGGCGCAGCTCCCACTCCTCGAGCTCCCGGATCCGGTCGCGAAGGGCCGCCGCTTCCTCGAACTCCAGCGCGGCCGCGGCCTCGAGCATGCTCTTCCGGAGGCGGGCCACCTCGGCCCCAAGCTCCTGCGGCGTCCGGAAGGGCGCCTCCTCCTCCGCGGCGAGGGGCACGGTGACGTAGTCCATCTCGTACACGGAGGAGAGGACGTCGTCGATGCGCCTCTTGACGGACTCCGGGGTGATGCCGTGCTCCCGGTTGTAGGCCAGCTGGCGCTCCCGCCTCCGGCTGCACTCCTCCACGGCCCGCCGGATCGAGCCCGTCACCTGGTCGGCGTAGAGGATCACCCTGCCGCCGACGTTGCGGGCGGCCCGGCCGGCGGTCTGGATCAGGCTCGTCTCGCTCCGGAGGAACCCCTCGCGGTCCGCGTCGAGGATGGCGACCAGGGACACCTCCGGGATGTCGAGCCCCTCGCGCAGCAGGTTGATCCCGATGAGGACGTCGTGGATCCCCTGCCGCAGCTCCCGGATGATCTTGACCCGCTCCAGGGTGTCGATGTCCGAGTGGAGGTAACAGGTCTTCACCCCCAGCTCCCCGTAATACCGGGTGAGGTCCTCGGCCATGCGCTTGGTCAGGGTCGTCACGAGCACCCGCTCCCCCCGGGCGACGGCCCCCCGGATCTCCCCCAGGAGGTCGTCCACCTGGGTCGCGGCCGGGCGCAGCTCCATCGGCGGGTCCACCAGCCCCGTGGGCCGGATGATCTGCTCCACGATCTCGCCGCCGGCCCGCTCCAGCTCGTACCGGCTCGGCGTCGCCGAGACGTAGATGGCCTGGCGGACCCGCCCCTCGAACTCGTCGAAGCGCAGGGGCCGGTTGTCCAGGGCGGAGGGGAGCCGGAAGCCGAACTCCACCAGGGTTTCCTTGCGGGAGCGGTCCCCCCGGTACATGCCCCCCACCTGGGGCAGGGTCACGTGGCTCTCGTCGACCACCAGCAGGAAGTCCTCCGGGAAGTAGTCGAGCAGGGTCGGCGGCGGCTCCCCGGGGGCCCGACCGGTCAGGTGGCGGGAGTAGTTCTCGATCCCCGTGCAGTAGCCCATCTCCTCGAGCATCTCGATGTCGAAGAGAGTGCGCTGCTCCAGGCGCTGGGCCTCCAGGACGCTGCCCCGGGCCCTGAGCTCCCGGAGCCGCTCCCCCAGCTCTTCCTGGATGGTCCCGATGGCCCGGTCCAAGGTCTCCTTGGGGGTCACGTAGTGGGAGGCCGGGGGCACCAGCACGCTCTTGAGCCGCCCCTGGCGGGTCCCCCGCAGGGGATCCACCAGGCTCAGCTGCTCCACCTCGTCCCCGAAGAACTCCACCCGGATGGCGTGCTCGTCCTCGTAGGCGGGGTAGATCTCCACCACGTCGCCCCGCACCCGGAAGGTGCCCCGGTGGAAGTCCACGTCGTTGCGCTGATACTGCAGGTCCACGAGGCGCCGCAGCACCCGGTCCCGGTCCACGGAGACCCCCTCCTCGAGAAAGAGGATCATCTCCTGATAGGCCTCCGGGTCCCCCAGACCGTAGATGCACGAGACGCTGGCGACGATCAGGACGTCGCGCCGGGTCAGGAGCGCGTGGGTCGCCGCGTGGCGCAGGCGGTCGATCCGGTCGTTGATCGAAGAGTCCTTCTCGATGTAGAGGTCCTGCTGCGGGATGTAGGCCTCGGGCTGGTAGTAGTCGTAGTAACTGACGAAGTACTCGACGGCGTTGTCCGGGAAGAGGCCCTTGAGCTCGGCGAAGAGCTGGGCGGCCAGGGTCTTGTTGGGGGCCAGGACGAGGGTGGGGCGCTGGGTGCGGGCCACGACGTTGGCCACCGTGAAGGTCTTCCCGGATCCCGTGACCCCCAGGAGGACCTGATGCCGGCGGCCCTCCTCCACGCCCCGGGTCAGGGCCTGGACGGCCTCGGGCTGGTCGCCGCCGGGCGTGAAGTCGGTGACGAGACGGAAGGGAGGCATGGGGAGGGTGTCGGCGGTGTGGGGTGGGGCTCCCGGGGCCAGGCGTCCCCGAGCGTCTACCCGCCGTCCTTCACGGGCCCGCGGAGGAAGCGGCCCGGGGAGCCCGTCCGACGGCCTCCCGGCGGCCGGCCCGGTGCGAGGCCGGGGGGGCGGTGCTCACTTCAACTTCCAGGTGGTGCCGGCGGGGCCGTCCTCCAGGACCACCCCCAGGGCGGCGAGCTCGTCCCGAACGGCGTCGGCCCTCATCCAGTCCTTCTCCTTGCGGGCCCGGTTCCGCTCGGCGATCTTGGCCTCCACCTCCGCCGGGTCCAGCCCCCTCGCCTCCACCGCACCCTGTTTCACGGCGCCGAAGTAAGCCTCCGGCGGCGCCTGGAGCAGTCCCAGCACGCCCCCCAGCCCACGGACGCTCTGGGCGGCGTAGCGGAGCACGGCGAGGTTCTTGGGGCTCGGCTCGCACCCCTCGTGGAGGAACGACCCCACCTGCCGGGCGCAGCGGTGCAGGTGCCCCAGGGCCTCGGCCGTGTTGAAGTCGTCGTTCATGGCGTCTTCGAACTGGAAGAGCAGACCCAGGACGGCCTCGTGGGTCGCCCTCGCCCCGTTGGACAGCTCCGCCACGGGCACCTGGGCGGGGGCATCCCGACCATCGAGGGCCTCGCCGATGCGCCCCAGCAGCCCGTAGAGCCGCTCCAGGCCGGCCGCCGCCTCCCGCACCGCCCCCTCGGAGTAATCCAAGGGGCTGCGGTAGTGGTGGGAGAGCAGGAAGAACCGGAGCACCTCCGGGTGGACCTGCCGCAGCACGTCGCGGATCGTGAAGAAGTTGCCCAGGCTCTTGGACATCTTCTCCTGGTTGATGTTCACGAACCCGTTGTGCATCCAGACCCGCACGAAGGGCTCTCCCGAGGCGGCCTCGGCCTGGGCCACCTCGTTCTCGTGGTGGGGGAAGACCAGGTCCAGGCCGCCCCCGTGGATGTCCAGGGTGGGCCCCAGGTACTTCTGCCCCATCACCGTGCACTCGATGTGCCAGCCGGGGCGCCCCGGCCCCCACGGGCTGGGCCACGAAGGCTCGCCGGGCTTCGACGCCTTCCAGAGGGCGAAGTCCAGGGGGCTCCGCTTGCGGGGGTCGACGTCCACCCGGGCGCCCGACGCCAACTCGTCGAGGGGGCGGCGGGAGAGCTTCCCGTAGGGGGGATAGCTCCCGACGTCGAAGTAGACGTCGCCGTCGACCGCGTAGGCGTGCCCGCGCTCGACGAGGGCCTCCACGTGGGCGATCATCTCGGGGACATGCTCCGTGGCCCGGGGCTCCCGGGTGGGGCGCAGCACCCCCAAGGCGTCCATGTCCTCGTAAAACGCGGCGATGTACCGCTCGGCGATCTCCCGGGCCGACACTCCCTCCTCGTTGGCCCGCCGGATGATCTTGTCGTCGATGTCGGTGAAGTTGCGGACGTACGTCACGTCGTACCCGGAGTGGCGCAGGTAGCGGTACACCACGTCGAACACCACCGCGGACCGGGCGTGGCCCACGTGACACCGGTCGTACACGGTGACGCCGCAGACGTACATCCCCACGCGGCCTTGCTTCAGGGGCGTGAACGCCTCCTTGCTGCCGGCCAGGGTGTTGAAGATCTTCATGGACAAGTCTGTTCCATCCTTTCGCCTCCGCCGAAGAACCGGAGCCGAAGCGCACCGGGAGCCGCCCCTGTGCCCCTCCGGCGCCGCCGGCCCGCCTTCTCTCGAAAGCAGCCGCGGACGGTACCAGAGGAGGCGCTCCGAAGTAAAGCGGGGGGCGGGCCCCAGAATCCACCGGCCGGCAAGTGCTCGGGCTCGGGGGGCCCCTCCGCTCCGCCCTGCAATCCGCGATATCCGGACGAGGCGTTGGGGAGGAAGCGGCCACGCCCAACAGGTGGCGGTGGAGGTGGGGCAGACCCTTACTCCCGGCGCCGCCCGTCCCGGAGCTCCTGGAGGACCTCCTGGACCCGGCGCCTCTCGTCCCCTTCCGGGAGCCGCCGGATGGCCTCTTCGTAGTGGCGGCGGGCCAGGGAGCCGCGCCCCTCTTCCCGGTGGTAGTCCCCCAGGGCCGCGTGGGCCTCCCCTTCCCTGCCGGCCCTGCCAAGGGCCATCCCACGGTAGTACTGTACCCTCCCCCACCCGGGGTCGCGCCGGGCGAGCTCGTCGTACACCCCCAGGGCCGCCTCCCCCTGGTCCTTCTCCAGATACGCCCACCCCAGGTCCCGCAGGGCCGGGGTCGGGGCGTCCCCCTGGACCCGGAGGGCCTCGAGCTGGGCCACGCCCTCCTGCGGCCTTCCCTGGCGGATCCGCACCCTCGCCTGCTCGTGGAGCACCTCGGGGTCCGCCGGGTCCAGCCGTTGGGCCTCCCGGAGGTGCTCCAGTGCCTCTTCGTAGCGTCCCTGGCGCTGCAGGAGCACCCCGAGGCCCAAGCGGGCGTCGGCGCTCCCCGGGTTCTCCTCCACCCGCGCGCGGTAGGCCGCCGGCCCCCAGGTTCGGGGGTCCTGGGCGAGCACCCGGGCCTGGGCCCGCCACAGGGGTCCGAGCGCCCGGGCGTCGGTTTGCGGCGCGGGCGGCTGGCGCAGGGCGTCGGAGAGGTAGGCGGAGCGGTTCTCGGGCAGGGGGTGGGTGAACAGGTACGCAGGCACCCCCTCGGGGGCCGGGGACTCCCGCCGGATGGTGTCCATGAACCGGACCAGGCCCCAGGGGTCGTAACCGGCCGCCACGAGGGCCCGGGCCGCCCGCCGGTCCGCGTCCTCCTCGTCGGCCCGGCTGTATTGGAGCATCTTGGTCTGGGCCCCGGCCACCCCAAAGCTCGCGATGGCCGCTCCGGCCTCCGGGCTGCCGCTCAGGAAGGCGCCGGCCAGCACCGCCGCCATGGCGGCGAGGTTCAGCTTGGCGGACTTCTGCACCCGGTGGGCCAGGTGGCGGGCCTCCACGTGACCGATCTCGTGGGCAATGACCCCGGCGAGCTCGCTCTCGTCCTGGCACAGGAGGACGGTCTGGGAGGTGACGAAGATGTGCCCCCCCGGCACCGCGAAGGCGTTGGCCCGGGGGTCGGCCACCACGTGGAAGGTCATCTCGAAGTGGGTCGGGCCCAGGGCTCGGGTGATCCTCTCCCCGATGCCCTTCAAGTACTCGTCCATGTACGGATCGTCCAGGATCCGGTACTGGCGGCGGATCTCCGCGACCACCTCCCGCCCGATGGTTCGCTCCTCGGCCTTGCTCAGCAGGCTGCTTCCCGCCAGCTCCCGGCCGGCGCACCCGAGGGAGAGGGCCCCCAGGGCTGCGGCCAGCGCCAGCGCACGCGTCATCCACATGGGGGATACCGTACCCGAGTCGGGGAGACGAGGGAAGACCCGGACCCCGCTTGCAGAGCAGGCGGAGAATCCCGGTTTCCAGCGGGGGTTCCAGGGCCCCGCGGCCCGTGCTACCATCCCGCCCTTCGCTGCACCCGAGGAGAAACCATGTCCCACTCCACCGTCTTCCCCTTTTCCGCCCTGGTGGGGCAGGAGAAGATGAAGACCGCCCTCATCCTCAACGTGATCGACCCCTCCATCGACGGGGTCCTCATCCGGGGGGAGAAGGGCACCGCAAAGTCCACGGCGGTCCGGGCCCTGGCCCAGCTCCTGCCGGACATCCCCGTGGTGGCCGATTGCCTCTTCCGCTGCCACCCGACCCGCCTGCGGGACATGTGCGCCTCGTGCCGGCAGCGCCTGGAGGACGGCCGGGAGCGCCCCGTGGAGATGCAGCGGATGCGCGTGCGGGACCTCCCCGTGGGGGCCACCGAGGACCGGGTCGTGGGGTCTCTGGACATCGAGCAGGCCCTCAAGACGGGGGAGAAGCGCTTCGAGATGGGTCTCCTCGCCAAGGTCCACCGGGGCATTCTCTACGTGGACGAGGTGAATCTGCTGGAGGACCACATCGTGGACGTCCTCCTGGACGCTGCCGCCATGGGCGTGAACTACATCGAGCGCGAGGGGGTCTCTTACACCCACCCGGCCCACTTCGTCCTGGTGGGCACGATGAACCCGGAAGAGGGGGAGCTGCGACCCCAACTCCTGGACCGCTTCGGCCTGTGCGTGGAGGTGACCGGGATCCGCGACCCCGCGCTCCGGGTCGAGGTGGTCCGGCGCCGGAGGGCCTACGAGGCCGACCCCTCGGGCTTCCGGGAGCGGTGGGGGGCCGAGGAGGCCCGGCTCCGGGAGGCCATCGTCCGTGCCGAGAAGCTCCTCCCCCAGGTCCACGTGGACGACGACGCCCTGGAGGTAATCGCTACCTTGAGCGTGGACCTCGGGGTCGACGGGCACCGCTCGGACGTGGCCCTGGAGAAGACCGTGGCGGCCCTGGCGGCCTTCCGGGGGCGGACCGAGGTGACCGACGCCGACATCTCCGAGGCCGCCGGCCTCGTCTACCCGCACCGCATGAAGAAGACCCCCTTCGAGGAGAGGATCCTCGCCCAGGAGGAAGTCGTCTCCTCGATCCGCCGCACCCGCGAGGCCCAGGAGGCCCGGCGGGCTCCCGGTAAAAAAAAACTCCCCACCTGAGCCCCGAGAAGAAGGCCGAGGACCGGGTGGTCCTGGAGGAGAGGGTCTACGCCCCGGCCGGCGCCTGCCGCGTGCGAGGCCGGCTCACGGCCCCCCCGGGGGGCCGCGCCCTTTCCCGCGGGCGCCGGGTCAAGCGCGCCGCCTCCCCGGACTCGGGCCGCTACGTGGGTGCACGGCTGCCCTCCGGGAGGCTCCGGTCCCTGGCCCTGGACGCGACCGTCCGGGCTGCGGCTCCCCACCAGCTCCGTCGCCGGGCCGAAGCCCCCGAGGAGCGGCCGGGACTGCGGGTGCGGCCCTCGGACTGGCGGGAGAAGGTTCTGGCCCGGACCTCCGGCGTGAGCCTCCTCTTCGCCGTCGACGCCTCGGGCTCCATGGGTGCCCAGGAGGTCATGGCCCGGACCAAGGGGATCGTGCTGTCCCTCCTGGCGGACGCCTACCAGAAGAGGGACCGCGTCGCGCTGCTCGCCTTCCGGGGGACGGAGGCGCGGGTGGTGCTGCCCTTCACCGGGAGCGCGGAGGCGGCGCAGCGACGCCTCCGGGACCTCCCCACCGGGGGCAAGTCGCCCCTGGCCCTGGCCCTCGCGAAATCCGTCGAGATCTTCACCCGGGAGGTCCGCAGGCACCCCGGCCGCACCCCGCTCCTGGTGCTCCTCACGGACGGCAAGGCCAACATCGCCATGGAGGGGGCGGACCCCTTCGAGGAGGCCCTCCGCCACGGCCGCCGCGTTCGCGCCCACGGCATCCGGAGCCTTGTCGTGGACACCGACCAGACCTGGCTCGACTTCTACCCCTACCCTCGCGTGCTCGCCGAGGCCATGGGGGCGGGGTGTCTGCCCCTTCGGCAGTTGGAGGCGGGGCGGGTCCTGGACTTCATGAGCCTCGGGGGCGCGTCCCCCCGAAGCCCACGCCGCACACGGTAGGGGCGCCCGGGAAGCGGCAGGGTCACGCGATTTCTTCCCGCCGGGGCCCAAACAGGGGGTTCATCCGGAAAACGACCGGGGACTCGTGTCCAGGGACGACCGGGTGGGTCCGGCCACGCAGGCGGACGGCCGCTCGACGGGAGCAGCCGGTTCGGGAGCCGCGATGCCGAGAGGATTCCGAATGCGGCGCGGGAGCGCATCTACCGTACGGCCCGGCATGGTCTGCCGGAGGGGGCGGGCCCACCCGGCCGTTTGCCGGAAGAACCTAAAAAGGACGGCACGGATCGGCCGAGGCGCTGGTATACTCCCGCGCGGCTGGGACCCACTGCCCTCGGCAGCGGCCAGGAGCGCCCATGGACCTGCCCGTCATCGACCCCCCGATCTTCCCCCGCTGGATCTGGATGGAGGAGATCGTCTACTCCCACATCATGATCGCCACCCTGATCACGGCGTTCATGGTGGTGGCGCCGGTGTACGAGTACGTGGGGTACCGCCGGAAGGACCCCCGGTTCGACCGGCTGGCCCGCAGCCTCATCTGGTTCTCCCTGATCCTGTTCTCCCCCGGCGCGGCCCTGGGCACGGGGATCCCCATGTGGATCATGGGCACCTACCCGGAGTTCTGGTCCCGCTGGGCGAACCTCTTCTTCTGGCCCCTCATCGCGCAGTTCTTCTTCTTCCTGGGGGAGGTGATCTTCCTCTTCTTCTTCTACTACCTGGCCTGGGACTACCTGCGCGACCGGAAGCGCCTGCACATCTTCTTCGGGTGCGTCGCCGCCGCCTTCGGCCTGGCCGTGCAGTTCGTGTGGGACGGGGTGGGGGGGTACATGCTCACCCCCACCGTGGACCTGCCCCGGGTCAATGAGCCGGTCGCGTGGTCGGCCCAGGCCTTTTTCAACCCGAGCCTCCCCTTCCTCTTCACGCACCGGTTCTTCGGGAACATCAGCTACGCCATGCTGCTCGTCGGGGGGGTGTTCGCCCTGAAGTACGTGCGGGCCGCCGACCCTGGGGAGAAGGCCTACTTCGGCTTCGTTTCGAACCTCACCTTCGCCGTCGGGTTCGCCGCCTTCTTCGCCATGCCCTTCATCGGCTGGGGCTACGCCCAGGTC
This sequence comes from Deferrisomatales bacterium, assembly GCA_033551855.1. Lineage (GTDB taxonomy): Bacteria > Desulfobacterota > Deferrisomatia > Deferrisomatales > JACRMM01 > JBFLZB01. The sequence goes on from JAWSUI010000012.1 coordinate 67,753, forward strand.
GTGCGCGACCACGCGCCGGTGGCCTTCCGGGCCATCATGGGGGGGCACGTCTCGGTGCATTTCGGGGTGAAGATGGGGTTCGTGGCGTTCATGGCGGCCGTGGCCGCGGCCTACCTCTGCGCCCGGTACCGCAGCCGGGCGGTCCGGGGGGCGGTCACCGCCGGCCTCGCGGGCCTCTACCCCCTCTTCCTGTGGCACCCTCCCCTGTCGTGGTTCCCGGGGGGAAAGGCCGCGTGGCTCCCCTGGGTGACCGCGCTGCTCGGTGGCTTCCTCCTCTTCCTCTGGCTAGGCACCGGCAGGTGGGACACGGGGCGCAAGGGCTGGAGCTGGGCCCTGCTCGCCGCCGGTATCGCGGCCTTTTCCGCGGTCCTCATCGGGGGGTTCGTGCGGGAGCGCAGCAAGAGCCCGGACACGGTGTACCGGCAGATCGAGAAGCCCGAGGCGACGGACTTCGAGCGGGGGCGGTTCCTGCTCCACGAGCGGTGCCTGGTGTGCCACGCCACCCCCGCGGAGCTTGCCCACCCCCGGGCAGCGAGCTGGGAGGAGCGGCTCGCCGTGGAGCGGGCGCGCCCGGGGGCCGAGCTCACGGACCGGGAGGTGGAGCTCCTCCTGCGCTACTTCGAGAGGGCCCGCCCGTGACGCCCCAGCACATCGAGTTCCCCGTCCTGGGCGCCAAGTGGTGGATCGGTTTCACCGGGCTCCTCCACGTCTCGGTGGCGTCCCTGGCCATCGGGTTCGCCTTCGTCGTCACGACCGCCCAGATCGTGGGCTACCTGCGCAGGGACCGGGCGTACGACCTCCTGGCCAAGCGCATCCAGCTCTACCACGTGTGCATCTACAACATCGGGACGATCGTGGCGATCGGCCTGATCTTCGGGCTCTCCGGCCTCTATCCCCAGTTCTGGAGCCAGCTCTTCGTCCACCAGTTCTGGACGCTCATCATCGAGGAGTTCCTGTTCCTCCTCCTCGCCACGACCCTCACGATCCACTACTTCTTCTGGGACTACCTGTGGGGGCACAAGAAGCTCCACATCTTCCTCGGGGCGCTCCTGAACCCCTTGTTCCTGCTCCAGTTCTGGATGATCAACGGGATCGGGTCCTTCATGCTGACGCCCGGGGCGGAGGAGGCCCAGATCGACCTGGCCCGGGGCATCGTGGGGTACGACAAGACCGCCTTCTACAACCCCTCCTTTCTCATGCTGACGCTCCACCGGGCGTTTGCCAACGTCTCGTACGGGGGCTTCTTCGTGGCCGGGATCTGCGGGTTCTTCCTGTGGCGGGCCCGGCCGGGGGAGCTCCGCGAAGCCTTCGAGAAGGGGGGCAGGCTCGCCTTCTACGTGGGGTTCGCCGCGCTCCTCTCCCTGCCGATGGTCGGGTACTTCTACTCCCACGTGCTCAAGTACCACGCCAACGAGGCCTTCGTGAACCTCATGTGGGGCAAGGGGGACGTGGTGGCGGGGGGCATCGACTGGTGGTGGGTGAAGCAGATCTGCGTCGCCTCCCTCCTGGGACTCGGTCTCGGCTACTTCTTCCAGACACGGCGCGACGAGGGGCCCTTCTCCGTCCCCAACGTGCTGGTGGTCACGGTGGCACTCTTCTACGGCATGTTCTACCTGGCCATGGGCATGATCATGACCTGGGCCTTCTTCTGGTGGATGCTGGCCGTCGGGGCGGGGGCGTGGGCGCTCGCCCGGCACCTGATCCGCTACCGACAGGGGTCGCCCCGCAGCCTCTACGTCCTCGCCGGGGTCCTCTCCGCCGCCACGGTCCTGCTGGGGGGATACGCCCGGGAGGCGAGCCGCCCCCGCTTCGTGGACCGCTACTCCCACTACGATCACGTCTACCTCCCGTCCCAGCGCCAGCCCTACCTCATGGTGGACGTCCGCCCCGAGGACCTCCCGCCGCTCCCCGAGCGGATCGAGGAGCCCGCCGAGGCCGTCTTCCTCATCCGGCAGAACTGCATCGGGTGCCACACCCTGGAGCGGGTGCGCAATTACCGGCTCGACAACTGGCGTCTCGTGGTGGACCAGATGCGCGCCTACGGGCTGCGCCTGACGGAAGAACAGACCCGGGTCATCGTCGAGCACCTGCGCTCCGGCGAACCCTACTGACACTCTCTACAGGCACGCCCATGGCGGAAGAAGAAAAGACCACGGCCGACGAGGACCGAGAGGAGGAGGCCCTCTCCCACCCGTGGATGGAGGGGCTGGAGGAGTACCCGCTCCGGGAGGCGGAAGCGGACCCGCGGTGGGCGGTGCGCACCGTCTGGGCGTGGGTGTGGATCGGCCTGTTGTCCCTCCTCTTCATCCTCGTCCTGGTGGTCCTCGGTTTCTTCTACGATTAGGAGGGAGGACGCGCGTGTTCCTCTTTCGCGCCCGGTTCTGGCTCTTCCTGGGCAAGGTGTTTCTCCTGGCGTTCGTGGCCCAGCTCGCCCTGCTCCAGGTGCCCGAGATCCTCTACGACCTGCGCCCCCGGGAGCCCGTGGCGGTGTCCGGACCCGACGACCTGGATCCCGAGCGCCTGCGGGGGACGATCTTCGCGTCGGTGCAGGGCTCCCCGGACTTCGGCCAGGCCTTCGTCTACCGTCGCTACGGGCTGTCGTCCACCTACTTCCAGCTGGAGGGGTACGGGCCCCGCCTGGTGATCCGGACCCACGAGCCGGTCACGGAGGAGTGGGAGCAGGTGGGGCGGTTCCTGGGGAAGCTGCAGCCCTTCGAGCGCCAGCCCTTCTCTTCGAAGATCCGGGAGATCTACCGGGAGAGGATGGGGGTCGAGATACCCCCGGGGGCCTTCTGGCTCGCGCTGGACGACGTGCCACGGCCGAGCGGCTGGCAGTTCGGGGGGGTGGCCTTCTCCGCGGTGCTGTGGGTGCTGCTGTTCTACCTCTTCTTCCTGCGCCGACGCCGTGCCGGCCGTTCCCGGGGCCCGGCCCTCAGGGTCCGTCAAGAAACAAGGTTCTTCCGGTAAACGACCGGGTGGGCCCGCCCACTCCGGCAGACGAGGCCGGACTGCACGGTAGGTGTTCTCCCCCGCCGCGTCCGGAATCCTCGCGACATCGCGACTCCCGAAGCGGCTGCTCACGTCGAGCGGCCGTCCGCCTACGTGGTCGGGCCTACCCGATCGTCCCTGGACGCGAGCACCCGGTCAGTCCCGGATGATCCGGAAGCAAGTGGTCCAAAGAACGGTGGCGAGGCGCCCGGCTGACCAGGCGCGAGGAGGGCGCATACCCGCTGTGGCATGGAATCGACGAGCAGCGCAGTCAGGCGGCATGCACCGACGCCGCAACGAAATCGGTTGTTCCTGGACGGGCCCTCAGCCGGGGGTCACCGCCTGGACCCCGGTGACGAGCCACAGGAACATCCACCCGGCCACTGCCCAGAGCACCACCGTGCCGGCCGCCAGGACGACCCCGAGCAGGCGGGCGTAGACGCGGAATTCCGGGTAGAACCGCACGAAGCTCACCTTCAGCCCCCACACGACCAGCAGGATCACGGCGAGGGTCCCGTGGATGGCTCCCCGGGCGTCGAGCACGTAGCCCCCGGCGGTGGCGAGCCGACCCATCATGTCCAGGCAGATCCACGTGATCCACGCGAAGTAGACGAAGAACGCGTACCCGAGCACCCGATGGAGGGTCATTGTCTGCGCCGCCCAGGACTTGGGCCCCTTGCGCCCAAAGAGCCGCATGGCGGTCGCGTACTCGGCGACGGCGAGCACGACCAGCCCGAAGGACACGTACGTCTTGGTGATCGGGTTCATGGCCAGGAAGGCCCAGGTCTCGGCGGGGTCCATCGGCACGGCTCCTCCTACGGGTCAGTGTCTTCCCCTCCCGCCTCGGGGCGGCGGGGTCCGCGGCCCGGGCCAGCCCGCGGCCCTGGCCGCGAAGGCGGCGCCGAACAGGGCCAGTACCGAGGCGCTGCCGCCCCACGGCACGGCGGTGCCCTCCCCCGCCGCCCGCAACGCCCCGGCCAGGACGCCCACCGGGCTCCACGCCGCCCCCGCTTCCACAACCCCTCCCAGCCGGGGGGGCAGGGGGACGAGCCCCGAGCCTGCGGCGAGCAGGGCGCAGGCTAGGGCCCCCAGGAGGTGGGCCTCCGCCCCCGACCGGGCCGCCCCGGCCAGGACGGCGCCGACGCCGTTGAGGAACAGGAGCGAGCCTGCGGCCATCCCCGCCACGGCGAGCCACGACCCGATCCCCCCGTCGGCGGCCCGCAGCGCCAGCCACAGGGCCAGGGGCGGGGCCACCTGTACCAGGTCGACCGCTGCCCCCGCCAGGCACCCGTCCGCGGTCGAGAGCCATCGCGGCTGGGGGAGCAGGCGCAGCCGATCGGCCCGTCCGTCCTCGCGGCGGCGCACCCCCGCCACCGTGGACCCGAACAGGCCGACGAGGACCACGAGGCCCGCCAGCCCCGCCGACCCGGCCCCCAGCGGCAGGTCCAGAAGCGCAAAGGGCAGGCCCAGCAACAGGGTGGCGCCGACCCGGACCGCGGCCCCCCGGGGGCCGGCCAGCGCGGCCCGGCACTCCAGTGCGACCAGGCTCGCAACCCTCACGGCCCCTCCCCGCCGGCGAGTCGAACGAGGGCCTCCCGCAGCCCCGCCCTCCGCACCTCCAGCCCACGGACCTCTCCCCCGCACCGGACCACGTGGGCCAGGAGGGCCGGAACCCAGGCCGGGTCGGCGTCCACCCGGCCCCACAGGACGCAGCCCTCCTGGAAGAAGTCCTTCGCCCAGGGGGCCGACGGGGGGGAGATCGGCACCTCCCGGGCCAGGGTCACCGTGACCTCCCGGAGGGGGGAGGCCCGATCCACCAACTCGGCCACCCGCCCCTCGGCGACGGCCTCCCCGCCCTGCAGGAGCACCACCCGGTGCGCCACGCCCTCCACCCAGGAGGGGTCGTTGCCCGCGACCCAGGTGCTCCTGCCCGCAGCGCTCCTCGCCCGTATCTCCCCCGCCAGGACGTCGGCGAAAGCGGTGTCCACCCCGGCGGTGGGCTCGTCGAGCACCAGTAGCTCCGGGTCCGGGCACAGGGCCTGCACGAGGGCGAGCTTGCGCCGCATGCCGTAGGACCAGTGGCCCACCGGCTCCCGGGCCTGGGCCCGGAGCCCCGCGCGCTCGAACCAGGAACCGACCCCCGCCTCGGCGGCCCGGTGGCCCAGACCCCTGGCCCGGGCCCAGAAGTAGGCGTTGTCCCAGCCGGAGAGCCCGTCCCAGTGGGCCGCGCGCTCCAGGCAGGCGCCCACCCTCCCGAGGTGGGCGCGGCTTCCCGCCCCCACCTCGGCCCCCAGGACCCGCACCGTTCCGCGGTCCGGGCGCTCCAGGCCAAGCAGGAGCCGGGTGAGGGTGGTCTTCCCGGAACCGTTGCGGCCCAGGACGGCCACACACCGTCCACCCCCAAGGGTCAGGGAAATGCCCCGGACACCCCGCCCCGGGGCAAACTCCCGTGCCGCGTCCACGATCTCGACCGCCACCGCGCCCCTACTCGAAACGCAGCACCGTGGCCTGCGTGACGACCACGGGGCCATCGGGCCGGGTCTCGCAGACTTCGTACACGACGACCCGGTCCCCCACACGGCAGTCCCGCCCCAGGAGGCGGGCCCGGGCGATGTGCCGGTGGAAGGGCGGCGCCGCCGGGCGAAACCGCCGGAGAACCACCTCGAAAGCTTCCGGGAGCTCCGCCACTCACCCCTCCCCTGGGCCCATGCCCAGACGGCGGGCCACCTGGTCGAAGGCCTCCGCCGTGACGGTCCCTTCCCCCGCGGCCCGCGCCGCATCCTCCACGACCCGCCGGGCCATGGCCCGGGCCACGGGGGGGACCCGCCCCAGCCGGGCCGCCGCACCGGGCTCCCAGGGCAGCTCCTCTCCGGGGCTTGGCCCGCCGCCTCCCCCGGGGGCCGCGGCCACCAGGACGTGGCAGGGGGCCAGCCTCGCGACCGCTTCGGCGTGGGAGCCCAGGTCGGAGCCTTCCTCCCGGTTGTGGCCGAACCGCCCCAGCACTGCCAGCCCGGCCCCCACGGCGACGGCCCGGTCCACGAGGGCCCGGTAGGCCTTGCCGCGGAGGAGCACCTCCCCGGGCTCCCGCCCGAGCCGCCGGGCCAGGGCCCCGGCCTCGCCGAGGAACGACCGGTACAGGGCACCCAGACCGTCGTCGATGATCCGGTCGTGGAGCTCCTCCTGGCGGTCCAGCCCCACCTCCATCTGCCGTTCGAGGGGCAGCGCCCTGCCCATGACCCGAAAGATGGTCCGGTGGAGCTCGGGGTCGTAGGCCGCCGCCACCTCCAGCGCCGCGCCGAGCAGACCCGACCAGGCCGCGGCTCGGCGCAAGGCCGTCTCGGCCCCGGGGCTCCCGTCGACGCCCGCCAGCACCGGGCCCCGCGGGGCGCCGGCCCGGGCCAGGAGCACGTCGCAAGGGGCCCCCCGGAGGACCCGCGCCGCCGTGCTCCCAAACTGCCCGTCCCCCTGGGCACCCAGTCCCTGTGCCCCCAGCACGAGAAGCCCGACGCCCCGGTCCCGGGCCAGGCGCAAGAGCTCCACGTAATTGCGTCCCCGGGCCACGGCTTCAACCGCCGAGACCCCGGCGTCCCGGGCCTCGGCCAGGAACCCCTCCAGGTACCCGTGGGAGAGCGCCCGGAACCCCTCGCCCATCAAGCCGTCGTGGGACCGCCGCAGTTCGTCCAGCACGCCGGGCTCCCGGTACCTCCCGGGGAGCCCGGGCTCCATCTCCCGGAACCGGGCGTCGTGGATGGCGGCGTCGTAGACGTGGACGGCGACCAGGGAGCACCCGAGGTGCCGGGCGACCTCCAGGGAGAGGCTCGCCCCCGCGCGGGAGTCCGGAGACCCGTCCAGGGCCACGAGAACGGTGGAATACACCCTTGCCTCCCTTTGGGCTCTCAGCCCCCTTCCGTCGCTCGGCCGGAGGGCGCCGAGGCTGCCAGGCGCAGCGCCCGCAGGGCTTCGACAGCCAGCTCCAGCGTCACCCGGGGGAACCCCCGCTCCCCGGCGTACCCTTCCACGGCCCGCCGCGCCTCCTCCCTCGCGGCGGTCGGCACCCCCCCCAGGCTCGCGAGCGCCGCGTCGTCCCACGGCAGCGCCGCGGGGCCGAGGCCGCACGGCCCTGCGGCCCGCACCCGGTGGGGGGTCTTGTCCCGGGCTTCGGAGACCCAGAACACGTACGCGTACCGGAAGCGGGGTTGGGCGATGTGGAAGCCGTCGTACTCGAAGAGGGTGCGTGCCAGCCGGAGGAATTCGAAGCGAGGTTCGCCGGCCTCCACGATCTCCACGGCGCAGTCCACCTGATAGCTCAGGTAGCCGGGGCCGTGGCCCGTGAAGAGGAGCGCCGCCAGGGGGTAGCGCCGCAGATTCTCCAAGGTCGAGCCCTCGAAGATCTCCAGGGTCCCCAGGCAGCGGGGGTCCAGGGCCTGCCGGTCGAAGCCGAAGTGCGCCGCGGCGGCGAGCCGTTCCCGCAGGCTGTCGCGGGCGGGCCTGCCCCGGGCACCTTCGGCGGCCTGCCGATACAGGGTCGAGAACTCCTCGACTCGTTCGGGCCGGGGGAGGTAGCCCACGCCCTTGTTGGCGCACCCGAACGGAAACCCTGCACCCTCCCGCCGTGTCACGAGCACGGGCAGGTGCTGGGCGAAGAAGGCCGCGCCCCCCTCCCCGTCGGACAGGGCCCGGTACGTCTGCCGGCGTCCGGCATCGAGCCAGTCGAGGAGCGGCCCCGGCAGCTCCCCGGCGGGAAGCCGCAGGGGCCCCGTGGGCAGGTCGACCCACAGCTCCCGCTCCCCCCGGCGCACGGCGCCCCCGCCGCCCCCCGCGGCGCGCCCCAGTTCCAGGACGCGCCGGCACTGCCGGTCGGACAGGGGCACCACCGAGAGCCGCCCCTGGCGCACGAGGGGCGAGCCCTCGAAGACCGGGTCCCCCTTGAGCTCGGAAAGCGGCACCGGCCTGGGCAGCCTCGCTACGGGGCGCACCGGCACCGCTGCCAGCCGGGGCTCGGACGGGTCGGGCCCCGGCGCCCCGGCGACCTGCGCCACGCCGACCGCGGCCCGTTCCCTTCCCGTGTGATAGACGATGGCCCGGTCTCCCGGGGCCATGGCCCGGAGGTGCACCTGGGCCTGGGGGTTGCGGACCCCATCCCACAGGCCCTGCCCGTCGCGCCGCAGATCGTCGTAAGAGTACTGCGTGGGCTCGGTCTTGAGCAGCCAGCACGACGCCATCGTTTCCTCGTCCGGAGGGAGCCCCAGCCGGACCCGAGTGTAACAGGAGGAGCGGCCCGTGAACATCGCCGGGCGGAGCCCACCGCCCGAGGTGACCGCGCAGCGGGTCGCGCAACGCGGGGGCCGGGGGCCTTGCGCCGGCCGCCGGGTGCGGTATGAGGGACGCCACGGCCGACACCCCCGCGCCCGGAGGCGGAACCCGCGCCCCCCGCGACAGGGCCGGGTCGTTTCCCGGAGGAGCCTGAAAGGAGAGCCGATGACGCCGAAAGCCTTTCCCGCGCTCGTGGTCTCGGAGACCCCGGAGAAGACGTATGTGACCGCCGTCCAGGAGCGCCGCCTCGACGAGCTTCCCCCCGGCGACGTCCTGGTGCGGGTCTCGTACTCCTCCGTCAACTACAAGGATGTCCTCTCCTGCACGGGGAACCGGGGGGTCACCCGCCGGTACCCCCACACCCCGGGGATCGACGCCGCCGGCGTGGTGGCGGAGAGCACCGACATCCGGTTCCGGGAAGGAGACCCGGTCATCGTGACGAGCTACGACCTGGGGATGAACACCCCGGGCGGCTACGGCCGGTACATCCGGGTGCCGGGGGACTGGGTGGTACCCCTGCCCGAGGGCCTCACCCTCCGGGAGAGCATGATCTACGGGACGGCGGGCTTCACGGCAGCCCTCTCCGTCCACCGGCTGCTCCAGGAGGGCCTGGACCCGGCGGCGGGGGACCTCCTGGTCTCGGGGGCGACCGGCGGGGTGGGCTCCATCGCCCTGTCCCTGCTCGCCAAGGGGGGATACCGGGTGACCGCGGTCAACGGCGTCGTGGACGAGGCCGACTACCTGCGGGAGTTGGGCGCCCGGGAGATCCTCTCCATCGAGGAAGCCGCCGACCGGAGCGGCAAGCCCCTGCTCCCCGCGCGGTGGGCCGGCGCCGTCGACACCGTGGGGGGCGAGATCCTGGCCACCGCCGTCAAGTCCACGGCCCCCTGGGGGCGGGTCACCTGTTGCGGGAACATCGCCTCCCACGAGCTTCCCCTGAACGTCTACCCCTTCATCCTGCGTGGGGTGACGCTGCTGGGGATCGACTCCCAGAACTGTCCCATGCCCCTGCGTCGGACCGTCTGGGGGCGCATCGCGGGAGAGTGGAAGATCCCCTGGCTGGACCGGATCACGACGGAGACGTCCCTGGAGGGGCTCCCCGAGCACGTGGAGCGCGTGCTCCAGCGGCGGAACCGGGGGCGTACGGTGGTGAGGCTCCCCGAGTAGGCGCGGCGCCCACGGGGGCCCGCCGGCTCCGAACGCGCCCTCGGGCCCTCCGGGCGGGCGAGCGTCTCACCCCTGGGCGCGGTCGTACCGGCGGAAGGTCATGGTAAACGTGGCGCGCCCCTGGGTGAGGGAGCGCAGGTCGGTGGAGTACCCGAACATCCGGCGCAGGGGGACCAGGGCCTCGATCTCCGTCGTGCCCCGGCCGGCGTTCATGCCCCGGATCTCTCCCCGCCGGGCGTTGAGATCGCCGATGACCTCTCCCACGTGGTCCTCGGGGGTCACCACGTCCACCTGCATGAGGGGCTCCAGGAGGACCGGCCGGGCGTCCCGGCAAGCCTCGCGGAAGGCCTGGTTGGCGGCCACCTTGACCGCCATCTCGCTCGCGCTGTCCTGCTCTGCGGTGAGCTCGGTGATGTGGGCGTGCACGTCCTCCACGGGGTGGCCGGCCAGCACGCCGCTCAGGAGGGCCTCCCGCAACCCCCCCACCGCCGCGTCCATCCAGGCCGGGGGGAGGCCGGAGGTCTCGGTCGCGAAATCCACCCGATTGCCCTCCCCTCGGGGGGCGCCCTGCACCCGAACGGCCACGGCGGCGCGGTGGCGCTTCTCGCCCAGGGTGCGGTCGAAGACGGCGCGGCCCGTGCCCTGTCCTTCGAGGGTCTCCTTGTAGACGACCTGGGGCTTGCCCACCTGGACCCGGAGGTGGAAGTCGTCGGCCATACGCCGGATCAGGACCTCGAGGTGGAGCTCCCCCATCCCCGAGACGAGGGTCTGCCCGGTCTCCTCGTTGACCTCGTGGCGAAAGGAGGGATCTTCCATGGCCAGCCGTTGGAGGACGTCGAGGAGCTTCTCCTCGTCCTGGCTCTTCTCGGGCTCCACGGCCACGCTGATCACGGGCTCGGCGAAGGCGATGGTTTCCAGGAGGAGCGGGTGGTCCTGGTCGCAGAGCGTGTCACCCGTGACCGTCCACTTGAGCCCGGTCAGGGCCAGGATGTCCCCCGCGTGGGCGTCCTCCGCCCGTTCCTTCTTGTCCGCGTGCACCCTCAGGATGGCGGCCGGCTTCTCCAGGCGCCGGCGGGTGGCGTTGTAGACCCTCCCCCCCGCATACTCCCCCGAGTAGACCCGGACGTAGGTGAGGACCCGCCCCTGCTCCTGCTGGATCTTGAAGGCCAGGGCGGAAAAGGGCGCGTTCACGTCGGCCGGGCGCACCTCCTCGGCTCCCGTCTCCGGGTGGATGCCCTTCACCGGGGGCACGTCCGCGGGGCTGGGGAGGTAGGCGACCACCGCGTCGAGGAGGAGCTGCACCCCCTTGTTCCGGAGGGCCGCCCCACAGAAGACCGGGACGATCCGGTTCTCGACGGTGAGGCGCCGGATGGTGGGCCGCAGGGCCTCCTCGCCGGGCCAACGCCCCTCCAGGTAGGCCTCGGCCACGTCGTCGTCCAGGTCCCCGAGGCCCTCCAGGAGCGCCTCCCGCCCCCGGGCCAGGATCGCTTCCTCCTCACCCCGGGGGGCCCGCCGGACCGGGTGCGCGCCCAGGTCGGTCTCCTCCCACTCCACCGTCTCGCCGGTGACGAGATCGACGCAGGCGCGGAAGGCCGACTCGGCCCCGAGGGGGAGGACGAGGGGAAGGGGCCGGGCCTGGAGGCGCTTGCGCAGGCTCTCCACGCTGGCCCAGAAGTCGGCGCCCACCCGATCCATCTTGTTCACGAAGCACAGCCGGGGCACGTGATAGTGCTCGGCCTGCCTCCAGATGGTCTCGGTCTGGGGCTCCACACCGGACACCGCGTCCAGCACCACGACGGCCCCGTCCAGGACGCGGAGGCTCCTCTCGACCTCCACGGTGAAGTCCACGTGCCCCGGGGTGTCGATCAGATTGAGCTGGTGATCCCGCCACTCCACCCGGGTGGTGGCCGCCGTGATGGTGATCCCCCGCTCCTGCTCCTGCTTCATCCAGTCCATGACGGCCTGGCCGTCGTGGACTTCCCCGATCTTGTGGATCCGCCCGGTGTAGTACAGGATCCGCTCGCTGATGGTGGTCTTGCCCGCGTCGATGTGCGCGAAGATCCCGAAATTGCGGATCTGGTTCATCCGCCGGAGCTCAGACATGGGTCATCCCCTTCACGGTCGCTCCCGAACCCACTGCGGATCCGGCGCGAGAGGTTCCGAGAGCTTCACGTGTCCGGCCAGGGTCTCCCGCGCCTCGCCCCCCAGCAGGATCAGGACGGACCGGACCCCCGGCACGTTCTCGCACAGGGTGTGGACGACGCCGTACACCGTGAGCAGCTCCCCCGAGGCCCCTCCCGGCGCGTAGGCTGCCAGCTCGGCCTCGAAGTCGATCACGGCCAGGCCGTCGGGCCCGAGATAGGCCCCGCGAAGCCGGGCGGCCCGGGGGAGCACCGCGGCCCTGCCCTCCTCCCGGGGCCCCTCGGCGAGGGCCTCCACCAGGGCCCCCAGGCTCCGCACGGCGTCCAGGCCGGCAGGCAGGCGCCGGCTCTCCGGCACGAGTTGCGTCCACCGAGGATCGGCGAAGTAGAGCGTGACCTCCCGGCCTCCCGGGGCGGTCAGGCCCGGCAGCGCCACCGGAAGGACCCCGTGCCGGTCCGGGAGGCCGAGCCGTTGCACGAGCACCCCCCCTGCGACGAGGAGAGCCAGGAGCACCGCGCCCCAGGCAACCCAACGGCGGCGGGCCCGGCCCCGGGGTCGGGTTCGCCGCCGCGCGGCCGCCCTCGCCGCAGGGGCGTCCTTCCGAAGCTGATCGCGGGCCATGCCACCTCCTGCCAAAGGCGTCGCACTTTACCACAGCGGGCCGGGCGGCTACGAGGGGCAAGGCCCCCATCCTCGATCCACCGGCTGGTTGACAAGCGGAGTCCGGGAGCCCCTGGGTTTCGCCCCGCAATCCGCGGCAATTCGAAGGTTCTTCCGTTACACGACCGGGTGGGCCCGCCCCCTCCGGCAGACGATGCCGGGCTGTACGGTAGGTGCGCTCCCGCGCCGCATTCGGAATGCTCGCGGCATCGCGGCTCCTGAAACGGCTGCTCCCGTCGAGCGGCCGTCCGCCTGCGTGGCCGGGCCCACCCGGTCGTCCCTGGGCACGGGTACCCGGTCATTTCCCGGATGAACCCATTCGAAGAGGTGCCCCAGCAGTCCCCGGTGCGCCGGGCTTCACCCGCTTGCGCCGGCCTCGTCGGGTCGGTGGAGGCGGTGCGGGGCCGTGCGAAGGGGAGTCCCGACGGGCCCCGGTGCTCCGACCGTCACCGCGTCCTGCGGGCGGGGGCGACCGTGTGGGTGCATCCCAGGGCGCTGGGGCGGGCTTCCCCCCGGTCCCCGGGGGAGGGTACGATGGGGGGGCCCGACCCACACCCTCACCGGAGCGAGCCGTGCGTCCCTTGGACCCGGAGACCCCCGCCCTCTTCCTGCGCCTCCTGGAGATCGTGGAGACCCTGCGATCCCCCGAGGGGTGCCCGTGGGACCGGGAGCAGACCCCGCGCACCATCGCGCCTTACCTGGTGGAGGAAGCCCACGAAGTCCAGGAGGCCGTGGAGCGGGGCGATCCGCAGGAGGTGTGCGAGGAGCTCGGCGACGTGCTCCTCGAGGTCGCCCTGCTCTCCCAGATGGGGCGCGAGGAGGGATCCTTCACGGCCGCCGACTGCCTGCGGGCGATCTGCGCCAAGCTCGTGCGGCGCCACCCCCACGTTTTCGGGGGCGCCTCGGCGCGGGACGCGGCGGCCGTGCGGGAGAGCTGGGCTCGCATCAAGGCCGCTGAAGGGGGGAAACGGGGAGCCCTGGAAGGGGTACCCCGCCGCCTCCCCGCCCTCCACCGGGCCCGGCGGGTGTCCGAGAAGGCCGCCGGGGTCGGGTTCGATTGGGCCGACCCGGCGGGGGTGCTGAAAAAAGTGGAGGAGGAGCTCGCCGAGCTGCGAGCCGCCGTCGCCGCCGGGAGCCGGTCCGATGCCGAGGAGGAGCTGGGGGACCTGCTGTTCGCCCTCGTCAACCTGGGCCGGCACCTGGGGCTGGACCCGGAGGGGGCCCTCCACGGGACCACGGAGAAGTTCCTCTCGCGCTTCGCCCGGGTGGAGGAGGGGCTGGCCGCCCGAGGCCTTCGCCCGGCGGAGGCCTCCACGGAGGAGATCGCCCGCCTCTGGAACCAGGCGAAGGCGTCGCTTCGCGCCTCCTCAGCGCCGGAGACGGCGGCCCAGGACCCCCACGACCCGGGAAGCGTCGCCCAGACCGAGTAGGTGGGCGGCCCCCAGGTAGGTGCCCGCCCCTGCCGCCACGAGCCCCCCGAGGGCCCCGGCGACGACGAGGCTGTCCCCCCGCCAGGGGACCCACAGGGCCGGGACCCCCACCACCGCCGCCATCACGGCCGCCGCCGCCCCCATGCGCAGGAAGGAGCCCGCCAGCCGCCGGTAGGGGAGCGGCCCCGCCCGGCCCCGCAGGTGCCAGAGGAGGTACGCCAGGTTGAACCCGTTGGAGAGGGCGCTGGCCAGGGCGAGCCCGGCGTGCCCCATCGGCCTCATCAGGAGCAGGCTTGCCGCCGCGTTGAGAAGCAGGGCCCAGAAGGCGGCCCACACGGGGGTTCGCATGTCGTTGAGGGCATAGTAGGCGGGGGCCACCACCTTCACGCCGGCCACCGGGATGAGGGCAAGGGCGTAGAAGGCCAGGGCCTGGGAGGTGGCCCGCGTCATCTCGGGAGTGAAGGACCCCCGCTCCAGCAGGACCGCCAGGATGGGATGGGCGAGGACGAGGAGGCCCGCGGCCGCGGGGACGACGATGAACCCGGTCAGACGCAGGGTTTCCCCCAAAGTCTCCCGGAGGCCGGGAAGGTCGTTGCGGGCCGCCAGCCGGCTCAGGCTCGGCAGCGCCGCCGTGCCGGCGGCCACCGCAAAGACCCCCAGGGGGAGTTGGAACAGCCGCTCGGCGTAGTAGAGGTAGGACACGCTCCCGTCCGGCAGCCACGTCGCGATGACCGTCGAGACGAAGATGTTCACCTGGTAGACCCCGACGCCGAACACCCGGGGGCCCAGGAGCCGGAGGATCCGGCGCACCGCCGCGTCGCGCCAGTCCCAGGCGAAGCGGAAGGAGAAGCCCCGGAGCCGCAGGGAGCGCCACTGGAGCCAGAGCTGGAGCACTCCCCCCACGACCACCCCGTAGGCCGCGCTGCGCACGGGGGGGCTGGTAAAGGGGCTCAGGCCCACGACCGCGGCGATCATGGCCAGGTTGAGCACTACCGGCGCCAGGGCCGGGGAGGCGAAGTCGCCGAGGGAATTGAGCATCCCGCCGGCCAGGGCGGTGAGCCCCACGAGCCCGATGTAAGGGAAGACGACCCGGGTGAGGCTCACGGTCAGCTCGAGCTTGTCGGGCTCCTGGGTGAACCCCCAGGCCAGGGCCCGCACCAGGAGCGGAGCCCCCAGCACCCCGGCCACCGACACGGCCAGGAGCACCACCCCCAGGAGGGTGAAGCAGATCCGCCCGAGCTCGTCCGCCCGACTTCGGCCCCGGGTCTCCAGGGTCTCCACGAAGACCGGGACGAACGCGACCGTCAGGCTGCCCTCGGCGAAGAGGCTCCGGAGCATGTTGGGGAGCCGGAAGGCCACGAGGAAGGCATCCATCGCCCCCCCCGCCCCGAAGTAGGAAGCGGTGATCACGTCCCGCAGGAAGCCCAGCACGCGGGAGAGGGCCGTGGCGCCGGAGAGGATGCCCACAGCCCGGGCGATCCGCCCGGTCTCCGCCTGGGCGCCGCTTGTCACGGGGTTCTCGGTCTCGGCCATGGGCAGGGGTCCTTGTGTCCCGGCGCGGGGACTGCGTAGCATATCACCTCGCCGGAGGCCTCCACGAGGGAAAGCTCGTCCCGGGATCCCCCGTCTCGGAGGACGGGGGATCCCAAGATCCACCACCGGGTTTTCGGGCCGGGCCGGGGAGCCCCCGGGGCTTCCGGACCGCTCCGGCGGCCGTTCCGCGAGGGGGTTCCCATGCCCGTCGTCCTGGTATTCGCCAAGGAGCCGCGCCCCGGGCGCGTGAAGACACGGCTCGCCGCGGGTCTCGGCCCCGAGCGTGCCTGCGACCTCTACCGGGCCTTCCTCGCGGACCTGGCCCGGGCTCTGGCGGCGCCCCCCCCCGACACCCGGGTCGAGTGGTGGGTCGACGGCGACCCGGAAACCGTGAGGGCCGAGACCGGACCGGCTCCGGCGTTCTTCCGCCAGCCCCCGGGTGACCTGGGGGAGC
>JAWSUI010000013.1:0-81057 GCA_033551855.1 Deferrisomatales bacterium
GGGTTCAAGGTGGACGACGAAGCACGGGCTTGAGCCGGCTTTCAGCCGCAGAGCACCGGCTTCAGCCGCCATCGGCGACTTTCAGTCGCAATCCTCCCTACCGGCTGAAGCCGGTAGGGAGTTGAGTCTCCGCAGTCGCGCGTTGATGGCCACAATCACCGGGGCGGACATCAGCACTGCGCCCAGGCGGGAGTGAGCATCCATATATTGTTAGCAAGGGCCGTGCCAGCTCGATTGGGCATTCGACGCGAGCAGGAGGGGAGCGGGGTGGAGACATTCCCGCAACGCTGTTGAGATGTATCCATCTGCGAGCTCTTCAACTGGGGTCAGCCCGGTTCCCCGGCTGTGTCCGCGACCCGCCCGCGCGGGAACGCCCGGAGAAGACCGAGCGCCGGGACGATCAGTCACCCCCCTCGTGGGGTCAACCGAACGAGCAACGCAGCCAGCCCGGATGTATCGGCGCACGGATGCGCGAGGTATTCCCGGTTTAGGATGGTCCTCGATATAGACCACCTGCTCTGTTGGGACCTGGGCAATGTCGAGAGTCAACCGGTTAATGTCTTCGGCTGGTGTTTTCAACCAGTACAAAACTCACCGGGGTTCCCTATGGTTGGCTCAGCGGTTTCCCAACTGGAATCCAGACAGCCGTGCGCGATGACGACAGGAAACCGAAGCACTGGGGGCAGTCAGAGACCAGTCAATCAGGCTGATGCCGCCTCCGTCATGATTTTGACAACCGCGTCCTCCACTTCGTGCGCCACCCCTTCCAGTTGCGGCGCGTTGAACATCGCCAGAAGAGTGGTTGGCTTCAAGGCAGCAAGAATGGTCTTACCGCCCTCCTCGTAAATGGAGATCCGGCATGGCAGTGCGGTGGAGACGCTCATGTTTTGCTCGAGGACCTTCTTTGCTTGCTGCGGCTGACAGACCTCGAAAATCAGACACTCACGGGCCAATTCCACGCCCTTCTTCGCCATGGTCTCTTTGAGGTTGTGAACCTGCATGACGCCGAAGTGATTGGCCTGGACGGCACCCTGCAGGGCAGCTGCGGCTTCGCTCACGGTTTTGTCAGTGGGTAATTGGATCAGCATCGACTTCCTTTCAGCGGAAACGGTTGGCTTCGCAGGTGGTTGGTGAACACTCGATTATTTCTTGGACAGCTTGGTGATCACGACGACCAGCAGGACCACCACCAGTACGCCGATCACCCCCCACAGCCACATCCCCCCGCCCATTCCTCCTACCATCCATCCCCCCGTCTGGTTCATCATGAAGCCTCCTTTCGTTGCTTTCGTTGCGCTGCGACCAACCCACCACTGGGTAATCTAGGCCGTGAGCGGAGGCAGCCGTGGCGGCGTCGAGCGCGAGTGTGTCGGCTTTCACGGGCATGTCCGGCAGACCTCATCCCTGGGAGCGGAAACTTAGGGCTTCCCTCAGGGGGCGCGCCTACCACGGCTCCTATTCTGCTCAGGACCATTGGCCTGTCCCCAACTCATCCGAACGGCCCAGGCGCAGCCAAGGCAGGCTGAAAAGGCCGCTGATTTCAGATGCGGCATTTCCAGCCTGGTTGGAGAGGAGATGGCGACGCCGTTGGTTTTTGTACTCGGGAATCATTTCTGTCTTTCTTGGTGTTACTTTTTAGCATCCCCATGCTTTTCGCCCATCTCCTTCATCATCGGACACGATGCCATGGATTCCTTGCCCATCTGCATATGTTGCATCATGTGCTGCATCATCTTCTCTTGCATCTTGGCCATACGCGCATCCATCGCGATCCGCTTCTCCACCATGCTGGTGACGACGGCGGCGAGCAAGTCAACCTTTTGATCTTTCGGCGCGCTGTTCATTTTGGCGAGTTGCGCGGTCAGTTCAGCGTCCTGGGCCTTCATGTCTGCCATCATCTTTTGCTTCTCGGCCTGCATCTTCTGGCATCGGTCCATCATTTCTGCCGCGGTCATGTCCTTTTTCTCCATGTGCGAAGCGGACTGCGCTTGGAGAGGTGCCCAGATCGCCAGCGCCAAGACCAAGGCGAGGCTGGAACGGATGATGCGACTCGTACACGTTGGTTGTTTCATGTCATGCTCCTTCTTCTGATGGTTGCTGTGTTTTGCTGCAGGCGCCATGCCGGATGGGGATTTTGAAGTTGCGTTGTTCTCGCGGCTCATCCCTCTGTGCGATTTCGGCGCTCGCTTCAGCAGGGATTCAGGAGCTCCTTCGAAATTCGCCCACGAGAAACCCCTCGTAGAACCGACAAGTTTCGCCGGAGCAGCTCATTTCTTCTGCATCGATTCCCCCGCCTTCTCGATGTCCTTGCCGGCGCCTCTCCAGGTATTGCAGCCGGTCAATGACGAGACCGTGCCCGCCAAGAGCGCGAGCAGGGTGACCGTGAGGATGACGGTGCGCGTCTTCATGGGGCGGCTCCTCGCAATGGGTGTGCCCCCGCCCGGGACGATTCCCGGGCGGCCGAGTGGGTCGGTCACTTCCCCTGGTAGCTGAACTTCTGTCCGCCCACGGACGCTTCGAGCATCAGGCCCGCCTCGTCCATGACGAAGACCGCCACGCCGTTGTTGAACTGGGTGTTGGCGCCGACGCCCGACTTGAGGCCGACGGCAGTAGCCTGGGCGTCGAACCCGAAGCGGCCCTGCTTGAAGGTCTCCACGGCTTCTGTGGTCTCGAAGGCGATGATCTGGGTGTAGGACTGGGCGCCGAGCTGGAGGCCGAGGGTCGCCTGGCTCAGATCGCAGTAGCCCACGACCACGCCCCCCTCATAGAGCACGCCCTTGCCGTAGGCCCCGCCGACGCCCGCGCCGGCCTTGCCGACGGAGGGAAAGACGGCGTAGCCCGCCGACTTGTTGAAGATGTTGACCAAGGTCGGGTCGGTCTTTTGCGCCTTGGCCAGAGCCACGGCGGCATCCTTCTCGATGTCGGCCTTGCCCTCCACCGAACGGGGCGCCGTCGCACAGGCGCCGAGCGCGCCGAGCGCCAGCAAGCCGATCGCACCCGCCAAGACTGCTTTCCATCTCACCAATGATCTGTTCATGACTGCTCCTTTCTACGAGGACCGTGACCGGAGACTTCCCGGCTTCCGGTCGGAAACGGCAAACACCTGCGATGCACCCTGCCGGCTACGGAGCCGACAGCCCCAGATGGCCCTGCCCCGTGCAGGAGCGGCGGCAGCTCACCGTAACGCCCTGCGGCCACCGACCGCGAGCAGCAGCAGACCCGCCACCGCCGCCGCTATGCCGCCGATGATGTACCACATGGTGGTGTCGGTGAAGCGCCCCGTGAAGAACTCGCTCAACTGGTCCGCCACCGATTCCGATGCGTTCATCCCGACTAGGAACAGGACCACGCCTACCGCCAACAAGACGATTCCCGCGATTCGCTGAGAGCTCATGGTTCCCTCCATCGGTACGAGCTTCGGAAGGCTCGGGTGCGTTCAGAAAGCTCCGCCTCGGTGCATGGCCGGCGCCGTGAATGCTCTCGCTCCCCGCCTCGGCCCGTCGAGACGCCGTCGCCTGTCCTGGGTGCGGAGGCGGCGCCGCGAGTGGTGAGCTTCTGCACCTCGTCCAGTCGCAACGAACGTGCCAAGAACGGTGCCGGGGCTCCACGAGGGAAAAGTCGGTATCTTTAGGGCGAAAAGTGGAGGGTGAGCGCGCGGGTGCAGGAGGAGAGCCGCGGAGGAAAGCCGTCAAATGTTGCGGGCTGCCAGATGTGACGGGCCGCGTTTACGCGTTTACGCGGCCACTTGCCCTCTCTGCACGTCCTCCCTCGCTGAGCGGGGATGCCGCTTTGCCAAGGGGCCGCGGGCCATCCTATGCACGGGTCCGTGGGGACACCAGCGCCTCGAAGCCGGAGATCACCTCGAAGAGTTCGGCGTCGATGCCGCTTTGGCGCAGGCGGTGGAAGGTTCCCTGGAGATTCTCCAACAGCTCGTCGATGTTCCGATCGGCCCGCTCCATGGCCGAAAGCCGGCTCGCGTTCTCGCTCGCGAGGGATTCGGCGCAGGCCCGGAAGAGCGAGACGAAGAGATACTCGCGGAGGAGGGCGCGCAGGGTCGCGGTGCCGTCACCCAGCACCTCGGGCAGGTTTCCTGTAGGCCAGGGCCGGTCGGCCAGCTTCCGGAGCCAGGTTGCGTCCAGCGGCAGCAGGCGCTGATGGGCGGGGGCATAGATCGCCCCGGAGGTGGGGCGGTTGTAGAAGAGGTGGAGCTCGGCAGTCTCGTCCCGGCCGCGCGAGGCCTCGCTCTCCACGAGAATCTGCCCGACGAGCGAGGCGATGGCTTTCACCGAGCTCGGCACGGGGAAGAGACCCAGCAGCGACAGGCCCGCGTCGGCCAGGCGCGCCTGCACGCGCTCCCCGACGGCCCAGACCTCGGCCTCGGCCGGCGCCAGGGCCGCCAGCGCCTTGACCGCTGCATCGGCGACCACATCGTTGAACTGACCCACGAGCCCCTGGTCGGAGCCGAACACCACCGCGCCCACCGTGCGGGCCGCCGCTCGTCGTGTTTCGTCCGTTATCGCTACCGCTGGACCGGCGCTCCGGAAACACACGCCCAACCCCAGCTCTACGGCGCGGTAGTAGTCGCCCAACGCCAGCACCGACTTCTCGTATTGTCCAATGCTCGAAGCAGCCACGGCCTTCATGGTCCGGACGACGCCTTGCAGATCCTGGGCGCCGCCGATCTTGCGGCGCAGACTGGCCGTGGTCTCGCTCAAGACCTCTCCTTGGATTCCGGTTCCGGTGCGGATAGGTCAGGGCCTGCGCGGCGACTGTGTTTCTTGTCGTGTCGTCCGATGGTGCGCTCGATCAATCGGGCCAACTTGCCCGCGGCGCCGCTGACGGCGAGGTCCAAGCTCGTCGCCTGGTGCGTCACGGCGATGGGCTGGAGGCCCGCGAGGCGGGCCTCCAGCATGCAACGCATGTCCTCATGGCCGACCTTCTTGTCGCTGTTCTGGTCGCTCAGGTGGACTTCCACCCGCGTGATGAGATCGCTAAATCGGCTCAGGGCATCTTCCACGACGCCGCTGATCTCACCGATCAGATCCTCGTGAGCGTTGATGTTGGGACCCGTGTTGATTTGAATCTGCATGGTGTTCTCCCTTGTGATGGGGGTGGGTTCAATATCGATAGGTGGCGGCCAGACCCGTCCGCACCGGCATCTGGTCGCCCGGTACGACCATCACCCGCCCTCCCATCCTCTCGACGAGCTCGCCCAGATCGTCGAGTGGGTCATCGACATGTGGCTCGTCGAGGCCAGGAACTTCCACCCGGCCCGTCGCGCCGTCAAGCCGGCCGGCCAGCTGGCGGTCGGCCTCGATCAGCAGCGTGGCCACCCGGCCGGCATGGGCCGCTTTGGCAACTTCCGCCAGGTCGTCACTGCCGAGCCCTTTGGACTTCGCCACGGCGAGCTCGTCGAACAATATCGCCAGTTGCGCTTGATACTGCGGTTCGACTGCTTGCCACGCGCGTTTCCGAAGCTCATCGATGGGCAGAACATCGGGGTTGATCGTGAGTCCCTCCTCCATCAGAAAGGGGTTGTGGCTGACTTGGCGGAAAATATGGTGATGCTCCGGCAGCGCCGCCAGAAGCAACGGCAGTCCCGACGGCCGGGAATGGTGCTCCAGCACGGCGCGGTCGATGGCTCGGCAAAACCGCTCCATGTCGATCTCCACCTCGTCCTTCTTCCCGCCGTGGCCGTGGCGCATGGCCATGCTGGAGACACCGGTGCCACCATAGGAGGCGACGGTCAAACGCGGGTCGGTCAGCTCGTCGCCCAGCGCCTCGGTGATCGTCCGCGGGACGCCAGGTGCCAGGTCGATCTCGTCGAGCGCGTCGCGGTTTCCCTCGAAGAGCTGAATCTTCTGGAGGCTCAACCCCAGAACCTGATAGCGACCGACCGTTTGGAGAAAGCGTCGCAGGGGCTTGGTGTGGAAGCTGTCGGCCACGACGGCCAGTTCGGCGACCGGCCGCTGCATCTGGAACACTCGAAGGAAGCTCGCTCCGCTCAGCACGGCCAAGCCGTCCAGGGTGTGGTTCCAGAAGTCACGATCGTCGGCGAGGGCTTCAAACGGTTTCAAGAGGAGCCGGACCTCGGCGTCCGGATACTTCTGCAGGAGCGATGCCTCGAGCTTCTGTACAAGATTTCCAAACCGGATCGGATCCTGCTGATTCTCGGGATGGTGCCGATGAGTCGGCTGGTAAAGCGAGAGGAGCGGCGGCGGCCGAACCAATGCGAGCTCGCGCAGGGATTCGATGGTGGGTAGCGCAATCTTCTGCGGCATGTCCTGTCTCCTTGTTTGGGGCTCAAGTAGACCAAGTTTTCTGCTAGGTCCGGTCTATGGTTCCGATTTGGATTCAGATTTCAGTTGCTTCTTGGTGTATTGAACGAGACCCAGCTTTGGCCTTGATCCCTCTGTAGGTTGGAAGCAAGGGAGAAATCCTTGAGGAGCAGGAATCTTGAACAATGCGTCGAGTTTTTCTCCAGGGAAATGGTGGGTCCGCTTCGCTTGACCCACCTTACGGTTCTCTCCACAAGTTTTCTCTTCCGGCTCCCGGTGGTTTCTCGGGCGGCGGGACGACCGGTCCGATTTCCAGGGTTTTGCGCGCTCGCGCCAGCCGGTTCACGAACCTTGCCCGGTCGTGGGGGGACGCGATGGTGCGTTCGGCCAGGTCGGCGACCCACTGCACCTTTTCCTGCACCGCCCGTCGCCGGCTCGGGCTGGGGGTCTGCCCGGAGACTACCTGCAGCGCGCCGACCGTCCGCGACAGGACGGCTACGTTGCCCGCGGCATTTTGCCGGATCTGGTCGAAGGCTTCGTCGAGGAGGCTCTCGAAGCTCGGGCCTCGGGCCATCACGCGCAGCTCCCCCTGATCCAGCCAGTGGGGAGTCGCGATCCGGCGGGCAGCCAGCCGGGACAGGATTGCCCCCAGGTAATCGACGCACATCACTGCAGTCGTGGTGTCGTTGATGCCGGGAGAGAGGGCTTTCAGGGCGATGTCCACGATTTGCCGGATGCCGAAGGCTGCGTCCTGCTCTACCGTGCGATGGCGGCTGACGACGTAGACCGCGTTCAACGCGGCAGCCGTCTCGCCGACCCACCCGTCGCGTCCGTCGGGATCCGCGATGGAAACCAGCGGTGCGCCCTCGACGACGAACTCGCCGATGCCACGTTCCATCCGCAGGATCCCCCCGTGCTTCCGGGCAAGAGCCAGGAGCGCGTCCGCGTCGATGGTCTCGATGTACCCGGTCTTCCTGGCCGGGACAGCAAACCAGGACTGGTTCTCGAGAGACGTTGCGAGGTCGCCGTCCGCTTCTTCGTCATCCTCGTCACCCAGCGCCACGGGATACAGGTGATCCACGGCCGCAATGGTCTCCTGTGCGGTTGCGGCCACGATGCTCGACGCCTGGATGGACACGGAGATGTGGTGGATGAAGTAGATCAGGAAGGCGATCCCGACGAAGGCCAGGAGCAAGCCGGCCAGCACCGCCAGCGACGGGACGAACCCCACCTCGTCTCCCGCGCGAATCGTCCGAAGTACCACCAGGCAGTAGGCGAAGATCCCGACGAACACCCCGAGAACCGACTGGGTGCCGCGGTCGCGCATGAAGTTGCGGATGACCCGCGACGTGTATTGGCTGGACGTCAAGGAGAGGGCCACCAGGGTGATGGAGAACACGACCCCCGCCACCGTGATCATCGAGCCGGCGACGGCCGTGAGCAGGCCGCGGGCCCCGGCCGCACCGGCGCCGAAGAGCAGCGGCCACCGTTCAGCAACCTGCAGATCGAAACTCGCGTCGACGGTGATGAGGACGGTGGCGAGCACCACGGCGCCCAGCACGAATCCTGCGGGTACGAACCAGAAGCTCGACCTGATTTCCTGTAGTTTATAGCGTAGTCTTGTTAGCATTGCTTCTTCTTTTTATATTTTCTGCGTTTGTTCTGTCGTGAATTTGTCAAAACAATGAGTGTTTGGAGACGGTGCCGAAGATTGACGTAATTAAAAGAACCCCCTGATGGCGAATCGGCCGCAAGATATAGTGTTCAAGCAGCGGGTTCCACTCCTATATATAGTTGTCGCGCCGCACGCGAAGGGGTTCTTTCAGGTTCATCAAGATTGAATTCGTCATTCAATAGCCATGCCTGCCGTGCTTTTTCCTCGACGACGGCGGCTTTCCCGTGCAAAGTCAGCATCCAGATGTAAGCGATCACATGGACTCGCCAAGTCATCAAGAGTATGAATGTATCAGGACCGTGGATCCATGCTTTCAAACAACTTTTCGGCATCCTCCCTACGGCACAATTCCGTTCCCGGCGTCATGACGGCTGCCGTGCCGGCGGCCACGCCGAACAGGACGGATTCCCGGAGCGAATTGCCCCGGGCAAGGCTCAAGACGATACCAGCCACCATGCTGTCGCCCGCCCCGACCTTGCTGACAATCGGCACGGTCGGCGGCACGATGTGTTCGGCGAGCTCCTCCGAAACCATCAAGGCGCCTGCCGCGCCAAGGGAGATGATCAGAACCTCGCACCGGCCGCTCCTGACCAATTTCTTGGCCTCTGCCCCGATCTGTGATTTCTCTTTGATATCCTCTCCGACCAACTTCCTGAATTCACCGACATTGGGCTTGATCAGATACACCCCTTCCTGAATCGCCTTTTTTAGGCTTCACCCGAAACGTCGACGATCGCTCTTGCTCCCCGGGCCTTTCCGACGCGCGCCACCCGTGCATAAAAGTCAGCGGGCACACCGGGAGGAAGGCTCCCGCTGGCCACCAGATAATCGGGTGGAGGATCGATGGCTGATAGTTCCTGAAGAAATTGCTCCCATTCTTGTTTCAGGAGCTCGGGCCCCGGCATTCCAAAACGATACTGCTGGCCGGTGGATTCCTCTAAAATGACAAGGCTTTCCCGGATCAACCCCTCAATGCTAAACGGTCGATGGTCGAGGCCCTCCTGATCCATGAGCTCTTGAAGCCTCTCTCCTGTCAGCCCGCCTGCGGGATACGGGAGTACGGATTCCCCGCCCAACTTCCGGATTGCCCGGGAGACATTCACTCCGCCCCCTCCAGGCTCAAAACGAGGGGGTTCGCAGTACAGTTTTTTCTCGGCCACCACATGCTCTACGCTTGAATTCTTGTCGATCGCTGGATTCTAGGTGATGGTTACGATAGTCTTCATCGATGGCTATCCATGCCTTTACCTGAGTGAGTACGTCTTTCGAAACAGCCATTCCGTTCCGCCGACCGCCTGCGTCTAATCTAATTCCGCAAAACGATGATGCAAATGACGCAAACAGGCAGCCCACGCCTTCTAAATGAATAGTTTTTTATCGGCCGATGAGCTCTGCAAAATCGACAAGACGGGCGGAGTAACCCCATTCGTTGTCATACCAGGCAAGGACTTTGACGATTCTACTGTTCAGAACAATGGTGCTCTGTGCGTCGATGATGCATGAGTGGGGATCGCCGATGATATCCTGGGAAACGAGCGCCTCGTCCGTCACCCGCAGGATCCCTTGCAGGGGAGACCTCTCCGCTGCCTCCCGCAACGCTGCGTTAACCTGTTCGGGAGTCACGTTTTTATCCAGGGAAACCATCATGTCGGTAACCGAGCCGTTGGGGACGGGAACCCGCATGGCCATGCCGGTGATCTTTCCCTGCAACTGCGGCAGGACCACTTCGGTGGCTTTGGCGGCGCCGGTGGTGGTTGGGATGATGGACAGGGCGGCCGCCCGGCCGCGGCGCCTATGGCGCGTTGGCATGTCCATCAACGACTGGCTCGAGGTGTACGCATGGACAGTGGTGAACATGAGAAACTGCACACCGAACGATTCGTGAAGCACCTTGGCTGCCGGCGCCAAACAGTTGGTTGTGCAGGAGGCCATGGAGACAATCTGATGGGATTCCGGTAGATAACTCTCCTCGTTGACGCCCAGGACAATCATTGCGTCGGCATCGTCGGAGGGGGCGGAGATGATCACGCGCCGTGCGCCCGCCTCCAGGTGGCCCGCAGCCTTGGCACGGCTGCGGAAGGCTCCGCTGCATTCGATGACAATATCCGCCCCCGTGTTCTTCCAGGGTATCTTTTTCGGGTCCGGGCTCGAGAAGAAAGGAATCGTTTGTTGGTCCACCTGGATCGTGTTTTCCTGTGCGGCAACCTTTCTTGGATACCAACCATGGACCGAATCATATTTGAGGAGATAGGCTAGGTCTTCTAGGCTGGCCAGATCATTGATTCCGACGACTTGAAAGTTCTCTTTCTGGAGCAATTGTTTGAAAACCGTTCGCCCGATACGACCGAACCCATTGATTCCTACGCGGATGACTTCTTGTCTGTTCATGCGTTGTTTTCCTTTCGTGACATGTTGACAAATGACCAAACCAACAAAAAAGCCGCACTCTTCTCATGACACTGTCCCTGCTGCCGGCGACCAGCACGCTGCTTCGGCTGGACTCGGCCGCAGCCACGCCCACGATCAGGCTGGCGGTCGATACGATGCCGTCGTTGGCACCCAGGACGGCGGCGCGGAGCCAGCCGATGCGCTGTGTCCGGTGTCTTTCAACCATTGCCATGATGAAGGCTGTCCGGCTGGCCCGTGTCGGCTTGGGCCTGGTCTGGGGATCGCGACCTGGGCGTGGCTTCCGGTCTGGGCTGGAAGCGAGCCAGCGCCTGGCGGGCGAGGCGGAGGATTGCTTCGCGGTCCTCGCCGCTCAGTCTTGCGGCCGTATCAAGGCGTTTGTGCACCTCGGCTGGGATATCCGCCGCCGCCTCGCGCACGGCGTGCTCGGCTTCGGTCATCCGATCCAGCGGCACGGGGTCGAAGAGGTCCGCGGTCAGCGACAGCAGCACGGCGATTTGCGCGGGCACCGGCACCGGGGCAAACTCCGGCTGCTTGAGGCACGCGCGAATGCGCCGTCCGTGCTCGATGATCTGGAGGGTGTCTTCGTCCAGGCGGGCGCCGAACCGGGCAAAGGTCTCCAGTTCCTCGAACTGGGCGTAGGCGAGCTTCAGATCGCCCGCCACCGCGCGGTACGCGGCCCGCTGTGCCTTGCCGCCGACGCGCGAAACGGACTTTCCCACATCGACCGCGGGCAGCACGCCCAGCTCGAACAGGGACGGGGAGAGGTAGACCTGTCCGTCCGTGATGGAGATCAGGTTGGTCGGAATGTAGGCGGAGATGTTCTGAGCCTCGGTCTCGATGATGGGCAGGGCGGTCAGGGAGCCCCCGCCGAGCTCCTTGCGCAAGTGGGTTGCGCGTTCGAGCAGGCGCGAGTGGATGTAGAAGATGTCGCCGGGGAAGGCTTCCCGGCCGGGTGGGCGGCGCAGCAGGAGGGACAGCTCTCGATAGGCGCGGGCGTGCTGCGTGAGGTCGTCGTAGACGATGAGCACGTCGCGACCGGCTTCCATGAAATGCTCCGCGATGCTGGTCGCGGCGTAGGGCGCGATGTAGGCCAGGCCCGGCGGGTCGTTGCCCTCGGTCACGACCACGACGGTGTACTCCAGCGCTCCCTTCTCCCGCAGGATCGCCGAGGTCTTCGCCACGGAGGCGGCGCGTTGGCCGACCGCGCAGTACACGCACAGCACGTCCTGGCCGCGTTGATTGAGAATCGTATCGAGCGCGATGGCGGTCTTGCCGGTCTGCCGGTCCCCCAGGATCAACTCGCGCTGGCCGCGTCCGATGGGGATGAGCGCATCGATGACCTTGAGGCCGGTCTGGAGCGGCTCGGTGACCGGCGCGCGGTCCATGATGGGCGCGGCGGGGCGCTCGATGGGCAGGCGCGCGGCGGCGGCCACCGGCCCGCCGCCATCGAGCGGCCGGCCGAGAGGGTCGATGAGGCGCCCTAGCAGGCCGTCGCCCACGGCCACGTCCATGACCCGGCCCGTGCGCTCGACCTCGTCGCCCGCGTTCAGATGCCAGTACTCCCCGAGCAGCACCACGCCGACTTCGTCCGCGTCCACGTTGAACGCGATGCCGAACACGCCGCCGGGAAACTGCAACAGCTCGTCGAACCCCACCCCGGGCAGGCCGGAGACCCGTGCGATGCCCGTGGAGACGCTGGTGATCGTGCCCACTTCGCGCGGCGCGAGTTGGGGCGCGTAGGTTTCCCTCACCCGGCGTATGCCGGCAAATGCCTGCTCGAAGACGTCCCGGAGGCTCTCGGGTTCCAGGCTCACGGGCTCCCCGTGTCGGTCTCGGGTGCTTGCGTTCCGAAAACGGACTCGGGGTCGGGCCCGGCCTCGGTCTTGGCTTCAGGCTCGGGTTCGGGCTTGCCCCCCTCTTTCAGGAGCTCGCCAACGCCCTTTTCCAGCGACGTCAGATACTCCGCGATGCTCCAGGCCACCTTCTGTCCATTGGTGGTGAGCTCGATCCCGCCGATCACCTCCGGCGCGGTCTCGAACCGGAGCTGGATCTGCGCCGAGAAGGTTTCGTCGAGCGCACTCTGAATCGCAGCGCGTTGCGCCGCAGGCAAGGCGAACGCGCTGCGCACCAGCGCGGAATCGGGTGCGGTCTTGAGGGCAGCGGCGAGGAGCTCCTTCTCGGGGCCGTCCAGCGCGCGCAAGCGGCGCGTGAACACCTCGCCCAGGCGTTCTTCCAGGCTCGTGGCGGCGAGATCCGTCAGCGCCTGGCGGGCGATGGCGAACACCTCCTGCTGGGCTTGGAGGCGGAGGGCTTGATTCAGATTGTGGGCCTCGTTCCGGAGCGCCTCCTGCCGTTTGGCACGCAAGGCGTCGGCTGCCTGCCGTGCTTCGTCGAGCAGGCGCTGACGTTCGGCCTCCGCCTCCTGTGTCGCCTGGCTCAGGAGTGCGGCGCGCTGTCGATCGAACTCCTGATTCTTCCGCTGGAACTCGCTGCGCTCCCCTTGTGCCTCGGCCCGTTTCGTTTCGGCGTCCGCGAGCTCCGCGGCGATGCGCTGCTCCCGCGCGTCGATGGCGTGGAGGATCGGCTTGTAGAGAAAGCGCTTCATCAACCACACCAGGATGAGGAAGTTGAGCGCCTGCGCACCGATGGTGAACCAATCGAAGAGCATGGGCTAGTTTCCCGCGGTCTGGGCGATCACGTGATTCCAGAACGGATTGGCGAAAAGGAGGATCATCGAGACCACGAAACAGTAGATGGCCGTGGACTCGATCATGGCCAGGCCGACGAAGAGCGTTCGGGTGATGGTGGCGGAGGCGTCGGGCTGCTGGGCCAGCGACCCGAGCGCGGTCGAGACCGCCTTGCCCTCGCCCAGGGCCGGGGCCATGGTGCCGAACGCGGTGGTGATACCGGCGGTGACGATGGACGCCACCGCGATGATCGTCATGCTATCCACGGGGTCTCCTTTGGTTGTCGGGCTTCACGCCTGCCGTGCACCGATTCCGGCTTCGGCTTTCGAAGGCCTCGGCTTTCGAACCTGGGTGGCGGCCGCAATGTACACGGCGGCCAGGATACTGAAGATGTAGGCCTGCACCATCCCGGTGAGCAGACCAAGCGCCATCATGATGATCGGAAAGATGAAGGGGGTGATGGTGAGCAGGATGCCCAGGATCATCGCCCCGCTCATCATGTTGCCGAACAGGCGCACGGCCAGGGCGAGCGTGCGCGACAGCTCGCTGATGACGTTGAACGGCAGCATGATGAACGTCGGCTGCACATAGTTCTTGAGGTAGCCGACCATGCCCTGCTCTGCGATGCCGAAGAGCGGCACGGCAACGAACACACACAGCGCGAGTGCCGCCGTGGTCGAGAGCGAGCCCGTCGGCGGCTGGTAGCCGGGGATCACGGTGAAGAGAGCGGACGTGGCAATGAACAGGAAGAGCGTCCCGAGAAAGCCCAGATACCTTCTCGGTTGGTCCAGTCCCACCTCCTGGATCTGCCCCTCGATCGCGGCGACGATGATCTCCAGCAGGTTCTGCCAGCGGGACCGTGCCAGGCCGGTGGAAAGGTTTCGCGTGACCAGCTTCGCACCCACGGCCAGCACGAGCATCACCCCCCAGGTGAACACAATGGTAGCGTTGAGCTTGAGAAAGCCCTGCTGCCAGAAGATGATCTCGTCAGGGCTGAGGCGCATGGCGGGCCACCTGCGGTGGCGGGTGATGGGGTTGGACTGGAGGGCCCGTCAGCCGCGTCACGGTGAAACGCGCGACGGCAAAGCCGAGGAGGCACGCCAGCAGCCGCTCCCAGTGCCCACCCCCGACAACGTGGAAACCCGCCAGGACAATGGCCATCCGCAGCACGAAACTGCCGCAGAACCAGAGCGCCGGCCGCCGGGACGCAATGCCCTTGCGAACCGTCCACCACAGGCCGCCGAAGAACACCCCCCCGAGCAAGGCGCCCGCCACCGAGGCCAGTGCCAACCCCGCAGTGTCATTCATCCGGATTCTCCTCTTCCTCCCGCATGGCCGAGCCTTCCCTCGCGACCCAGTGCCATGCGTTCAGGCAACCGATCGTGAGCCCGGCCACCAAGAGTGCCAGCGTCCAGGAAAGGCGGCCCGGGTAGTGTTTGTCCAACCAGAAACCCAGCGCCGCGCCGAGCAGGGTCGGAATGGCCACCGACCAGCCCACGAGCCCCATCATGCCCAGGCCGAACCAGACTCCCCGCGTCGGGCTGCGCTGCACCTTGAGCTTGCGCTTTGCCTTCGCGCCGACCTGCTCGGCAAAGCTCGGCCCCCGTTCCGGGGGTTTCCGGGCCGGCTCGTTACTCATGCTGAAAGCTCGCGAACCGGCTCACGAATCCGGTCTCCAGCTTCGCCATGACCGAGCGGACGCTCTGCTCGTGTTCGTCGAGCTTCCGAAACTCTTGCTCCACCACGTCGCGCAGCTGGTCGAGGTCGGCTCCGCCCAGCGCCCGGCGCACGGAAACGAGCACCTCCGAGCCGGTCTTGACCAGAATCCCTTCCGCCACTGCCACGAACACCTCCCCCTCCGCATCGGTCTCGTAGAGGAGGATCCCGGGGACGAGCGCCGCGACGCAGTCCAGCCGGCGAGGAAGGAGGCCGAACGAGCCCTCGCGGGTCTCCGCAACGATGCGCGTGACACCGGTCTTCTCCGCGAAGACTCGAAACGGCTCGAGAACCTTAATCCGCATGAGCGTCGGCTGCATGCTCGACCTCGGGTTGCAGGCCCTCCCCGGGCTTCGGCTGCGGCGGGGAAGAGTCTGTGGCCGGCAAGGGTTTGCTCTTGTCCTTCGCCTCGTCCACCGTCCCGATCATGTAGAGGGAGCTCTCGGGGTAGTCCCTGAGCTCGTCGCGCAGAATTCGCTCGCAGCCGTCCAGCGCGTCCTCGAGGCGGACGAGCTTGCCTTGGAGCCCGGTGAACTGCTCGGTCGTGAAGAACGGCTGGGTGAGAAATCGCTCGAGCCGGCGGGCGCGGGCGACCACGTTACGATCTTCCGGCGAGAGCTGCTCCAGGCCGAGCATGGCGATGATGTCCTTGAGCTCGGCGTACTGCGCGAGGGTGCGCCGAACCTCCTGCGCCAGATCGTAGTGCCTCGCGCCGACGACGCCCGGCGTGGCCATCTTGGAGCTGGAGAGCAGCGGGTCGATGGCCGGATAGAGGCCCTCGCTCGCCCGCTTGCGCGAGAGCACGATGGAGGCGGAGAGATGCGAGAACGTGTGCACCGCCGCCGGATCGGTGAAGTCGTCCGCCGGCACGTACACCGCCTGGATGGAGGTGATGGCGCCGGTGTCGGTGTTTGCGATGCGCTCCTCCAACCCCGCCAGTTCGGTTCCCAGGGTGGGCTGGTAGCCCAGCCGCGACGGCATCTGCCCCATCAAGCCGGAGACCTCGGAGCCCGCCTGGATGAAGCGGAAGATGTTGTCGATGAGGAGCAGCACGTCGCGGTGCTCGTCGTCCCGGAAATACTCGGCCATGGTCAGCGCCGCGTGGCCCACCCGGAACCGGCTGCCCGGCGGCTCGTTCATCTGGCCGAAGAGCATCACCATGTTCGGCAGCACGCCGGCTTCCTTCATCTCCCGGTACAGCTCCTCGCCTTCGCGGCAACGTTCCCCGATGCCGCAGAAGATGCTCACGCCTTCGTGGTGCCCGATCACGTTGTGGATCATCTCGGTCAGCAGCACCGTCTTGCCCACGCCCGCCCCGCCGAAGAGCCCCGCCTTGCCCCCGCGCTCCAGCGGCACGAGCACGTCGATCACCTTGATGCCCGTTTGAAAGATCTCCGAGCGGGTGGAGCGCCGGGCGAGCGGAGGCGGAGCGCGATGCACCGAACGCCACTGGATCTCGGACACCTCGCCGCCCCGGTCGATGGCGTTGCCGAACACGTCGAACATCCGCGAGAGCGTGCCTTTACCCACCGGCGCCCGCAGCGGCCCTCCCGTGTCCTCCACCGCCATGCCGCGTGCGAGACCTTGCGTGGGCGTCAGCGCGATGCCGCGTACGCGGCGCGCGTCGAGTTGCGCCAGCACCTCGATGACGATTCCACCGTCCTCTCCGGCGAGCAGCACCGAGTAGATCGGCGGCAGGCGCGCTTCGAACCGAATATCCACCACGCTGCCGCGCACCGAGACGACGGCGCCCAGATTCGGCGCGCCGGCCTTGTCTTCCATGGATTCTCCCACTCACCCATCGTCAGCCTGGATCAGGTCCACGGGTCGCCTCCGGCAGCGATCCGTGGGTGTTGCCGGAGCGAAGAGTAGCAGGATGTCGGCTGTGTGCCAGAGGCGGCCGGGAGGGAGATCTACACGAGCTCCTGTTCGATGCGGTAGACCCCTTCCCCCAGGTCCTGCACGACGGTGAAGCCGAGCTTCCTCGCTAGGCTCAGCATGCCCTCGTTCTCCGGGAGGACCATCCCCGTGATCCTCTTCAGGCCGCGCTCCCGCGCGATCTCCATGCCTACGCTCACGAGCTTGCGTCCCAGGCCCTGGCGCTGGTAGTAGTCGCCCACCACCACGGCGAGCTCGGCCTCTTCCCAGGCCGATGAGACATGGAGGTGGCACATGGCGAGGAGCCGCTCGCCCCCCGGGGGCTCCTCCATGGCCACCAGGGCGATCTGCCGGTCGTAGTCCACCTGGCAGAACCGGGCGAGCTGCTCGTGGCCCATGGTCTTGATGAGGTGGAAGAAGCGAAAGTAGATCGTTTTGGCCGAGAGCCCGTCGAAGAGCTCCTGGACCATCGGCTCATCCTCGGGGCGGATGGGCCGCACGAGCACGGGGGTGCCCGACGCCATGACCCAGTGGCGCTCGTACTGGGTGGGGTAGGGGCGAATGACCAGGTGGTCGGGGCTCTGCACCGCGGTGGGCTCGAGCAGCACCCGGCCATCCACCGCCAGGACGTCTTGTCCGGAGAGGATCAAGGGGTTGATGTCGAGCTCGGCAATCTCGGGGAAGTCGGAGACGAGGTACGCCAGCCGCACGACCACTTCTTGCAGGAGCTCCAGGTTGGCCGGAGGCCGGTTGCGGTAGCCTTTGAGCAGCTGATAGACCTTGGTGGATTCGATGAGCCGGCGCGCCAGCAACATGTTCATGGGCGGCAGGCCGATGGCCTTGTCGCGCAGGATCTCCGTGAGAATGCCCCCCATCCCGAAGAGGACGGTGGGGCCGAAGTCTGCGTCCTTCTTGCTCCCCACGATCACCTCGTGGTCCACCCGCTCCACCATGGGCTGCAGGGTGACCCCCAGGATGTGGGCATCGGGCTTGTACTGGCGGGCGTTCTCCAGCACCTTCCGGTAGGCGGTGCGCACGTCTTCGGCTGTGTGCAGGTTGAGCTGGATGCCTCCGGCGTCCGACTTGTGGCTGATGTCCCGGGAGTGGATCTTCAAGACGATGGGGTAGCCGATCTCGTCCGCCCGCTCCACCGCCTGCTCCTCCGAGGTGGCGACCTCGGTGCGGTTGACCGGGATGCCGTAGGCGGCCAGGAGCCCCTTGGCCTCGGTCTCGGTGAGCAAGAGCTGCTTGCGGTCGAGGGAGGCCTCGACGATCGCCCGGGCCCGCTTGCGGTCGAACAGGAGGTTGGGGGGGAGGTTGGGCGGGGTCTCCTGGAGAAGCTCGAGGTTCTTCGAGTACAGGTGCATGTACATGAGGGTGTTGACGGCGCGCTCCGGGGTCTCGAACACCGGCACGCCGGCCTCGTTCAGCGTCCGGATGCCCTCCGCCACGTCCATCCCCCCCATCCAGACCGCGCAGGCCGGGGTCTCGGACGCCTGGATCACGGGCACGATCTCCCGGGCCGCGGCGGCCGGGTCGGTCATGGCCTGGGGGGCCAGCACCACCACCAGACCATCCACCTCGGGGGCGGCCAGGAGGATGCGGGCAGCGTCGCGGTAGCGCTCCGCGGGGGCGTCTCCCAGGATGTCCACGGGGTTGCCGCGGCTCCAGGCCGCCGGGAGCACGCCGTCGAGGGCCGCGATGGTCTCGGGCCCGAGCTCCGCCGGGGTGCGATTCCACTCGTGCAGGGCATCGGCCGTCATCACCCCGGGCCCTCCGGCGTTGGTCAGGATCGCGAGCCGTGGCCCCCGTCCCTTGCCTTGTTTGGCCAGGGCTTCGGCGCAGTCGAAGAGCTCCCCCAGGGTGTTCACCCGGATCACGCCGGCCCGGGCGAAGGCGGCGTCGTACACCTCGTCGTCTCCCACCAAAGAGCCCGTGTGGCTCGCCGCGGCCTTGGCGCCGGCGGCGCTGCGCCCCGCCTTGACCACGATGATGGGTTTCACGCGGCTCACCGCGCGGGCGGCGCTCATGAACTTTCGCATGTGGGTCAGGGCCTCCACGTAGAGCAGGATCGAATCCACGTCGGCCCGGTTGCCCAGGTAGTCCACGAGGTCGGCGAAATCCACGTCGGCCATGGCGCCGATGGAGACGAAGTGGCTGAACCCGATCTTGCCGGCCATGGCCCGGTCCAGGATGACCGTGCAGATGGCCCCGCTCTGGCTCAGGAGCGCCACGCGGCCCGGGTAGCACATGTGGGCGGCGAACGAGGCGTTGAGCTTTACCCCGGGAACGATGATGCCCAGGCAGTTGGGGCCCAGGAGCCGGATGCCGGTGCGGCGGGCGGTCTCCACGATCTCGGCCTCGACCCGGGCGCCCTCGCCCCCCACCTCGCGCCCCCCGGCCGAGATCACGATCGCCGCCCCGACCTGCACCTGGGCGGCCTCTTCGAGCACCGCCGGCACGTTGGCGATGGGGACCGCGATGATGGCCAGATCCACGCTCGCCCCGATGGCGGCGAGGTTCGGATGGCACGCAAGTCCCAGGACGTCGGGATACTTGGGGTTCACGGGATGAATGGGGCCGGCAACGCCGCCGCCCACCAGGTTGCGCAGGATCGCGTGCCCCACCGTTCCTTCCCGGGGCGTCGCGCCCACCACCGCGACCGATCGGGGTTCGAAGAGTTTTTCGAGATTTCGGGTGCTCATGGCCTGCCTCGATTTCGCGGTCTTGTTTTGAATCCTGCCAAGGAATGAAGAGTGCCGGTCCGTTGAGGACCTCGGCGCATTTCACGTCACGATCGTCCAGATTCTTGGCGCGGGTGGCGACCCGACTCGGGCGCTTTGCGCGGGCCCCCTGCGCAGCCGGCTTTCAAAACCGGTCGCTGCCGAGGGCCCGCCTGTGAGCTCGCCAGGCTCAAAATCGAAGAGTTTCAGGCGGGGGCGCGCCTCTCTTCCTCGCTCCGGTGGTCAGGTGTCCCAGGAGGGTATCTCCCCGGGACCTTGCGTCAACCGGTCCACGGATCGGCGTTCGCGTCCGCGAGACCACGGCCCGCCGCTTGCGGTCCCGAGAAGTCCCTGTAACGTCTGACACGTTAACCAACTTGGCCGCCGTCTTGGCGTTTCCGAGGGCTACTGCTCCTGGCCCCACTTGAGAAGAGGAGAGCATCCCTTGACCGGAGTCGCTCGCATCTCGCCCCAGGAAGCGCACGAGAAGGTCCAGAACGGGCAGGCCCTCCTCGTCTGCGCCTACGCAGAACCTTTGAGATTCCAGGCCTTGCAACTCGAGGGCGCGATCTCTCTCCAGGAGTTTCGGTCCCATGGGGCCTCGATGTCCTGGGATCAGGAGATCGTCTTCTACTGCGCGTCCCCCGACGAGGAGATCGCCGCCGGCGAGGCGGCCAAGAGCATCGCCCTGGGATTTTCGAACGCCAAGGCGCTGCGCGGGGGCGTGGAGGGGTGGAAGGCCGCGGGGTACCCTCTCGTCTAGCCGGCGTGCGGCTTCCTTGGCTGTCCGAACCAGGAATCGCGCGATGGAAAGGGCTCTATTGAACGGCTTGGAACCGATGCTCGCCGCCTGGCCCTACCTGCTCGCGGCGCTCTACTCGGTGGTCTCCTTGACCGCGTCAGGCCACGCCGTGTTGCACAAGCGCGACACCCGCGCCGCCATCGGCTGGGCCGGGCTGATCTGGCTGACGCCGATCCTCGGTACGCTTCTCTACGTCTGGCTCGGGATCAACCGAATCGAGCGGCGCGCCCGGACGCTGCGCACCCGGCGCCCGGCGTCGGGGCCACCCACGGGTCTGTGCGAGTGTTCCGCCGAGGTGCTGGAAAACGCGCTCACCGCGCAGGGGATCCACCTCGTCTCTCTGGTCCGGCTGGTGGGCAACGTGACGCGGGGGCCGCTGGTTGCCGGCAACCGCATTACACCCCTGGTGAACGGCGGCCAAGCCTACCCCGCCATGCTCTCGGCGATCGACGAAGCCTCGCGATCCGTCACCCTGACCACGTACATCTTCGAGAACGACCGGGCGGGCCGGCGCTTTCTGGAGGCGCTCCAGGGGGCGATGGCTCGGGGGGTGGAGGTGCGTCTGCTCCTCGACGACGTGGGGGCGCGCTACAGCTGGCGGCCGGTGCCGCGATTGCTCCGGGAGGCGGGCATTCCCGTCGCGACGTTTCTCCCCACGCGCATCCCCTGGCGGTTCCAGTACTCGAACCTGAGGAGCCACCGCAAGATCCTGGTGGCGGACGGGGTCGTCGGCTTCACGGGCGGCATGAACATCTACGAGGGCAACTGCCTGGAGCTCGAGCCCGGCCACCCCGTCCAGGATCTGCACTTCAGGCTCACGGGGCCCGTGGTGGCCCAGCTCCAGGCGGCGTTCGCCGAGGACTGGGCCTTCTGCACCGGGGAGCCCTTGCAGGGGGCACCGTGGTTCGGGGAGCTGGAGCCCGCGGGCCCCGTGCTGGCGCGCGGGATCGCCGACGGGCCGGACGACGACTTCGAGAAGCTGCGCCTGGCGATCCTCGGGGCCATCGCCTGCGCTCGCGCGTCCATCCTCGTCGTCACCCCCTACTTCCTGCCCGATGCGTCGGTCATCACGGCCCTGAACGTGGCGGCCCTGCGGGGCGTCGCCGTGGACATCGTCCTGCCCGAGGAGAACGACCTGCGGCTGGTCAAATGGGCTTCCACGGCCCTTCTGGGCCAGGTGCTGGAGCGGGGCTGCCGGGTCTGGTCCTCGCCGGCGCCCTTCGATCACACGAAGCTGATGCTGGTGGACGGGGTGTGGACGCTGCTCGGTTCCGCCAACTGGGACCCCCGGAGCCTGCGGCTCAACTTCGAGTTCAACGTCGAGTGTTACGACCGCGAGCTCACGACCACGCTCACCGAGCACGTTCAGGGCAAGATCCGGCAGTCTCGCCCGGTGAGCCTGGCCGATGTCGAAGGGCGCAGCCTGCCCGTTAAGCTTCGAGACGGGGTGGCGCGCTTGTGCTCGCCGTACCTCTGACCCCCCCCGTGGCGAGCCGGCGTGTCCCTGCCCCAAACGGCCGGTGTGCCGGCTCGCGGGAACTCCGGTGCACAACAACATTGGCCCTGTGAGGGCAGTCCATGCCGGGACCCACCAGACGTTTAGCGGGTGCCGGGCTTTACACGGCACGGGATCGCGGTATGGTGCTCCGGTACCGGAGGGCTCCCTCGCGGGCGACGGAAGGTGGCCGCCGCCGGCCGGGGGGTGATCGGCCCTGCGGCGCGGCGCGATTTCGGACCGCAACCGAGGAGGAGGCCATCGTGCAGGTCGTGCAGAAGATCACCCCCTGCCTGTGGTTCGACGATCAGGCCGAGGCGGCGGCTGCCTTCTACACGGCGATCTTCAAGGACTCCCGGATCGTGGCCGTGAGCCGCTACGGAGAAGCCGGGCATGCGATCCACGGGAAACCTGCCGGATCGGTCATGACGGTCGAATTCGAGCTCTGCGGGCAGGCGTTCACCGCACTCAACGGCGGCCCGGAGTTTCGGTTCAACGAGGCCGTCTCGTTCCAGGTGGACTGCGAGACGCAGAAAGAGCTGGACTACTACTGGGAGAAGCTCTCTGCCGGGGGGGACGAGACGGCCCAGCAGTGCGGCTGGCTCAAGGACCGGTACGGCGTCTCGTGGCAGGTGAATCCCACGGCCGTGACGGAGTTGATCGGCGACCCCGACTCGGAAGCCTCGCAGCGCGCCATGGAGGCGCTGCTGCGCATGAAGAAGATCGACATCGCCGAGCTCCGGCGCGCGTATGCCGGGTAGGAGAGGGCCTGGCTCCGTTCCCGAGGGTGCGCGATGAAACGGGTTGGATGGGTCCTGGCTGTCGTCGTCCTGGCAGGGCTGCCCGGCAGCCCCTGGGGGCTCAACTGAGGGGGGGAGACCATCAGTCCGGGGGATCGCAAGGTCGGGGTGCGGGGGAGTTGCGGCGATCCCTCCTGGAGGGAGGAGCGCCTGGTCGAGACCGCGGAGAGGGCTTTCTCGACACCCCGGACCCGACTCTCCTGGACGGGCGCCGGACGGTCTCGACCATAGAAGATTAGGGGGTATCCATTTGAGTGCGGAAGGCACAAGATGTAGTGGTGCCTGTCCACCAGCTTGCGGCCACGTTCGTTCCCGAAGAGTAGCCCGGGCCGGGCGAAATTTAGCGCCCGTGCACGACGCCGAGCCCGTTGGCGTGCCCACAACCGGTAGTGTCCTGCGCACCGAAATGGATACCCCCTTTAGAAGATTGGGTCCACAACGTCGGCCCCGCCCGTCTCCTGCACTTCCTCGCCCGGCACCGCGTGCTGGGCGGAGAGCCTCGCCAGGGAGGAGCGAGCCGGACTTCCTCCACTGCGGCGGGCAGCCCTCCTGTGTGAACGCGACAACCGCCGAGCACGGGTCCCCCCGGCGGCCCATCCCGCAGGTGCGCCGGCTGGCCGCGGCCCGTCTCGTCCGGCACCTCGGCGGTCCCCTCTCCCCGCCGAGGCACCAAGCGGTCTCGAGGCACGTTCGATCCGAGACGAAGTCGGTGCCGTCCGTGCGCCTCCCCGGGGGGCCCTCTCACGGGTGACAGGCTCGTGGGGCCCGAGCGAACCCGTCCTTACCCTTCACCGCCGACTCGGGTACTCTGGAGCTCAAGGGCGCCCTTCGGGGATATCGGGGCCGGGGGTGGCGCAGGATCGAGGAGATGGCTGCACGCGGGGCAGATGCGGGGACGACCCGGGAAATCGACGCCCTCCAGCGCCGGGTGGCGGAGCTCGAGTCGATGGTGGCCGAGCGCGACTCCGACCTGGCGGCGGCCAGCGCGCGGTTGTCGCGCGAAGCCCGGGAACGGGAGCAGGCAGAAGCGGCCCGCCGGGAGAGCGAGCGCCGGGTTCGGGCGATCTTCGACCAGACCTTCCAGTTCATCGCCATGCTCGAACCCGACGGCACCGTGGTCGAGGTGAACCGCACGGCGCTGCGCTTCGCCGGGGCCGTACCGGCCGAGGTGCTGGGCCGGCCCTTCTGGGATACGCCGTGGTGGTCCCACTCGCCCCGGCTACAGGAGCGGCTGCGCCAGGCGGTGGCCTCGGCAGCCCGAGGAGAGTTCGTCCGCTTCGAGGCGACCCACCCGGGCCCCGGCGGCGCGGTCGCCTACATCGATTTCTCCCTCAAGCCGGTGAAGGACGAGACCGGGGAAGTGGAATTCCTGATCCCCGAGGGCCGGGATATCACCGAGCACAAGCGCGACGAGGCCCGCCTGCGCGAGCGCACCGCCGCGCTGGCTGAGTCGGAGCTCAAGTACCGCACCCTCGTCGAGAACGTGCCCCTCGTCGTCTACCGCCTGAGCCCGGACGGGGAGGTCCTCTTCGTGAACCGGTTCGTCGAGGAGGCCTTTGGGTACAGCCCTGAGGAGGTGCTGCGCGATCCGGGCCTGTGGAGCCGCTGGGTCGATG
The DNA here is from genome assembly GCA_033551855.1 of Deferrisomatales bacterium. Taxonomy (GTDB): domain Bacteria; phylum Desulfobacterota; class Deferrisomatia; order Deferrisomatales; family JACRMM01; genus JBFLZB01. Next base: position 24,080 of record JAWSUI010000013.1, read on the forward strand.
AGGAGGACCGCCCCACGGTGGAGGGGTTTCGCGCCAAGGGCGTGCGGGAGGGCCGGGAGTTCCTGGCGGAGTATCGGGTGCGCCACCGGGAAGGGAAGACCGTTCACGTCTTGGATCACGCGATACCCAGCCGCGACGCCGAAGGCCGGGTATCCAGCGTGGGCGGCATCCTCCTGGACGTGACGGGTCGCGTGAAGCTGCGCAAGGAGAGGATGCGGGCCAAGGAGCTCGAGACCCTCAACGAGGTCGCCGCGCGGCTTGCCCACGAGTTCCGCAATCCCCTGACCTCCGTCGGTGGCTTCGCCCGGCGCCTGCTGGCTGGCCTCCCCCCGCAGGATCCGAACCGCCGACTGGTGGAGGTGATCGTCCAGGACGTGGCGCGCTTGGAGGCAATCCTGGGGGTCGTGCTCACGTACATCCAGCCCCTTGAGCTCGCCCTGTCCCCGACAGACCCCCGCCGGATCGTCGAGGCCGCGCTGGAGGCCATCAGAGGGACCGCCCAGGCCGCGCGGGTGCGGGTTGAGCAGAGCCCGGCGCCGACGGGCCTATGGATCTCCGCCGACGCGCCGCGCCTGGAGGCCGCGCTGGAGACCTTACTGCGCAATGCGCTGGCAAGCATGAAGGAAGGCGAGGTTCTGGCCGTGGAGAGCTGGGTGGAGGGGGACATGTTCCACCTGGCGCTGCGCTACCCCGCGCAGGCCGTATCCCCCGACGACATCGTCGATTTCTTTTACCCGGTCACCTCGCCCAGGATGCTGCAGCGTGCCGAGTGGCTCCCCATGTCGAAGGTCCTGGTCCACAAGCACGGCGGCACGCTCGATGTCGCCCTGGACGAGCCCGGCCGCATCGTGCTGCGGCTGGCGCTTCCCCTCCTGAAGTCCTTACGCCCCGCAACGGCGTGACCGGCACGCCAGACCCCGATGGGTCACTGGCAGTGCACTCAAGACGGGGTCTTCCGGGGAATGAAGGGTTTCCGCCCCCAAGGACGGCCCGGAGGGGGGCGGACACGGGCGAAGGTTCCTCCTCTCGGGGGAGGTGCTCTCTCCGGTTGCAGTGCAGCTGTCCCAACGGATGGTACGTTCCAATGGTCGAGAGCGAGACCGGAAGCCGAGTGCCCGGCCGGGGGAGGTGCCCGCGGAAAGGAGCGACGCCATGTCTTCTCCCCTGCAAGGAAAGCCGAAGTACCTGCTGGAATACCCGCTGATCCAGGCCCTCCTCGGCAGGAGGTCGCGGCGGTTCTTCCTGGGGGCGGAGCTCCCCGACGGGGTTTTCGCCTACAAGTCGAAGCACGCGCCGGTGCCCCTGTCCGAGACCGAGAAGATGCTCCTGGTGGCCGCGTGCGGGGGAAACACCTCCTGGCACCACATGATCTACCGGGGGGAGACGTACGTTCCCCATCTGTCCAACTACGCGGGTGCCGCCGGGGGGAGGGTGTTCCCGTCCGCCGCCGACTTTCACACCTCCCAGACCTTCTTCACCGACGACGACGGCCTCTACGTGCTCGACATGAGGGACGCTCCCGCATTCCAGGAAGGACGCGCGGGCGGTACGCTCCGCGGCCCAGGTCCACAGCGAGCGCTTTCGGGAGTGCGCGGCACTGCAGTGCCAGTACGTCTACGACACCTTCGGCAAGTTCCCCGGCACCGTGCCGTCCATGTTCCTCACCATGTACCTCCAGGCCCACCACCTGGACCTGGATTTCTACGACACCTTCTACCAGCCGGGCTCCTACCCGGAGACCCACCGAGACCACATGAAGAACTGGCACACCTGAAGGGGCGCTATCGGGGGTGGAGCGGGGGTCCAGGCAGCGGAAGTCGCGGGTATCGCTTCCGGCACCCAGCCTCAAAGGGGAAACCCCGGGACGGGCCGAGTCAACCCGCCGCGGAACAACCCAGGGAGGGGGTTTTCGGCACCCTGCTGGAAGTGGCGCAAGTTGACGGCCCCCCCCACCGCTGCTAAAAGAAAGGCCCTCGCTCACCCCCCCCGGCGGAAGCCGGACAGCGGGCACGCAGACGGGTTCATCGGTTGGTCCATCAAGAGGACGTTCCGCGGCCCACAGCTTGTGAGGAGACGATCTCCCATGACCGAACCTAGGGTTCCAGCTCCCGTACTCGTTTGCGATATTCTCCCGAAGATGTGCATTGGGTGCCGGCGGTGTGTTTCCTTGTGCACCTACGGCGCCATAACGATGGTGGATACATTGGATGGGGACAAAGCTTTCGTCGACCCTTCGCGTTGTCATGGAGACGGTCTCTGCAACTCCCTGTGTGCCACCGGTGCAGCTGTATTACGAGGTCAGACAAACGCAGATATTTTTCGCCAAATTGATTCTGCCTTTCGATCTGTCTAGTCAACACATGGTTGCACGGTTCGATTTTTCAGAAAGGCAAAGCCAATGAGCACAGCATTTCGCCCTAGAATCATCGGCTTCGTCTGTCACTGGTGAGGATACGGGTCGGCAGACCTAGCTGGAGTTTCCAGACTACAATACAGCCCCGACATACGGTTGATTCGGGTCATGTGCACCGGCCGAATCGATCTCGCCTTCGTGATCCGTGCTTTCGCCAAGGGAGCAGACGGAGTTTTCATTGCGGGCTGCCATCTGAACGAATGCAATTACAGTACGCAGGGCAACTTCTATGCTCTTAGCATGGTGGCACTTTGCAAATTGATAATGGAAGAAATAGGAATAAACAAGGAACGGCTTTTCATCACACTAATATCTGGATCGGAAGGAAGCCGTTTTGCAGATGTCGTGAACGCGTTCAGCAAGAGAATATTTGAACTCGGCGCCATCGGGACGTCTGAAGGGATAGAACAGGACGAGCTCGCGTCGCGACTCGACGAAGTAGCCAGGCTCGTTCCGTACATCAAAGTTGAAAAGAGCGACAAGCTTCAAACTCGCCTCGGGAGCGAAGAGGAGTACCAGCACCTGTTTTCTCGCGAGGAGGTGCAAGATCTCCTGCGCAGACCGGCTTCGTACTACATCGACCCCCAGAAATGCCAGGCGTGCACGGTTTGCGCCAAGAGGTGCCCGGTCGGGGCGATCGACGGCGGGAAGAACCTGATTCACGTCATCGACCAAGGGAAGTGCATCAAGTGCGGCTGCTGTCTGCAGGCGTGCCCGCCGCTCTTCAGTGCGGTCACGAAGCTGTCGGATGGACCCGTGCCGAGCCCGATCCCCGAAGACCAACGGACGATCACCAGAAAGAAGAAACCGTCGGGCCGCTAGGTGTCGCCGGCGGCGGCCACCGGCCAGACACGTGGATTCGTCAACTCGAGATGGCCGTTCCCACCCGTGGTCCGTCAGTGCGAAGCGACGCGCGGGGTGACGCGGGCGGAGGGGTCCACCTATCGACACCCCGGAAGGAGAGGAGGCGGCATGAAAGAGCAGCCCACGAACATCCGACTCATGAGGCCTGGGGACTTCGATGCCGTAGTGGCGATCGACGAGAGGATCCTCAAGACAGCGCGTCCGGAGTATTACGAGGTGAAGTTCGAGAAGATCGTCGAGTCGTCGGACTCCTTGCCCATATCCCTCGTGGCAGAGAACCGAGATGGCTCGGTGGTAGGGTTCGTGATGGGTGAGTTATATATGGGCCAGTACGGTATCTTCGAGAGTGAGGCCACGATTGACACGATCGGTGTCGATCCACAAGCCCAACAGCATAGTCTTGGCCGACAGCTTATCGATGCCTTTGTGGATCACGTGAGCAGAATAGGTGTCAGAAAGATACGAACCCTCGTTTCCGCAGACGACAAGAAACTAACCAAGTTCTTCAAATCCAATCAATTCTCCCCATCCCGGAATGTGAACCTCGAACGGGCGCTGTAAGGGGGGGAGGCCCGGGGCGCCGCGGGGTCCGGTGGAAGCCGGCACGCCGGGTCTTCGGGTGGAAGGCCTTTGAGCGGGGCGAGCGGGCACCGGGGCCCCGCACACGAGAGGACACCCCATGCGGCTGCGGAAGGAGCGCTCCCAGATCGTCCGCTTCGGGCAGCGCCTGCTCTCGGCCGGCCTCACCACCGGCTCCGGGGGAAATCTCAGCGTCTTTCGACGGGACGCGTCTCTCGTCGCGATCACCCCCAGCGGGGTGGAGTACCCGGACCTGAGGCCCGGCGACGTGGTGCTCGTGGACCCGGAGGGGCAGGTGCGGGAGGGCGCCCTGTGCCCCAGCTCGGAGCTGGCGTTGCACCTGGCCTTCTATGGGGCGCGGCCGGACGTGGCCGCGGTGGTCCACACCCACTCCCCCTGGGCGGCCACGCTGGCCTGCCTGGGATGGGAGCTCCCGGCGGTGCACTACTTGGTGGGGTTTGCAGGGAGGAAGGTGCCCCTGGCGCCCTACGCGACCTTCGGCACGCCGGAGCTCGCACGAAACGCAGTCGAGGCCCTGGGGGACCGCAACGCGGTGCTGCTGGCGAACCACGGGCTGGCGGCGGTGGGCACCACCCTGGCGCAGGCATTTTCAGTCGCCGAGGAGATCGAGTGGGTGGCCCGGGTCTACCTGCAGGCCAAGGCGGTCGGAGAACCGGCGATCCTGCCGGACGAGGAGATGGGGCGCGTCGTCGAGCGGTTCCGCACCTACGGCCAGAGGGGAGAGGTCCTTTCCCGGGAGGACCGGCGGACGGGGCAGCAGCGATGAGGGCCTCCGGCAGCACCCCTTGCCCCGCCGGAGGCCGTCGCTAGAGTTTCGGTGCGGTATACGCGCTCGCCCAGCCATTGGCCCGCCGCGAGAGGGAGGAAGCGCCTTGAAGGATCTGCACGCCATCTTCACCGAGTTCAAAGCCGAATTTCCGGGGATCCACGAGAAGGAGGCCGCCCTGGGCCGGGAGGTCCACCTGGCGGGGGGGCCCCTGGACGAGAGGACAAGGGCCCTCATCAAGGTAGCCGTCGCGGGCGCGTCCCGCCACGACCGCGCCCTCGAGACCCACCTGGCGAAGGCCCGGGAAGTTGGTGCGTCGGATGAGGAGCTCCGGCACGCCCTGCTCCTCCTCATTCCCACCTGCGGCTTTCCCACCTTCATGGAGGCGTACCAGGTGTACAAACGCGCCGGCTGACCGCGCTTTCCCCGAGGCGCCCTGCCTCCCGGGCAATTGACCCGGGGCGGGACGATTGCTATCGTCCGGGCCTGCCCCCGCGGCACCCGCAGAAAGGACCGGACGATGCAGGCGGCGCCCCCCACGAAGCAGAGCTCCTACCGCTGGCTGATCTTCTGGATCCTGGCGATCGGGTACGTCCTCGTCTACTTTCACCGCCTGTGCCCCGCCGTGGTCGCCGTGGACATGATGCGCGACCTGGGCGCCGGGGGAACCCTGGCCGGCCTGCTGGCCTCGGCATACTTCTACCCGTACGCCGCCATGCAGCTCCCGGCCGGCCTCCTGGCCGACTCCTGGGGCCCCCGTCGCACCATCACGGCCTTCTCCCTGCTGGCCTTCGCGGGTTCGGTGCTGCTCGGCCTCTCCCCATCGCCGGCCGGCGCGATCTTCGGGCGGGTCCTGGTGGGGCTCGGGGTCTCCATGCTCTTCGTCGCCACCATGAAGGTGCTCGCCGAGTGGTTCCGCCCGGGGGAGTTCGCCACCATGGCAGGAATCCTGATGGCCATGGGAGGCCTCGGGTCCCTCACGGCGGCGACGCCCCTGGCCGCTGTGAGCTCTTGGATCGGCTGGCGGATGTCCTTCGTGGCCGTGGGGTTCCTGACCTTGGGGCTCGCGGCCCTCGTCTGGCTCTTCGTGCGGGACCGGCCGTCGGACCTCGGGCTTCCCTCCCCCACCGCGGGCGCCGGGCCCGCCCCGGCCCCCATCCCTCTGGGGCAGGCCGTGGCAAAGGTCTTGCGCCACGGGCCGTTCTGGTTCCTGGCCGTGTGGTTCTTCTTCGAGCTCGCCATCTTCTTCGCCTTCGGCGGCCTCTGGGGTGGGCCGTACTTGATGCAGGTGCACAGCCTCTCGAAAGCGGAGGCCGGCCGCATCCTGTCGATGCTCGCGGTGGGCATGATGGTGGGGAGCCCGTTGCTCGGCTGGGCCTCCAACCGCGTCTTCCGGGCGCGCAAACCCGTCATCGTCCTGTGTAGCGCTGTTACCCTCGGGATCACGGCGGTCCTGTACCTCGCCACCGCGGCGGTGCCGGTGTGGGCCCTCTACCTGCTGTGCCTGGGCCTCGGGATCTCCGCCAGCGCCGTGGTGGTCATCGGGTTTACCACGGCAAAGGAGCTCTTTCCGGTGCAGATGGCCGGAACCGCCACAGGCCTGGTGAATCTCTTCCCCTTCGCCGGGGGCGCCGTGTTCCAGCCGATCCTGGGGGCCGTGTTGGAAGCCCACGGCACGGTGGAGGGGGCCTTCACCGTAGCCGGGTACCAGGCGGCTTTTCTCGTGCTCCTCGGGTGCTCCGCCGTCGCCCTCGCGGCGAGCCTCGGACTTCGGGAGACGATGAGCCGGTCCTGACCTCCGGGGCGGCGGGGTGGCCCCGCTGACCCCAGGCCGGCGAGCCCGGTTCCCCTGCCTCCCCGCCCGGCCCCTTCCGCCCGAGGTTTCCCGCGTCGCCCGGCCCCGGGGGCTTGCGCTTCCCGGAGACGGTGTTACAAGTGTGTTCAGGAGACACACCGGGCCCCAGGCCCCCTGGAAAGGAGAGAGGACCATGGCGGACGTATACAAGTGCGAGAGTTGCGGCGCGGTGACCACTGAGAAGGGGCACCTGTGCAAGCCGCAGCAGGTGTCGGACAAGTGCGACTACTGTGGGGAGACCGCGCAGGACGCGCGGCACGTGTGCAAACCCATGCGCCAGAAGCTCGACTACGTGTGCGGCGGTTGCGGCCGGCCCGCGGAGCAGGCGGATCTGCTCTGCAAGCCGCAGAAGATGCCCGGCTGAGCCCTACGCGGAGCCCGTCGGCCAGAGCCCCCAAGCGGGGCTCTGTGCTTTTCCGGGTTCCGGTGGTTCACGCCTCGTACATGCCCCAGATCCCGCAGGGGCAAATCCCGGCGCAGAAACCGCACCCGATGCACCGGTCCGGATCCACGGCGTACTCGTACCCGCCCCCCGAGAGCTCCCGGCGGGTGATGGCGCCCCCGTAGCAGGTCGCCTCGCACAGGCCGCAGTCCCTGCAGCTCGCGCACGACAGGCACTTTGCCCCCTCCCCCGAGCAGGTGCGCGAGAGGTCGCCTTGGCGGGCCCGCTCGTAGTACTGGAACCGGATGCGCTCGTAAGGGATGATCCGCTTGCTCTCCTCCTCGTACTCCGTCTTGGAGAGGAGGGCGTGAATGTAGCGGGCCACCTGGAGGCCCGCCCCGATGGCGTTCGTGATGAGGCCGGGCCTGGTCACGTCGCCGACCGCGAACACCTTCGGGTCGGTTGTGCGTCCCACGCTGTCCACCCGCACGAAGCCCCGGTCCCGGTCCACGGGGGCAGGAAGGTAGTCGAGCTCCGGCGACTCCCCGATGGAAATGATGACCACGTCGGCGGCCAGCGCGGTTCCGTCCTTGAAGTGGATCGTCCCGGAATCCCGGTCGTACCGGTCCGTGAACTTGGGGTACAGGATTTCTGCGCCCCTGGCCTTGGCCATCTGCTGCTCCTTGCCGAAGGAGGCCGGCTTCTGGATGTCGACCGCCGCCACCCCGGCGGCGCCGCAATTGAAGGCCTCGATGCAGATGTCCATCCCCACGTTGCCCGCACCGATCACCACCACCTTCTTCCCGGTCAGGTCCATGGGGTTTCGGGCGTTGATCTCCTTGAGAAAGACGATGCCGGGCAACACGTGCTCGTAGCCCGGAAAGGGGATGGTCCGCGGCGAGTGGCACCCGCTGGCGAGGAGCACCACGTCGTGGGAGGCCCAGATCTCCCGGTACTTGACCGCGTCCACCTCACAGCCCGTGTGGATCTCGACCCCCAGGGAGGCGAAGCGGTCGATCTCCTTCTGCAGGATCTCCCTCGGCAGGCGATCCTCCGGGATGCAGTAGTAGATCTTGCCCCCGAGCCGCGGTTCCCTCTCGAAAAGGCTCACGCCGTATCCCCTGAGCGCCAGCTGGTACGCGGCGGAGATCCCGCCCGGCCCCCCGCCGATCACGGCGACCCGCTCCGGCCGGCGTGCCGCCGGCCTCGGGGCCGGGCGCTCCAGGCTCAAGCGGCCGAGGAACGAGACGTCCACGGGATCTCGCAAAAACTGCTGTCGGGAGCAGTAGTCCATGCACAGGTTCGGGCACACGTAGCCGCACACCGTCCCCGGGAAGGGTGAGTACTCGAGCACGAGGTCGAGGGCTTGCTGCTCTTGGCCGTCGCGGATGAGACGGGCCCTCTCGTGGGTGGGGATCCCGGTGGGGCAGTAGCCGGCGCAGGGGGGCGCATACTGGTCGTTTTCCCAGTGGGGCACCTGGCGCCGTCCCTCGCCGGTTGCGACGAACGGGAGAAGGCTCGTCTCGGTGTCCAGATAGTCGGCGAAGATGCCCCCGGCCCCCACCCCTTTCTCCCACACCCCCTTCCGGAAGGTGCTCACCGAGGGCCGATCGGCCCGGGCGCGCTGCTCGCGCTCCTCCGGGGTCAGGGCCACGACCTTGCGCCACTCGTCCCGGCTGCGGGTGAGGGACTGGTGGAAGCTCAGCCGATCGACGGCCTTGAGGAAGGGCTTGATGTTGCCTGTCAGCCACTCCCAATCGGCGTCGGTCAGGTCTCCGACACGGACGTCCTCTTCGCAGACCCCCTGAACCGGGCCCCGGAAGTAGACCGTCCCCCCCACCATCCCCACACAGGGCCGATACCCCAGGATATTGTCCGGGTTGCGGGGGTTCACACCGCACACCACGGCCACACCCCCCGCCTTGAACTCGGCGAAGGAATCACCCACGTCCCGGAAGTACCACGACTGGATCGGCTCGAACCGGGGGTTGTATTTGGTAAGGGTGTCGCACCGGGCCCCGCCGCCCCCCTGGACGTACAGCCGTCCCTGGGCTCCTGCGTTGTGTGCGCCGTTGGCGACGTCGCCGAGCACCGTGATGGTGGCGCCGGTGTTGAGCCAGCCCACGTCGTCGGAGGCGGAGCCCTCCACCACGATCTCGGTCCCCGCCATGGCCATGCCGCCCACCCGCTGCCCGGGGGCCCCGGTGACGCGGATCCTCACCGTCTCCCCCTGCGGCCAGATGCGGCCGCCGATCCCGTGCTGGCCATCGGCCACCACCCGGATCCGGCGCTTGCCGCTGGCTGCGGCAGCCTGCACCGCGTCGTCGAGGTCCCGGGAGGAAACCCGCCGCCCCTTGATCTTGCCCTTGATCTCGATCATCGGTTCTCTCCGGCTGTCACCGCTCTGCGCATGGGGTCGGCGGGCCGTCTTTCAACGGCCTGCTGATGTCTAGCACGCGTAGCCGATCTGCAACCGCTGCGCCACCGCAGGGTCGTCGATGCTCAGCCCGTCGGCCATCCCTATGGGAAGCTCCGTGGAGCGCCCCAGGGGCGCAAAGATCTTCTTCAGCTCCCGGTCGGCGGCCACAAAGATCTCCACCACCCTCTGGGCCACGGTGTCCGGATCCAGGCGGCGGTAGAGCCTGGGATCCTGGGTGGTGATTCCGCGGGGGCACTTGCCGGTGTTGCAGATGTTGCACCGGTTGCGCTCGTCCCCGAGGCACCCGGCAGCGGCCTGCATGACGTACTTGGCACAGTCGACCCCCGACGCCCCCAGCATGATGAGCGCCGCCGCGTTGGCCGCCAGGTTCCCCTGCTTTCCCACACCACCCGCGGCAAAAAGGGGCAGCTCGTTCTGTTTGCCGATCTTCACGAGGGTCAGGTAGCACTCCCGGAGGTTCGAGGCGATGGGGTGCCCCATCTTGTCGAGACTCACGTTGTAGGCCGCCCCCGTGCCCCCGTCTTCCCCGTCGATGGTCAGCGCCGCGGCAAAGGGATTGCGAGCCAGGTTGTTCAGGACCGCCAAGGCGGTCTTCGTCCCGGAGATCTTCGGGTACACGGGAACCCGGAACCCGAAAGCCATCGACATGGAGGTGATCATCTTGGCGACCGCCTCTTCGATCGAGTACTTCGTCTGATGGGTGGGGGGAGACGCCAGGTCCACGAACTCCGGCACCCCGCGGATGCGGGCGATGAGCTTCAGGACCTTGCTGGCCATCAGCAACCCCCCGTCGCCCGGCTTCGCTCCCTGGCCGTACTTGATCTCGATGGCCGCCGGATCGCACTGCATCTCGGGCACGGCGCGCAGGATCTCGTCCCACCCGAAGTATCCCGAGGCGATCTGGAGGATGAAGTACCGCAGAAAGGGGCTCTTCAGGAGCCGGGGAGGCATGCCACCCTCTCCCGTGCACATCACCACCGGCAGCTTTTCGACCTCGTTCAGATACGCGATCCCCAGGGCGAGCCCCTCCCACATGTGGGGGGAGAGGGCGCCCACCGACATGCCGCCGATCCGGATGGGGAAGATCTCGCGGACCGGCGGAACAAAGGGGGTCCCGTCGGGAACGAGGTCCGAGCCCTCGATCCGCAGGGGGAGGTCCTCCGGGGGCAGGTTGCGGCCCAGGTAGGTGCGCACCCGGAACTCGTGGCGGCCCGCGTCGAGCGCGGGGTCCGTGAGCATCGAGATCCGGGTGAACTTGAGCCGGTCCAGGGTCGAGGTCCCCGGGTCGTTGCGGCGCCCCCCCCGCTTGTACGGCTCCCCCCCCTGGGTGACGTGCCAGGGGAACTTGTGGGCGGGGTTGAACTCCGGGGCCACGGCGTCGTTCGGACACACCAGCCGGCAGGTGGCGCACCCCACGCATCGGCGCCGAATGTCGGTCACCTGGCGCACCCCCGAGACGACCTTGCGCACCGTCGTCGGAAGGGGGGACGGGCCCGTGGACTCGACCACGCGCTTCTCGAAGACACCCGGCTCGATGGCTTTCACCGGGCAGACCGAGGTGCACCGGCCACACCGAGTGCACCGGGGATCCTTCCAGCGGACGATGTAGGGGAGGTCGTTCAGGCTAAGCTGATGATTGACGTCGAGCCGTCCCGCTGATTCCATACCTCGATCTCCTCTGCCCCGGGGCGCACGCACACTAGGTCGTACTTCATCGGGAACACGTCTTTCTGCACGTCGCGGTCCGGAACGGCCGAGGCCAGGCCGCACACCTCGGACATCAGCCCCACCCGACCCTTGGTCCCTCCCACCACCCCGGGCCGCAGCTTCTTTGCGTCCTGGACCATGAAGACGGTTCCATCCCGGTCGCAGCCGATCACGCAGTTGGGCCCGTCGATGGTGAGCATCCGCAGGCTGCGCTTCACGAGCCGCAGGGCCTCACGGTCCTTGCGCCGACCCATCTCGCCGTCCTGGAGCGGGGTGATCACGTCCTTGTAGTACTTGAGCGGATAGCCGAGACGGCACCGCAGATAGTGGAGAATGTGGGCGAAAACCTCGCTGTCCGAGTTGTACCCCATGTACGCCGGGTGACCCCGGCTCGTGAGGTACTCACGGATCGGGACGAACGCGGTGTTCTCCCCATTCGTCATGGTGAAGATCCCTTCGATGAAGAAGGGGTGACAGGCGTACAGATTGATCGCGTAGTTGGTATTCTGGCGCCCCTGGGCAAACACCGTCCTCGCCGGGATCGGCTTCTGGTCCAGGCCGAAGAACTCGCCCACCTCCAAGGGGTCCCCCACCTCCTTGAGCGTGACCACGTCGGGCCAGAAGCTGAAGACGATGATCGACTCGTCTGCCTCTCCCATGCGCCGAAGCTCCACCCGGGTCCGACTCAGGAGCTCCGCCTTCTCCTCCCAAGGACGGTCCTTCACCCAGTCGGGGTAGTCGAAGGCTTTGACGATGTAGCGCTCGCGCCGCTGGATCGTCATCCCGGGCCTGACCCGGATCTGGGGGTCCCACAAGAGCTTGGTGCGGAACCCCTTGGCCACCATGTAGTCGTCGAGCTCGTAATACCCCTTGTCGGTGGCAATCGCCGACAGGATCGGGAAGTCCTTGATGCCCTCGAACTCCCCCCCCAGGTCGCGGAGCGTCAGGCCGAGCCCCGACCCGTCGTGCCCCTCTTTCATGGTCTCGAGTGCCTGGATCGCCTCCATCGGGGAAAAGTACTCGGCAGACACCAGGGCACAGAGTCGACACATGTTGGGTCTCCTTCCCGTGATCTTTCGCGGCAGCCCCGCCGGCCGCCGGTTCCCGGAGCTCTCAGCCAGGTGCCGACGGCTCCGGAGGGTAGCCTGGGGACGATTTTGCAGGGACCGTGCCAACATCGACGCACCGCGAAATACCGCTGGCTTTCGCCGAGTCGGGAGAGGGGGGGAGTCGCCCATGCCTACATTTAAGGCATACGTGCGGCCCCAAGTCCAGCCGGGCCGCACAAGGAGGAAGAATCCCGGGGGGACGCTGCCCATATAGCGAGCAACGCCCGTGGGCGGATACCGGAAGGAAGCCGCAGACGAAACAGGCCTAGAGAGGACTGGACGGAAACAGATGAGGAGAAGGATGGCGTGCTCAATAAATAGGCACACCCAGGAACAGCCCGCAGACGCCGCCCGGAGGGTCAGGAGCGGGGGCGGCCCTCCCGCTCGGCAATCCCCGAGGTCCCGAAGCGCCGCTCCAGCTCCTGGGACACGCGCTCAGGGGGAATACCGCGGGAGCCCAGCAGCACCAAGCAGTGAAACGCGAGATCCGCGAGCTCCGACACCAAGGCCCGCTCGTCTCCGGATTTGGCCGCCAGCAGGGTCTCGACCGCCTCTTCGCCGACCTTTTGCAGGATCCGGTCTTCGCCCTTGTCCAAGAGACGGCAGACGTAAGAGTCGGCCCGAGGGGCGGCCTTGCGGTCGAGGATCACGGAATAGAGGCGGTCGTAAATGGACATGAGGCGGAGTCCTTCGAAGCGGTCGGCGGGAGCCCGAACGGACGTCCGCGGGCGTTCCCGGAGTGGGGCGGCCGGGGGGCCGCCTCGTCGCCTTCACCCTTGCCGTGTCACATCCGCACCGGAACCCCTCGGGAGGCCAGAAGGCGCTTCACGTCCCCGATGGTGAGCTCGCGGAAATGGAAGATGCTCGCCGCCAGCGCGGCATCGGCCCCGCCGGCGGTGAGGGCCTCCCACATGTGTTCGGCGTTCCCCGCACCCCCGGAGGCGATGACCGGGATCTCCACCGCGTCGGACACTGCCCGGGTGAGGGGGATGTCGAACCCGTCCTTGGTCCCGTCGGCATCCATGCTGGTGAGGAGAATCTCCCCCGCGCCGAGGGCCTCCATCCGCCGGACCCACTCCAGGGCGTCTCTGCCGCTCGGGCGCCGACCCCCGTGGGTGTAGACCTCCCACCCCTCCTCCGCTCCGGGGCCTCGCCGCTTGGCATCGACAGCCACCACGATGCACTGGGAGCCGAACCGACGCGAAGCCTCCTCCACGAAGGCGGGCCGATGGACGGCCGCCGTGTTCACCGAGACCTTGTCGGCCCCCGCCAGGAGCAGGTTGCGCACGTCCGCGATCTCCCGGACCCCCCCCCCCACGGTGAGCGGCATGAACACCCGCTCCGCGGTGGCCCGTACAACCTCCAGGATGATGCCCCTCTCGTCGCTGGAGGCCGTGATGTCCAGGAAGGTGAGCTCGTCGGCGCCCTGGGCGTCGTAGAGCTTCGCAGCCTCCACGGGGTCGCCTGCATCCCGGAGGTTGACGAAGTTGGTACCCTTGACCACCCGCCCGGCGTTCACGTCCAGGCAGGGAATGATGCGCTTGGCGAGCATGGAGAGGATCCGTTGCGGGAGGGGCCGGCGACTACGCCCCCCCTCCCCTGCGGGCAAGGGAGATGGCGGCGGCCAGGTCGAGGGTGCCCTCGTAGAGCGCGCGCCCCGTGATGACTCCCACGACCCCGTCGGCCTCCAGGGGCAGCAGGCGCTCGATGTCCTCGAGATCGGAGACGCCCCCCGAAGCGATCACCGGGGCGCCGGACCGCCGGGCGAACTCCGCGGTGGCCTCGCGGTTCACCCCCGTCTGCATCCCGTCGCGCTCGATGTCGGTGAAGACGAACCCGGCAGCACCCTGGTCCGCCAGGGCCTGGGCGAGATCCACTGCCCGGGTCCGAGAGACCTCGGCCCATCCTCGCACGGCCACCCAGCCGTCCCGGGCATCGATGCCCACCAGGACCCGACCGGGATGGGACGCGGAGAGCCGACCCACCAAGGCGGGATCCTCGAGGGCGGCGGTCCCCAGGATCACGTAGTCCAGGCCCTCGCCGAGAAGCCGCTCAGCCGTCGCCTGATCTCGGATGCCGCCCCCGAGCTCGAGCTCCACGTCCACCGCCCGGCGCACCGCCCGCACCGCCGCCAGGTTCTCGGGGCGGCCCGAAAAGGCTCCGTCCAGATCCACCAAGTGGATCCGCGCGGCCCCGAGCCCGACCCAACGTCGGGCCACGGCGGCCGCATCGTCCCCGTAGACCGTTTCGTCCTCCATCCGGCCCTGGCGCAGGCGCACGCACTGCCCGGCCTTCAGATCGATCGCAGGGATCACGATCACGATGCACCCTCCCGAACGGCCTTCTGCCAGAAGGCCCGCAGGATCGCCAGGCCCACCCGCTGGCTCTTCTCCGGGTGGAACTGGCAGGCGTAGAGGTTACCCCGCGCCACGCTCGAGGCGAACTCCATGCCGTAGGTCGTCGTGGTGGCGACGACCTCCGCATCCTCCGGGACGGGGAAGTAGGAGTGGACGAAATAGACGTGATCGCCCTCGACCACGTCGGCCAGCACCTCCGGCTCCTGGACTTTGTGGAGCGTGTTCCAGCCCATGTGCGGGACCTTCAGGCGGCGGCCCCCTTCGGCCAGATCCCGGGGGAAACGCACGACTCGCCCCCGCAGGATGCCAAAACCCCGGGTGTGACCGTGTTCCTCGCTCTCCTCGAAGAGGAGCTGGTAACCGACACAGATGCCGAGGAAGGGGATCCCCGCCAGGATCCGGTCCCGCACCGGCTGGGCCAGGCCGAAGCTCTCGAGCTTCGCGATGCAGTCTCGGAAGGCGCCCTGGCCCGGGAGCACGAGACCCCTGGCCTCCCGAACCCTGCCCGGATCCCGGGTCACCTCCGCCTGCGCCCCCAGGGACTCGAAGGCCTTCTGCACGCTGCGCAGATTGCCCGAGTCGTAGTCGACAATCACGACGGACATCGGTGATCCGCGGTGCGATGGGGGTTTCCCCTTCCGTGCCGGCGGCGCTCCGCGGTCTCTCCTCTCGGGCCGCCCCGCCCCCCTCCACCCGACCCCGTCACAGGCTCCCCTTCGTCGAAGGCACACCTTGTCGTCGCGGCTCCCCCCGAGTGGCCCGGTCGAGTGCACGGCCAAAGGCCTTGAAGACCGCCTCGATGACGTGGTGGGCGTTTCGCCCCGACTCGACCCGCACGTGCACGGTAGCCCCGGCTGCCCGGGCGAACGCCTCGAAGAACTCCCGGAAGAGCTCGATGTCGACCTCCCCCACCTTTCCCGGCGCGAGGCCGTCGTCGTAGGAGAGGTGGGTCCGGCCCGAGAGGTCGAGCACCACGTGCGCCAGGGCCTCGTCCATGGGCACGGTCGCCTCCCCGTACCGCGCGATCCCCACCCGGTCGCCGAGAGCCTCGGACACGGCCTGCCCCAGGCCAATGCCCACGTCCTCGATCGTGTGATGGAAGTCCACGTGGAGGTCACCGGAGGCAAGGACGCTGAGGTCGAAGAACCCGTGAACCGCCACGTGGGTGAGCATGTGGTCGAGGAACCCCACGCCGGTCTCGGCCTGGACCGTCCCGTCGCCGTCGAGCCCGAGACGGACGTGGATGTCCGTCTCCCGTGTCCGGCGTTGCACCTCAGCCGTTCTGCTCATCGGTCCTCCTTCGGGATCGGCGGGAGCGCTCCAGCCCTTCCCCGCCCCCCGAGGCCCCAGGCTGCCCCGAGAGCCTCATTTCGACGGCCCGGGCATGGGCCTCCAGGCCCTCCATGCGGGCGATGTGGGCCACCTGACGGCCCAGTTGCCCCAGCGCTTCGGCCGAGAAGGAGATCACGCTGGAACGCTTGACGAAGTCTTCGACCCCCAGGGGGGAAAAGAACCGTGCGGTGCCGGCCGTGGGGAGCACGTGGTTGGGTCCCGCGGCGTAATCCCCCAGGGCCTCCGGGGTGTGGTGGCCGAGGAAGATGGCCCCCGCGTGGCGGATGCGCCCCAGGAGGTCCCAGGGGCGCTCCACGGCCAACTCCAGGTGCTCCGCCGCGAACTCGTTGGCCAGGTCGCAGGCCTGCTCGAGGGAACCCACCTCCAGGATGCCGCCCCTCTCTTCCCAACTCCGCCGGGCCGTGCCCTCGCGGGGCAAGAGCCGCAGTTGCGCCTCCACCTGCTCCGCCACCCGGGCGCCGAAGGCCGCGTCCGTCGTCACCAGGACCGCCGTGGCCTGCTCGTCGTGCTCGGCCTGGCTGAGGAGGTCTGCTGCGACGTGCGCCGGGTCCCCGGAGCCGTCGCTCACCACGAGGATCTCGCTCGGGCCCGCCACCATGTCGATGTCCACTCGGCCGTACAAGAGACGCTTGGCCGTGGCCACGTAGATGTTCCCCGGCCCGACGATCTTGTCCACGGCCGGAATCGTCGCCGTGCCGTACGCCAGGGCGGCAACGGCCTGAGCCCCACCCACACGGTACACCTCCCGGACCCCCACGAGCCACGCCGCCCCCAGGACGTGCGCGTTGGCCGTGCCGCCCGGGGTCGGGGTCACCATGGCCAACCGTTCCACGCCGGCGACCTGGGCCGGGATGGCATTCATCAGCACGCTGGAGGGATAGCTCGCCTTGCCGCCGGGAACGTACAGACCCGCCGACGCCAGGGGCGTGACCCGTTGCCCCAGGAGCACCCCCTCTTCCTCCACGAACCAGGACCGGTCCCGCTGGCGCTCGTGGAAGGAACGGATCCGACGGGTCGCCAGCTCGAGGGCCTTCCGGTTTTCGACCGGGAGCGACAGCCAGGCCCTCTCCAGGGCCTCCGGGGGCACCGCCAGCTCCCTCGGCGAGAGCTCGACCCCGTCGAACCGGGCCGTGTACTCCAGCAGAGCCGCGTCCCCCCGATGCGCAACCGCCTCCAGGATGGGCCGCACCGCTTCCTCCGCCGCCGCGCCGTCCTGGCCTCCGCCGCGGGTCGCGAGCCGGCGCCAGGCCTCCTCGTAACCCGGCCCTCCCAGTCGGTGGATCGGCATCATGCGGACTCTCCCAGTCGGTCCCGAAAGGCTCGGATCAGCCCCGCAATGGCCGCGGTTCGGGTCTTCATGCTCGCCCGGTTCACCACCAGGCGGCACGTGGACTCCAGGATGGTCTCCACTTCCACCAAGCCGTTCTGGCGCAGGGTCTCCCCCGTGCTCACGAGGTCCACGATCTGCTCGGACAGCCCCACCAGGGGGGCAAGCTCGATGGAGCCGTAGAGCTTGATGATCTCCACCTGGATGCCCTTGACCCGAAAATGGGCCTCTGCCAGGCGGGGGTACTTGGTCGCAACCCGCACCCGCGACCACGCGCCGGCCCCCCGGCACGACGCCCCGGCGGGTTCGGCCACCACGAGGCGGCAGTACCCGAAGCCCAGGTCCAGGGGCTCGTAGACTTCGGGTTCCTGCTCCAGGAGCACGTCCTTGCCGGCGACACCCAGGTCCGCCGCCCCGTGCTCCACATAGGTGGCCACGTCCTGGCTGCGCACCACGAGGAACCGGTAGCCGGGGACGTCGAAGACGAGGCGCCGGGAGTCGTCCAAGACGTGGGTACAGGGGACCCCGCAGCCCTCCAGCAGAGCCAGGGTATCGCGCAAGATCCTGCCTTTCGGCAGGGCGAGAGTCAAGCGATCGGCCATGTCGGGATTCTCCACCTGGGCAAGAAGGCCCCCCCACGTCCACCAGCAGCCTTCAGGTGGGGTCGGGACGCTCCGGGGTGCCGCCGCGAGCCGCATCGACCGAAGCAGGGAACCGGGGGAAACCGGTGCCCCTCGGCACCCGGGCACCCTCGGCGACAAACCTTCGAAAGGCAACAGACCTGGCCGCGCAGCGTAGGGGCTCGTTCACTCCTGAATCCGCCGGATGCGGGCACCCAGGCCCGAGAGCTTCGTCTCCAGGGACTCGTAGCCCCTGTCCAGATGGTAAACCCGGGAGACCACGGTGGTGCCCCGGGCCACCAGGCCCGCCAGCACCAACGCAGCACTGGCCCGCAGATCGGTGGCCATGACCCGAGCCCCCGAGAGCCGCTTGACCCCCCGGACCACAGCGCTCGCACCCTCGGCGGTGATGTCCGCCCCCATCCGGTTCAGCTCGGGCACGTGCATGAAGCGATTCTCGAAAACCTTCTCCGTGATGACCGAGAGGCCCCGCCCCGAAGCCATGAGGGCCATGAACTGGGCCTGCATGTCCGTGGGGAAGCCCGGGTACGGGCTGGTGCGCACGTCGACGCTGCGGGCCGGAGGACGGCCCCTGAGCGCGATCCCGCCGGCCCCACAGCCCTCCACCTCCGCCCCCGCTTCCCGCAGCTTGAACGCCAGGGCATCCAGGTGGTCGAGCCGTGCACCCTGCACGGTCACCTCGCCCCCGCACAGGGCGGCAGCCGTGAGCAGCGTCCCCGCCTCGATGCGGTCCGGGATGGGCTCGTGGTCGAAGGGTCTCAGCTCCTCGACCCCCTCGATCTCAAGAAGGTCCGACCCGGCCCCCCGGACCCGGGCGCCCATCTGCTGCAAGCACTCCAGGAGGTCGACCACCTCCGGTTCCCGGGCCGCGTTCTCGATCACCGTGGTACCCCTGGCCAGGGCTGCCGCCATGGCGAGATTCTCCGTCCCGGTGACGGTCGGCAGGTCCAAGACGATCCGGCCGCCCACCAGACGGTCCGCCTCCACCTCCACGTATCCGTGCTCCAGGCGAACCGTGGCACCCAGGGCCTCGAGCCCCTTCAAGTGGAGGTTGATGGGCCGCGCGCCGATGGCACAGCCCCCGGGCAGGCTCACCCTGGCCCTCCCGAAACGGGCCACCAGGGGACCCAGAACGAGCACCGATGCCCGCATGGTCTTGACCAGGTCGTAGGGCGCGTCCCTCCCGGCCAACTCGGAGGCGTCTACCGCGAGCCCCCCTTTCTCCGAGGTGACACGGGCCCCCAGGTGCCCCAGCAGGCGACTGAGGGTACGCACATCGGCCAGGGCAGGGACGCGGGGAAGCCGGCTCGTCCCCGGGGCCAGCAGGGCTGCCGCCATCAGCGGCAGGACCGCGTTCTTCGCCGGGCTGACCGCCACCCCCCCATTGAGGGGCACTCCGCCTTCCAGGACGAGGGCATCCATGGGCCTCTATCCTCTTCTCGACACGGGTGCCCCCCGAAGCCGTCCCCTCACGTACCGCGCCTCACAGCAAGGGCGACCCGGGGCCGACCCGCGGGGTCGAGAACGATTGCCGGTTCCTCGTAGCTGCCTTCCCCCTGGATCAGCCCGATGACCTCGCCTTCCTGGCCGGTGCCGAACTCCAGGGCGAGGAATCCCCCCCCCGCGAGATGGGCGGGCGCCTGCTCGACGATCCGCCGGATGACCCCGAGGCCGTCGTCCCCTCCGTCCAGGGCGAGCCTGGGGTCGAAAATCGCGACCTCCGCCTCCAGCCCCGGGATTTCCGCCGAGGGAATGTAGGGGGGGTTCGAGACGACCGCGTCGAAGAGGTCTCCGGCCAGGGGTTCGAAGAGATCACCTGAGCGCAGGTCCAGGCGCAGGCCGAGGCCGCTGTGCGCGACGTTCGCCTGGGCCACCTCGAGAGCGCTCTCCGACAGGTCCACCCCCACGCCGCTCCAACCGGGTCTCTCCCGCAGGAGAGCGACGGCCACCGCCCCCGACCCGGTCCCCAGATCCGCCAAGCGGCCCGCTTCCCCCATGCGGCCCAGGGCCGCCGCCACCAGGGTCTCCGTCTCCGGGCGCGGAACGAGAACCCGCCCGTCCACGAGGAAAGGAAGCGACCAGAACTCCCGGACCCCGGTGATGTGGGCCACCGGCTCCCTCCGGGCCCTGCGGCGCACGGCCTCCCGATACGCGTCCACCTCTGCCGATGCGAGGGGGCGGTCGAACTGGAGGTAGAGCTGAATCCGAGTCACCCCGAGCACGTGGGCCAGGAGCACCTCGGCATCCAGGCGGGGGCTCTCGAACCCCCTGTCGCCCAGGTACCGGGCGGTGCGCCGCACCAGTTCGAGGGGGAGGTGCTCCACCCCTCAGCCCTCCCCGCGGGCCAAGGCCTCTGCCTGGGCCTCGGCCGACAGGGCCTCGACCAGGGGATCCAGGTCGCCCTCCAGGATACCCTCCAACCGGTGCAGGGTCAGATTGATCCTATGGTCCGTGACACGGTTCTGGGGGAAGTTGTATGTGCGGATCCGCTCGCTCCGGTCCCCGCTGCCCACTAGGGTTCGGCGTTCATCGCTGCGCTCACGGTCTGCCGCCTGCTGGGCGGCCTCGAACAGCCTCGCCCTGAGGATCTTGAGCGCCCGCGCGCGGTTCTTGTGCTGGGATTTCTCGTCCTGGCAGCTCACCACGATACCCGTGGGGAGGTGGGTCAGGCGCACTGCCGACTCGGTCTTGTTCACGTGCTGGCCACCCGCCCCTCCCGCGCGGAACACGTCCATCTTTAGGTCCTCCGGCCGCACGTCCACATCCACTTCGTCGGCCTCCGGGAGCACCGCCACCGTGACCGCCGAGGTATGGATGCGCCCCCCGGCTTCGGTCTCCGGCACCCGCTGGACCCGGTGGGCACCACTCTCGAACTTGAGGCGGCCGTAAACCCGATCCCCCCGCAAGAGCGCGACCACCTCTTTGAGCCCGCCGATCCCGGTGGGATTGGCGCTCAGCTCTTCCACCGTCCAGCCCTTCCGTTCCGCGTACCGGCAGTACATGCGGAAGAGGTCCGCGGCGAAGAGAGCCGCCTCCTCTCCCCCGGTGCCGGCACGCACTTCCAGGATCACGTCCTTCTCGTCCAGCGGATCCTTCGGGAGGAGGAGGGTCTTGAGTCGGGAGGTGGACTCGGACAGAAGCGAGTCGGCCTCCGCCAGATCCTCCCGGGCCAGCTCGCGAAGCTCGGAGTCGGCCAGGAGCGCCTGGGCCTGCTCCACTCGGGCCAGGAGACCCCGATACCTTCGGACTTCCTCGGCCAACTCCTGGAGCTCCGCGTGCTCTCGGGTCAGGCGACGGTACGCCTCCAGGTCCGAGAGGGCTCCCGGGTCGGAGAGCTCTCGGTTGAGCCTCTCGAAGCGGTCCTCCACCTGGGCAAGCTTGGCCGTGAGATCCAACGCGGCCTACCTGGGCGCTGCCTTCACAGCGCCTCTCCGAGCTCTCGCCGGACCTCTTCGGGTCGGCCGCAGGAGTAGGCGCCCTCGGGGCACCGCCCCGCAACGCATCCCGGTCCGGATGCCTCGAAGAGCCTCGGCGCGAGGGGGCGGACGGCCCGGAGCATTTCCAGGGCGAGGGCACGAATCTCCCACTGGGCCCTGCTGCACAGGCGGAGGGCGAAGAAGTGTCGGAGCTCGCGGGCGTTCATGGAAACCACGATCTTTGTCTCGCAGGCGTTGGGCAGGATGTAGCGGGCGTCCTCCGGGGCGACGCCCTCGTCCACCAGACGTGCATAGAATGCCCAGAGGTCCTGGAGCTTTTCGCGAAAAGCCGCCCCGTGGGACGGATCCCTCTCCACGGTCGGAGGGACCACTGCCCGCACCTCCCGCAAGGTCACGTAGCGCTGGCTCTGCTGGGAGTAGGACGCGAGCCGGTGCCGCACCAGTTGGTGGGAGCAGGCGCGGCTGATCCCCTCGACCCCTACGACGAAATGGGCGTGCTCCAGCGCTGAGAGGTGCCCCATGGCTCGCAGCTTCGAGAGGAGAGCCCCCACCTCTCCGTCGCAGAGGTCTCGGTGCAGCTCCCCTATGCCGCGGGCGGAGTAACACAGCCGCGCCGCCAGGGCCACGGTGCGCTCCGGGTCCGGCGTGTGGCTGAGGACCCGGGCCGAGGGGCCCATCGCGCTTTACTTCTGCTTTCCGTACTTGCGGAGGAAACGATCGACACGGCCCGCCGTGTCGAGCATCTTCTCCTTCCCCGTGTAGAACGGGTGGCACTCCGAGCAGATCTCGGTCTTGATGTCGGCCTTCGTGGACCGGGTCTCGAAGGTGTTGCCGCAGGTGCAGGTCACCACGGCTGTCGCGTACTTCGGGTGGATATCTTCCTTCATGGCGTCTCCTCGACAAGGCCTGGAGGGCTCAAAATGGCGAGAACGGTAGAAGATAGCACTGCCTGCCCGGCCAGGGCAAGATGCGCGAGGCCTGCGTGTGGAGAGCAGATGGTCTGTCCGTCTGGCGGATGGCGCAGTGCAGCGCAAGGGGCTGGCCCCGCGGTCTCCGGAGGCCGTGGCTCCGAGGCGCTCCGGAATCCGCCGCCGCCTTGCGGGGTGGGGTCCGGGAGCCCCGAAGAGCAGCCCCGTTCCGCATGCACCTACCCGACGAGGCCGGCGCAATCGGGTGAAGCCCGGCGCACCGGGGCCTGCTGGCACACTCCTTCGAATTGCTGCGGATTGCGGGGCGAAACGCAGGGTCTCCCGGACTCCGCTTGCCACGCAAGCAGGGAGTCCTGGAAGAACGGCGCGTTTGACAACCGCGTTTGGTTGTGCATAAATAGAACAAGCTTTCTGCGGCCCGAAGGAGGCCTTTGACATGCCCAAGCACCCCAAGGTCCCCGAGGCGACGATCAAGAGGCTGTCGATCTACATGCGGGTCTTGAAAGACCTGGAGAAGAAGGGCGTCAACGTCATCTCCAGTGCCGAGCTGGCGGAGATCTGCGGGGTCAACGCCGCGCAGATCCGCAAGGACCTGACCTACTTCGGCGAGTTCGGCATCCGCGGAGTGGGGTACTACGTGAAGGAGCTGCACTTCGACATCCGCAAGGTTCTCGGTCTCAACCAGAGACGGAACGTGGCGCTGGTCGGCGTGGGGAACCTGGGGCGGGCCCTGCTCACGTACCGGAACTTCTCGGAACACGGGTACAACTTCGCAGCGGCCTTCGACGTGGACGCGGCGAAGATCGGAACCCTTCTGCCCGGCGGGATTCGCATCGAATCGATGGATGACCTGCCCCGTGTGGCAGCCGAGAAGGAGATCGAGGTCGCCATCATCACCACGACTGCCGACGCCGCCCAGGCGGCGGCAGAGAAGGTCGTGGCCGCGGGAATCAAGGGCATCCTCAACTTCGCCCCGACCCAGCTGCACGTCCCCGAGGGAGTCAAGGTGAAGAAGGTCGACCTCACCACCGAGTTCGACAACCTGGTGTACCACCTCTACTCCCGGTCTCGTTGAGGCAGCATCGATGACGCAGTGGGTCCTCGACAACCCCGAAGCCGTCTCCTCCGCAGAGATCGTCGTGGGGATCCCCTCGCGCAACGAGGCGGACGCCATCGCCTACCCGGTCGAGCAGGCCTCCCTGGGGCTCACCCGATTTTTCAGGGGGCGCAAGGCCGTCATCGTCAACTGCGACAACGCGAGCCCCGACGGGACCCGCGAGGCGTTCTTCGCCGCGCCCTGCGAAGTGCCGCGGCTCTACGTCTCCACTCCCCCGGGGGTCACCGGGAAGGGGAACAACTTCAAGAACCTGTTTCGCCTCGTGCGAGACCTCGGGGCCCGCGCCGTGGTCGTGGTCGATGCGGATCTCAAGAGCATCACGCCGAAGTGGATCAAGCATCTCGGCGAGCCTCTCCTCGACGACTTCGGGTTCGTGGCGCCGCTGTACCTCCGCCACAAGTACGACGGCACCATCACCAACAACATCGCCTACCCTTTGACCCGAAGCCTTTACGGGCGAAGGGTCCGCCAGCCCATCGGCGGGGACTTCGGCTTCTCCGGGGACCTCGCGCGCACCTATCTCGAGCACCCCACGTGGAACGAGGACGTCGCGCACTTCGGGATCGACGTCTGGATGAGCACCCTGGCGATCTACCACCGCCAGCCGATCACCCAGGCGTTTCTGGGCCGGCCGAAGGTCCATCGGGCCAAGGATCCCGCTTCCGAGCTGGGCCCCATGTTCCGTCAGGTGGTGGGGACGATCTTCCACCTCATGGAGGCCCTGGGCTCTTTCTGGGGGGGAGTCCGCTGGAGCCGGCCCACGGCCATCTTCGGCTTCGGCCTCGGGGAGACGGAATTGCCCCCCCCGGTGAGCGTGGACCTCGAGGCCCTGTACACGCGGCTCCACGACGGCAAGACCGCGTATGCCGAGGTCTGGAAGGAAGCCCTGGCGCCGGTCACCCACGGGAAGCTACAGGAGGTCCTGGGTATGGACCTCGGGCACTTCGAGCTCCCCGCAGCCCTCTGGGCACAGGTGCTCTTCGACGTGGCGGTGGCATGTCGCGACCGGATTCTGCCCCGGGATCACCTGGTCGATGCGCTGGCACCTCTGTACTTCGGCCGCACCCTGTCCTTCGTGCGGGCAACCGAGGGGATGGCGCCTTCCCAGGCGGAGGAATATGTGGAGGAACAGTGCCAGGCCTTCGAAGAGGCCAAGCCGTACCTGCTCGAGCGATGGGGCGGCTGAGTGGGATCCGGTCGCCGGGCAACCGGAGCCGCTTGCTGTGGCGGCTCCTGTGCCGAAAGGAGTAGCTCGTGGCTCGCATTCTGATCGTGGACGACGAAGAGCACATCCGCACCCTCTACACCCTCGAGCTCGAGGACGACGGGCACTCCGTGGTGGCCTTGGCGTCCGGCAAGAACCTCGTGAGTGAGATCGAGCGTTTCCGGCCCGACGTGGTGGTCTTGGACATCAAGATGGTGGACGTGAGCGGTCTCGACGTCCTCCAGGAGGTGCGCACCCGCTACTACGACCTCCCCGTCATCCTCTGCTCGGCCTACGGCTCGTACAAGGGAGACCTCAAGAGCATCGCCGCAGACTACTACGTGGTGAAGTCCTCCGACTTAACAGAGCTGAAGAAGCGCATCGCGGCAGCCCTGGAAGCCGGCATCCCCCCGGAGGGGTGAGCCCCGCCTGACCCCGCGGGGAAAGGGCGCCGGAGGCCTGAGGCCCTGGCGCCGCCCCGCCCCCGCCGGGATCCCGAACCCAGCTCCCCGCCGGATGGGGGACCTCCCGAGAGGCCGTATGGTCAAGTACATCGCGGTCGCCGGGAACATGGGAAGCGGCAAGTCCACCCTGGTGGAGTTCCTTTGCCGGCGGTACCCCCACATCCGCCCGTTCTACGAGCGCAACGAGGAAAACCCCTACCTCGAGGACTTCTACCGGGACATGGGACGGTGGGCGTTCCACTCCCAGGTCTATTTTCTCACGCTCAAGTTTCGGACCCACCAGGAGCTCGACGCCTGCCCCCAGACCGTGATTCAGGACCGCACGATCTACGAGGACGCGGAGGTCTTCGCAGAGAATCTCCACCGACGGGGATTCCTAGGGGGAAGGGACTACGAGGCCTACCGAAGGCTCTACGGGACCATCCTGCGAAGCATCGACCCGCCGGACCTGCTGATCTACCTCAAGTCCGGCCTGCGCACCATCCGCAGGCGCGTCCGGCTGAGGGGGCGCGCCTGCGAGGGCGCCGTGGACTCGGCCTATCTCCGGGACCTCAATCGCCTCTACGACCGCTGGCTCGCTACCTACGACCTTTCCCCCGTGCTCGTCCTCGACGCAGACCGCCTCGACTTCCTCAACGATCTGGTGGATCGGATCGAGATCCTGGAAACCATCGAGAGGCACCTGTGACGGACCGGCCAGCAGAGGGGTCCGGCCTTCAGGGCGGAGCCCCCGTCCATCGTCCCCTCCAAGCCTCCAACGCGGCCAAGGCCCGCCGGGCCTTCTCCTCCTTGACAGCCCGCTTGTCCCGGCTGCGCACTCCCAAGGCGGGCAGGAGTCCGAAGTTCATGTTCATGGGCTCGAAGGGCCGGGAGGGCGAGGCGGTGACATGGCCCACCAGGGCGCCCAATGCCGTCTCGGCAGGCAAGGGGTCCGGAGTGCGCCCCCCCAGCCGGAGGGCCAGGTTCAGGCCCGCCCAGAGGCCCATCCCCGCGCTCTCCAGATATCCCTCCACCCCGGTGATCTGCCCGGCGAGTTGCAGCCGCGGGCTGCGTCGCAGGCGCAGGTAACGGTCGAGGAGGCGGGGGCCGTCCACGTAGGTGTTGCGGTGCAGGCTGCCCAGGCGGTGAAAGCGGGCGTTGGCGAGGGCGGGGATGAGGCGGAAGACGCGCTCCTGCTCCGGGTGGGCGAGCTTGGTCTGGAACCCCACCAGGTTCCACCGTTCCCCGGCCGCGTCCTCCCGGCGCAGTTGGACCACGGCGTAGGGGCGCAGGCCGGTGCGGGGGTCTTCGAGCCCCACCGGCTTCATGGGACCGAACAGGAGCGTCTTCGGGCCCTTCCCGGCCAGGGTCTCGATGGGTTGACAGGCCTGGAAGACCCTCTCCTCTTCGAAATCCCGCGTCGGGACCGTACGGGCGGTGACGAGCGCCTCGAAGAAACGGTCGAACTCCTCCCGGGTCAGCGGGCAGTTGAGATAGTCGTCTCCCCCCTTCCCGTAACGGGAGGCTGCGAAGACTGCCCCTCGGTCCACCGAGGCTCCCTCCACGATGGGGGCCATGGCATCGTAGAAGTAGAGGGAATCGGTACCGGTGACTCGGCCGAGGGCGTTGGCGAGCCGCTCCGTGGTCAACGGTCCGGAGGCCAGGATCACGGGCCCGTCGGCGGGAATCTCGGTCACCTCCTGGCGGATGATCTCCACCAGGGGTTCCGCCTCGAGCCGGGCCGTGACGTCGCGGCTGAAGGCCTCTCGATCGACCGCCAGGGCCTGGCCGGCCGCCACCCGGACGGCGAGGGCCGACTCCAGGAGGACGGAGCCCAGCCGGGTCAACTCCTCCTGGAGCAGCCCGGAGGCCTGTCCCAGGCCCATCGCCTTGAAAGAGTTGGAACAGACCAACTCGGCGAGGGCACCGGTCCGGTGGGCGGGTCCGAAACGGAGCGGCCGCATCTCCACCAGGCGCACGGCCATGCCGCAGCGCGCAAGCTGCCACGCGGCCTCGCACCCTGCCAGACCCCCGCCCACCACCGTGGCGGCCGGGCCCGTGCTCATCCCCACGCGCTCGCCGTCCCGTCCGGGTCGCGCCGCGGCGAAGGGCCCCCGGAAGCCTTGGGATTCACCCGTCACAACTCCCCGGGACCGAACGGAAGGCCCCCGAAGATTTTCCGCTCCACCTTCCGGGTCGCCTCCCAGTTTTGTCGGATCCGCCCTTCCGCCTGGGGGTACCTCCCCCCGTACCTCACCACAAGATCCTCGAAGCGCTCCGCGAGGGAGACCACCTCATCGTGGCGAACGCGCTTGTCGCTGTAGTTGAGGACCTCGGCCTCGGTCACGGGGCCCCGGGGATCACACGGGCCGAGCTCGACGTGGCGTTCCACGAGGGCGGCCACGGCGAGGTAGCCCTCCCGCCGGAGCACCGCCCCGCCTTCCACCGCGTGGTCCCGATGGCTGGCGAGGCAATCCGCCTTGGCGATGTCGTGAAGCAGAGCTGCCGCCTCCAGCAGAGCGAGGTCGAGGTGCTCACCGTGGGATGCCAGGGCCCGGGCCAGTCGCAGTGCGACCCGCGACACCTGTTCGCTGTGCCGCCGGATGTGGGCCGGGACTCGGTGGAGATCGAGAAGCCGCTCGCACTCCGCCCGGTCGGGCACGGGACAGCGACCCTCCGGCCCGAAGGTCACCCGGTCACCGCTTGAGGAACTTCAGGGCCTTGGCCACCAAGGTCTCCGGATCGAGACCCATCCGCCGCCGAACCTCCCCCGGAGACCCGGAGACGCCGTAGTGCTCGACACCCATCTTCAAGAGGCGACACGAGATGCCGCGGGCGGCAATACAGTTCGCCACCCGCGACCCCAGGCCGGTGTGGACGTTGTGGTCCTCGTAGGTGATCACCCGCCCCTTGCGCAGGCACTGGAGCAGCACCGGGTCGACGGAGGTATCCAGGGACTTCGGACACGACACGTGGAGCACCGACGGCTCCATGGCGCGCTCCCGCAAGACCCCCCAAGCCTGGAGGGCGTGGGCGAGCATCTGGCCCGTGACCAGGATGACCCCGTGGTCCCCGGGCCGCACAAGGTCGAGCCTTCCGTAGCGGAACTCGTATCCATCGCCAAAGAACGGCTGTCCCTCCAGGTCGGTGACGATGGGCGTCGCCTCGCCGCCAAGCCCGAGCACCCAGTTCCCGGCTTGGCCCAACAGGTGCCGGAAGACGCGGTCAGCCTGGTTGGCGTCAGCAGGAAAGACGGCGCGGAACCCGAGCAGGCTGTCCAGAAGGCTGAGGTAGTCGATGCATTGGAGGGCCTTGCCGTCCTCGCCCCCGTCCAGCCCGAGGTGCGTGAGGACGACCTTGAGGTGGGTCCGATTCAAGTCGTTCAGCCGGAGCTGATTGTAGGCGCCGTCAAGGCCGAACACGCCCTTCCCCACGAACACGGTGACGACTTCCTCCAGGCTCAAGGCGCCCGAGGCGGTGACGGCCGCCTGATCCTGCACCCCGAAGGGGAAGTAACTGTCCCGGTTCTCCCGGGCGAAGCCCTCGGTGCCCACCGCGCTGGGAAGGGCCGTGTCCACCACCGCCAGGGGGCAGGCCCCATCCCCCCGGTTCCTCCCCCCCACGTCCCGGAGCGCCTCCCCGAAGGCCTTCCAGGTCTCGAGCACGGTCCCCGCAGGATACGACGCCGGCTCCCCGACGTCGGGGACCGGCACGGTGGCCGCCTCCTCGGCGATCTCTAGGTCGAACTCGCCGAAGGCGGCCCGGTAATCCGCCGCCTCCGAGAGGTCCCCCTCGAGGCGGAGCTCCCGCAGCGCCTCCTGGTACTCCTCCTCGGTCAGAGCCCGCTCGTGGTACTCGGGGTTGTTCTCCATGAAGGAGACCCCGCTTCCCGCCGTCGTGTGCGCCAGGATCAGCACGGGCGCGCTCTGGATCTGGATCCCCCGTCGCAGCGCCTTGTAGATCTCGTTGTGGTCGTGGCCGCTGATCTCGATGACGTCCCAGCCGTCCGCGATGTACTCGAACTTCACATGCTGTGGCGTGAGCTCCGAGCCGCGGGACACCCCCTGGCCGCCGTTGAAGTCCACGATCGCGGTGATGTTGTTCAGGCGATACCGCTTGGCCAACCTTCGCGCCTCCGCCACCTGGCCCTTGAGCTGCTCACCGTCGCTCATGGCCACGAACACGTTGTACTTGAGGTTGTTCAACCGAGCGGCCAGGGCAAACCCGCAGGCGGCGGACAGGCCTAGGCCCAACTGGCCGCCGGTCCACTCCACCCCCGGCACCGTGCGCTCGAGGTTGCCTTCGAAGATGCTCCCGGCCTTGCGAAAGAGGGCGATCGCGTCGTCGAGGTCGAAGAAGTCCAAGCGCCCGAGGGTCCCGTAGAAGGCGGGCGCGGAGTGGGCGTGGCCCACCACGATCCGGTCCCTTCGGGGCTCTTCCGGCTGGGAGGATCTCAGGGACGCGGCCGAGAGGAGGGTGACATAGAGGTCCACCGAGGAGAGGCTTCCCGCCGGGTGCCCGCTGTCGGCCAATCGGATCATTCGCAGCACGTCCCCCCGCACCGCCCGCGAGAGGGTCCGCAGATGGCGGATCTGCTCCGGCGTGAGCTCCTCCTCCCGAAACCCCTTCGCAATCTGCATCGGCATCCCACCTCCCTAACGATGGAAGACGGCCCGGGCCGCCCGGGGCCGAGGGTTTCCCCGACCCGCTACTCGTCCTCGTCCTCCTCCTCGTACTCCTCCTCGGCCTCTCCCTCGTCCTCCTCTTCCTCCCGCTCCTCCTCGGCCTTTCTCGCCAACTTGGACTTACGGAGCTGCCGAATTCCTCGCGCAACCACACGAGCGGGGTTGTCCACGTCCTCGAGCTCGTCGCTGTCTATGTACTCCGCGATCTCCTCGGCAACTTCGGTGACGAGCTCCGGGTCCGAGAGGTCCTCCCAGGAGAACTCCATGTCCTCTATGGGCTCCCCGTCGCAGTAGAAGGCAACCCCGTCCTCGTCGTACACCGCATCGATGGTCGGAAGAATGCGCTTCCTCGGCATGGCTCCTCCTCGTTCGATGGCCGCCCTGGGCCCGAAAAGCGCCCGAACATACCACCCACCCCCAGGGATGACAAGCGCGGCCGAGCGTCCAGCCGGCCCTCACCTCTCTGGCCGGCGGGGTTCGGTCAGCGATCCCGCGCTGCCCCAAGGGCCTCGCCGATGGGGGCTCGTCCACTGGCGGCAGCGAGCGCTTGCCGTCCCCGGTTTCCCTCGGGGCCGGCACCCAGGCCGACGCGGTCCGCCTCGGCACCGCACCGCCGGCGGCGTCGGCGATCGGCCGTTAGGTTCTGACACGGAATACCCGTGTCAGAACCCTTAGTCGGCTCTCGGCCCCAAGCCTGCCCGGCGAAACTGCAAGGCCTCGAGGACGTGGGCCCGCCCCACCCCCTCGGCGCCCTCCAAGTCCGCGATGGTGCGAGCCACCTTGAGGGCCCTCGTGTAGGCCCGGGCGGAGAGACCCAGTCGGTCCATGGCGTGCTCCAGTAGATTCCGGGCATCCGCCGAGGGAGAGCAGTGCCGGCGGACGGCGGCAGCCGAGAGGTGGGCGTTGCAGTGAAACGTCCGGCCCGCGTACCGCGTGGCCTGGCGCTGCCTCGCCACAGCCACCCGCTCCCGCACGGCGCCGGACGACTCGTCGCCGGAACCTCCCGCCATCTCCCGGTACCGAATGGCCGGGACCTCGGCGTGGAGGTCGAAGCGGTCCAGGAGGGGACCCGACACCCGGGCACGGTATTTCCGAATCGCCGAGGGGCTGCAGGTGCACTCGTGCTGCAGGTCGCCGTGGTACCCGCACGGGCAGGGGTTCATGGCCGCGACCAGCATGAAACGGGCAGGGAACGTGACGCTCGTGGCGGCTCGGGCGATGGTGACCGCGCCGTCCTCGAGCGGCTGACGAAGCACCTCGAGCACGTGCTTCTTGAACTCGGGGAGCTCGTCGAGGAAGAGCACCCCATTGTGCGCGAGGCTGATCTCCCCGCAGCGGGGGATCGTGCCGCCCCCGATCAGACCGGCGTCGGAGATCGTGTGGTGGGGCGCGCGGAAGGGCCGCCGCACGACCAGTGGCCCTTCTCCGTCCTGCACCCCCATGACGCTGTAGATCCGGCTGGTCTCCAGGGCCTCGTCCCAGGTCATCTCCGGCAGGATCGTGGGCAGGCGGCGGGCCAGCATGGTCTTCCCGGACCCCGGGGGGCCGACCAGGAACACGTTGTGCCCCCCCGCCGCCGCGATCTCCAGGGCCCGCTTCACGTGCCCCTGCCCCCGGACCTCGTCGAAGTCCTCTTCGTACTCGTCTTGGCGGCCGAAGAGACGATCCCGGTCCAGCCGCGCCTCGGCCAGGCCGCCCCCCCGCAGGCCCTCCACCACGTCGGCCAGGGTGTCCACGGGGTACACGGCCAGGTCCTTGACCACGGCCGCCTCCGCCGCGTTCTCCCGGGGGACGCAAACGCCGTCGAGACCGAGCCGGCGCGCCTCCATGGCGATCGGCAGGACCCCCTTGACCGGCCTCACCCGGCCGTCGAGGGAGAGCTCTCCGAGCAGGAGAACCCTCTCCAGCCCCCGGATCCCCAACTGGGGATCTGTGGCGAGAATCACCACGGCCACAGGAAGGTCGAAGGCCGCACCCTCCTTCTTCACGTCGGCCGGCGCCAGGTTCACCGTGATCCGCTGGGGCGGGAAGGCGTACCCCGAGTTTCGGATGGCCGACCGGACGCGGTCCTTGCTCTCCTTGACCGCGTTGTCCGGAAGCCCGACGAGGGTGAAGGACGGCAGCGCCCGCGCGACGTCCACCTCCACGTCCACCCGGTAAGCGTCGACGCCGAACACGGCACCGGAAATCGCCGATGAAAGCACGCCTTCCTCCCCCGGCCGCCGGACGGCGGCCCGCCCCTGGCCCCCCCAACGCTCGCGCAATCTACCCAAAGGCCCCGGGGACCGCAAGAATCCCAGGACAGCTCCCCTCTTCCCACGCAGAACCGCCTTTACAGCCCGGTCGGGGCCCGCGTAGAGTCCACCCATGGCGCCCAAGCCCTCTTTTCCGCCGGGAGCCTTGGCGGTAGTGGCCCTGCCCCTGGGGAATCCGGCCGACATCACCCTGCGAGCCCTCCAGGTCCTGGCCGAGGCGGACCTGGTGGCCGCGGAGGACACCCGCACGGCCGGCCGTCTCCTGGCCCGCCACGGGGTCAGGGCGCCGCTGCTCTCCTACCACGACTGGAACGAGGACCAGCGGGCGCCCGCACTGATCGGGCGCCTGGAACAGGGCCAGCGGATCGCCCTCGTCTCGGAGGCAGGAACCCCGGGGATCTCGGATCCGGGATACGACGTGGTGCGCCTGGCGCGACAGCGCGGCATCCCGGTTTTCCCCGTGCCGGGGCCCTGCGCGGTCACGGCATTCCTGAGCGTCTCCGGCCTCCCCACGGACGCCTTTTCCTTCTTCGG
Organism: Deferrisomatales bacterium; assembly: GCA_033551855.1. Classification (GTDB taxonomy): domain Bacteria; phylum Desulfobacterota; class Deferrisomatia; order Deferrisomatales; family JACRMM01; genus JBFLZB01. Next base: position 56,498 of record JAWSUI010000013.1, read on the forward strand.
CTTCCCCCCCAGCCGCCCCCCGCGCCGGCGGGAGCTCTTCCACTCCCTCTCGGACCGCCGCGAGACCCTCGTCTTTTACGAGTCCCCTCGGCGGGTCCTGGCTGCCCTGGCCGCCGCCGAGGAGTCCTTCGGGGACCGGGAGGCAGCCCTCGGCCGCGAGCTGACCAAGCCCCACGAGGAGGTTCTCTTCGGGACGCTCTCCTCGTTGCAGGAGGCGCTCGCCCCCCGCGCCCGGGTGCTGGGGGAGGTGTGCTGGGGGGTGCGGGGGGCCCAGGCCGTCCCGCCGCGGCCCGACGAGCCCTCCGCAGCCGCCCTCCAAGAGGCCGCGGGCAGCGGCCTGCCGCCCCGGGAGGCCGCCCGCGTCCTCGCCAAGCGCTCCGGGCTCTCCGTCAAAGAGGCCTACACCCTCCTCCTCCGACGCCGCTGAGTGACTCCGTGCGAGAGAATCCTGGCGGGGGGTTCACTGCAAAGGGCAGAGTTGAGGGGAAGCTTGCTGAAGGTGGCCATACGACCGCCTAATCGGGCCGCCGCAAGCACGCGGCAGCATACGGCGACCCGGCAACAAGGTGGGGTCCGGGTCCACTTGAATGACTTCAGTGCAACGCATGGAATCAAGTTCTATGTGGCTGGATCGAAGCCTCGACCGCATCAGACGGTGTAATTGCTCGGTTTGGGCAAAGGCGAATGCATACTCCGCAATTCAAGCATCGCTTCGTATCTATCGAAATGCCCTCGGGAGATTCTGACAATGCCAGGCAAATCCCAGGCATCAAACAGAGCCCACATCTAGTGCATTTCTCGTCGATTACAGATAAATCAACGCGTCTGCGCACAATACTTTCAGCTGGAACCACGTATTGCAGGGCGGCGCCGACAAAATCTGCAGGGGATCCATACCCCGCCTCCTTCATAAATGTGGAGATGCCTTCGTTGATTTTGTCCAGGACCGAGAATCCTCGAACTAGTATGGAAGAACAAATTTGGACTGCAGATGCCCCCCACATCATCATCTGCACTGCCTCTTCCCAACTCGAGATGCCGCCGCAACCCAGAACTGGGATCGAAACCGCACGGGAAACGTCCGCGACGGCACGGCACGCAATCGGGAACAGGGGGGAACCGGTCAGAGTGCCGAAGCTGTGACCGCTTGAGGTCAAATAGGTCGGCCTTCCACCCTTACGGATGTCGATCTCCGGCGCCGCCGGGAATCCATTGATCACCACAACGGCGTCAGCCCCGGAGAGCTCGCACATACGCGCCACCTCTGCGATATCCGCCACCTGCGCGGTCAGCTTGCACAGCACCGGCACGTTTACAGCAGACTTCACTGCACGGGTAACTCTTCCCGAGTCCACAGGCGACTGGGCCACAGACCTAGCCGAGGACCGCCCCGGCAGGTTGGGGCATGAGAGATCCAACTCGACGGCTTGGGCTCCTGCTTCTTGCAGCCCCACGGCACCGCGTTGCCAGGCCATCTCATCGGCGGCGGGAGCGAGAAGGTTGGCGATGATCGTCAGGTCGGTCTCGCGCCGAGCCCGTCGCACGAGCGCGCGTGCTTCATCGAGCGAGAGCCTCCTGTCGCCTGCGGAGACGATACCGCCTGTCCCTGGGCGTACGATCACATCGGGGTGGGACTGGCGACTCTCACCGACCATGGCCATCTTGGTGCTGACTCCCCCTGCCCCCGCCGCTGCGGCCTTCCCGATTCGGATCATGTCACCAGTCAACACACTGGACGCGACGATACACGGGCTTGCCAGGGTCAATCCGGCGAAGTGCACTTCCAGGGGGCTGCGGCAACGCTCCTCCATGTCTACTCCCGGACTGCGTTAGCCCTCGCTTCCCATACGAACGAGCCGACTCATCCCCAAGGGCACCTCGGGCGGCGGTGCGAGAGTGCGCAAGAGCGTGCAGTCGCAACCTCTTGCGCCCAAGTCTCCTTCCAGATAGGAAATCCCAAGCTGCCACAGCGCCAGCCAAATGCTGCAGATGTTGCTGGAAAGAACTGGTTTCTTCAACTTCTCTTCGAGATAGCGAATCACGCCAATCGTCCGCAGGTTGGTGCAGCTAATAAATAGACAATCGGAATCCCTCGTGTCCACAGACAAGGCAAACCTATACACTTCTTCATCGCTTAATCTTCCGATCATGCTGTTTGTGAACTCGCTATCGGCGGTATCTTCGTAATATCCTCGGACATTCGATACGTGAAAACCAAAATCCCGCAGGGCTATAGATTCTATCTCATTTATTTTCCTCGTATACGGCGTCGCCAGAGCCAAAGTCCTGACTCCCAGGACACGGAACGCCTCGACCACTGCCGTCGTGGTTGTGATCGCTGGAACCCCTGCCGTGGCCGCGATCGCGGCGCAGATCCCTTCGTCGTATCCCCTGCCCTCGACCATGCTGCCGACCGTGCAGCCGAACACGATCAGGTCCGATAGCCCTTCCGCGGAAAGGTCCACAGAGGCCCTCCTGACGTGCTTCTTGAGGTCTCGGAGCCCCCGCTCGTCCGGCGTAAACGCAATCCGGGTCGCGTACGCTTCGACCCCATTCGGACACAGGGCCCTCACCTCCGGCTCGAAGGTCGTGTTGCTCGACGGGACGATCAATCCGATTCGGCCTCGCCACCCATACATCGATTCCCTCTCCGGGGCACTTCCCCCAATGCGGTTCTCGTCTTCCCCCGCAACCCTTTTTCACTCCCCGACATCACCCTGTGAGTAGACTCGTTACGTCACCGACGGTGTCCACCCGCCCCCGTCACCGGCTTCCTTGCGGGAGATGAACGGAGGTCATCGGCAACTTTGGGGCTCCCTCAGCGCGGGTCAGCCCAAGAACTCCATGATTGCTCGGGCGAACGCCTCCGGCATCTGATCCACCATGGGAACCATGCCTCCTTCTAGTTCTCCCGTGACGCTGTTCCTGATGCTGAGGGCCAGGGGGACCATCCGGGGGTACGAAAAGGGATCCTCGGTGCCGCACAGGACAAGCGTGGGGGCCCGAATCAGGGGGGTCCTTTCCTCCATCCTGTACTCGTTGACGGCACGATGTCCTTCCTCCACGCGGTCCCATACGGTGAGGGCATCCCTCACGAACCTGGTCAGGAGATCGGAACGGTCCTTCGGGTAGAACGCCCTCCGCCGCCGCCAGAGCTCGGTCAGGTGGCTGCCATCCGGTCGGGTCTCCACCTCATCGATGGGGGGTCTGGTCTTGCGTCGCTCTCGGTCCTCGGCATCCACCCACGGGGTCGATGAGAGGACGAGCTTGTCTACTCGCTCCGGGTGAGAAGCGGCGACCTCGATAGCGACGCACCCGCCGGTGTGATGCCCCACCAATGCCGCACGCCCAATGCCCAAGGCATCCAGGAGGCGGATCACTCCGCGGGCATACCCTGTTATGGAGACCGGCCCCGCAGGACGGTAGGAATCCCCGAAACCTACGGTATCCATGGCAATGGCCCGAAATCTTGCCCCCAGGATCGGGAGTACCTCCCGGTACTCGTCCCAGGAGCGCGGCGTCTGGTGCAGCAGCAGGACCGGAGGGCCACTTCCCGCTTCGGCGTAGTGAATCTGCCCCTCCGGGGTATCCGCAAAGCGTCTGCGAGCGCCAGGCGATTCCACGTCGTCACCTCCGGCGGAAGAGTCAGGGTATCGAGGAAATCCTTCACGGTCCGGCAGCCAAATCAACGGCCATCCGAACGGCTGCAGCCATGGACTCCGCGGGCTGTAGGTTGGGCAGGGGATTCTCGCGAAGGATGGCACGCCCCTCCTCCCCATTCCTCCCCTGAAGGCAGGCCACCACCGGAACACGGAGCGCCCCCTCCTCCCCAAGCGCTGAAACCACTGCCAGGATCTTCTCGGCAATCACGTCGCAGCGAACCCCTCCCCCGAAGATATTCACGAGGATCACCCTGATCCTCGGATCCTCCAGAATGAGCCGCAAGCCATCCGCCACTCCGTTCTCAACGATGCGCGCCCCGCAGTCCAGAAAGTTCCCCGGCCGGGCCCCGGCTAGGGCCAGTTGGTCCATCGTAGCCATGGTCAGTCCTGCCCCGTTGGACAGGATGCCAACTTCCCCTTCGAGCTCCACGAAGGCGAGACCATACTTTTTCGCCCGGTCCTCGCGCCCCGTTCCCTCGTTTCGCGGCAACTCGGGGTGTCGGAAGAGCGCCGATGAGTCCGTGGAGAGTTTTCCATCTGCTGCAATCAACCTCCCGTCATGGAGCAGAACCAAGGGGTTTATCTCGGCGACCTCCGCATCGACAAACCAGAACAGATCATAGAGCCGGTGTGCGATGGAGATGACGCCCTCGCGCCACGCGCCGGCTACCCCGGCATCGGCTAAGGCCGATCGCATGCGGTGGGTCCAGAAACCATAGCGAGGATCCAGTGGGATTCTAACCAGCTCCTCGGGGTGCGCGCCGACAAGTTGCTCGATGTCCATGCCGCCGCGTCTGCAGAAGAGGATCACCGGGCTTCTGGCATCCGGATCCGCGACGACCGACAAATAGTGCTCGGAGGCGATCTCAAGTCTTTCCTCGACCAGGACCCCCTTCGACTCTTCGCCTCGAATCCGACGTACCAGGAGCTCCTCGGCGACCTGCCGCGCCTCTTCCGGCGTCGATGCGAACCCAACTCCGCCGGCCTTGCCGCGACCGCCCGAGAGCACCTGGGTCTTCACGACGCACGGCCGCTTAAGCCTGGCCGCTTCCTGTGTCGCTTCCTCTGCCGAGACGCAAAATCGCCCTTCCGGCACTGGAACATGGAACCGGCGGAAGAGGTCCTTGGCTTGGTGCTCGTACAGCTTCATCTTCCGTCTCCTGTGGACTCTTCCGACCTTTGCGGCACCCTGCCGTTCTTTCCCCGGCGAGGCGGAAGAGCAAACGAATCCTCGCGATTCGCCGTCAGGGAAGACCTGCCGAGCCGATTTCTCGTCAGGGAAGTGTCCAGCGGGCGCTGCTCACCAGTCTCGCCGTAATCTCTGTCGGCTCAGCATGGAGCTGCCGTCTCAGCCCCCAGCCTGGTGCCATCGTCCTGAATTTGAGGCTCATGCAGTGAACCCGCCTTTTCAAATCGCGCCCTGAGCAACGGTCGGTGACTCGGGTGTGCACACCCTTCGATGATCCTTACGGCCCTCTCTCTCGGGTCCGTGCCCCTAAGATCCGCCCATCCCTGCTCCGTCACGAGCACGTCCACCTCGTGTTCCGTGTGGTCACAGTGGCAGACTCGCGCGGTCACGGCGGATACGGCTCCTGCTCTTGCCGTTGAAGGAGTGGCGAAGACAGAAACCAGAGCATTTCGAGCGTACTCTATGGACCCTCCGACGCCGCTTACCAGTTTCCCGCCTTCCAGATGACTGGAGTTTGCGTGGCCGTAAACATCCACCTCTATGGCCGAGTTGATCCCAATGCAGCCCAAGCGGCCGATCACCTCGGGGCTTGCCACCACGTCTACCGGTCTGATGATGAGCCGCTCTCGAATGGCCTCTAGATGTCGAGGCAACCTCTCCAACACAGCCGCAGAGAGAAACAGGCCCGAGCCGGACACGGCTTCGATCCTGCCCGCTTCGAGCAGTTGCAGAGCTGCGTCGCCCAGAAGGGGCGAATGGAGCGAAATCGGCCCCCAGGGACCCTCGGTCATGGCCTCGACGACGGCATCTCCGAGCGCCCCCAGCCCCACCTGAAGGGGCGGCAGGGGCTTCGGCAGTCGGCCCTGATGCCACTCACCCTCGAGGAAGAGGCGAAGATTTCTCGCAATCGTCTCTTGCACCTCCCCGATGGGAGCGGGGGCAATCGGGTCCGGGGCCTCGTCGCTCTCCACGACGGCGACGATCTTTTCGGGATCGACGGGGATTCGGGGGACACCGACCCGGTCCAGCGGTTTCAATATCGGAATGGGCTTGGTCCGAGGGGGTGGGTCCAATACGAGGACGTCGTGGATTCCCTCCAATCCCAGGGGAAGCCAGTGGTTGACTTCCACCACCACGCGGTCCGCGAGGGCCACCATGGTGGGTGCGTCGCCCAGGCACAGGCTGGGAATCAGGGTCCCGTCCTCAGCGATCCCCGCGACCTCAACGACGGCCACGTCGGGCCGGCCGAAGGCCCCGCTTCGCGCCTTTCGGCAGAATGCGCTGACTCCCCAGTCTGCGTAGGAGACCTGCCCTTGGTTGATGGCCTGGGTGAGATCCGGGTTCGCCTGCATTCCCAACCTGCGGCGAAGTGCTCGGGCGCGTGCCAGGGCGCCGTCGACCGGATCACCCAGGGGAGCGATGGACCAGAGACACAATTCCCCCACGACACCAGCCTCTGCCCGTTCGGTCAGGGCCCGGAAGAAGGCTCGAGGATACCCTCCAGTGGTCGTCCCGGTGGTTGCCACCGTCCACCCGGATTGAACGAGGGCGGCGGCGTCTTCCGGGCTGCGCCGAACGCGTTCCAGTGCAGGGCATAGAATCCGGCTCATGGCTTACGGCCCAGAGCCTCGCCGACCCGCAGCGCCACTTCTTCAGGGGTCCGGGCCACCGGGACCCCGGCTCCCTGGAGTGCCTGCTCCTTGGAAGCATAGGAGCCGCGTCCGCCTGAGATGATCGCCCCGGCGTGGCCCATTGCCTTCCCCTCGGGGGCGGTGCGACCCGCGATGATGGCGACCACTGGCTTGCTCACGTGAGCAGCGATGTACTCCGCCGCCTCTTCTTCGCAGCTGCGGCCAATCTCACCCACCAGCACGATGGCCTCTGTCTGCGGGTCGGCCTCGAAGCGCTCCAGCATGTCCACGAAACCCACGCCGGTGATAGGGTCCCCTCCGATTCCGACGCACGTCGTTTGCCCGAGACCGGCCAGGGTGAGGGCGTGGGCCACCGCGTAACTGAATGTGCCGCTCCGGGAGACAAGGCCGACGGGCCCTGGCATGTAGATCGAACCCGGCAGGAAGCCGATCGAGCAACCGTCGGTAGAGAGAAGGCCCGGGCTGTTGGGACCGATGACCGTGGCTCCGCAATCCCGGATCAGAGGCATGAGGAGCATCATGTCGCGGACCGGAACCCCTTCCACCACGGCCGCCACGAGAGGGATTCCTGCCTCCAAGTCCTCGGCGATCGCCTGGGCCGTGTAAGGACCGGGAACGAAGGTGATCGCGGCGTCGGCACCCCCGTGGCGAACCGCCTCGGCTACCGTGTCGTAGACGGGGACGCCATTTACGGTGCTCCCACCGCGCCCCGGCGTGACGCCGGCGACGATGCGGGTGCCATATTCGAGCATCCTGGCGGTGTGGTAGCGGCCGAAGGTACCTGTGATGCCTTGGGCGACGACGCGGGTGTTTCGGTTGACGAGGATGCTCAAGACGTGTCCTTCCTGGGCGCATTCCCCAGCCTTCGCGTCCAGAGGCGTACCTGCGCGATGCGACGCTCGGGAGCCGCGACCCTACTTTTCGCGCCTCCCCCTGGCTTCGCTTCGCAATTGTTGGGTTTCCCGCTCATCCACGGCATGGTCCTCGTCCAGAGCGACCCCATAGTCTCGACGTGCGATCTCGACACTAACCTTACCGTTCACCACGTCCCAGCGAACCCGCTCCGGGTCTCGATCGAGAGGGTCCCCGTATCCGCCGCTTCCGGGCAATCGAATGCTGAGGACGTCGCCGGCTTGAATCCGGCTCACGCCCTTCGATTTCTGCCTCTGTTCTCCCGGGGTCCCCGGATTCAGGGTGAGCGCTCCCATGGTTCCTTCCCTGCCGCCAAAGAGCCCCTGAGGCGCGAACTTCTGACGATCCGAATAGCGCGCCCATGTGACGTCCGTGTGAAAACGGATGTCTCTGCGAAGGGAGAGTCCGCCACGCCACTTTCCTGGCCCCCCGGAATTGGGAATGAACTCGTACCGTTCCACCGTGACGGGGTACTCCAGCTCGACGGCTTCCACGGGCGTGTTCATGAAGCGTCCCAGGTGCAGATCCTGGCCATCGGGTCCGTCCTTGTCGGGTCGGGCTCCCGCGCCGCCACCTTGGATTTCCACGTAGCTAAAGCCTCGGTTCGTCTCGGGGTGAATCCCCGTGAAGCTGCACGTGCAGGCCTGCCCGTGACTTCCCGCCACCACCCGGGTGGGGACGACCGCGCTCATGGCCTTGAGCATCGCCTCGGTGATCTTGGTCATCGTCTGGCTTCGGGCGGTCACGGCTGCGGGGGGGCGGGGATTGGTGAGGAGCCCCTCCTCGCTCTGGACCCTCAGGGGCCGAAACGTACCGGAATTGACCACCATGTATGGGTCCACGATGCCAATCATGGGGTAGTACACCCCAGCCTTCGTGCAGGACCAGGGACAGTTGATGTTTCCCTGGGCTTGGGCACTGGTGCCCTCGAAATCGATGTTGATCTCGTCTCCGCGGATGTGAACGTTGACCTGCACCCTGAACGGATCGTCCGAAAAGCCGTCATCATCGATAAAGTCGATACCGGTGAAGTCGCCGTCCGGCATCTCCCGAATGGCCCGGCGCATCAACTCCTCTCCATAATCGAGGAGCATGGTCGTGCACTCCAGAAAGGTTTCGGGTCCGTACTTGGACACCAGGGCCTGGACTCGCTTCACCCCTCCAAATGTCGTCGAAGCCTGCGCCCGGAAGTCCTCCAGGGTCTTCTCGGGGACGCGGATATTTCGCCCGATGAACTCGAAGATCTGGCGGTCCTCCTGGCCGCGGCGATAGAGCTTGATGAGAGGAACCCGTAGCCCCTCTTGGTAGATCTCTGTGAGCCCCCCCGCCACGCCGCCCGGGACCGCTCCGCCCACGTCCAACTGGTGGGCAATGTTTGCCACAAACCCGATTCGCTCCCCTTCGAAGAAGACCGGGGCTAAGAACTGCATATCCAGAAGGTGCTGGCCTCCGAGATAAGGATCGTTGCTGACGATGACGTCGCCCTCCTCGAGATCCTGCACATGGGTGAGCAGGTGCGCCGCGGTCTCCGGGAGGCTGAAGAGCATCAACGGGCAAAGATGTGCCTGTGCCAGGATTCCCCCGGAAGCGTCGAGCACGGCGCAGTTGATGTCCATGATCTCCTTGACGATCGTCGTCCTCCCCATGCGCATGAGGTTGTAGCCCATGTCATCGGCAATGGCTTCTAGCCCGTAGCGAATCACCTGCATGGTCACGGGATCGGCTGTGAATGCCATGGGTCCTCTCGAATGACAACGGGTATAAAAAGGCGAAACAGTCGGCTCGTGCCCTCGTTTGTTGCTCCACCCCTTGAAGGCCAACGACAAGACATCTTGCCTCTTCCCGTGCGGGTCTACACTGCTCGCCGAGAACGGGGGGAGGTTCCTCCGGCACTATCCCTCGGCGGGGGAGATCTCGATGTTCCGAAAGGCATCGACCTGCCCTTTCCAGCCGGGGGGAATCAGCGCCGTGGAGATTTGCTCCTCAATCAAGCAGGGGCCATGGACCTCGGTTCCACAGCCGACTTCCACGCGCTCGTAAATGGGGACTTCTGTAAATCCAAGGCCAGAGAAATAGACAGGCCTTGTCTCCTTGACGACCGGGGATGCAGAAATGGTCGGCCCCTTCTCGCACGGCAGCGTGAGTCGGGGATTTTGTCCTAGCACTCTGACGCGAAGATTCACGAATTCAACGGTCTCGGCAGACTCGCTATACGAATAGACAGCTTGGTGAAGAGAGTGAAACGAGGCGAGAATCTCGGCGAGCTCTGCCGTCCCGAACCGCGACCTTCTAATAATCGGAGTATTGAGCTCCCAAGACTGACCTTCATATCTAAGATCGGCGGACCACTCCACGCGTACATTCTCGTTGGCCACCCGCTCCGCGTGTAATTGCTTTACTCCGAGACTTTCCATCGCATGGAACATGTCTAGAAGCTCTCCGACGTCCAACTCGTGCTGGCGCTTCATGACCGTATTTACGTAATCGTGCTGGATATCCGCAACGGCCAGTCCGACGGCAGAGAAATTTCCGCACATTGGCGGCACAACGACCTTGTCAATGCCCAAGTCCGCCGCGAGGGCCACGGCATGGTTGGCCGCCGCTCCTCCGAATGGGATGAGCACGAATTCGCGAAGATCGTAGCCTCTCTGCACCGAAACGCCGCTGATTCCCTTCGCCATGTTTGCGTCCACGATCCGGATGATACTGAGTGCGGCTTCCTCGGCCGTGATTCCCATCTTGTCGGCGATGTGGGTCCGAATGGCCGCCTCCGCTCTGTCGGCATGAAGGGGGATCTTGCCACCGAGAAAGTAGCCGGGATTGAGGCGCCCGAGCACGAGATTGGCGTCCGTCACCGTAGGCAACGCTCCGCCCCAGCCGTAGCAGGCCGGACCAGGATTCGAGCCCGCGCTCATCGGCCCGACGTTCAACACTCCCGCCTGGTCGATCCACGCGATGCTTCCTCCTCCAGCGCCGATGGTCTTGAGATCGACCATCGGCAGCTTGATCGGGTACTCCGTAACCCCTCCCCATGTAGTCGTCTTTGGCATTCCCTGATCTATGACGGAAATGTCCAGTGTCGTTCCCCCCATGTCCGCGCCGATTGCCATGGGCTGCCCGATGAGCTTGCTCACGAAAGCGGCAGCCATCGCCCCGCCCGCCGGGCCCGAGTTGATCAATTGGGCAGCGTGTTCACGAGCGACTTCGGCCGGCATGGAGCCCCCGTTGCTTTGCATGATGTGCAAGCGTAGGTCCCCATACTCGTGTCTCAATCTTTCCTTCAAGTTGTCCATGTATCTCGCGATCACCGGCCCCAGATATCCGTTCATGACCGTGGTGCACGTTCGCTCATACTCTCTGAACTCTGGGCAGATCTCAGAGGACAGGGACACCGGAACATCCGGAAGGAGGTCGCGGCAAATCTCAGCCGCCATCTTCTCGTGGGCGGGGTTCAGGAACGAAAAGAGAAAACAGATGACGACAGCCTCGACATCCTGTCCACGAAAGAACAAGGCCTCCGAGCGCACAGATTCAGGAGCCAGTGGAGTCTCCACCTCCCCCCTGCCATTTACTCGCTCAACGACGCCCTTCCTCAAATACCTCGGGACAAGTGGGGGCGGATTGTCTACTCCGAAGTCGAACGCAGCCTCCCTGGGCCGAGCGACTCGCCGAATTTCCAGCACGTCTTCAAATCCCCGCGTGGTGAGCAAACCCACCTTGGCGCCTCGTCCTTCGACGATCGCATTGGTTCCGATCGTCGTTCCGTGAATCAGGTAGGTGAGGGTGGAAATCTCCTTGGATGAAATGCGCAGTATCTCGGCAAGTCCCTGCATCACGCCTTGTGCCAAGTCTCGGTGGGTGGTGGGGGTCTTCGTGTAGTGAAACGCCCCCGTACCCTCATCCACGAGAATGACATCGGTAAATGTCCCGCCGACATCGATCGCGATCCGCATCGACCTCTCCTGTTGGAGCGCATGTCTCCTCGGGGCATCGCAGGCCCCGGGTCCCTCAACCCCCCGGCCTGATTGTATACACTGGCCCCAGCAGGTCAAGAAGCGCCTCTCCTCGGGCTCGGCGGGACCACGCAGCCTCCTCTTGCCATAATTACGCGGCAATTGTGGCCTGGCCGGCCAGACGCCTCCTCTCTTCCAGGCGCGCCCGCAGCCGGCCCAGAGACGAGACTCATTCTCCCGTATACACCCGCGCTGTCGTGGCTGCAAACACTGTTCGCTTTCCGTCACATGCGCGTGGCCATTTTTGTTGAATCCGCGTTTTAAGGCGTCTTTTGGCAGCGCTGCACATGAGCTAATATTTGTTTTTTTGCCGCACATGCCCTTGTGCCCACGGATGTCCCTGTATACACTCACGCCAATGCTGCGGCGGAATTTCTGCCTGACGTCCACGAGAGACACGCTCCGTTCTCTCGAATATTCCGCGCCGGGTGGGCAATCCGAATGAATCTGAAAGAGAGGGTGGTCCGGGAGCTGAGGCTCGCCATTGCCGATGGTCAATATGGCCCGGGGGAGCACTTGACCGAAGCTGCGTTGTGCGAGCGTTTCAAGGTGAGCCGTACACCCGTGCGTGAGGCGTTGAACCAGCTCGAGAGAGAGGGGTTTGTAAGAAAGACTCCGGCAGCTGGTGTTCGTGTGACAAAGCTTACGCTCCAGGAAGCAAAGAACGTTTACGACCTACTCATCGTCTTGGAAAGTGCAGCAGCACGGTTTGCGTGTATCAACATTACAGATGAACAAATACGCAAGTTGGTCGAGTACAATATTTTGTTCGAAAGAGCCGCGGAAACGTCCAACACAGACCTCTTGTTCCAAGTAAATTTGCAATTTCACTGGCTCATTACGGAAGCCACGCATAACGCCTACCTCATAGACGCAAGAGACAATTTTCGGCGCCTAGTGGATCGAATTGGCCGCATCTTTCCGCGCATTCCCGAGCAAATTGAGGCTTCTCTCAGAGAGCACCGACAGATTACCGACGCATTGAAGACGCGCAATGCAGCGTTGACGGAATTTCTCATGCGGGAGCACCTGGAAAAAGCGAAGAAGCGACTTTTCGATCACCTGCAGCAGGAGGAGGAAAAATCGAGTGGATAGGGACCCTTCGCACCTTAACGAACAGGAGAGTCCGATGATGAAACGATGGGCGATGGTGCTCGTGGTGTTGTTCGCATGGCTCTGTGTCCCGGTGGTTGGAAGCCAGGCGCTGGCTAGGGAGAAAGTGCTCAGGGCGGTTGTCTTCGTGCCGCTGGACTCTCCCATGGTCGCCATGACACACGAATGGGTAAAGAGGGTAAACGAAGCGCTCGCGGGGGAGGTGCGGGTGCAGTACCTCGGAGGCCCAGAAGTCATCCCCGGGTTCGACCAAGTGGAGGCCTGTCGCAATGGCGTTGTGGACATCGTCTTCGCGGCGGGAAGCTACTACGACCCAATACTTCCGGAGATTATCGCCAGCCTCTTGTCCAAAGTAAGCCTCGAAGAGGAAATGAAGCCAGATGGGCTGTACGATTATTTGGTTAAGTCTCATGAAACAATCGGCATTCGGAGCCTGGGACGCTGGCTCTACAATCCGTTCTATCTGTATTTCACGAAGGACGTGACCGGGATTGAGGATCTAAAGGGGAAGAAGATGCGGAGTGGCAGGACCTACGACCGCATGATGCAGAAAATGGGGATGATTCCAGTGACTATCGGTATGCCCGACGTCTACACCGCGCTGGAGCGGGGAACCGTGGACGGTTTCGGTTGGAGCATGATGGGCCCCCTGGATTTCGGTTGGACCGAGGCCGCGAAGCACATCTTGGACATCCCGTTTTACGTAACCCAGAATACACTTGTTTTGTTTAACCTGTCTGTTTGGAACGGCCTCTCCGAAAATGCCAGAAACAAGATCCTCGAGATCGACAAGAAATTTCAGCACGACGTTGTGGAATACTTTAAGGGAGAAATCGAAAAGGAGTGGGCCAGGCTGGATAAGGCCGGGGTGAAGAGAATACAGTTTTCCTCGGCAGACCGGGAAAAGTTCCTGTCCATTGCCTATGACTCTGCCTGGGAGCAATTGGCGGAAAAGCTGAACGACCCCGACCAAGTGGCCAAACTCAAAAAAATTACGGGAAACGACTGATCAGTTGACGCCACGGTGGCGGTGCGGCTCACGGCCCGAGGGAGCGGCTAGATTTCGGAACCGGGTCGCGCCGGCAAGGAATCGGTAATCGGGGCCGCGCCGCCACCGGATCGTTCTTCTTCTGGCAACGGGATGTGGGTGTAGTCGGACGGGGCAAGACAGGGGCAATTCCGATGGGCAGAAGCAACCTCGTGGCACGGGCTTTCGAAGGGGCGTCAGCAGCCGCATTTTGGGTCGCAGCCGCATTCCTGCTCTTTACAGTGGCCTCGGTTACCACGGATGTCACCCTCCGCTACTTCTTCAACCGGCCGATCACGTGGCTAAACGAGACGATAGAAACGTTGATGCTGTACGTCACGTTCTTGGGAGGTGCGTGGGTGGCCCGCGAGCGGGGGCACGTGACGGTAGACATTCTCCTGGCGCGAGCCTCAGCGCGGAACCAAGACCGCCTCAGAGTGATCAGCAGTCTCATCGCGTGCTCCGTGTGTGCCGTACTTGTCGTATTTGGCGCCCGTGTCACGTGGGACTTCTATGTGAGGGGAGTTCACAGCATGACGGTCCTCGAATTGCCGGTAGCAGCGAAGCTGGTCGTGATTCCCGCGGGAGCGCTGCTCATGCTGAGTCAGTTCCTCCGAGAGCTGGCAGGCCACTGGAGGGAGCTGAGAGGCCCACGCCCGCTCTTCACCTCCGAGCCTGACAGCGGCGCAGAAACCTGAAGGGGTTTCTTCGATGGACTGGCTGTTACCGCTCACTGGCATTCTCGGGGGTGTCCTGTTTCTCTTTCTTATCGGTGTCCCGGTCGCGTTCTCCTTTCTCGCCGTAAACATCATCGGTGTCTATATCTTTTGGGGGGGCCTTTCCGGTCTGGACCAGCTCATTTTGAGCATTTACCGGTCCGTAGCCAATTTCTCCCTGATTCCGATACCGCTGTTCATCCTCATGGGAGAAATCATGTTTCTGTCGGGGGTGGCCCCCCGGATGATGGAGACCCTCGATCGTTGGTTGGGAAGGGTTCCCGGGCGCTTGGGACTCCTGGCTGTGGGAGGCGGAGCCGTTTTCGCGACCCTATCCGGCTCTGCCATGTCCGGTTGCGCCATGCTCGGCTCCACCTTGGTCCCCGAGATGGAGAGGCGCGGGTACAAGAAGCCGATGAGCTTGGGACCGATCCTCGGCGCAGGCGGCCTCGCCGTGATGATTCCCCCGAGCGCACTTGGGGTTCTGCTGGCATCTCTCGGCCGGTTCTCGGTGGGCGGGCTCCTGATCGCCATCATCGTCCCAGGGTTGATCATGGCGCTGTGCTACGGTCTCTACATCGTAGGCCGCTGTTGGCTTCAACCCCAGTTGGCCCCAGTTTACTCTGCCCCCCCGATTCCGCTCTGGGAAAAGTTAACGCTCACTGTCCGGTACGTGCTACCCCTGGGACTTATCATTTTTCTCGTGATTGGCCTCATGATCATCGGCTTTGCTACGCCAACCGAGTCTGCTGCTCTAGGAGTGATGGGTTGCTTCCTCTTGGCTTTTGTATACAAGAGGAAGGTCGATTTGACACTGACGAAAAAGTCAACGGCAAATGCCCTGAAGATTACGGTCATGATGTTCATGATCCTGACCGGATCGACCGCTTTCTCCCAAGTGCTGGCGTTTACAGGCGCAACGCGAGGTCTCATCGAGCTGGCACTGGGCCTCGATCTCCCGGCGTTGATGGTCATCGTACTGATGATGGGAATTCTCCTCGTGATGGGGGCCTTTATGGAACCACTCACGATCATGATGATCACGCTGCCAATTTTCATGCCCGTCGTGCAGTCGCTAGGCTTCGATCCGATCTGGTTTGGTGTCCTTATGCTGCTCAACATGGAAATGGCAACGACGACACCTCCATTCGGCTTGGTGCTGTTCGTCATGAAGGGAGTAGCGCCGCCTGACACCAGGATGAGCGACATTTATCGTGCAGCGATTCCATTCCTTCTCTGCGACACTGTGGTGCTGGGCCTGCTCCTGATTTTCCCCCAGTTGTCGCTGTGGCTGCCCCAGCTAGTGCGGGGGTGATCACAGTCAATTTTCTCCCACGCCGCTAGACCTCCATCGGGAGTTGGAGACCGCCGCGCGCCACGTGATAGAGGGCAGCTGCTTCCTGCTGGCTCGTCCGCAGGATCTGTGGGTACGTTGCGGTCCAAAGGGGGCCGTCGTGGGCTGACGTGAAGCATCCACACCGGTCCATTACTTGCCGACGAGATCCAACTCATGTCGAGCTCCCCTCGGCGCTATTGGACATGAGCTCCTCGATGAAATCTCGAACCATCTCCGCCAACGAGTAGGCGGGCGTCCAACCCCACTCCTTGCGCGCATTTTCACCCGATATTGCCTTCGGAATCGTTTGGAGCACCTCCACTGCCTTCGGATCCGGGGCAAAGCCGAGGCGCGCCCCCGGGAAGTGACGCCGGACCTCCTCCACGATGTCCTGCGCCGTAGGAGCGGGAGTGATCTGACCCACGTTGTACACACGAGTCTTGATGCGTTCCTCCGGAGCGTCGTGGAGCAGCACCAGGCTGCGAACCGCGTCCTTGATGTACAGCATGGGGATGGTAGTCTCCGGGGGCACCCAGGCTTCGAACGCCTCGCTCCGCGCCGCTGCCTCGATGAGGCGGGGGCCATACTGACCGAACCCCCCGGAGAGAACCCCCGGGCCGACGAGTTGGGGGAAGCGGATTCCCCGAAAGTCGAGCCCGAACTTCCGCTGATAGTAGAGTCCGAGCAGCTCTCCGAATACTTTCCCCACCCCGTAGATGAGGGTCGGACGCTGCGCCGTGTCATCGTCTACCGCCATGTCCGAGGAGACCGAGTAGGTACCCATGGAGCTTGTGAAGAGGAGCTTTCCCGCGCCGGAGAGCCGTGCCGCGTCGAGAATGTTGAAGGTGCCCAGCCCGTTTACCCGGAGGGAGCTCCAGGGGTTTTCCTCCGAAGGGGCGGACAGGATGGCTGCCAGATGGAAAACCGAGGAGACGGGAGTTCCCGAGAAGACGTTCAGGATCTCGGATAAGTTCGCCACGTCGGCTCTCACGTAGGAAACGCCGGGCAGTGCGGAGATCCGGGGTGGAGGGGGCTTGACGTCCACGAGCACGACGCGCTCACCGCGTCCCGAGAACTCGCGAGCCAAGGAAGCGCCGATGAAGCCCGAACCCCCTGTAATCAGGATTGCCATTCGTCACCTTCCCTGTTCGTCTTCAGAGTAGAGAAGCCGGACGAGCCGGAGGAGTCTGTCATCGCGCGATCTCTCTGCAGCCCGTGCTTCATCACCGTATCGGAAGAACCCTGCGCCGCTCGCGGTGCCGAGGTCGCCCCGCCCGACCTTCTCCCGGAGGATCTCCTGGGGTTCCCTCGAGTTGTCGAGATGCGGGTAGAGGCTGCGCAGGCCACGGAGCCAGAGGTCGAGCCCTCCCATATCGGCTGTCTCCAGGGGTCCGACAACCGCGAGCCGTAGGCCGAAACTGCCCCGAACGGCCTTGTCCAGCTCCTCCGGCTCCGCGACCCCGGCCTGGAGGAGCGCGAGCGCCTCCCGGAGCAGAGCCGTCTGCAGTCGATTGACGAGAAATCCCGGAACCTCTCGCCGGACCCGAACTGGCTCTTTGCCCACATCTCGCAGGAGCGACACGGTCCTGTCCACCGTGCGGGCGGAAGTGCGCTCGCCCGGTACCACCTCCACGACGGGGATCAGGTAGGGCGGGTTGAACCAGTGGGCAATCACATGATTCTCCGGGTTTCGCGTCCCCTCCCCCATGGCGCTTACGCTCAGCGTGGAGGTGTTGCTCGCAACGATCGCGTGCGGGTCGGCACATTCGCCTACCCGGCGGAAGATCTCCCTCTTGAGGTCGAGGTCCTCCGGCACGGCCTCGAAGACGAACTCGGCCCCCTCGACCGCCTCACCGAGGCTCAACGTCGTCTGGATCCGGGAGAGGGCGGAGCTCCCTCCGCCCAGGAGCTCCAGTTGGGATCGGATGCGGCTTCTGGCTCGTTCGAGTGCCTCCGTGCGGACGTCCTGGAGACGCACCTCGAAGCCCCTGGCGGCGAAGACCTGGGCGATGCCATGGCCCATGAGCCCCGCGCCGATGACGCCCACCCGCGGAGAGCTCATCTCGCACCCCAGAGCCGCTGCACCAGAGCGGGAAACAGACCCCGCCGGAAGCCGAGGACCGAGGCCATGAAGACGAGCGAGAGGATCAAGTTCCAGTGCTCGATCCAGGCGCTCAGCAGGTTCTTCAGGAGCACCACCAGCATCGCTCCCAGCACCGGGCCGTACAGGGTACCCACGCCGCCCACGAGCGTCATGATGACCACGTCCCCCGAGGTGAAGATGGACAGCGTTTCGAGAGGCACGAAGTTCAGGTGGATGGCGTAGACCCCTCCGGCCAGGGAGGCGAAGATGGCCGAGACCCCGAAGGCGACGATCTTGAACGAATCCGTGTTGTAGCCGACACTCCGGGCGCGATCCTCGTTCTCCCGCAGGGCCTCGACCACGCGACCGAAGGGCGAACGGACAATCCGCAGCGCAGCCCACATGCTCGCCCCGAAAACGGCGAGGACGAAGTAGTAGAAGACCACCTCGTTGTCGAGGTCCAGTCCGAACGCCGAGGGGCGAGGGACCCCGTGCAGGCCGCTGTCTCCGCCTGTAAGGCTCGTCCACTTGAACCCGATGAAGTACACCATCTGACAAAACGCGAGGGTTGCCATGATGAAGTAGATCCCGCGCCTGCGAATGGTCAGGAAGCCGATCGCCAGGGCCAGTGCCAGGCTCAGACTGCAGCCGGCGGCGAGCCCGAGGATGGCGGACTGTGCAGGTCCCTTGAGGATGAGCCCGGCGGCGTATGCCCCGATCCCAAAGAAGATCGCGTGGCCGAACGAGAGAAGCCCCGTGTACCCGAAGAGGATGTCGTACCCGGCGGCGAAGATGCCCCATATGAGCATCTCGCTTCCGAGTGCCGGGAAAGGCAGCAGGAACGGAAGACCGACGAGGAGGGTGAGGGCGGAGAGCATGACGATACTGCGCCTGAGAGAGACCATTGTTTCGGTCCTAGTCGAAGAGGTGCGCCCGCCCGAAGAGGCCTCGGGGCCGGAGGAGGAGCACCAGGGCCATGAAGACGTAGATCAGGGTGTGGGCTATCGGGGGCCAAAAGATCACACCCAGGGTAATTAGCTCCCCGATGATCAGACCGGCGAGAATGGAACCTCCGATGGACCCGAGCCCCCCCACGATGACCACGACGAACGTCTCCGTGAGCACGCCGGCCCCCATCTCGGGAAGGATGTTCTGTACGGGTGCGGCGAGGACCCCGGCGAGCCCGGCCAGCGCCGCACCCAGAGCGAAGACGAGGGAGAACACCTGCGAGATGTCGATTCCCAGGGCACTCACCATCTGGCTGTCATCGGTGCCCGCGCGAATGACGGCGCCCAGGTTCGTTCGCTCGACAAAGAGCCAGACCGCCAAGGCACAAGTCAGCGCCACGACGATGATGAAGAGCCGGTAAGCAGGAAAGATGATGAAACCCATGTCCAGGGAGAACGCGAGCTCCGGGGGTGTGGAGAACGGCTTCCCCATCGGCCCGAAGAAGAGCCGCACGGCTTCTTCGATGAAGATCATGAGCCCGAACGTCATCAAGAGCATGTAGTAATGTGGAAGTTGGGACAGACGCCGCAAGAGTGTTCGTTCGACCGCGTATCCGATGGCACCCACGGTTACCGGAGCCACCACGAGCGCCAGCCAAAAGCTCAGGCCAAGGACTTGGCAAGCCGTATAGGCGCCATAGGCCCCCAGCATGTAAAGCGCGCCATGGGCAAAGTTGACGATGCCCAGCATCCCAAAGATGATCGACAGCCCCAACGAGAGAAGAACGTAGAAGGAGCCAAGCATCAGGCCGTTGAAGGCCTGAGCCAAGAGGAACTGGGCATCCATAGCTTCTCCGAGCGGAGTCGAGAAGACAGAGGGAGAGCCCTTCGGCGCCCCCTCTGCCTTCTCGGTCTACCGGCAGGGCATTTGAGGCCTGCAACAGTCTGACCCTTGGGGGAAAAGGGGAATCCCCCAAGCCTGCCCAATGGCCGCTTCCGTCAGTAGAGTGACCGGCCGAAATAGCCGACCGGAGGATGCGCTACCTCGGGAGGGAGCGTTCCGACGATCTCGAAGAAGTCCTCTTGGCCCTTCACCTGATCGGGTTGCTTCACTCGGAGCAGGTACGCCTTGCCCGTTTGGAGGTGGTCCTCCTTGCGGATATGGCCGGGGTTGGCGAAAAAGTCCCGGAAAGTGTGCCCTTCCAGTGCGCGGATTACCTCCTCGGTTTCTTTGCTGCCCGCCCGCTTCACCGCGTCTAGGTACTGCCAGACCGCGCTATAGACGGCTGCCGCCATGAAGTGCGGCCGCTCCCCGGTGCGCTGGAGGAAGCGATCGGCGAATTCCCTGGCGCCGGGATTGTCCACCTGCCAGTTCCAGGACGCGGCCGTGTAGTTCCCAGTGAAGGTCTCGATGCCCGCGCCCTTGATGTCCAACTCGAAGAGGAGGGCGTGCACTGCTTTGACTTCCTCTCTGAGCCCATACTCCACCATGGCTTTGGTGGAGTTGGCTGCATCCCTCCCGACATTCAGGAGCGCCACTACCTCCGGCTTGGCCCTCCTTGCTTTGAGGATGTATGCGCTGAAATCCGCTGTTCCCTGAGCCACGTTGTCATTGCCGACGACGGCGCCGCCCTCGTCCTGGATGGCGGCCGTGAAGTATTTCAGGAGGTCGTGACCCCAGGCGTAGTCGGCGGTGATCGTGTACCACTTCTTGCCGAGATTCTTGGTCGCCCAGCGGCCGGCGGTCGTCGCCAGCATGTAATCGTTGTAGTTCCACTTGAAGGTGTACCGGTTCTTGGCGATGAGGTCCGTGGTTCCCGCGTCAGAGGCCATGAAGAGCCTCTTGTGGCGCTCGGCCTGATCCGAAACAGCTAGCGCTGCCGCGCTGTTCGGGCAGCCGACGATCACGTCCACCCCGTCGTTGGCGTACATCTCCTTGGCTCGTTCATTGGCGAGCCCCGGGTTGTACGCGTGGTCCTTGATGACCAGCTCCACGTTGCCGCCGAGCACGGGACCGAAATCCTCGACCGCCATCCTTGCGGCCTCGACCGATCCTTTGCCGATGACTCCCAGCGGCCCGGAGAGGACCTCCAAGATTCCGACCTTGACGGGGTCTGCGGCACTGGCTGTGCCGAGCGCCAGGCTGAGCACACAGGACAAGAGGGCTGCGATCTTCTTCATGGCGTCTGTCCTCCTTGTGGGAAGAGTTCCGGTGGCCGCTGTGGCGCGACACTCGAGGCGCTGTCCGCTTCAGATCCCCAAGTGGGCCTTCTTCACCTCGTCGTTTGCGAGAAACTCTTCGTTGGTCCCGCTGTATGCGACTTCCCCGTGGGAAAGGATGTAGTGCCGGTCCGCCACGCGGCACGCACAGGCGGTATTCTGCTCGACGAGGAGGATCGTGATCCCTTCTCTCTTCATCTCCGAGATGATGTTGACGATCTCTCGTACGAGCAGCGGGGCGAGCCCTTCCGAGGGCTCGTCCAGGAGAACCAGCTCGGCGCGCATCCGCAGCACGCGGGCGATCGCGAGCATCTGCTGCTCGCCGCCGCTCAACTCGCTGCCCTTGTGGTTTCGCCGCTCCCGAAGTCTTGGGAAGAAGGTGAAGACCTTGTCCAGGTCCCACCCTCCTCGGGCCCTGCCGAGGGTCGGGATCTTCAGGTTCTCGAGGACCGTGAGGCTCGCGAAGACGCGACGGTCCTCCGGTACGAGGCCGATGCCCCGCGCCGCAATCTCGTGCGGTTTCAGACCGAGCAGACTGGTGCCTTGAAAGCGGATGGTGCCCCCCGTCGGAGCCAGCAGCCCCGAGACGCACTTGATCGTGGTGGTCTTCCCCATCCCGTTGCGGCCGAGGAGCGTGACGAGCTCTCCTCGGGCGACATGGAGGGAGACCCCGCGAAGAACTCGGCTCTCGTCGTAGGAGGCCTCGAGTCCTTCGATCAGAAGCATGCTTCGCCTCCCAAGTATGCCTCCTGGACTCGAGCGTCTTGCCGGATGGCTTCCGGGGGGCCCTGGGCGATGACCTCTCCCTGATGGAGGACGGCGATGGTGCGGGACACGGAGAGAACGAGATCGATGTTGTGCTCCACCAGAACGATGACGGTGGAGGTGGCGAGGTCCTGGATGAGGCGCACGAGGCGTGAAATCTCGTCCCCCGCCAGGCCCGAGGCCGGCTCGTCCAGGAGAAGGAGCCGCGGTGAGGTTGCCATCGCCACGGCAATGTCGAGAATCCGGCGTTCCCCGTGAGAGATCGCCTTCGCCGGCAGGCCCCCCTTCGCACCGAGGGCAACCTGGTCGAGGAGTTGCTCGGCGCGCTCCTCGAGGTATCGAAGCGTCTTCATGGACCCCAGCAGGCGATAGCTCGCGCGCGTGCTCCTCTGAAGCGCGATCCGCACGTTTTCACGGACCGTGAGCTCGGGAAAGACGCTCGTGATCTGGAAAGACCGCCCGACGCCGAGGGCCGAAACCCGGTGAGGAGGTCTGCCTGTGATGTCCTCGCCGAGAAAAAAGATCTTGCCGGACGTCGGGCGGAGGAAGCCGGTCAGCAGGTTGAAGAAGGTCGTCTTCCCGGCGCCGTTCGGGCCGATGATGGAGTGAATCCCCTCCGCCTCGATCCCCAGGCTCACCCGGTTGACGGCGACCAGCGCCCCGAACGCCTTCGAGACTTCGTGCGTGTCGAGGATGTTGGCCACGGGATCAGTGCCTCGGGGGAAGCCCCAGCTGCTCGCGGGCCTCGGCGGGGTTCGCGAGCTCCCGATCGAGCTCTCGCGCGATTCGGACGGCCTTCTCGACCATCTCCGCGTTGCTCTTGGCCAGCTTGCCGCGGGCCAGGTAGATGTTGTCTTCGAAGCCCACTCGCACGTTGCCGCCCATGATCATGGACGCGGTGACCATCGGCCACTCGTCCAGGCCCACGGCGCAGACGGACCAGGGGAGGCCTTCGGGGATGCAACGACGCATGTGTATCAAATTGTCCAGGGTGGCAGGGATCTGCCCGAGGACCCCCATCACCAGCTGGAAGTAGAGCGGGTCCTCCAACTCGCCGATCTTCCGCAGGAAGAGAGCGTTATTGATCATCCCGACGTCGTAACACTCGAGCTCCGGTTTGATGCCAAGCTCCTTCATCACCCGTGCCATGTGCTGCATATCGGGGAAGCTCTGAACCATCACGAACTTGAGGAGAAACTCCTTCTTGTTCTCGCTGTAGATGTCGATGACGGGAGAGCCGGCGTTGAAGGAGGCGATGTCCGGCTTCGTGGCCGGGTCCCTGCAAAGTTGGGGAAGCACCGATACCCGGCCCTGGACACTTTCCGTGGGGACTTCCTTGTAGAGCCATTCCCCGTCCACCCGACGTCCGGATCCCCCTGTCGTCACATTGACGATCAGGTCGGTGCGGTCGCGAATTCCGGCCACGGCCTCGGCAAAGTACTCCGCACGGTGTTCCGCTTCCCCGGTGTCCGGGTTCCTGGCGTGGATGTGCACGACGGTTGCTCCCGCGTTCCAGGCATCGACGGCAGCCTGGATCTGCAGTTTGGCATTCTTCGGCAGATAAGGGTTGCTGGCCGGAGACGCTCCCCCGGTAATCGCTGCAGTGACGACCAACCTGTCCATGGTGCCTCCCGGTCCGAAACTCGCTGGGCCTCTCAGTCCGGTCCGCCGCAACCCCCGTCACTTAGCCGCGTGGATCACGAGGAGGCACTCGGCCTCCGTGTCTCCGGTGGAGAAGCCGCGGTGGGGAATGCCGGAGTCGAAATAGACGCAGTCGCCCTCGCGCAGATCGTGCTCTTCCTCGCCGTAGAAGAACTTCATCTCGCCCCGGAGCACCAGCAGCATCTCCTCCCCCTCGTGCTGGAACACCGCCCCCGCAGGGGCAGTCGCCGGGATCTGGATGACGAAGGGCTCCATCTTCTTGGTGGGCAGCCCCGGGGCCAGCGGTTGGTAGGTGTAGCCATGGTCCGAGGCGCCGCGAGCCACGCTGTTGCGCTCTCCCCGGCGCAGCAGGTTGAACCGGCGCGGGTTCCTCCCCCCGTCGAACAGGTCGGAAATGTCGACGTCCAGGGCCTTGGCCAGCGTCAGAAGGGTCGCGACGGGCGGCGCCTTCCCGGCATGTTCGATCTTGGAAAGGTATCCCTTTGTGAAACCAGTCGCAGCAGCCAGTCGGGGGAGCGTAAAGCCCTTCTCCTCTCTAATTCTCCTAATGTTCGGGCCAATATACTCTTCTCGTATCATCGGAAATCTCGGCCAAGCGAGGACTCAGGTTTCCTCTTCGGAAACTATTAGCGTGCTCAAGGAGGGCTGTCAAACAGAAAATGAAAAGGCGTGCAGCGGGCAAGTCGCAGACACGGGCGGGAGAGGCCGGGGACCCTCGTCATCCCCTCCCGGATGGGCGACCCCAGGCGTTTGTCCTGGAGCAACCGCATTTGTGCGGAGTTCTCTAGCACTTCCTCGCCTCGCCTTGATATTTCGGGGTCCATCCGTGCGAGCTGTCGCCGGCACAGGCGTCCGGCGGAGAACAAAGTGGGTATCCCCATCGACCGCGCTCCGCAGCCTGCGCCCCGGGCCCTCCCTGGAACACCCGCACGGGGACCGAGAACGCCGACGGTGGGCCATTGCCCTGCACGACCTGCCCGGCCGCAGCGCGACGCCCGTGCCGCGCTGCGGCGATGAAGAGGCAGTGTCGGTCGTGGTCCTGCTGTATCACGTGCTCGAACCCGGCGGGCGAGTCGGAGAACCGCCATGAATGAGCGCGTGCTCCCGGCTCTGTCCGGCCTCAAGTACCATTCCTTCACTCCCGGCCTGCCCCCGGAGGCTCTCTGCCGATCCCCGGGGTCGAGTCGTTCGCCCATCGGGTCTAGCCTCAATACTGTTCACTTAGAAGCCATTCTGTGTCATCCTTTCCGCACACCCGCAGGA
>JAWSUI010000014.1:0-78405 GCA_033551855.1 Deferrisomatales bacterium
AACCCCAGGCGAGCACCGCCGTGAAGGCACCCTCCAGGCTCAGGAGCAGCGAGGCGGTCGCCGCCGGAAGCTCACGGAGCCCTGCCAGCAAGAGGATCGGCGCGGCCACTCCGCCTGTCACGACGGCCCCGGCGAGCCACGGCAGGTCCCTCCGCCCCAGAGACGGCTCCCGAGGGACGCCCCGCCGGAGGCCTGCGGCCGCAGCACGCCAGCCGAGGAGACCGACCCCGGCCCCGAGATACATGAGCCCCGCCAGGGTCACCGGGTCGATGCGCGCGAGCAGGAGCTTCGAAAAGGGGGTGCTCGCACCGAAGAGGACCGCTGCGGTCAGCGGCAGCCAGACCGGCGAGGCCCGCCGCCGGTCACGCAGGGGGGGTCTCCCCGCCCCGGCCGGGCCAAACCGGGAGGTCGACGAGGGTGTGGGTTCCTTCCCCGGCCACGACCCGGAGGTCGACGTCGCCGTGGACCTTCCGGGCGATCAGGGCGGCGATCGGCAGACCAAACCCCGAGGCTCTCGGCTGGGAGGAATAGAAGGGCGCGAACAGGTGCTCCAGCTCCTCCACGGGCGGGGTGCGGCCGTTGTTGAAAAGATCCACGGTGACGAAGGGGGGCGGGCCTTCCTGCAGCCGTCCGGCCACCCGCACGATCGGCGGCGTGGCAGTCTTTGCCGCCTCGAGGGCGTTGCGGAGAAGCTGATAGAAGAGGATCCCCAGGAGATCGGGATCCGAATCCAGGGGCCGATCGAAGACCCCTTCAGGCGGCACCTCCACTGCGGTGTCCCACCCTTCCTTCCGGAGCCGCCCCAAGGCCGCCCCCAGGACCTCCCTCAGGGTGCAGGACACGACCCGCGCCTCCCGCTGCGCGGTCTCGATGTAGACCCCGACGTTGTCCACCATCGACTCGACCCGGCGGACCTCCTCGAGCATGACCTCGAGGACGGGCTGGATGGGATCACCGAGGGGCACCTTGCTCCGGATCTTCCGGGTGAAGCCCCCGAGCACCGTGAGGGGGTTTCGGAGCTGGTGGGCGATCCCGTCGATCACCTCCCGCTCGCACCGCGTGGTGCCGGCGACGAACGCGTCGGTGGCAACCAGGAGGCACTGGTCCAGCATGCTGTCCAGCACGCCCCGCACGCGGGAGCGCTCGTCGGGGGAAACGCGCCTCTCGACGATCTCGCCGAGGAACCGCCGAGCGGCACAGTACCCGAGGTGGATGAATCGCTGGTCCACGTTGCGGTCGAGGTGCCTCATCCCGCTGGTCCACAGGAAGCGGGAGAAACGCTCGCTGAAGCGTTCCGTGAAGAGACCTTCGTACCAGCAGCGCCAATTGCGATCGAGACCGCCGCGGGGTTCCATCAGCTCCACGATCCGGCGGGTCTCCGGGATGTCCAGGAGGAGGGCCTTGAGATACTGGGCAAATTCGTCCCGGTGCTCGAGAAAGGCCTCCCGGTAGGGCTCGAGGACGACGAGCTCGTCGGCCGCCAGGCCCAGTTTCTCCTGGAAGAAGGCCCACCGATCGAGGGGCGCCTCGGGGTGGCTCACGGTCCTCCCTCCTCCGCTGGGTGACAGGGGCGAGGACAGGATACCCCGACGGGCACGGTTCGACTACACGGCGCAAGGACCCCCATCCCCCTGTCCGCCCCCCTATCCGTCCGCCGGGCGCTCGGATGGCGAGTGCCCGGCATCCCTGCCCCTCACACCCACCGCGCCGTCACCGTCTTCTCGTCGAGGAACAGGCGCATGGAGGCCATGCGGCTCTTGGCGCTGCCGAGGAAGGAGGTCTTCTTCGACCCGAGGGGAAAGAACGCGTAGGGCTGGGGCACCGCCACGTTGATCCCGATGTTGCCGACCTGGGCCTCCCGTGTGAACTTGCGGGCGGTCTTCCCGCTCTCGGTGAAGATGCAGGCCGAGTGGCCGAACTCGGTCCCGTTGATCCACCCCAGGGCTTCTTCGAGGCTCGTGGCCCGCATGAGCACGGCGACCGGGCCGAACGCCTCTTCCACCGAGGTCTGCATGTCGGGGCGGCCGTCCTCGAGGATGGTGGGGGCGAGCCAGTAGCCCCCAGGATAGCCTTCCACCTGCGCTCCCCTGCCGTCCAGCACCATCTTGGCCCCCTCGCCCAACGCCCGCTCGAGCCAGTCGAGGACCTTGTCGCGCCCCGCCGGGGTACACAGGGGCCCCTGTCCCACGGACTCGTCCAGGCCGTATCCGAGCTTCATCGTCTTGGCGGCGGCCACGAACTTCGCCTTCAGCTCGTCGTGGCGGTCGCCCACCACGATGACGTTGTCCGAGCCCAGGCAACGCTGCCCGTTCATCCCGAAGCAGGAACGCAGCAGCCACACGGCAGCCTGGTTGAAGTCCGCGTCGGGCATGATGACCACGTTGTTCTTGCCGTTTCCGTTCAGGGACGAAGGCTTCCCGAGCTCGCCGCACTGACGGTGGAGGTCCCACCCGGCGGAGGTCGAGCCGATGAACCCCACCCCCTGGATCTCGGGCTGGCGCAGGATCTCGGAGTTGATCTGGCGCCCGCCGTGGATGAGGTTGATGACCCCCGCGGGGAAAACCTCGGCCGCCACGCGGCTGATGGCGTCGGCCGCCACGGGATCCTGGCGGCTCGGGCTCACCACCACGGTGCACCCCGCTGCGAGCGCGTAGGGCACGAAGGAGGACCACGCGTGCATGGGGATGTTGCCCGGGGTGACGATAAGGAAGGGGCCCAGGGGCTCCCAGGTGAGCCACTGGTCGATGCCCGTGGCCAGCTGGTCGAGATGCTCGTTTTCCTTGACCAGCCCATAGGCGGCGGAACACGCGGACTCGACGTTCTCGATCACCCGCCGCACCGAGCCCCGGCTCTCCTCGATGGTGCGGCCGTGGTCCTGGGTGAGGATGCGCGAAAGCTCTTCCTCCTTCTCGTCGAGCCGGCCGCGCAGGTCGAAGAGGAGCTTGGCGCGGTCGCGCAGGCACACGTCCTTCCAGGACACGTAGGCGCGGTGTGCGGCCTCTACCGCGGCCCGGGCCTCTTCCCTGGTGGCCTCGGGGAACTGGGCGATCACCTCGCCCGTGGCCGGGTTGGTCGTCTCCTGGACCACGGTGGAGTCGGACTCCACCCACTCACCGCCGATCAGGAGCTTCAGCTTGCCGTAGTGTTGCTTCACTTCAGGCAGAAGGGGCATTGGTCGGTTCTCCGTTGTCAGTTGTCAGCTGTCCGTGGTCTGTTGGAGAAACGGGTCTGCGGAGGAGGGAAGGACGGCCTTTGTCCACGACGGACCATGGACCACGAACCCCTACCTCAGCCCATCTTCCTTCTTCGCTTCCGCCACGGTGAGCCCGCCGACCCGGGGCAGGGGGCGGCCGGAATCGGTAACGACCAGCGCCACCACGATCTCGTCATCCCGCGGGGCGTCCTGCACCCGCACCGGCATGGCGTCGAAGTGGGTGCGGACGAAGGCGGCGTCCTTGTAGTGGAGGGGCACGTCGAGCTCGGTACCGGGCACCCCCATCTTCTTCGAGGAGGGGATGATGGCCTTGCCGCCCCCCACCGCCTCCCGGAAGGGGGCGCCGAGCTTGGGGTGGAGGATCGCCGCCGCGTGCTCGAGCTCGCCCCCGACGCCCACGATGGCTCCCTTCCCGTAGCTCTCGGCCTGCTCGGGGCGGATGCCCAGGGCCTCGACCGCCCGCTTGCCGAGAAGCGAACCGAGCTCCTCCCCTGACTGGACCAGCATCGTCACGTCCTCGGCATAGCGGCCGGCAAGGGGGTTCGCGATGACGGCGAGCGCTGCCGCCCGGCGGGTGGGCGGGTTCACGGCCCGCCCCGCCTCGGTGCGAGTCTCCTCCACGATGGTGACGAGCTTTCGGATCTGCACGGTCTGTCCTCCTTCCGGTGCTTCATTGGGACGGGATCACGGGATCTGCGGGAGGTTCTTTCCCACGCTCCTCCATCCTGTCCATCCTGTGATCCTGTCGAAGTCGGGTTTCGTTTTGGACGGGATGACAGGATGGACAGAATGAGACGTGCCCCTCTTGGTTGTGGGAGGCTTCTCTCTCATCCGTTCCATCCCGTTATCCCGTCAAAATTTCCCGTCCGACACGGCCAGGCCCCCTTCCCCGGGCCAGCCGACAAAGCGCCAGCGGCCGCGCAGGGCCAGGACCGCGCCGCAGATCAGGCCTTCGTCCACCCGGGCTCGGGCCCAGGCGGCGCCCCGGTCGAGGGCGGCGTCTACCTCGGATTCGGAGAGAAAGCCCACCCGCCGGGTGACGAGTCGGCCGGAGAGGTCGGTCTCCGGGTCGAGGGTCTCGGCGGGCACCCGCTCCACGGCGGGGGAGTCCACGTGGACCGCGTTGGCCGCGAGCGTCGCGGCGGCGTCGGCAAGACCCGCCCGGCCGGCGAACACCGTGGCGGCGTCGGCGATCCCCAGGGTGAGGCTCCGGCCCCCGAAACCGCTGGTGGCGACCCCGCCGATGCCGTCCCCCGCACCCACCCGGACCCGGGCGATGGGGTCCGGGGCGTCCACCCTCGGCACCAGCCCCACCCAGGCGGATTCCCCGGGAGCCAGCCGCAGCGCCACGTCGCCGCCGTTGCTCACCGCGACCCAGGTGGCGCCTTGCTCGGCCAGGAAGTCGGCGACGGCGTCGGCCACAACCCCGGCCACGGCTATGAGCGGCGTGACGCCCTCCTCGGCGAACGGCCGGGGAGTTTCCACGAGGGCCCGGGTCACCGGGGGGAGCCCGTCGGAGTTGCGGATCCGGCGCAGGTCGACGCCCAGGAGCCGCTGGTGGCCCGCGAGCTCCTCGAGCGCCTGGAGCGCTCGGGCCCCGGCCCCCTCCAGACTCCCCGGAGGCATTTCCGCCGGGCCGCGCGCGGCGAGCACCAGGCTCACCGGGCCCCACTCTACCCGGAGCCTCCCTCTGCCCAGCCGCTCGAATCGGCGTTCCGGGGCGCGCTGCGCCGGCGACTCAAGGGCGGCGGCGGGCAAGGGCCTCCTCCAGGGGTCTTACGGCCTCCAGGTGGCCGCCCATGGCGTCGTAGTCCTCCCAGCGCATGGTGTACTCCACCGGGATCACCAGGGCGGGGGTCGGAACCCAGGTGAACGCCCCCCGGAGCACCCGCTCCACGTCCACCATGAAGTTGATCCCCCCGCCGGGCAGGAGGAACGCGGGCGCCCCCCCCACGGTGAGCCGTGCCTTGCGGGCGTGCACCGCCCGGGTGAGGCGGATCGGGTGCCGGGTCACCCCCGCCCGGGCGCTCCCTCCGGTGCCTCCGCAGTAGAGCACCGAGACCCGGCTCTCCTGGCAGGTCTCGGCGATCGCCCCGACGGCGCGGCGGGCTGCCGCGGTCGGCTCTTCCGGGGCTAGGGTTCCGTCTGCCCCCACCCGGAAGTAAGCAGACGACTGGCCGGTGGTCTCGGTGATGAGGATGCGGGAGCCCGGCCGCACGTTCTCGAGGCCGTCCGGGGCGAAGACCTCCCGGGGGTCCTGGATGGACGTGCCGCCCCAGCCGCTGCCGTGGTCCCCGAAGTACCGGCCGGGGGTGCTCTTGCGAAAGCGCAGCCGGACGCCGGACGGGGTCGCGCCCAGATACCGGCCCGCCGCGTGCTCCGTGAGGAGGCCCGTCAGGTGGCTGTCGAGCACCACCACCTCGTCCGCCGCCTCGAGGAGCAGCGGCGCGAAGAGCCCCACCGTGGCGCTCCCGCACCCGACCCGCATCACCCCGATGGGCGTGCCGTCCACCACGGGGGCGTGCCCGGCCTGCGCCTCCAGGCGGCTTCCCCCCTCCACTCGAAGCTTCACCCGCTCCCGGTTGGCGAGCGCGGTCATGACCCGGGCGGCCCGGAAGCCGTGGGGGCCCGTGAGGGTGTTCGCCCCGCCGAGGGAGAGGATCTTCGACCCATACTCCTCGGTGGTCACGTGGCCGATCTTTTCGCCCCCGGCGAGAACGGGAGACCCCTCCTCCCCCAGGTAGGCGTCGGTGTCGATCTTCACCTTGACGCTGCTGTAGGAAAGAGGCGTCTCGGTGACCACGGTCACCACGTCCACCCCGCGGCTCAACCCCCGGACGATCACGGGGGCGGGGCGGCAGTCGGGGTAGGTGGTGCCGGCGCCGATTCCCGTTACCAGGGGCTCGCGCACGGCGGGCTCCCAGTCGGGCCCCACGACCTCGCGCACGTCCTCGAAGGACCGCAGCGGCGCGTTGCGCACCAGGGTGCCTCCCCGGTTGGCGTAGCGCTGGCAAGCCCCCGTTGCCCCCTCGGGGACCCGGCACGCCACCGGGCAGGACCCGCAGGTGACCCGGGGATCGTCGCCGGGGAGCTCTTCGGCCACCGCCCCCTCGGGGCACACCCGCAGGCACACCCGGCAGTCCACGCACTCCGGCGAGATTACCGCCACCCGGTCCACCAGGGCCACGCACTCCAGGGGGCAGTTGGCGACGCACTTGCCGCAGGCGGTGCAGCGGTCGGGAAGAATCTTCATGGAGGGCCTGTCGTCGGTTGGAGTCCGATGGGACCAGTGGGACCTATGGGACCCATGGGTGCCCACGTTTCACTCTCACGTGTCACGCCTCACGCGGTACCCGTCACCCCTTCGTCACCACAGCGACCCGCTTGGCCGGTGGGGTGTTGCGGCTCTTCTTGACGACGATCTCCCCGTCCACCATCACGATGCTCACCCCTGGGGTGTCGCCGGCCCGGTAGGCGGAGAGGAGGTCGCCCCCCACCGATCCCATGGGGGCGTCGCAGAAGACGAGATCCGCCGGGGCGCCGACGGCGATGCGGCCCTGGGGGAGCTTGTGGCAGCGCGCCGTGTTGCCGGTCGCCCAGGCGATGGCCATCCCCGGGTCCACATCAGCCAGGCTCGCCAGGTGGGCAATGACCCGCTGGATCCCCAGGGGGATGACCCCCGTGCCCGAGGGGGCGTCGTTCCCCAGGATCACCCGTTCCTGGGCTCCGGCGGCAACGGCCTCCCGGGCGGCGTGCACGGCCATCTTCGGATTGCCGCAGTGCACGATCTCCACGTAGATCCGGCCGTCCCTCACGATGGCCGAGATCTCGCCGGCGCTCACCGCCGTGGGGCCCCCGTTGGTGTGGCAGGCCACGTCGGCCCCCGCCGCCAGGACCTCCTCGGCGGTCACCGTCGAAGAGCCCGGGATGGAGGTGCCCCCCATGTGCATGAGCACCGTCATCCCCTGGGCCTTCGCCCATGCCACCATGGGGCGGGCGTCCCCAGGCGTCTTGATCCCCCCGAGGCCGATCTCCCCCACGGTGCGCACCCCGCCGCGGGCCAGTTCGGCGAAGTCGGCCTCGGTCAGTCCGGGCTCTAGGATGACGGCCCCCCCCACCACCTTCATTCCCCCCGGGCGAAACCCTGCGAAGGAGCGTGCGGCGAGGATGGCCAGGGCCTTGACCCCTGCGGGGTCCTTGGGGCGGCCGGGCAGGTGCACCTCGCCGGCGCTGATCGCCGTGGTCACGCCGCCGTGGACCTCGCTCTCGAGAAAACCCACCTGGTGCTGGCGGGGGGTGTAGTCCCCCAGCACCGGGTGCACGTGGGAGTCGAGGAGGCCGGGGGTCACCGCGCAGCCCCGGGCGTCGATCACCCGCTCCGCCGCCGAATGGGCGAGGTCGGCCCCCCGCCCCACGGCGGCGATCTTCCCCCTCTCGACGAGGAGCGCGTCGGCATCCAGGAGCGGCGCGCGCACGTCCCCCGAGACCAGGCACCCCACGTTCACGATCTTGGTCAGCCCCATGTCACTCCTCCCGGCCCTCCAGGGCCTCGAGCACGCGCTCGAGGGTGGCGGGCAAGCTGTGGATTCTCGCTCCGCAAGCACGGCTCAGGGCGTTGGCCACCGCGGGTGCCGTGGGGATCAGGGCGGGCTCGCCCACCCCCTTGGCGCCGTACGGGCCCGTGGGCTCGCGGCACTCCACGAACATGGGCGTGAGCCGGGGCACGTCGAGGGCCGTGGGGACGAGATAGGTGTCGAGATTCACGTCCTGCCCGGGGCGAAACTCCTCCATGAGCGCCATCCCCAGGCCCATGGCGACTCCCCCCGTGATCTGCCCGAGCACCCCGGGTGGGTGGATGGCTCGGCCCACGTCGTGGGCGGCGGCAAGCCGTTCCACCTGCACCTGCGCCGTGGCCCGGTCCACCGCCACCTGTGCGACCTGGGCGGCAAAGGCGTAGGTGCCGTAGGGCCGCCCCTGGCCGGTTCGGTGATCGAGGGCGGAGGTGTCCGGGTCGAAGCTCCCCGCCTCCCGGGCGGCCTCGCCGGCAGCTGCAAAGGCTGCTGCCAGCCGCTCGAGCCCCAGGCCGCGCGAGGGACAGGAGCGGCTCCGCACCGCCCGGTCCGCCAGCTCCAGGTCCCCCCGGGGCACCTCCAGGAGCACTCCGGCCCGGGCCAGGAGCCGGTCCCGCAGCCGCAGGGTCGCGTCGAGCACCGCGCCCCCCGAGATGTAGGTCTGGCGGCTCGCGGAGGTCGACCCTGCGTTGGTGGTACGGCCCGTGTCGCCGCGCACCAAGCGCAGCCGGGCCGGCTCCGTCCCCAGTGCCTCGGCGCACACCGCCAGGAGCACTTGGTCCGAGCCCTGCCCGATGTCGGCGGCGCCGGTGAAGAGGGTGAAGCGCCCGTCGGAGCCCAGCTCCACCTGGGCGGTGGAGGGGTTGGAGACGCCGGTGTTGCCGATGCCGTAGAGCATGGCGCCGACGCCGATGCCCCGCAGGTGATCCCGATCGTTGCGGCAGTTCCTGCGCCACCGGTCCCGGACCGCGTCCACCTTCTCCAGGCACGGGACGATGCCCACGCTGTGCTCGAGCACCTGCCCGGTCACCGTCACGTCCCCGGGCCGCAGGGCGTTTCGCAGCCGCAGGGCCACCGGGTCCATCCCGAGGGCCTCGGCCAGGAGGTCCATCTGGCTCTCGTGGCCGAAGGCCGCCTGGGGGGTGCCGAAGCCGCGCATCGCCCCGGAAAAGGGGTGGTTGGTGTACACTGCCCGGGAGCGGATGCGGGCGTGGGGTACCCGGTAGGGGCCGGCGGCGTGAACCGCCGCCCGCATCGCCACGGCCAGCGCATAGGAGGCGTAGGCGCCGGTGTCGGCCAGGAGGTCCGCCTCCACCGCCAGGAGGTTCCCCTCGGCGTCGGCGGCGCTGCGGTAGCGCATGACGAAGGGGTGTCGCTTGCCCGACGCGAGGAAGGACTCCTCCCGGGAGTACACCAGGCGCGAGGGTCGGCCCGTGTGCCAGGTGGCGAGCGCGACGTAGAGCTGTGCCGAGAGGTCGAGCTTGCCCCCGAAGCCTCCCCCGGTGGGGGCCTGGATCACCCGCACCTGCTCCGCAGGCAGTCCCAGGAGCCGGCAGAGATCGTCCCGGTCGTAGTGGGGGTTCTGGGTGGAGCACGTCACGGTCAGCACGCCGTTCCCGTCCCGATGGGCAACCGCGGCCTCCGGCTCGAGGTAGGCGTGCTCGATCCAGGTGGTGCGGTAGGTGCGCTCCACCACCGCAGCAGCCCGGGAGAAGGCCGCCTCAACGTCTCCCCGCTCCACCCGCTGCTCGAAGCACAGGTTGCCCTTCTCGTGGATGGGTGCCGCCCCCGCGGCCAACGCCTCCTCGAGGCTCGTGATCGCGGGCAGGGGTTCGTAGGCCACGGCGACCCGGCTCGCCCCCAGGGCCGCGGCTTCCGGCGTTTCTGCCGCCACCAGGGCCACCGCATCTCCCACCATGCGCACCCGGTCCGAGAGCAGGGCCTGGTCCGCGGTGAGCCGGATGATGCCGTAACGGTTCTCCCCCGGCACGTCGGCCGCGGTGAAGATGCGCACGACGCCGGGCACCGCGAGCGCCGAGGCGGTGCGGACCTCGGCGACCCGGGCGTGGGCCTCGGTGGAACGCACCACCGCGAGGTGCAGGAGCCCGGGCACCTTGAGGTCGGCCGTGAAGCGAAGGGTCCCCAGGACCTTTCCCAGGGTGTCGCGGCGGGGGGCGCGGGAGCCGACGGCGCGAAGGCTCACGGCTCGTCCTCCCCCCGGCCCGCGGCAAACGCCTCGAGAGCCTGGCGCAGTGCTCTGGTCACGCAGTGCCGGGTGACCGGCAGCTTGTAGGCCATGGACGCGCGACCCCCCGAGATCTCCCGCACTGCGGCTTCGGCGGCCCGGCCGGCCTCCTCCAGGAAGGCCTCGCCGAACCCCCGTCGGAGCGCCTCCTCGGCTGCTGCGATGCGGCCCGGGCGGGGAAAGACGGCCCCCACGGCGATCCGGGCGAGCCCAGCTTCCGGGTTCACCATGGCCGCCACCGAGAGGCGGCTGATGGCAGCGGCCCGGCGGCGTCCCACCTTGAGGAAGGCTGCGCCGTGGGCAGGCTGCAGGGGGAGGCGGATGGCCGACAGGAGCTCCCCGGTCCCGAGGCACGTCTGCCCCGGGCAGCGAAAGAACTCTTCCAGCGGCACCCTGCGCCTCCCGCCCGACCCCGCGACTTCGAAACGGGCGCGGAGGGCGGCCAGCGCCGGCAGGGTGTCGGCGGCCGCCGAGGCGTTTACCGCATTGCCGCCCAGGGTGCCAAGGTTTCGGATCTGCACCGACCCCACGGTCGCGCAGGCCCTCGCCAGCACGGGGGCCAGGCGGCGAACCAGAGGGCTCTCGGCCGCCTCGGCGTGGGTGACCGCGGCACCCAGGAGGAGCGTGCCGTCCTCCTCCTCCCGGAGCACCCGGAGCTCGGGCACCCGGGTGACGTCCACCACGGCGCGGGGCGCTACCTTGCCGTGGCGCACCGCCACCATCAGGTCCGTACCTCCCGCCACCGCACGGGTCCCCTCGCCGCCGCGCTGAAGGGCTTCGAGGGCTTCTTCCAGGGTGGCGGGCCTCAGGTAGCGGAACCCGCTCATCCCGAAGCCCCCCGCTCCCGCGCCGCGTCGCGGGCCGCCGCGTGCACCGCGTCCACGATCTGGTTGTAGCCCGTGCAGCGGCACAGATTCCCGGACAGGGCGACCCTGATCTCGTCCCGGGTTGGGTCGGGGCGGCGCGCCAGGAGCGCCGCGGCCGACAGCAGCATGCCCGGCGTGCAGAAGCCGCACTGCACCGCGCCCTTCTCCACGAAGCGCTCCTGGAGCGGGTGGAGCGCCTCGGGCCCACCGAGCCCTTCGACGGTGCGGACGTCGCGCCCCTCGGCCTTGCCGGCCAGCACCAGGCACGCGTTCACCGTCCGGCCGTCCAGGAGCACGGTGCAGGCCCCGCACTCACCTACCCCGCATCCCTCCTTGGCGCCGATCAGGTCGAAGTGCTCGCGCAGGAGCCACAGGAGCGTGCGGTGGGGCTCCGCCTCGGCCTCCACGGCCCGCCCGTTGAGGGTGAAGGAAATCACGAGTCTTCCGTCGGCCGGGAGGGCTGTCGTCGCCACGTCCACGCTCCTCAGCGCAGCATCATGCGGGGCAGATACAGGGCGATCTGGGGAAACACGGTGACCAGCACGACCACCGCGAAGATGGCGAGCAAGAACGGTGCTGCTCCCCGGAAGATCCGCTCCACGGGCACGTCGCCGGCCACCCCGGCGACGGTGAAGACGTTCAGACCCATGGGGGGCGTGATGAGGCCCGCCTCCATCATGAGGACCGCGATCACACCGAACCAGATGGGATGGAAGCCCAGGGCCGTGACGACCGGGAAGATCACCGGCATGGTCAAGACCATCATCGAGATGGCATCCAGGAAACAGCCGAGGAAGAGGAACGTGACCAGGATCGCGGCGAGGATGACGTAGCGCGACACCTCCAGGTCCCCCGCCCACATCGCCACCTGCATCGGGATGGTGGACAGGGCCAGGAAGTAGCTGAAAACGTTGGCCCCGGCCACCAGGAAGAGCACCATGACCGAGATGCGCACGGCCTCCCGCAGGGCCTCCACCAGGGTCCGCCAGGTCAGCACCCCCTTCAGCAGCGCGACGAGCAGCAGCACCGTCGCGCCGACGGCCCCGGCCTCGGTGGGGGTGAAGAACCCCAGGTAGATCCCCCCCATCACCAGGACGAAGAGCAGCAGCGGCTCCCACACGCCCCGGAGCGATGCGAACCGCTCGCCCCAGGTGACCGTTCCGCTCTGGCCGGGGGCCAGACGCGGGTTGACCTTCACGAGCACCACGATGATGGCCACGTAGGCCAGGGAGAGCAGGAGCCCCGGCAGGATCCCGGCAACCAGAAGCCGGCCCACGGACTGCTCCGTGAGCATGGCGTACACCACGAAACCGATGCTGGGGGGGATGAGGAAACCCAGGGTACCGCCCGCCGCCACGCTGCCCGTCGCCAGCCGGGGGTCGTACCCGTAGCGCTTCATCTCGGGCAGGGCAACCGTCCCCATGGCTGCCGCGGTGGCCACCGACGAACCGGAGACCGCCGAGAAGCCCGCACAGGCGCCGATCGTGGCCACGCCGAGGCCCCCCGGCAGCCTTCCCAGCCACTTGTCGAAGGCCGCGTAGAGATCGCGGGTGAGGCCGGAGCTCCCGGCGAACCCCCCCATGACGACGAAGAGGGGGATGACGGTGTACGGGTAGTAGGCCGACACCTCGTACACGGTCCGAGCCACCACGGGGAGGGCCGCCTGGAAGGATGCCAGGTAGGCGATCCCCGAAAACCCCACCAGCATGAGGGCGAAGGCTATGGGCATGCCGAGGAAGAGGAGCACGAAGACGGCGGCCGTGCCCAGGACGCCAGCGGTCACAGGGTCAAGGCTCATCGCCTCACCAGCCTTGCGGTCGCCTCCGCGAGATCGAGGAGGAGCTCCAGGAAGAGGGCGGCCCCGGCTACCGCCACCAGGAGGCGAAAGGGCTTCTGGGGCACCCGGAGCATGTCCGAAACCGCCCGCTCCTCCATCCCCAGGACCCAGCCCTGCCAGGCCAGGACCCCGACGATGCCGAGGCTCAGGACCGTGGTGAAGATCTGCAGGGCGGCGGCACCCCGCGCCGGCAGGCGGGATGTGAGCATCTCCACCCGAACGTGCCCCTTCACCTGTTGGGTGTACCCGATACCGAGGAGGACGAAGACCGCCAGGAGATAGCTCGAGAGCTCCACCGCCCCGGGGATGGGGCGGGACCAGGCGGCCCGCCCCACCACCTCGGCGGAGGTCAGCAGCATGAGGGGCAGCAGCGCGAACATCCCGGCGAAGGAAAGTCCGTAGGTCGTCGCGCGAACGGCCCGCCGTAACCCGCTGAGGATCTCCATGGTCTCCCACTCTTCCCTGTGGTTGGCGATCCGCCCTCTTCCTTCACGCGGGGCTTCACCTCAGGCTGCCAAGGCCTGGTCGGCCCGGGAGCCTCCCCTCCGGCGGCCCGGGATCCCGCAGGGTGGGCGCCGCCCACCGCGACCACGGCCACGCGCGGACCACGTCGGGGTACGCCCTCGCAGGCTAGCCCGACCTGCGGCTACCGGCGCGCTGCGCGGTCACCGTGCTGCGACCCCCGCGGGACAACCGACCACGAGCGACGAGCAACCTACAGCGCGCCCCGTGCGCCCTAATGCCACTCCTGGGGGAAGGCCTCGCACTTGGCGCCCGCCTCCTCGGCGATCCGGTTGTACATGATCACGGAGTCCTTCGCCGCCAGCCCCTTGGCCTCGAGGCTGTCCACCCACTTGCGGGTCTCCTCCTGGAACCGGGCCGACCAACGAGCCTGCTCCTCCAGCGGCAGCTCGTACAGGGTGACGCCCGTGTCCTGGATCTCCTGCATCATGGTCTTGTAGACATCGCGGTTCAGGCCGTGGGTGGTCCCGAAGGGGTTCCCGACGACCTCGAGAATGATCGGCTTCAGGTCCTCCGGGGTCCGTTCCCAGCTCTTCTCGTTCATCACCACCCCCTCGGTGACGCATCCGAAAGTGGCCACGACCCCGTGTTTCACCACCTCGTGGAGCTTGAACGCGAGGACCAGAGGCGAGCAGGTCACGACGCCGTCGATCGTCCCGGTCTCGAGGGAGAGGTAGACGTCGCCCAGGGGCATGAACACGGGTTCTGCGCCGATGCTCTTGATGTAGTTGGTCTGATGGCCGCCGGGGCTTCGGATCTTGAGGCCCCTGACGTCCTCCAGATTCTGGACCGGCCTCTTCGTCCACAGGAAGGCCTGGATGCAGCCGTTGAGCTCCAGGACCTTGACTCCCTCGAACTCCTTGTGAAGGACCTCGTCGTGCATCCTGTTCCCGATCTCGGTCGAGACGTCCTTGCCCTCCGTCCAGGTCGCCAGGGAGAGGACGTCGGAAAGCGGAAACCGGCCCGGCGTCCAGGTCGCGGTGAAGTAGCCCATGTCCGACAGGCCGTTCTTCACGATGTCGAAGTGCTCCGGACCGGACCCCAGGGCCCCGCCCGCGAAGAGGGTGTAAGTTATCCGTCCGTTGCTGCGCTTCTTGAGCTCCTCGAGCATCGGTGCCCAGACCGTGCGCACTTCGCGGCTCGCCGGCGGGTGCCAGGTGCTGAACTTGATGTGCATCGTGGGCTCGGAGGCACCGGCACCGCCGGCAACGGTCAGGGCGACCGCCACGCCCGCCAGGAAGGTCACCCATCTACCCGCTCTGCTCTGCGTCCGGATCTTCATCGCCGTCCTCCGTCGTGTGTTGGGGTTGCTCAGCCGTGCCGAACGTCCACGAAATCCGGCTACCACGTGGGCGGTGCCACCACCCACACCACCTCGACCTCCTCATCACCCTCGTTGACCCAGCGGTGGGGCACCCGGCAGGAATAGTAGAAGCTTTCCTTGGGCCGAACTCGATAGGTATTCTCGCCCACGGTGATGGTGAGGGTACCGTGAAGCACCACTCCGAACTCCTCCCCCACGTGGCTGTAGGCATCGTGGGACCCGCCCCCGGGGGCGACGACCGTGAAGAACGGCTGCATGAGCTTGCCCTCGGTCGACCCCACCAATTGCTGGATGCGGGCGTTCCAGTTGCTCAGGTAGACGTCGCGCCGATCCTCCTCGCGGGTCACCACGGGCTCGGTGGTCTCCTTCTCACTGAAGAAGTCGACGATGTTCACGCCGAGGGCCTCGGCGATTCGCTTGAGGGTCGCGATGGAGGGGGAGGTGTGGCCGTTCTCGATCTGCGAGAGGTGGGCACCGGTGCACCCGACCTGGTCCGCGAGCTGCTTCAGGGTCAGGCGGCGGCCTTCCCGGAGGGTCCTGAGGCGGGGGCCGATGTTGTCCGGCACGGGGCGACTCCGGAGCGAAAGTCCACATTAAAGTATGTTTAACGTATTTAACCCACACTTATTCGCGCGTCAAGCCCGAAACAGACAGCCGCAAGCAGAACGAC
The DNA here is from genome assembly GCA_033551855.1 of Deferrisomatales bacterium. Lineage (GTDB taxonomy): Bacteria > Desulfobacterota > Deferrisomatia > Deferrisomatales > JACRMM01 > JBFLZB01. The sequence goes on from JAWSUI010000014.1 coordinate 15,250, forward strand.
TGCGGCCGGCGGCCCCATTACCTGCACGGTCCAGGTCGGCCCCGAAGCCGCGGGGCCGGTAACGGAGCCGCCGGTGTGAGTCTGCGGCACACGACACCACGCCGGGTGCCTCGCGCCCTCGCGGTCGACCTTCTGACGACAGAAGGGCGACCCGCGGGGTCGCCCTTCTGTGCTGTCGCCGTTGCGAAGGCGATTACTTCTTGTGGCAGTCTCCACACCGGAGCTTCTGGGCGCCGTCGTCGAAGTGGCAGGAGCGGCAGGCACCGGTGGTCCGGGCATGCATGGCGTCCTGGGCCTTCGAGACGCCGTCCTTACCCTCCACCGTGTGACAGACGCCGCACTTGGGCTCGTCGAGACCATTGTGGTGGCACTGCTCGCACTTCAAGTCCGCGTGCTTGGCGTGGTCGAAGGTCACGGGGTCCCGCTTGGCTCCTTCGGTAGCGATGGTGATCGGCTCCGTCGGGGCAGTCGCGGCGATGGTCAGGCCCACACCGGCGCAGATCAGCACAGCAGCGGCGACAAGGATCAACTTCTTCATGGCATTTCCTCCTCCCGTGATGGTGACGGCGCCTCTCCCAATGGAAGCGCCCCTGTACTCGCGGATCGCGGCCCTGTATAGCACCGCACCCCGGGGCGGTCAAGCGGGCCCGGTCACCAGCGCGCTCGGACGCCAAATTCCACCGACTGCCCAGCGGGCGGGGCCCGCCCCGGCCGGCGAGTGGCCCTGATCCCCGCCCTCAGCACCTCTCGAGGGCCTTGCGCCCGATGTCGGTGCGGTAGTGGGCCCCCGGCCAGGAAATGGCACCCACGGCATCGTACGCCCGCCGGAGGGCCTGGTCCACCCCATCCCCCAGGGCCGTCACCCCCAGCACCCTCCCGCCGGCGGTCACGACCTTTCCGTCGCTCCTCCGGGTGCCCGCGTGAAACACCACGATGTCGGGATCCCGCCCCGCTTCCTCCAGGCCGCGGATCTCGACCCCCTTCGGATAGCTGCCGGGGTATCCCTGGGAGGCCATGACCACGCAGACGGCAGCCCGGTGGTCCCACTCCAACTCCACGTGCTCGAGCCGGCCGTCGATGCAGGCTTCGAGAACCGGAACCAGGTCCCCTTTCATCCGCATCACGATGGGCTGGCACTCCGGGTCGCCGAAACGGCAGTTGAACTCGAGGACCTTGAGGCCCCCGTCCCGGATCATCAGGCCCGCGTACAACACCCCCACGTACGGCGTCCCTTCCGCGGCCATCCCCTCGACCATCGGGCGGACGACGGTGTCCACCGCGGCCTGGAAGAGGTCCGGGCTCAAGACCGGTGCCGGGCTGTAGGCCCCCATCCCCCCCGTGTTCGGGCCCCGGTCGCCGTCGAAGACGGGCTTGTGGTCCTGGCTCGATGCCATGGGAAGCACGGTCTTGCCGTCGCAGTAGGCGAGGAAGCTCGCCTCCTCCCCCTCCAGGAACTCTTCCACCACCACGGTGCGCCCCGCCTCGCCGAAGGCGCGCTCCACCATCATGGACTCCACGCCTTCCAGGGCCTCCTCCACCGTGCGGGCGACGATCACCCCCTTCCCCGCCGCGAGGCCGTCGGCCTTCACCACGAGGGGCGCGCCCTTCTCCCGGATGTAGGCCCTGGCCTCGCCGGGTTCGGTGAACTCCCGGTACTCCCCCGTGGGAACCCCGAACCGGGCCATCTTGGCCTTGGCGAACGCCTTGGAGCCCTCGAGGCGAGCTGCAGCCCGGCTGGGCCCGAACACCCGCAGCCCTCGCTCTCGGAACCGATCCGTCAGCCCCAGGACCAGGGGCCCTTCGGGGCCCACGACCGTCAAGCCGATCCCCTCGGCCTCGGCGAACGCGGCGAGCCCCTCTACGTTCTCCGCGTCGAGGGCGACGTTGTGGGCCAGCCCCTCTGTGCCCGCGTTTCCCGGGGCGGCATAGACTCGGGAGACCTTGGGACTCTGGGCGATCTTCCACACCAGGGCGTGCTCGCGCCCCCCGCCGCCCACCACCAGGACCTTCATGCCCCTCTCCCCTCCAGCCACCCACTGATCGCTGCGTCGTAACGGGCCGTGCGCCCGAAGGCCTTCGCCGCGAGCTCGAAGCGCAGCTCCGGGCTCGTTTCGCCCCCGAGTCGGTCCAGCTCGTCCAGGACCCGGGGGTAGTCCGCCGGATCGACCACCACCGTCACGTGCCGGTGGTTCTTGGCCGACGCCCGGATCATGCACGGGCCTCCGATATCGATCTGCTCCACCGCCTCCTCGAGGGAGCAACCCTCCCGGGAGACCGTCTGTTCGAAGGGATACAGGTTCACGGCGACGAGGTCGATCGGCTCGATGCCGTGGGCCTTCATCTGGGCAGCGTGCTCCGGTCGGTCCCGCAGACCCAGGATCCCTCCGTGGATCTTCGGGTGCAGCGTCTTGACCCGTCCGTCCAGCATTTCCGGGAAACCGGTGTAGGCGCTCACTTCGGTGACCGCCACCCCCGCCTCTCGAAGCATCCGGGCCGTACCCCCGGTGGACAGGAGCTCCACACCCCTTCGGGCGAGCCCGGCGGCGAACTCCACTACCCCCTCCTTGTCCGAGACGCTCACGATCGCCCTGCCCACTCTCGCCATCAGCCGTCCTCCCGCGTCGCGCTTCGGTCCGCCGCCCGCCCCTACCGTGCCGCACTCGCCGCCGGCGAGAGCAGGTACTTGATATCGTCGTCCAGGAACCGGATCCCGCCCCCCACGAAGTAGTCCGCCCGGCCCTTGTTGTCGATGAAGTCGTCCAGGCCCGCCGTGACGAAGAGATGCTTCAGGACCGTCCAGCGGGCGGCAAGCTTGAGGTGCGGCGGGCCCTCGTCCCTCGCGAAGTCGAAGGCCTCGAAGGTCAGGCGGAGCCGGTCCGAGAGCAGATCCAGGTCGGCCCCCACCCCCCCGGACGACTCCAGGATCCCGCCCCGCACCGTGAGGAGAGAGAAGCGCTTGCCCACCTGGGCCGAGAACTTGAACCGATCCCGGGTCACCGTCTCTTCCTCCCGCACCGTGCGGGTACCACCCTCGTCCGAGATCACGCGCTCGGTGACCTTGGTTTCCTCGTCCCCCCGGGGGTCGTCCACCAGGCCCACGTAATAGAAGCGGTCCGGGCGCGGCCGAATCTCGAGCCCGAAGGTGTGCTTGCCCTCCCCGAGCTTCGCGAGATACTCCCCGCTGTACCCGAGCTCGAACTGGAAGCGGTTCGTGCCGGCCACGAAGTCGGTGATCCCCTCCAGCGTCTGATTCAGGTTGTGGTGGACGCTCTCCTCGTTGACGAGCCTTCCCAGGGTCCCCTCGCCCCGGTCGATCTTGTCCGCGATGCTGCGCAGGCTCCCCAGGCTCTCGGAGAGCTCGGAGTAGGCCGTGTCGTCCGTCAGCAACTTCCCCAGGGTCCCTTCCCCCCGCTCGAGACGGCCCAGCACGTCGCGCACGTCCCCCAGCGCGGCGTCCAGGTCCCGGTGGAGGGAGTCGTCGTGGATGAGCTTGCCGAGGGTACCTTCGGCACGGTTCAGGGAGCCCAGGGTCTGCGCGAGCTCGGCAGACGCCACGCGGAGATTCGCCACGCCGACCTGGAAATCCTCCCGGCTCTCGGACACCACCAAGGCCAGGTCCCCGGTGAGGGCCTCGAGATTTCTGGCGATTCCGGGGGTGTGCTCCGCCAGGGTCTCGGTGAGGTCCCGCACGCGCTCGAGGCTCTCGTCGATGTTCGCCCGGTTGCGAGCCACCAGGTCACGGAGGTCCCCGGACAGAGCGGCCACGGTGTCCAACGACGCCTTGAGCGCCTCCCGGTTCTCCGCCACCACCTCCCTCAGGGAGACAGCGGTGTCACGCAGGCCCTCCAAGAGGTCGCGGAAGCTGTCCTCCCCTTCCTGGGTCCCGAGCACGTTGGCCAGGCGCCCCGTCACCCGCTGGATGTCGGCGGCCGCCTCGTTGAGGTTGGTGACGAGGCGGTCCAGATCCCCCGGGGGCGGGCCGGCCGGCAGAACCGATCCCTCCTCGAGCGCTTGCCGGCTCGTGCCGGGTTGGATCTCCACGTATTTCTCTCCGAGAACTCCCTGGGTCCGCACGTTGCCGGTGCTGTCGATCGGAAGCTCGACATCCCCTCGAAGCCGCAGCACCACCAAGGCTCGTCCGTTCCGCAGCCGGATCTCCTCGACCCGGCCCACGGGAATGCCCGCCACCAGGACTTCCCCATCCTTGGAGAGCCCGACGGCGTTGTCGAGCTCCAGGGACACCGTGTAGCCGCCTCCCGGGCCGAAGCCGATCTTTCCCACCTTGAAGGACATGTACACGAGCAGGAGCAGGCCCGCGAGAACCAACAGCCCCACCTTCGCTTCGGGTGACATGCGCTTCACGGCAGTCCTTACTGGATCCGGATGGGACCCTCGGAGCTCCCTTGCAGGAACTGCACCAGGTAGGGATTCCGGTTCGAGCGGATCTCGTCGGGGGTTCCGTGGGCGATGATCCGCCCCTCATAGAGCATCGCAATGTAGTGGGCGATCTGGAAGGTGGCGCGGATGTCGTGGCTGATCACCACGTACGTCCGCCCCGACTCTCGCTGGGTCTCCCGGATGAGATGGTCGATGGCATCGGCCATGATGGGGTCCAGCCCCGACGTAGGCTCGTCGAAGAGCACGATCTCGGGGTCCCGGATCAGAGCCCGGGCCAGCCCCACGCGTTTGCGCATCCCTCCCGAGAGCTCCGACGGCATCTTCTCCTCGATGCCGGGAAGCCCCACCACCCGCAGCATCTCCGCCACTCGAGCGCGGATCTCCTCCTCACCCAGCTTCGTGTGCTCCACCAAGGGGAACGCCACGTTGTCGCCCACGTTCATGGAGTCGAACAGGGCACCTTCCTGGAAGAGCATCCCGAAGCGCTTCCGCACCCGGTTGCTCTCGCGCCTGCCGAGGCTGACGACATTCTCGCCATCGATCAGGAGCTGGCCGCGGTCGGGCCGGATCAGGCCGACGATGTGCTTGATGGTGACGCTCTTTCCACCCCCGCTCCGCCCGATGATCACCGTGATCCGCCCCCGGGGGATCTTCAGGTTGAGCCCGTCCAGAACCTTCTCGTTCCCGAAAGACTTGTGCACGTCCACGAACTCTACGATGGCCGGTTCCATCAGAACATGATCGCCGTCAGGAAGTAATCGTTCACCAAGATCAGCACCGACGAGAGCACCACGGCCTCGGTGGTGGCCCGCCCCACCCCCTGGGCGCCCCCCCGCGCATTGTATCCCTTGTAACATCCGATAGCCGCCAGGATCAGCCCAAAACAAGCGGCCTTCACCAGCCCGTTGTAGATGTCCGAGAGCTCCACGTACTTCACGGTGTTGGCGATGTAGATCCCGGAGTTGATGCCCAACAGGTTGACCCCGACAAAGTACCCACCCAGAACGCCGACGAAGTCGCTGATCACCGTGAGCACCGGGAGCATCAGGAACGCGGCCAGGATCCTCGGGACGACCAGGTAACGCACGGGGTCCACCGCCATTACGAAGAGCCCGTCGATCTGCTCCGTGACACGCATGGTCCCGAGCTCCGCCGCCATGGCCGAGCCGGCCCGCGCCGTGACCATGAGCCCGGTGAGAACCGGCCCGAGCTCCCGGGCCATGGACAGCGCCACGGTGGTGCCCACCAGCCCTTCCGCCCCGAACTTCCGGAACCCGTAGTAACTCTGGAGGGCCAGCACCATGCCCGTGAAGGTGCCGGTAAGGATCACGACCGAGAGCGAGTGGACCCCCACGAACTCCATCTGCCGGAAGAGGAGTCGCCACCGGACGGGTGGGGTGAAGCACGCGACGACGGTTTCGAAGAGGAACAGGAAGACCCGCCCGACCTCCTCGATCCGCACGATCACGACTCGGCCGAAGAGCTCGAGAAGTGCGATCATTCCTTCCCTGCCGGCGAGCCGGCGCGGTGACGGTGCGCAGCGCAGTCGGGCGGTCCTCCGGGGCGAACGCCGCTCCCCGTCCAATCCGGCGCGACCGGCGTCCACAGAGAACCGTAGGGTTCGCGCGGGTCGATCATAGTCAAGCCCTACGGGAGGATTCAAGGCGAAACCGCCCACCGGCCTGCCCCATCAACGCCGCACCCCCGACCGCCGGGACGCCGGCGGACCTGGCGTCACCGACTCCTTTCGGCTCCACCTTGGCGTGTCTCGGCCCTGGCGGCGCGACCGAGAATGGAGCTCACCCGGGCGGGAACCGAGTCCTCGGGCACCGGGATGACCGGGTGGACCCGACCGGATCGGCGGACGCCCGGGGAATACCCGTCCGGCCGCGGGAGGCCCTGCGGCAGGCGACCGCGCTTCCCCCTTGCGGCCCCACATCGCAGATCGCAGTGGGCAGGGCCACTCGGCCGCAGAGAGAACAAGGGGAAGAACGGCACCGGAAGCGGTGCTCAGCGTTCCTCGCGCACGATCCCGCGCAGGCGGTCCTTGATCTGGCGGAACTCCCCCACCTCGATCGGGATGGCCACCTTCAGGAGCAGCGTGTAGATCATCAGGCCGACAGCCCAGATCCCCAAGGTGATCAGGACCTCCGGGGTCGTGGGCCAGTAAGTCCAGATCTCCCCCAGGGGAGACGGCACGAAGCCCGGGATGATGAGGCCCGGCCCCTTCTCGATCCACACGCCGATGAAGGTCAGGACGCAGGCGATGTTCAGTGTGACGAAGTTCTCCCGGGTCTTCGGGATTAGGAACAGGAAGAAGGCGGTCACGTTGAATACGATCGCCGTCCAGATGATGGGCACCAGCTCGTTGTGGCCGTGCAGCCCTTGGAACAGGTACTGCATCGGGGCGAGATGCACCGTCCCGCCGTAGTACTCCTTGAAGAGCTCCGCGATCAGGAGGAAGAGGTTGATCCCCATGGCGTACGCCACGATCTCGCCCAACTTGAAGATGGCACGATCCTGAATCCGGATGGCGGAGTTCCTCCGGATGATCTGGAAGGCTAGAATGATGAAACTCGGTCCGGAACAAAATGCCGAGGCCAGGAAGCGGGGCGCCAGGATCGACACGTTCCAGAAGGGACGACTCGGGAAGCCATTGTAGAGAAAAGCAGTGACCGTGTGGATGGAAACGGCCGCCGGGATGGAAAGGATAATGAGCGGCCACAGTATCTTGTAGTTCGGCTCACGGTCCTGGTAGGCATTGTAGAGGATGTAGACAGGAACAATAAGGTTGATGGCGAGGTAGAGATTCAAGACCACGACGTCCCAGGCCAGCATCGAAATGGGAAAGTTCAGAATGCCCCAGCCCGGGATCAAGTGCCAGAAGCGGTCCGGGCGGCCCAGGTCGAAGGTGACGAACATGAGGCACATGCTGATGGCGGCCACCGCCAGGAGCTCGCCGAGGAGCACGATCTCCTTGATCGGGCCCCACTTGTAGATGTAGGCCGGAATCACGAGGAGGACCGCGGCCGCAGCCACACCCACCAGGAAGGTGAAGTTCGCGATATAGAGCCCCCAGCTGACGGGGTCCCGCATGCCGGTGACGATCAGCCCTCGGTCGAGCTGGTACATCCAGGCGCCGACCCCGATCAGGGCCACCAGCGCCAGAAAACCCATCCAGAGGAAATACTTCCTGCCGCCCCGGAACACCAGAAGCAAGGTCCCGACGAAGAACTCCATCAGAGTGTTCATTGCATCCGCCTCTAACCGAAGAAGTAGAAGAACTTGGGTTCCGTGAGAAGGTCTTCCTTGATCCGGAACACTCGCTTGTTCTCCAGGATGTAGCGGATCTCGGACTTCGGATCGAGGAGGTTCCCGAACTTGCGGGCCCCCACCGGGCAGGCCTCGACGCACGCCGGGTAGCGCCCCTCCCGGCTGCGGTGGATGCAGAAGGTGCACTTCTCCACCACCCCCCGCATGCGCGGACGGTTGCCCAGGTAGTGGGTGTCGGGGTTCAGCTCCCCAGGGGAGAGGATCGGGTCCATCCAGTTGAAGTTGCGCCCCTCGTAAGGGCAGGCCGCGACGCAGTATCGGCAGCCGATGCACCAGTTGTAGTCGACGACCACGATGCCGTCGGGTTCGGTCCACGTAGCCTTCACCGGGCAAGCCTTCACGCAGGGGGCCCGTCGGCACTGCTGGCACTGGACCGGCATGTAGTAGTATCCGTCCTCGGGAACGGCCTCCGGGTCGTAGTACCGCTCGGACCGCTCGAAGTCCATCACGCCGTCCTCGAAGCGCAACACTCTGATGTAGTGGATCTGCTCGCCTTGTTGGGGAAGGTTGTTCTCGCGGACGCACCCGTACACGCACCGGCGGCACCCGACGCAGAGGTTCAGGTCGAGGCCATACGCGAAGCCGACATTGTCCCGGGCGGGCGTGCCCTTCACCGTTACCGGCCGGCCATACTGGTCGCTATACTGTTCCTCCAGTCGCCTCAGGACCTCCTGTTTCTCGTCGTCGGTCATGACGAGATAGTTCTTCTGGAAGTACTCCGACCAGGAGGAGTACCCCAGAAACCCCCTCCTGCTCTGAGCCAGAGCCTTCCCCGGAAGGGTCGCCGCGACCGCCCCCGCCGCCAGGCCCCGCAGAAACTTCCGCCGGCTCGCCCGCCGGGGCTCCAGCGTCTTCACCCGTCTCTTCTGCTCAGACATCGATCGTCTCTCCTCGCGTCGGCCCTCGGGCCCATCCTCGCGGGCGTCGTCTCATTGGGGTGTCGGGGCTTTGGCTCCCCGACGGGACGGCAGCGTCCTGGACCCGGGGACCTGGGGAGGCGGCTCCGGCTGCCGGTCGGCGGTGGCGGTCCAGTTCGTGGGGTCTGCGCGGAGCACGTAACGGGGATCGTGGGGATCGTGGCAGTGGGCGCACAGGAGATATTCCTTCCGCCCGTCCCAAAACCCGCTGCGCTTGCCGTGGATGCCCGCCCGCCAGTCCCGGTACTTGTCGCCGTGGCACTGGCCGCAGAGCCGGTAGGACTCGGCAAAGTCGAGCTTCTCCCCGCTCTGCAGGTGGAGCTTGTCCCGGTTTTCCGCATCGTGGCAGTCGAGGCACCACCGGAACTGCTCGGCGTGGTGGAGCTCAACCTCACCGTGCTCGTCCTGGAGCTCCCGAGGGGTGGGATCGGTGGGGATATCCGCGTGGCACTGCATGCAGGGGTAATAGTCCTCGCTCAGCGGGGGAGGCGGCACCGGAAACTCCTGGGCTCCCTGGGCGTGCGGCTGCCACGCGAGCAAACACACGGGAACGACGGCGAGAACCCAGGCTCGTCTCATGAGCTGTCTTCCTCCTCGGCTGCCGGAATCGGGATGTGCTCGAGCATTGCGGCGGCGGGCTGTCGCGGGACGGTCAGAAACCGGCGTTTTGCGCGCGCACGGACCCCGCCGCCCCGGTGCGGTTGAAGGGCGGGATCTTAGGAGAGGCCCCCATCCCTGTCAAGACGTTTCAAGGCGCCGAGAAGCCGCCGGTGAGGGGCTTCCTACCCGATTCCCCCGCCACGCTGCCGGATCCTCCCCGCGGGGTATCCCACGCTCCCCGGCCCCGGCCCGGAACGTTTCACCGTGTTCCGTTCGTTGCAGGCAAAGGGGACCCGCCCCCTCACTCCCGGCTCTTCTTGGGCCTCTGGTTCGCGGCGAGAACCCGTTTGCGCACGCGGATCTGGGTGGGGGTCACTTCCACCAGCTCGTCCCGATCGATCCACTCCAGGGCGTGCTCGAGGGTCATCTCCCGCGGCGGGATCAAGCGCAGGGCTTCGTCGGCGCCCGCGGCGCGCATGTTGGTGAGCTTCTTTTCACGGGTGACGTTGACGTCGAGGTCGCTGTCGCGGCTGTTCTCGCCGACGATCATCCCCTCGTAGGCCTCCACGCCGGGACCGGCGAAGAGGGTTCCACGGGGCTGGAGGTGGAACAGCGCGTAGGTTGTCGTCCTGCCGGCGCGGTCGGCGACGAGCGCGCCCGTGGTCCGTCCGGGAACCGCGCCCTGCCAGGGTTCGTATCCGTCGAACAGATGGTTCAGGATACCGGTGCCGCGAGTGTCGGTGAGGAACTCCGACCGGAAGCCGATCAGCCCCCGGGAAGGGATGCGAAACTCCATGCGGACGCGGCCGTGCCCCGGGTTGGTCATCTTGAGCATGCGGCCCCGTCGCGTCCCCAGCTTCTGGGTCACGACCCCCACGAACTCGTCGGGGCAATCCACCACCACCAGCTCCATGGGCTCGTGGACCGCCCCTCCCACCTCCCTCGTCAGGATCTCGGGCTTCGACACACTGAGCTCGTATCCCTCACGCCGCATGGTCTCGATGAGAACGGCCAGCTGCAGCTCCCCGCGCCCCATCACCTGGAACGCGTCCGGCTGGGAGAGATCGAGCCGGATCCCCACATTGTGCAGCGCCTCCTTCTCCAGGCGGGCCCGGATCTGGCGGGAGGTGACGTAGTCGCCTTCGTGGCCGCCGAAGGGGGAGCTGTTCACCGAAAAGACCATGGCGAGGGTGGGCTCGTCCACCACGATGCGGCGCATGGCGGCGGGGCGCTCCAGGTCCACGAGAGTGTCACCGATGGCGACGTCCTCGAGCCCCGCCACCGCGACGATGTCCCCCGCCATGGCCTCGGCCGTCTCGACCCGCTTGAGCCCTTCGTGAGTGTAGACCCCGCTCACCTTCACCGGCACGACGCCGTCCCGCGTCGCGAGCCCCAGACCGCCCCCCAATCGGAGTCGCCCGTTGAAGATCCGCCCCACGGCCAATCGCCCCAGGTAGTCGCTGTAGTCCAGGTTGGTGACGAGGAACTGCAGGGGCTCGGCCGAATCCCCCCGGGGCGGTGGCAGGGTCCTGACGATCTCATCGAAGAGCGGGCGCAGGTCCTGGGAGCCATCCTCCGGCGAGCGCCGGGCGATCCCTTTGCGCGCATCCGTGTAAAACACCGGGAAGTCGAGCTGCTCCTCCGTGGCATCCAGGTCGATGAACAGATCGTAGACCTCGTTGAGGACCTCCCCCGGCCGGGCATCGGCGCGGTCGATCTTGTTGATGACCACGATCGGCGCCAGGCCCACCTCAAGCGCCTTCCGCAGCACGAAGCGCGTCTGGGGCAGCGGCCCCTCGGCCGCATCGACCAAGAGCAGCACGCCGTCCACCATCCGCAGGGTTCGCTCCACCTCCCCCCCGAAGTCGGCATGGCCGGGCGTGTCCACGATGTTGATCTTCACCCCTTCGTAACGCACTGCTGTGTTCTTCGCCAGGATCGTGATGCCCCTCTCGCGCTCCAGGACGTTGGAGTCCATGACCCGTTCCTGCACCCTCTGGTTGTCCCGAAACGTGCCGCTCTGCCAGAGCATGGCGTCCACCAGGGTCGTCTTGCCGTGGTCCACGTGGGCGATGATGGCGATGTTCCGGAAGGGAAGCCCGGTCATGGAATACCTCTGCAGAGCGGAGAAAAGCGGATCATCCGGGAAATGGCCGGGACCTCGTGTCCAGGGACGATCGGGTGGGCCCGACCACGTAGGCGGACGGCCGCTCGACGGGAGCAGCCGCTTCGGGAGCCGCGATGCCGCGAGGATTCCGGACGCGGCGGGGAAGAACACCTACCGTGCCGTCCGGCCTCGTCTGCCGGAGGGGGCGGGCCCACCCGGTCGTTTACCGGAAGAAACAGAAAAGCTGGTCCTTATATCACTGCCGAGTCGCCCGACACAAAGAGTTTCCACCCCCCGCATCCACCGCTTGGAGCGCGAACGGGGTCCGGCGGGCCCCCCACGAACGTCTGGCCGTGAGCCTCGGGGGTCGAGTAGCGCCCACCCGATGCCCGCGAAAGAGGGGGCCGGCCGGGCGAGCGCTGCAGGGAACGGCCGCACCCTGCGGCACCGCATCATCGTCCCCGGGGTCTCCCTCAGAGCAAGAAGCTCAACACCGCCGACAGGGACAGGGCCGAGCCCAGGGTCGAAACGAAGATGCAGGAGGCCAACCAGCGCGGATGGCACTCGAATCGGAGGGCATAGAGGAGGACGAGCACGGCCGAGGGCGTGGAGGTCTGCAGGACCAAGACGCTGCGCTCGAGCCCGTCGAACCCCAGCAGCGTGGAGAGCCCCCAAGCTAGGACGGGGCTGAGAAGGAGGCGTAGGCCCACGGCTGCCAGGAGGCTCGGCCCGAAGCTCTCGATGCGGGTGCGCTCCAATTGCATACCGAGGATCACCAGCAAAACCGGGATCGCCCCCTGGGCCAGGAGCCCGACCCCCTTGGCGATGGGACTCGGGACGTTCCACCCCAGCGCGCCCAGCGCGAAAGCGAGGATCGTCGCGTGGAAGATGGGGATCCGCAGGGTGGCACCCAGGCCCCTCAGGCTGGAGAAGGTTCCGCCGGCGGCCAGCCAGATGGCCCAGGTGGTGAGGGGGATGTTGAAGATGACGAAGACGAGGACCGAGAACGGCTCGGCTTCCGCGCCGAACGCGAATCGCACCAGGGGGAGGCCGTAGTTCCCCACGTTCATGGGTACCGTCGCCAGGGCGAAGGCACGGCGCATGCCGCCCGTGAGTCCCAAGCACCGCGCCACCCCCTCGGCGATCACCCAGAAGAGACCCGTGTACAGTCCCATCAAGGCGAGCAGCCGGCCCACTTCTGCGGCCGAGACCGGGTTGCTCAGCAGGGCGTGGAACACCAGGGCCGGCGCGGCCAGAAAGAGCGCGAACTGGCTCAGGGGCTCCAAGGCCGGCCGCAGGGTGCGGGAAAAGACGGCTCCTGCACCCACCAGCACGAAGATCGGCAGCAAAATGTCGAGGAAGACCAAGACGACCTCCTGACCGGCTTGTCCCCACGGGTCGGATGACGGATGGTCGGGGTCCCGGAACGGCCCGCGAGCAGGTCGGGCTCGCACGGACGCACGGGTGCACGGCCGCTCGCCTCCGCGACGCGAAGGATTCGCTCTTTCGGGCCCGCCCACCCGCTGCACCCGGATCGCCGCCAAGGCCCACGGGATCTCCCGTACCGGCCCCCTGTGATACAAATGAGCTCGTGACGGAGCACCGGAGAATGGAGATGCCCGAGGAGGAGCCCTTCGTCTTGCAGGTTCCCGCCTCGTCGATCCCCGCACGAGGGTGGGATGCGGCAGTGGTGGGTGCAGGCTCCGCCGGGGCCGCCGCCGCCCACCTGGCGGCGGAAGGGTACCACGTCCTCCTCCTGGACCGCGACGCGTTTCCCCGGGACAAGACGTGCGGTGACGGCCTGCTCCCCGACGCAATTGGGGCCCTGGGGCGGCGGCTTGGTCTGCGGGAAATCGTGCAGGCGGCAGGCCGGCGATGGGCGGGGCACTCCGTCTGGAGCCCCGGGCAGGTGCCTGTGGACGTACCGGGAGACTACCTCGCCCTCCGCAGGAGCCGGCTCGATGCGCTCCTCGCCGAACGGGCCGTGAAAGCCGGTGCCTGCTTCGCACGGGGCTGCGTTCTGCGACTCGCAGGAGCGGGGGGGCCGCAGGTGGTCCTGAGGGTGGCCGGGTTGGAGCACGCGATTCACGCCCGCTTCGCTGTCCTCGCCGCCGGGGCCCGTCTCGACATCCTGCGCAGGCTCGGCCTCCCCGTTCCCCCGTCGCCACCCGACGCCGTGGGCATAACCTGCTACGCCCGCTCTTCCGTCCGAGCCGTTCACCTCGCGGTCTCCCGCACCCGCCTCCTCGCCGACGTCTCATCCGAATGTCGCGGACGGCGGGGCGCAGCGGAGGGGCACTCCGACCCCGAACACGTGCCAGGCGGTGGAACGAGGGTCCAACGGGCGCTGTTGGAGGTCCAACGGGCGCTTGACACGGGAGGGCCGTCCCTGGCATACGTATTCCCCACAACCGCATAGGAAACCGTCCGCCGGTGCCCGCGAGGGCTGAAAAGGGAAGTGGGGTGAAAATCCCCCGCGGACCCGCCGCTGTGAGCGAGGACGAGGGGTCAAGGTGCCACTGGCCGCGAGGCCGGGAAGGCGACCCCGAGGTCGATTCGCGAGCCAGAAGACCTGCCGGGCCGGACGCCCCACCGCAGCCTCCCCGGGCCGAAGGGAGGGTGGGACCGACGAGGCGCTTCGCATACGGGAAGCCCGCACGCACCGTGCGGGCTTTTTTTTGTTGGCGCGCGTCCACCGCCCTTCCGGTGCCGCAGGGGGTTGCCTCCGCCAGAGGAGAAGCGCCATGCAGCAGGGAACCGTTCTCTACATCGCCGACGTCCGGAGCCTGCCCCAGGACTGGGAGGCGGAGGAAGCAGCAGCCGCCGCGGGCTTCGATCCCGTGTGGACGGAGGTCGCGGCCCCGGGCCCCGGCTTCTACACGCCCCAGGAGGCTCAGCTCCGCCTCGCCGAGCGGGGGGCGGGGCGGATCGAGGCGGCCCATGCCCGGTACGCCGACGGGCGTCTCGAGGTGGGCGCGCGCCGGGTCCGGCTGCAGGGCTGAGAGCCACTGTGCTCCCCATTGACTGCGCCCGTCCCGGGGGGCCCCGGAAGGGAGCCCTCCCGGCTCCGACCGGCCCGGGCCTCCTTGCCGCGGCACCTGGTCCTTTCGTCCCGGGGGAGGCCCGTCCTCCCCCGGTCATTTTTGGTCTTCCGGGGAATGACGGGTTTCCGCACCCAAGGACGGCCGGGTGGGTCCGGCAGCGCAGGCGGACGGCCGGTCGATGACCGTACCCCCCATCGGGACCTGTGATCCCTCCAGGCGGATCGGAAGACCTGAGAGCTCGCAGCGTCGGGTCGTCCGGCATCGGCCGCCGGAGTCGGCGGACCCACCCGGCCGTTTCCCGGGTGAGCCTCATTTCTACGGATCATCCGGGAAATGACCGGGACCTCGTGTCCAGGGACGATCGGGTAGGCCCGACCACGTAGGCCGACGGCCGCTCGACATGCGCAGCCGCTTCGGGAGTCACGATGCCGCGAGGATTCCGGACGCGGCGGGGGAGAATACCTGCCGTGCGTCCGGCATCGTCTGCGGGAGTGGGCGGGCCCGCGCGGTCGTATTACCGGAAGCACGATTTTTCCGTATCCCCGGGCGCGCGCGGGAGCCGGCCTTCCTTTCACGTCTCGGGTAGTCGACCATCGCGGAGGCCGCCGGCCCGGCTTCTCCGGGGGCCGGGACCCCCCCTCAGGGTACCGGCGTCAGAAGAAAGGCGCGGGGCTCCCCGTGCAACAGCCCCTGGCCCGCGATATGGCCTTCGTCGCTGATGGCGTATGCCCGCGAGAGCTCCCATCCGGACCCGGTCGTGAGCAGGTCGTTCAGGTCGACCATGCGCCCGGCTTCCCACAGGAAGGCGTGGGCACGCCCCCCGAGGGTGAGGGACTCCCCCACCACCCTGCCAAGGTTGTCCACGTCGTAGGCCACGCTGTAGCCGCCCAGAGTACCCAAGCTCACCAGTTCACCATGGGGTTCGACCAGGAACGCTCGATCCGCGCCGTGGGTGGTGGTCGAGTACCCCGCAGCCTGGCCCGCCTCGTTGATGGCGTACGCCACGCTCGTCGGCCCCCCCAGGGTTCCGAGGGGGGTCATCACCCCCGCCTCCCACCGAAACGCCACCAACCGCCGGTCCTCCGTCTCCGCCCACCCCACCACCTGGCCCCCGTCGTTGATCCCGTAGGCCGCACTCCAGTTGCCTCCCAGGCCCCCCAACAGGTGCAGGTGGTCCTCCTGCCACAGGAACGCCGCGGTACCAGCCCCCGTCTCCACCTCGCCCACCACCTCACCGGCGCTGTTTACCCCCCGCGCGATGCTCCGAAACGGCAAGGCCCGGATTCCCCCGTCGGCACCCCAAAGGCATGCCACCCCCCCCGACTCCCCGGCCACCTCGCCACGGTCGTTCACGGACCAGGCGTCGCTGCCGTCGAGGGCCTGGGTGTACCCGGCCCGCCAACGAAAGGCCTGCCCCGCCCCCTCGGGCCCCTCCGCCCCTCCCACCACCAGGCCGGCCCCGTTCACCGCGCGGGCGGCGGCCGTGCGGTCTCCCGGTCCCACCGCCGTCGTTTCGTAACCGGTCCCGCCACCCGAGGTGCCGCCGGCCGAGTCTCCGCAACCGATGGCGAAAGCGCACGCCAGCGCCGCGAGGACGCAGACCACGGTCCGTCGCCTGAGGATCGACCGACGAGAGGTGGGGGTTCCGACCGGTCCCTTCATGCGCGTGCCTCGCGTTGCGGCCGGGCGTCGGGGCCCGACGGTCCTGGTGGTCCGTGTCCCCCCTGCACAGCAAGAAGCAGACCAGGCCGGTGTCAGGAACTCCATCCCCCTGCGTCACCCTCCCCGACACGGTGCCCCGGGGCACACTGCAAGCGGAGATCCGATCGCTTACGCGCCCCGCCCGCAGCTCCCCCGAAGGGCCCAGCGGGCCCCTTGGGCTGACCTCGAACCCTCCGGTTGGGAGCGGGTGACCGGCAGGAACCTCAAAATGTGCAAAAGTCTTCCACCACGGGTCGCCGAGGGCTCCTGCCTCCGGTAAAGCACCTGCAGCCCGCTGCGCGGCGCGGTACCGCGCAAAGCCTCGACCCGGGGGGAGCCCCGGGGCAGAGCCTCGCACCGCCTCGACCGACTCGCCCCGTCCGGCGCAAACGGGTGAAGCCCGGCGCACCGGGCCCTGCTGGGACACCCCTTCGCATGGCGGGGCGGAGCGGAGGGGCTCCCCGGCCCCGGGCACGTGCCGGGGAGGTGGATCACGGTGGCCCGGTCCATGTTGACACCTCCCCCGGCCGCTGCTACGATGCGTGCGATTTTCCAGCGAAATGTGCCCTCCGGGTGTCAGGAGAAGCGGCCATCAGCAGCGGCGACCCCCAGCGCACGAGGGACGAGCTCATCGAGGAGTACGCACCCCTCGTCAAGTACATCGCTGAGCGCCTCTCCGCCCGCCTACCCTCCTCCATCGAGGTGGAGGACCTCATCAACACCGGGGTTCTCGGCCTCATCGACGCCATCGACAAGTTCATCGCCGAGCGCGGGGTCAAGTTCAAGACCTACGCGGAGTTCCGCATCCGCGGGGCCATGCTGGACTACCTGCGCCGCCAGGACTGGGCGCCACGGTCCATGCGCCGGAAGGAGAAGGAGCTCGCGGGCGTCTTCCGCCGCTTGGAGCAGAAGCTGCAGCGCCAGGCGTCCCACGAGGAGGCGGCCGAGGAGTTGGGCGTCTCCATGGAGGAGTTCAACGTCCTCCTGTACAAGGCCCGAGGCCTCTCCATCCTTTCCCTCAACCGGCCGCGGTCCGACGACGGGGACGAAGACGCCAAGGAACTGGGGGACTTCATCCCGGACGAGCCCGAGAACAGCCCTTACGAGCTGCTCAAGAAGCAAGAGGTTCGGGACCTGATGGCCCGTCAGATCGATGGTCTGCCGGAAAAGGAGCGCCTCGTGGTCTCCCTCTACTACTTCAACGAGCTGACCATGAAGGAGGTGGGGCACGTCCTAGGGGTCACGGAGTCGCGGGTGAGCCAACTCCACTCCTCTGCGGTGCTTCGGCTCCGGGGCTGCCTGGAGGGCCTTCTATGAGAGCGGTGAAGGAATCGTCGCGAGCAGACCGGGGCGCGCGTCACGCACAAGCGAACGACGTGGCACGTCAGGCAGATCTTGGGGGAGTGAGCGACCGGGCAACGGAGCAATCCGGCCGCGCAGCCAATGTTTTCATGAGGCGCTGAGCCGACCCTGACCCCCCGCAGGCCCCAGGGACGAGGCAAATGTCGGACGGCTCTGGGCAGCCGGGTCCTCGCGCCGCTCCGGGACAGGGGGCTCCCGTGGAAACGACGGTCCGAGATCCCCTGGCGGTGAGCCGCCTCTGCGCCCCCACTGCGTGACGGGAACGCGGCGGCTCCGAGCGGGGCGGCGCGTCCCCGGCCGCTGACGGGCCGATGCCCGGAAAGGGCTGACCGATGTCCGAGCTCCTGACCCAGGAAGAAGTCAACGCCCTGCTGCAGGGCGTGCCGTTTCTGGACGAGGTGCCCGTGACCCCGTCGTGGACGGAGCCCCCTGCCGTCCCAGGGACGCGGGTGGGTGCCCGCGACGGGAAAACCGCGCCCTACGACTTCCGTCGCCCGAACCGTGTCCCGAGGAGCCTCCTCCAGAGCCTTCACGTCCTCCACGAACGCCACGCCCGCAATTTCGCGCTCAACCTCTCGGCATACCTGCGCACCGTCGCGGACGTCGCGCTGCTCAGCATCGACCAACTCTCCTACTCCGAATTCCTCACCGGCCTTCCGGAAACCACCAGCATCAACGTGGTGAAGATCGAGCCCCAGGGCGGCACCCTGGCCTACGAGGTCAATCCATCCCTCGTGTTTGCCGTCATTGAAAAGCTCATGGGCGGGGCTTCGGAGACCCCCGCCATGAATCGGGAGATCACCCAGATCGAGCAGCAGCTTGTGGAGGGGTTCCTCCAACTGTCCCTGCGGGACCTCCAGGAGGCCTGGCAGACCGCGGTGCCGACGGGTTTCCGGCTCGTGCGTCAGGAAACCAACCCTCGGCTCGTGCGCATCGCGGGCGCCGACGAGATCGTTGTCGTGATCACCTGCGAGGTCCGGATCGGGCAGAGCTCCGGCATGATGAGCTTCTGCATCCCCGCCGTGTACCTGGAGCCTTTCGCACGGACGCTGGAGCGGGAGAATCACATCGACCTCGCCGCGTCCCCAACCGCAGAGGTCCGGGCGCGCATCGACGCAGTGCTGGCGCGGGTGCCGGTGAACCTGAGCGCCGATCTCGTGGAACAGCGCATGGCCATCCGCGATCTCCTCTCCCTGAGGGTCGGGGACGTTCTCCCCTTGGAGCGGGAGACCAGCAGCCCGGTGACGGTGAGGGTGGCGGGAATCCCGAAGTTCCTAGGGGCGCTGGGGAGCAGGAGGCGAAGGCGCGCGGTGCGCATCCTGTCTCCGGTTCACAGGTCTCCGACAGGCGAACCGCGAGAACTCGGGGGGGACTTCGATGTCCTGGCGGGTCCCCGCCGCCCCTGAAGCCGCCGCAGATCCCAATCGCGCTGCGTGTGCCGGGTTCGAGGGCGCGCGTTCGTTCTCCATCGTGCTCACCCCGGGGCAAGGAAGGGAACCCACATCATGGCCGACATGCTCTCCCAGGAAGAGATCGACCGCCTCCTCGCTCGCTCCACACCGTCGCCGGGGGCACGCCCTGCAACTCCGACCGCCACACCCGCGACTCCGGGCAAGGGAAAGCAGGGGGCAGGCGCTGCGGCGTCGGATAGGGAGATCCCCAACATCGACCTGATCCTCGACATCGAGGTGGATGTGATGGTCCGCCTGGGTGAAACCGTGATGCCGCTTCGAGAGGTTCAGGCGCTGGGGCCCGGGTCGGTGATTGCCCTGGACAAAGACACCGATACCCCGGTGGAGTTGGTCGTGAACGACCGGGTGGTGGCAAAGGGGGAGCTCGTCGTCACGGGCTCAGACCACTTCGCCCTTCGGGTGACGGAGATCGAGACCCCAAGCGAACGGATCCGCACCCTGGGCCCCTGACGGGAAGCGGCGATGGGAAGGGACTGGAACCGCGAGCTCTTGCACCGCAGCGGCCTCCTCTTCCAGGGTGCCTCACCCTGGGGAGAGGTCGCCTGCATCGATGTGTGCGGCCCCACCCTTCTGCTCTCGCCGCTCTCCCGGCACCGGGAGCTGCCGCCAGAGGCGGGCCTGCCCGCCTGTTTCGAGGCAGCAACCCCCTTCGGAGTGTTCCGGGCCTCCGGAATCCTCGTGGGGAACCGCACCATCGAAATCAACCGCGTCCCTCAGGAGGTGATGGAGTTGGAGGTGCACCCGGGGGGTATCGATCGTCGCAACCGGAGGGCGCACTTCCGGGTGGCCGTGAACCTCAAGGGGGAGCTCGCCCTCTTCTCCGAGGAAGACCTCGCGCGACGCGGGCTCGCCGTCCCGGCAGGGGGCGCGGCGGCCTCTCTCCTGGAGGATGTGGCCAGAGGCACTTCCTCCTTGCGGAGGCTATGCCTGGTTCGGGAGATGGGCATCGGCGGGGCGCGTGTCTT
The DNA here is from genome assembly GCA_033551855.1 of Deferrisomatales bacterium. Lineage (GTDB taxonomy): Bacteria > Desulfobacterota > Deferrisomatia > Deferrisomatales > JACRMM01 > JBFLZB01. Next base: position 35,149 of record JAWSUI010000014.1, read on the forward strand.
CACGGCTCCCCCCGAACCCCTCCCCGGCACCCTCTTCCTCCTCGATCTCTCGCCGACCCCCGGCGAACCGTTGACGAACCTTCCCGGGAACGTCATCGAGAGCCTGCCCCCGGGGGGGCCCCACCTCCCGATACAGATTCGCCTGCGCTTCGACCCGCTTTCGGGGGCACCAGAGGCGAGGCTCGCCCGCTACCTAGCCCGGGTGCAGCGGGAAATGCTCCAGAAGGGAATCCGGGGGTAGCCCGCCGCGGGCCGCGGCGCCTGCCTTCACCTCCCGCGTTCACCCAGCAGCGCCACGGCGTGGGCCGAGATCCCCTCCTGACGGCCCTCGAAACCCAGTCCCTCGGTCGTCGTCGCCTTCACCGTCACACCCCGTTCCGGCAATCCCAGGGCTCCCGAGAGGTTGGCCTCCATCGCGGCGACGTGGCGCGAGACCTTGGGCCGCTGGGCCACCAGGGTCGCATCCACGCGGCAGATCTCCAGCCCCCGGGCGTGCACTCGCAGGCTCACCTGTTCGAGGAGCCGCAGGCTCGAAACCCCCTCCCAGGCGGGATCCGTATCGGGGAAGTGCCGCCCCAGATCCCCCAGGCCCGCCGCACCCAGGCAGGCGTCGGCGACCGCGTGGGCCAGAACGTCGGCGTCCGAGTGTCCCAGGAGCCCCCTCTCATGGGGCAGCTCGACCCCCCCCAAAATCAAAGGCCGCCCTGCCACAAGCCGGTGCACGTCGTATCCGTGGCCCACGTGGAATCTTGCGTCACGGAGCCCGGCACGCCGCTTCCCTTCCGGACCGCCCATCGCCGAGAGGAGCACCTCGGCGAGCTCCAGATCCTCGCGGCAGGTCACCTTGAGGTTTCGGGGGTCCCCGGGTACCAATCGGGGCCGCCGCCCCAGCGCCTCGGCCAGGCTAGCCTCGTCCGTGCCGGCTCGGCCCTCCGCGGCCCCCCGGTCTAGGGCCTCCCGAAGAACTGCCAGCGGAAACACCTGCGGGGTTTGGGCCTGCCACAGTCCCGCACGATCCACGGTGCCGGCCACGGATCCGTTCTCCTCCCTCTTGACGGTGTCGCGGCAGGCCACCGCCAGGATCGCCCCATCGGGCCGGGCCGCAGCCGCCAGATCCGGAAATCGCTCCACCGGCGGAAAGGGCCGCACGCCGTCGTGGACGAACACCAGGTCGTCCGGGCCCGCCTCTGCCAGGGCTTCGACACCCCGCCTCACCGAATCCTGCCGGGTCGCTCCTCCCGCCACGACCCGGAGGACCCCTGCGACCCCGGCCCCCTCCAGAAGCCCTCGGGTCCGCGGCACCTCCGCTTCCGGCGCCACGACCACCGCACCAGCGAACCTTGGCCATGACAGGAGAGTCTCGAGGGTCCTCACCAGGAGGGGGCGCCCGCCCAGCGGCAAGAACTGCTTGGGGGTTCCACCGCCCATCCGGCTGCCGGCGCCCCCTGCCGGCACGATGGCCCAGATGGTCACGCCCGGCGCCTCCACACACGCCGGCGCGCCGGGGTTTCCAAACCCTCCTCGCCCGCCGGCTTGGCGAAGATCAACCGCCCGGCCGTGGTCTGGAGGACCGAGGTCACCACGCCCCGGATGGACTGCCCCATCCGGTCTCCTCCCCCCTCCACGACCACCATGGTTCCGTCCTCGAGGTAGCCCACCCCCTGCCCGGGCTCCTTCCCTTCCTTCTGGACCGTCACCTGAACCTCTTCCCCCGGCAGGACCACAGGCCGCAGGGCGTGGGCGAGCTGGTTCACGTTGAGGGTGCGGACCCCCTGGAGCTCCGCTACCTTGGAAAGATTGAAGTCGTTGGTCACCACCGTGGCTCCCGTGGACTTGGCCAGGGCGACGATCTTGCCGTCCACCTCCTTCACCCGCGGGAAGTCGTGGTCGGTGATCCGGACCTCGATCCCCTCGAGCGCCTGCAGTCGCTCCAGGATCCCGAGCCCCCGGCGCCCCCGGGCTCGCTTCAGGGGGTCCGTGCTGTCCGCAATCCCCTGGACCTCGTTGAGCACGAACTGGGGCACCACCATCGGTCCGCCGATGAACCCGAGCTCCACCATGTCCGCGATCCGGCCGTCGATGATGGCAGAGGTGTCCAGGACCTTGGGGCTCACGGAGGCGGCAACGCCGGACTTTCCCGTGGCCAGGCGAAAGGCGCGGATACCCCTCTGGCCGGCCAGGGCCCCCACGTAGGCGAGCACCACGGTGATGCCGACCGCAGCGGGCGCGGGGATGACCTCGAAGCCGAAGGCTCTGCGGGCCCACACTGCCGCCAGGAGCCCGCCGAGGGCTCCGAGAGCGGCCCCCAGAACCCCCGAAGGCGGTGCCCGCTGCAGCGACCGCTCTACGACGTATGCGGCCGCGAACAGTGCCACCCCAACCGCCGCCCCGGCCAGCGGCGCCTGCTCCCAGGACGTCAAAGCGGGGCCCGCGAGGGCCCCGGCGACGAAACAGATGAGGAAGAGACCGGTACGGAAGACGGCGCTGCCCAAGGCTCAACCCTCCGCGTGGCAGACGTCCCCGAAGGCCAACAGGATCTGCTCCTCCGCCTGGCTCGCCTTCTGGCCGTTGGCCACCGCAATCTCTTGGGAGAGGAGCTCCATCGCCGTGTTCAGCATGCGCTTCTCGCCGTAGGAAAGGTTCTTCCCCGCCCGCAGCAGATAGAGGTCGCGCAGCACCTTGGCGATCTCCACCGCCGACCCGGTCCGGATCTTGTCACTGTACTCCCGGAACCGGCGGTTCCAGGTCTGATTGTCGCTGACGCGCCGCCGCTGCCGCAGCACCTGGAAGACCCGGTCGACCTCCTCCTGGCCCATCACCTGACGAAGCCCCACGTCCCCGCACTTGACCACCGGGATGATGATCGTCATCTCCCGGTCCAAGATCCGCATGACGTACACCTCGATCTGCCCTCCCATGATGTCGCGTGTCTCGATGGCGGTGATCTCCCCCACCCCGTGGGCGGGATAGACGGCCTTGTCGCCAACAGTGAACATGCAGCGTCCTCCTGCCCGGCGCCCGGCGCCGGCTCCCATGCCATGAAAAAAGATCCAACCGAATGTTTTGTCCCCCCGCCCCCTGTGCTAGATTCCGGCCCGTCACCCCCCAACAGGAGGCGCCCGCCGATGAAGGTTTCCGAGGTGTTCTACGCCGACCTCCGCACCAGCCCCCGCAAGAGCCTCCTGGACAAGGTCGAGGAGCTGCTCCACGCCTCCGGCGCCCCGGCGCGGGTGAAGCGGGGGGATCTGGTCGCCGTCAAGCTCCACTTCGGCGAGAAGGGGAACACGGCGTTCCTACGACCGATCTTCGTCCGACGCGTCGTGGACGTGCTCAAGGGGTTGGGAGCCAAACCCTTTCTCACCGACACCAACACCCTCTACGTGGGCAGCCGCGGGCAGGCCGTGAGCCACCTCGAGACCGCGATCCAGAACGGATTCGACTACGCTGTCGTGGGCGCCCCCCTGATCATCGCCGACGGGCTCCGGGGAAGCACCTCGGTCCGCGTCGATATCGGGGGAAAACGTCTGACCCATGTTCTCTTGGGCGCCGAGATCGCCCACGCGGACGCGGTCGTGGGCCTGGCCCACTTCAAAGGACACGAGCTCTCCGGCTTCGGGGGCTGCTTGAAGAACCTGGGCATGGGCTGCGCGGCCCGCGAAGGCAAGCTGGCGCAGCACTCCACCGTGGCCCCCAAGGTCAAGAAGAAGCTCTGCGTGGCTTGCGGCGAGTGTGTGCGGTGGTGCGCACAGGGGGCCATCGCCGTGGGCGAGGTGGCGTTCATCGACACCGAGCGCTGCGTCGGGTGCGGAGAGTGCATCCTCACCTGTCCCGAGGGCGCGATCCAGATCCAGTGGAACGAGGGCCCCGAGGCGATGCAGGAGAAGATGGCCGAGCACGCCCTCGGTGTCCTGAAGGACAAACGCCACAAGAGCCTCTTCCTGAACTTCGCCACGCAAGTGAGCCCTGCCTGTGACTGTTACGGGCACAACGACGCCCCCATCGTGGGGGACGTGGGCATCCTCTCCTCAACCGACCCGGTGGCCCTGGACCAGGCCTGCGTCGATCTCGTCAACGCCAAACCGGGCAACGAGGGCACCGCCCTCGCGACAAACCGGGCCCCCGGAGAGGACAAATTCCGGGGCGTCTACCCGAAGATCGACTGGTCGGTCCAGCTCCGCCACGCGGAGGAGATCGGTCTCGGCAGCCGCACCTATCGCCTGCGGAACATCGGGACCCCGGGCGGGTAGCCCCTCCCGCGGGGCCGCCGGCGTCGGCGCCCGGCCCTCGGCCCCGTGCAGCGACCGCACGCGGCCCGTGGCACCAGCCCACAGGGTCAAGAGCATGCCGACGACGAGCGCCAAGGTCAGTGCAATCAGGAGCCACTGGGAAACATCTCGGCTGCGCACCGACCACACCTTTCCGAAAGGCATCTATTTATACCACACTTTTCGCCCGCCGGGAACCTGGGCGACGAATTCGTCCCACTCCGGGGCCCTCCGTTCCCAGTCCCAGACCCCGAGAAGGGAACGGAGGGTCTCCGGAGCGAGTCGGGCCTCCTGCCCGGTGAGGAGGCTCACGAGACGGCTTTCGAGGTCCGCCTCGTCGCGGTACAGGCACCCTGGGTGGAGCTCCGGGGGCAGCACCTCCGGATAGCTCAGGCGCCGGGGGGCCAGGGGGTGGGCCCCCGCGTAGGCCGCCTCCAACAGACTGATCCCGAAGTTCTCCTGCCGAGCCGTGCTCACCGCCACGTCGGCCCGAGCCAGGATTCCCAGGTACTCCTCCCGATCCGGCACGAAACCCCACCGCACGATGCGCTCCCCCAGAGACCGCCGGGCCTCCTCGAACGCGGGCGGGCGGCGCCGAAACGACTCTCCCAGCACCGCGACCCGAAACGCCACACCCCGCTCCGCCAGTCGGCCGAGCACGCGGAAGAACGTCCCGGGGTCCTTGTCGTATTCCCATCGGTGGTTCCAGACGAGCACCGGGGGACCGCCGTCCGCCCCCCTTCGGGCGGGGATGTCGCTCAGGCTCACGCCGAGGGGGAGCACCGCGCACTTGGCCCGGACCTCCTCCAAAGCCCACCGGGGACGGGTGTCGGGCATCCTACGGATCAGTGCCCCCATGGCGGAAAAGAAGGCCTGCTGCTGGTAAGCCGAGTTGAAGGCCACCCGATCGGCCGCCAGCGCCCCGGCGAGGTCCGTGAAGGCGTAGGAGAGATCCGGCTCCGGCGCACCCTCCTCCTCCAGGGACGGGTAGGAGGCCTGATTCTCATGGAAGTACAGGACCGTCGGGATCCGCTCGGGAAGAAACGCGCGCAGATGGGCCAGGTCCATCACATTGGTCGCAAACAGGACGTCGATCCCATCCAAGCGTCCCCGCAGGCGCCGGGCGAGCTCGAAGGCGGCCCCCCTCATGCGCCACTTCCAGAACCGCGCGGGAAGGTGCTCCAGCGAGACGGCGTGTCGGCTCGCCCGTGACCACCCTTCGGCAGCGGCCCGGTGGCTCCCCCCCCAGAAGCCCTCCAAGACGAGCACCCGCAGGGCCCCTGCCCGTAGGCCCAGGGGCGGTTTCTTTCCCCTCCCCACCCTTCCGATCCCTCCCTCCCTCTTCCAAGGCCCCGGAGGCGCCCACTCTGGAACCGTCCCCGCCGCCCCGCCCGGGCATGCCGGCGCGAACGGCAGAACGCAGTTTATTTTCCCCTTGACACGGTACCGGGCGCCATCTAGCCTCGACACACCGAATGAACGTTCATTCAGAGGGCCCCATGACCATTCCCGAGATGATACGAGACCGCCACGGTCAGTGGAAGGACCGCCCCTGCATGAGGACGAAGGACTCGGGCGCATATCGGGACGTCACCTGGGACGAGTTCTACGGGTTTGCCGTCGCGACCGCCGGCGCCCTGGTCGGTCGCAGTTTTCAACCGGGCGACCGGGCCGCGGTTCTGAGCCCCACCCGCTACGAATGGGCGGTGGCCGACACGGCCATTCTAACCGCCGGCGGGCTCACCGTGCCCCTCTACCCCACCCTCACCCGCCGGGAGGTCAAGGACCTTCTGGAGCGCAGCGGGTCCACGATCCTCTTCGCCTCCGACACCGAGCAGATCGAGAAGGTGCTGCCCCTGCTCGACGAAGTCGCGGGGCTGCGCCTCCTGGTGGCCTTCGACCCGGACGCCCTCGCAGGCATGAGCGATCCGCGGGTCCTCACCCTCGAGGCCTTCGCCGCCGAGGGGCGCAACCACCCCCTGTCCGACATCGAGAAACGGCTCGCGGCAGTCGGGGAGGACGACGTGGCCACCGTCATCTTCACCTCGGGCACGACCGGCGAGCCCAAGGGGGTCGCCCTCACCCACCGGAACATTCTTTCCAACGTGGAGGCGAGCCTCGAGGAGTTCGACCTGGGCCCCCAAGATGTCTGCCTGGCCCACCTGCCCCTGGCACACATCCTCGAGAGGATGGGGGGCTACTATCTGATGCTCTACTGCGGCACGGTGATCGCGTACGCGGAAAACCTCACCACAGTGGCCCAGAACCTCGCAGAGGTGCGACCGACCGTGGCCGTGAGCGTCCCCCGGATCTTCGAGAAGGTCTACGCGGGCATCCAGATGAAGGCGGCGGAGGCCCCGGGACCGGTGAAGGCCCTCACCTTCTGGGCCCTCGGCGTGGCCCGTCGCGTCGGGGAATGCCAGGCCACCGGTCGCAAGTTTCCTCTGGGGCTGCAGCTCTCATACGCCCTCGCCGACCGGCTGGTCTTCGCCAAAGTTCGAGAAAAGATGGGCGGGCGGATTCGCTTCTTCATCTCGGGCGGGGCCCCGCTGTCGCCAGAGCTGGCGAAATTCTTCAACGCGGTCGGCATCCGGATCTACGAGGGCTACGGTCTCACCGAGACCTCCCCGGTGGTGGCCGTCAATACTCCGACGCGAAACCGCATCGGCACCGTCGGGCCGCCTCTGTCCAACCTGCGGGTACGCATCGCGAAGGACGGCGAGATCCTGGTCAAGGGGCCGAGTGTGTTCCCCGGCTATGACGGTGACGAGCGGGCGACCCGAGAGGCCTTCACGGACGACGGCTTCTTCCTCACCGGGGACATCGGCGAGTTGGACGCCGACGGATTCCTCAAGATCACGGACCGGAAGAAGGACGTGATCGTGACGGCGGGGGGCAAGAACGTGGCACCCCAGAAGGTCGAAAACATCCTCAAGCTGAGCAAGTACATCGCGGACGCCATGCTGTTCGGGGACCGGAAGAAGTTCATCTCCGCCGTCATCGTGCCCGACCCGGAGTGGCTCCGGCGGTACGCCCAGCTCAAGGGAATCCCCGAGCAACCCCTGGAGGCACTCGTCGAGAACGAAGTGGTGCTGGACTACTACACCCGCCTCGTCGAGGAGCTCCAGCGGAAGGCCCAACTCGCCTCCTACGAGAGCGTGAAGAAGTTCGTCCTCATCCCCCACGAGTTCTCGGTCGGTGACGGGGAAGTGACGCCGACCATGAAGGTGCGCCGCCAGAACGTCACCTCCCACTACCGAGACCGGCTCGAGGCCCTCTACAAGGAAGGCGGATGAATCGCTCCCCCGGCCGCAGGGCAGAGCGCCAGCAGAAGATCCTCGCCGCGGCCGTGCGGGCGTTCAGCCGCCAAGGGTACCACCACTGCACCGTAGCCCAGGTCGCCCGGGAGGCGGGGGTCGCCGACGGCACCATCTACCTCTACTTCCAGAACAAGGAGGACCTGCTGGTGAGCGCCTTCCGGCACGTGCTCGAGAGCCTGTTCCAGCCCCTGGACGCCGAGATCGCCGCCATCGCCGACCCGCTGGCGAAACTGCGCCGCCTGGTGGAGATGCACCTCGAGCTCATGGAGGGCGACCCGGACGTCGCCTCCTTTCTCCAGTTTCAGCTCCGCCAGCCCGAGACCTCGGTGCGGACCGCAATCTCCGGACCCCTGGGGCAGTATGCTCGCCGCATCGAGGCCATTCTCGAGGCCGGCAAGGCAGCGGGGCAGATCCGTACCGACGTGGGCACCCGGATGCTGCGGCGTTTGATTTTCGGGGCCGTGGACGAAACCGTCTCGGCGTGGCTGCTCCGGGCCGGGCGCGAGCCTTTGCTGCCCAAGGCGGCACCCCTTCTCGACGTGATCCTCGACGGGATCCGCCGCCCCGGATCGGCCTGCCCCGGGCACCCGTAGGACCGGCTCCAAGCTGGGGCCCGACGCTCGGGCCCCGTCGACCCGTTGGGAAAGGAGGAGCGTCCATGCCCATCCGAAAGTCAGCCGTGCTGGGGGCCGGGGTCATGGGGAGCGCCATCGCGGCGCACCTGGCCAACGCCGGCATCCCGACTGTGCTCCTGGACATCGTACCCCGGGAGCCTACCGACGAGGAGAACAAGAAGGGACTCGACCTCAGCCACCCTCTCGTACGAAACCGGCTGGCCCGCGACGGCATCCAGAAGGCCCTCAAGGCGAGCCCTGCTGCCTTCGGCCACCGGGATCGGGCGGCCCTGGTGACCCCGGGCAATCTCGAGGACGACCTGCCGAGCCTCTCCGAGGTCGACTGGGTCGTGGAGGCGGTGGTGGAGCGCCTGGACATCAAGACCGCTCTGTTCGCCCGCCTGGTTCCCCACTTGAAACCCGGCTGCCTGCTTACCACCAACACGTCCGGGCTCTCGGTGAACGCCATGGCCGAGGCCCTGCCCGAACGCCTCCGGCCCCGATTCTTCGGCACCCATTTCTTCAACCCGCCCCGGTACATGCACCTCATGGAGCTCGTCCCGGCGTCCGGCACGGATCGGGCCGCTCTCGAGGCCTTCGCCCGTTTCGCCGAGGACCGCCTGGGCAAGGGGGTCGTGTACGCCAAGGACACCCCGAACTTCATCGCGAACCGGGTGGGGGTCTTTTCCGTGCTCTACACCCTGCGGGCCATGGAAGACCACGGTCTCGCCGTGGAGCAGGTGGACGCCCTGACCGGGAAGGCCCTGGCCCGCCCCAAGTCCGCCACCTTCCGCACGGCGGACCTGGTGGGCCTCGACGTGCTGGCTCACGTGGCCCGCACGCAGTACGAAGGGGCCCCGGACGACGAGCGCCGCGACGTGTTCCGTCTTCCCCCGTGGCTCGACGCCATGGTGCAGAAGGGGCTCCTCGGCCAGAAGTCCGGCGGCGGCTTCTACAAGCGGGTGAAGCAGGGCGGGAAGAAGGAGACCCTCGCCATCGACCCCGCCACCGGGGAGTACCGACCCAAGGGCAAGGCCGACTTCCCCTCCCTGGCCGAGGCAAAAGGGGTAGAGGACCCGGGGCGGCGCGCGGCCAAGCTCCTGGGGGGAAAGGACGCCGGCGCACGGTTCGCCTGGGACGTCACCGCAGAGACCCTGCTGTACGCCGCCCGCCGCATCCCGTCCGTGGCGGGCGACGTGCCGTCCATCGACCGGGCCATGCGCTGGGGCTTCGGGTGGGAGATCGGCCCCTTCGAGCTCTGGGACGCCCTGGGGGTGAAGGCGTCGGTGGAGCGGATGACCGCAGAGGGCCGCGAGGTGCCCGAGGGGGTGGCGGCCCTGGCCGCGTCCCCCGAGCCCGCCTTCTACCTCCGGGAGGGTACCCGGACCCGGGTGTGGGACCCGGTGTCCAAAGCCCACGTTTCCATGGAAGAGCGGCCCCGGGTGGTGGCTCTCGCCGACCTCAAGGCCGCGGGGCGCAAGCTCTTCTCGAACCCCGAGGCCACCCTGGTGGACCTGGGCGACGGTGTCGCGTGCCTGGAGTTCCACTCGAAGATGAACGCCATCGGGGGCGGCATCCTCCAGGCCATCCAGAAGACCGTGGCGGAGGCCGGCTCCTCGTACCAGGCCCTGGTGATCGGAAACCAGGGGGAGAATTTCTCCGTGGGTGCCAACCTCATGCTGCTGCTCTTCGAGGCGCTCGAGGGCAACCTCCCGGAGGTCGATGCCATGGTGCGCGCCTTCCAGGAAGGGACCATGGCGCTCAAGTATGCGCCCGTCCCGGTGGTGGCAGCGCCCTTCGGGCGCGTCCTCGGAGGGGGCGCCGAGGTGTGTCTCCACGCCCACCGGGTCCAGGCGAGCCACGAGACCTACATGGGCCTCGTGGAGGTCGGCGTGGGGCTTCTGCCCGCAGGCGGGGGCACCAAGGAGTTGTTGCTCCGGGCGATGGCCCATGTCCCGACCGGGACGGGTGCCGACCCCCTCCCCTGGGTCCGGAAGGCCTTCGAGGCCATCGGCATGGCCAAGGTCAGCCTCTCGGCCTGGGAGGCCTTCGACCTCGGCCTCCTCCGGGCGGGAGACTCGGTATCCATGAACCCCGAGCACCTGATCCTCGACGCGAAGCGCGCCGCCCTCGACCTCCTGGAGACGGGGTGGCAGCCCATGCAGCGGCCGGCGAAGGTCCCCGTCATGGGCCGCGACGGTCTGGCGAACATCCGGTCCATGCTCCACAACATGGTCCGGGGACGGCAGATCAGCGAGCACGACGCCCTGGTGGGGGAAAAGGTCGGCTGGGTCCTGTGCGGGGGCGAGGTGGACAACGGCACCGTGGTGGACGAGGACTACCTCTTGACCCTGGAGCGCCGAGCCTTCGTGGAGCTGTGCGGCCAGCGCAAGACCCTGGAGCGGATCCAGCACATCCTGAAGACGGGGAAGCCTTTGAGGAACTAGCCCGTTGCACGTTGCGGGTTGCCGGTCGGGTTGCCTCCGACGAGCAACGTGCAACGAGCACCGCGCACTGCCGGACCAGTCTCCCAAGGAGATCTCCATGAGAGAAGCCGTCATCGTCACCAGCGTGCGGACGCCCGTGGGACGGGCGTTCAAGGGCGCGCTCGCGACCACACGCCCGGACGACCTGGCCGCAGCCGCGCTGCGGGGCGCCCTGGAGCGGACACCCGGCCTGGAGCCGGCCCAGGTCGATGACGTGATCCTGGGCTGTGCGTTCCCGGAGGCCGAGCAGGGCCTCAACATGGGCCGCCTCGCGGCCCTCCTGGCGGGGCTCCCCGCCTCCGTGCCGGGGCAGACCGTGAACCGCTTCTGTTCCTCCGGCCTCCAGACCATTGCCCTCGCCGCCCAGGCCGTGATCACGGGGATGGCCGACGTGGTCCTCGCGGGGGGCGTGGAGTCCATGACCCGGGTCCCCATGACCGGCAACAAGATCATGGTGAACCCGGAGCTGGTCCGGTCCGGTCCCGACGCCTACCTGGGCATGGGGCTCACCGCCGAGAACGTGGCGGACCGCTTCGGCATCTCCCGGGAAGACCAGGACGCCTTCGCCCTCCAGAGCCACCAGAGGGCGGTCGCGGCCCAGGAGTCCGGCCGCTTCGCCGACGAGCTCCTCCCCGTCACGGTGAAACGCTACGCCCCCGGCAAGAACGGCAACGTCGAGGAGGCGATCGCGGTCCACGCCCAGGACGAGGGCCCCCGCGCGGACACCACCCTCGAGGTCTTGGCGAGGCTCAAGCCCGCCTTCAAGCAGGGGGGATCGGTCACCGCCGGGAACTCCTCACAGATGAGCGACGGGGCAGCCGTCTCGGTGGTGATGAGCGCAGACCGCGCAAGAGCCCTCGGCCTCGCTCCTCTCGCCCGCTTCGTCTCCTTCGCCGTGGCGGGGGTGGACCCGGCCGTGATGGGCATCGGGCCCATCGAGGCGATTCCCAAGGCGCTCCGGCTCGCCGGCTTGGAGATCGGCGACCTGGGTCTCGCAGAGCTGAACGAGGCGTTCGCCTCCCAGGCCCTCCCCGTGATGAACACCCTCGGGCTGCCCCCGGAGATCACCAATGTCAACGGCGGGGCGATCGCCCTCGGCCACCCCCTGGGGTGCACCGGAGCCAAGCTCACCGCCACGCTGCTCCACGAGATGCCCCGCCGCCGGGCACGCTACGGCCTGGTGAGCATGTGCATCGGCGGGGGCATGGGCGCGGCGGGCATTTTCGAGAGTTTGCGATAGCACTTGGCTCGTTGCGGGTTGCACGTTGCGCGTCGGAAGAATCTCAACCCGGAACAGGCAAATCGCGACGCGCACTTCCTTAAGGAGGAAACCATGTCCGAGACGGCCTACGTGAGGGGCGGCAGCTTCCTCGTCCGGGAATCTCAACCCGACGACATCTTCACCCCGGAGGACTTCACCTCCGAGCAGCTCCAGTTCGCCAAGACCGCGCGGGACTTCATCGAGAACGACGTCCTGCCCGTCTCGGACCGCCTCGAGGCCAAGGAACCCGGCCTGAGCGAGGCTCTCATGCGCAAGGCCGGGGAGCTCGGCCTCCTCATGGCGGACGTCCCGGAGGAGTACGGCGGACTCGGCCTCGACAAGGCCTCGAGCGCCCTCATCACCGAGAACATCTCGGGCCAGGGGTCCTTCTCGGTCACGTACGGGGCCCACGTGGGCATCGGCACCCTGCCGCTGGTCTACTACGGGAGCCCCGAGGTCAAGCGAGAGTTCCTGCCGGGTCTCGCCGACGGCTCCCGCATCGGGTGCTACTGCCTCACGGAGCCCACCTCGGGCTCCGACGCCCTCTCCATCCGCACCAAGGCCGTGCTGTCCGAGGACGAGACCCACTACGTGCTCAACGGCACCAAGATGTGGATCACCAACGGCGGCTCCGCCCAGGTCTTCACGGTCTTCGCCAAGGTCGACGGCGAGCTCTTCACGGGCTTCGTCATGGGCAGGGACACCCCCGGCCTGAGCGTGGGCCCCGAGGAGCACAAGCTCGGGATCGTCGGCTCCTCCACCACCACGGTCGTCCTCGAGGACACCCGGGTGCCCGTGGGCAACGTCCTCGGCGAGGTGGGAAAGGGCCACAAGATCGCTTTCAACATCCTCAACATCGGCCGCTTCAAGCTCGGCGCCGGGTGCGTCGGAAGCTGCAAGCGGGCTCTGGCACACGCCCTGGCCTACGCCCTCGAGCGCAGGCAGTTCGGCAAGCGGCTCGCGGAGCTCGGGCTCATCCGGGAAAAACTGGCCCGCATGGCCGTGCGCACCTACGCCGCCGAGTCGGCCGTGTACCGGACCGTCGGCCTCATCGACCACATCCTCCGGAGCGGCGAGGCCCACGGGGAGGCGGCGCTGCAGTCCATCGAGGAGTACAGCGTGGAGTGCGCCCTCGTGAAGCTCCTGGGCAGCGAGGCGCTCGACTTCGTGGTGGACGAGACCCTGCAGATCTACGGCGGCTACGGCTACTCCAGCGAGTACCCTGCCGAGCGCTACTACCGCGACAGCCGCATCAATCGCATCTTCGAGGGGACCAACGAGATCAACCGGCTCCTGGTGCCGGGGATGCTCCTCCGCAAGGCCATGAAGGGCGAGATCCCCCTCTTCGCCGCCGCCAAGGCCCTCCAGGAGGAGCTCCTGGGCATCCCGAGCTTCGACCTGGACGCCGAGGCCGGGCTGCTGGACCCGGAGAAGAAGATCGTCGCGAACCTCAAGAAGATCTTCCTCCTCGTCGCAGGCGTAGCGGCCCAGAAGTACGGGAAGGACCTGGCCGAGCAGCAGCCGGTCCTGGCCCGGCTGGCGGACCTGGCCCTGGCCGCCTTCACCGCCGAGTCCACCCTGCTCCGGGCCCTCAAGGATGCAGGACGGCGCGGCGAAGAGGCCGCCGCCTTCCCGGTCGCGGCGGCCCGGATCACCTGCGAGGAGGCCGTCTCACAGGCGGAAAGTCTGGCCCGCGAGGGGCTGGCCGCCATGGAGGCCGGCGACACCCTGAACACCATGCTCGCCGCCCTGCGGCGCCTCTTGCGCCGCACCCCGGCCGACACCGTGGCCCTGCGGGAGCAGATTGCAACCAGGCTGGTGGAGATGGAGCGCCTCGTGTACTGATCCAGGCCCCCTGCGGGCGGCAGCTGGTCTCGCCCCACCGGAACACAGTTGCGCCGGGTCGGTTCTTCTTGGCGGAACCCGCGGGGCGGACGCCACATACAAGGAGCCTCCGAGGAACTTCTTACAGGGCAGCGGGAGAAACAGCTTTTGATTCCATTGACACGGGAGGGGGCTCCCCATATCTTCACGCGCGAACACGTGAACCCGCGCGCAAGCTTGCTCACAGTGTTGAACCATTCCATCTCCACATGAGGAGCGGAAGCTCGAAGTAGCGCACCCGGGGTCAACCTACAGCGACGCAGCAGAGGAGGACTCATGAGACGCAAGCCGTGGCGCATCCACCTGCTGGCAGCACTGGCCCTTGCACTCGCGGCCCTGCTCCTCGGTTGCGGGTCGGACACACTCCCGGGGTTAAACAGGGATTTCGAGGAAGACCCGACGTCGGCAGGGCACCCGGCGGCTCGTGGGTTCGTCGCCAATTTCGACCTGACGGGAGGCATCGTGCCCTCCGCCAACAATCTGCTCTTCAGCGGGTCCCAGGACGGCACCCTCAACATCCCCATCCCCGAAGGGGACCCGGCTGCCGCGCTCAAGGCGACCCTCAACGCCCTGGACGGGTTCTCCACGAACGTCCCCGTCACCACGACCTTCAGCGAGGCCGTCGACCCGGCGAGCCTGACCCCGTCCACCGTGCGGGTCTTCGAGGTCGCCCTGGCCGGCATCGCCGGGGCCGTCACCGGCATCACCCGCGAGTTGGCCTTCGGCGTCGAGTTCGTCGCCGCCCCCTCCTCCGTGGACCTCACCGGGCGGACCCTGGCGGTGGTTCCCCTGCAGCCGCTCAAACCCAAGACCAGTTATCTGGTTGCCCTGACCAACGGCATTCGGAGCACCGACGGCCGGTCGGCGATGGCGGCCGATCACTACCTGACGGCGAAGACCGTGCCCCACGACCTCACCGGGTCGCCGGCGGGCGCCCTGGAGCCGGTGCGCCGTCTGGTGCAGGCCCAGGAGGCGGCGCTGGCAGCGTTCGGCGTGGACCCGGCCCCGGTGGTGCTCAGCTGGACCCTCACCACCCAGTCGGTGGGCGACGTGCTGGCCCGCGTCCGGCAACTGGCGGAGGGCGCCGTGGCCGTCGCGCCGGGGCCCGCGGCCACGACGGGCGCCCTGGTTCCGGGCAGCCCCGATGCCGCGCTAATCTATGTTGGGACCCTGACCGCCCCGTACTACCTCGGCGTGCCGTCGCCGGAGGCCCCCACCGCCCCGCTGACCCGCTTCTGGCTCCCCTCCGCGCCCGACTTCGGCGAGCACCTGACCGGCCTGAACGCCGCGGTGGGGCCCGAGAAGGTGGCGGATCAGACCATGCCGCTCCTCCTGACGATCCCCCGCTCGGACAAGCCGCAGGGGGGGTGGCCGGTGGTCGTCTTCCAGCACGGGATCACGAGCAACCGAACCGCCTTGCTCGGCATCGCCGACGCCCTGGCACTGGCGGGCTTTGCCGCGGTGGCCGTCGACCTGCCGCTGCACGGGCTACCGGCGGGGCACCCATTGCGTCTTCCCGGGGTGGCGGAACGAACGTTCGACCTGGACCTGGTCAACAACGAGACGGGGGCACCGGGACCCGATGGTGTGCCCGACGATTCCGGCACGCACTTCATCAACCTCTCGAGTCTCTTGACGATGCGCGACAACCTGCGCCAGGGCGTCGCAGATCTCTTCGCCCTCACCCAAGCCCTGGAGACCCTCGACTACGACGGCGGCGGGGCGGACCTCGACCCGTCCGAGGCCTACTTCCTGGGCCATTCCCTGGGAGCCATCGTGGGCACCCCCCTGCTCGCACTCGAACCCGGGCTCCGAGCCGCCGTCCTGGGGATGGCCGGCGGCGGCATCGCGAAGCTCCTGGACGGCTCCGCCACCATCGGGCCGAGGCTCGCGGCGGGGCTGGCCGCCAACGGAATCCTCAAGGGGACGGCCGATTACGAGAGCTTCTTCGGGGTGGCGCAGACGGCCTTGGACCCGGCGGACCCCCTGAACTACGCGACCTCCGCCGTCACGGGCCGCGGTGTGCTCCTCTACGAGGTGCTGGGGGATCTCGTGGTCCCGAACAACGTCCTCCCCAGCAATCCGGTGCTGGCTCCCGGCACGGTTCCCGCGGTCCTGGCCGGCACGGAGCCCCTGATCCGCGCCATGAGCCTGGCGCAGGTGAGCGAGACCACACCGGCCGAAGGTCTGAGCCCGGCTCCCCTGCGCGCCTGGGTCGGCTTCACCGCCGGGGACCACGCCTCCCTGCTGAGCCCGGCGGCCAGCCTGGCCGCCACCCAGGTGATGCAGGCGGCGGCGGCCACCTTCCTCGCCACGGACGGCGGCCGCATCGTGATCGCCGATGAGACGGTGGTCCTGGGACCCTGAGGAAGGGCCGAGAATGCGGCCGGGAGGGAGATACCGGGGCCGGGGGGCGTGCTCGGCGCACCCGAGACAGCGCCGCCGGACACCTGCAAGGCCTCCCGTCCCGCCCGGCCGGTGGTCCCGTCGCGAAACCTTCACAACTCTCTCACGCCACGGGGAGCTCCCATGAAAAAGACGGCGCACGAGATCGCACGCCAGCGCGTACCGGCCCGGGGTCTGGTGGCCCTCGCCGCATCCCTGCTGCTCCTCCTGCCCACGGCTGGCGGGGCCTTCCAGCTGTACGACGGGGACTACTTCCAGGTCCGACTGGACACGACCCTCTCCTACGGCGTGATGTGGCGGGTCCAGAAGCGGGACAAGGACCTCATCGGAATCGAAAACGGGGGGAGGGCCTTCTCCCTCAATGGGGACGACGGCAACCTGAACTACGACCGCGGCGTCGTGAGCAATCTCGGCCGGATCACCTCGGAGCTCGAGATCCGAGGGCGGGACGTCGGTGCCTTCTTCCGGGGAACCGCCTTCTACGACTATGAGAACATGCGGCGGGACCGAGCCCGCACGAGCCTCTCGGACGATGCCAAGGAGCTCGTGGGCAAGGACATCGACCTGCTGGATGCCTACGTCTGGGGCAGGGTGAACCTCGGAACCCGACCGGCCCAACTCCGCGTGGGCGAACAGGTGGTGAGCTGGGGCGAGAGCACCTTCATCCAGAACAGCATCAACGTGCTGAACCCGATCAACGTGGCCGCCCTCCGGCAGCCCGGTTCCGAGCTGAAGGAGGCCCTCGTGCCGGAGGGCATGGTCTGGGGCTCCCTGGGCCTGAGCCGCAACCTGAGCCTCGAGGCCGTGTACCTCTACGACTGGGAGCCGGTGGAGATCGACCCGGTCGGCTCCTACTTCAGCACCTCCGACATCGTGGGCGCCGGCGGCAAGAAGGTGATGCTCGGCTTCGGGGCCTTTGCGGACGGCGGCAACGCCGAAGCGGCGGACGTGTTCCAGGCCGTGCCCCGGGGCTCGACCCGCGACGCCAGGGACCAGGGCCAGTACGGCGCAGCCCTTCGGGTGTTCGCCCCGGGGCTCAACGACACCGAATTCGGGTTCTTCTACATCAACTACCACAGCCGCCTGCCGGTGATCAGCTCCCGTACGGGCACCCTGGCCGGGGTGGCCGGTGCTGGCGCCATCGGGTCCACCTCCGGACCCCTCGTGGCGCAGACCGTCGGGGCGCAGCTGGTCGGCGGCGCGACGCCGGAAGCGGCCGTGGAGGCCGGGATCGCCGCCGGTACGGGGGCGGGAATGACGCAGGACCAGGCGGCGTTCGTGGCAGGCGTCACCGCCAATCAGATCGAGGGGTTCACCGTCCCGGCGGCGATATCGGCCGCCGCCACCGACGCCTATGCCAAGACCGCCCACTACTTCACGGAGTACCCGGAGGACATCAAGCTCTTCGGCGTCAGCTTCAACACCCTTCTCCGGAACACGGGGATCGCCCTCCAGGGCGAGATCTCCCACCGCCGGGACGTGCCGCTCCAGGTGGACGACCTGGAACTCCTCTTCGCCACCCTCGGCACCCTCAACGCGGACCTCGCCGACAAGAACCAGCTCGAGAACACGTACATGAAGCTGGAGCACGAGCTCTCGGGCTACATCCTGCGCAACATGACCCAGGTCCAGGTCACGGGCACCAAGGTCTTCGGGCCGGGTTTTCTGTGGACCGACCAGTCCGTGCTGCTGGGAGAAGTCGGCTACACGCGGGTCCACAACATGCCCGACAAGAGCGACCTGCGGCTCGAGGCGCCCGGCACCTTCATCAGCGGCAACGAGGATCTGGCCTACACCCACGGCAAGTATGCCGCGGGCCTGGTCGAGCCGGCCTCGGCCTTCGCCGACGCCAACTCCTGGGGTTACCGACTCGTCTATCGGCTGGACTTCAACAACGCGGTGGGCGCGGTCAACCTCTCGCCCCGCGTGGCCTGGGCCCACGACGTGAGAGGGAACACCCCGGGGCCGGGGGGGAACTTCCTGGAGGGACGCCGGGCGGCGACCCTGGGCATCGGCGCCACGTACCAGAGCTCCTGGTCCGGGGACCTGAGCTACACGAACTTCTTCGGGGCCGGGCGGCAGAACCTCATCAACGACCGCGACTTCGTCGCGCTCAACATCAAGTACTCGTTCTGAGAGACGGGAGATGATCGCCATGTGCACGAAGGCAATCGCGATGAGCATCGGCGCCCTGTGCCTCGCCCTCACGGTGACGGCAGGCGCGGCGTGGGCAAAGGCCACCTCGGAAGAGATCGCCCGCCTCGGCGCCGACCTCACCCCCTTGGGAGCAGAGAAGGCCGGCAACCAGGACGGGACCATCCCCCCCTGGGAAGGCGGCATCACGGTGCCGCCCTCCGGCTACAAGCCGGGCATGCACCACCCGGACCCCTACCCGGACGACGAGATCCTGTTCACGATCACGGCCGCCAACATGGATCAGTACGCGGACAGGCTCGCGGCCGGGCACCAGGCCATGCTCCAGGCCTACGATTCGTTCAGGCTCCACGTGTACCCCACCCGCAGGAGCGCCTCGGCGCCTCAGCGCATCTACGACATGACGCGCCGGATCGCGGCCACGGCCGAGCTCGTCGACGGCGGAAACGGCGTCACGGGGGCGGTGAACGGGATCCCCTTCCCCATCCCCAGGACCGGGATCGAGGTCATCTGGAACCATCTCCTGCGGTACCGGGGCGACACCGTGGCGCGCTACGTCGCCCAGGCCGCGCCGACCCGCGGAGGGTCCTACACGCTGGTGCGGTTCGAAGACGAGTCGATGATCGTGTACAGCCACGAGGGGATGACCGAGGAGTCCCTCCAGAACAAGATCCTCTACTTCAAGCAGATCGTCACCGCCCCGGCGCGGCTCGCGGGGGACATGCTCCTCGTCCACGAGACCTTGGACCAGGTCAAGGAGCCCCGCAGCGCCTGGATCTACAACCCCGGCCAGCGCCGCGTGCGCCGGGCGCCGAACGTCGCCTACGACAACCCGGGAACGGCCTCCGACGGCATGCGCACCACCGACCAGTTCGACATGTTCAGCGGCGCCACGGACCGGTACGACTGGGAGCTGGTCGGCAAGCGGGAGATCTACGTCCCCTACAACTCCTACAAGCTCCACAGCGACCAGCTCAGGTACAGGGACATCCTGACGCCCCTCCACGTCAACCCGGAGCACCTGCGCTACGAGCTCCACCGGGTGTGGGTGGTGGAGGCCAAGGTGAAGGAAGGCTCCCGCCACATCTACAAGCGCCGCACGTTCTACGTGGACGAGGACAGCTGGCAGATCCTGCTGGCGGACCAGTACGACAACCGCGACCAGCTCTGGCGGGTTTCCGAGGGCCACGTCATCAACTACTACGACCTGCCGGCCCTGTGGACGACCCTGGAAGTCCACACCGACCTGCAGGCCGGGCGCTACCTGGCCATCGGCCTCGACAACGAGAGCCGCATGTACGACACCACCATCCGGCGGACCCTGGAGGACTACACGCCGGCGGCCCTGCGGGCGGAGGGCACCCGCTGAGGCTCGCGGCTGCGCCGGCATCGATGCAGGGGCGAGCCCTCACCTTGGCCGTCGTCGGAGGATGGGCCGCGCTGTGCCTCGTCGCCGGATCTGCCTCCGCGGGCACCCCGGCCTCCCCGCGCCCGTCCGTCCCGGCCCGACTGGCTGCCCAGTCCCTCCTCCTGGACGTGTCGAGCTCCGGGGAGCTCCTTGCGGCCGTGGGAAAGCGGGGGCACATCCTCCTGTCCCGGGACGGGGGCCGCTCGTGGTTGCAGGCAGACGTACCGGTGCAGGCCCTCCTGACCGGAATCCACCTCCTCGACGACCAGTCCGGGTGGGCCGTTGGCCACGACGGGGTCCTCCTGCATACCGCCGACGGGGGCCGGACGTGGGAGCTCCGACGGTGGGCCCCGGAAGAGGAGAAGCCCCTGCTGGACGTGTGGTTCCAGGACCAGGAACGGGGCTTCGCCGTGGGCGCCTACGGCCTCCTCCTCATGACGACCGACGGCGGTGCGACGTGGTCTGAACAGCCGGTCGCGGACGACGAGTGGCACCTCAACCACGTGGCGGGATCCAGTACGGGGCGGATCTACGTCGCCGCCGAGGCAGGGCACATCTTCCGTTCGGACGACGGGGGGGAAACCTGGCGACCGCTGCCCTCCCCCTATGAGGGTTCTTTTTTCGGAACCCTGCCCCTCGAGGGCGACGAGTTACTCCTGTTTGGCTTACGGGGCCACCTCTTCCGCTCCCCGGACGCGGGGGAGTCCTGGGAGGAGGTCGAGAGCGGCACGGAGGCGAGCCTGACCTCCGGCCTGCTGCTCCGGGACGGTAGCGTTCGGGTCGCCGGCCTCGAGGGAATCGTGCTCGAGGGCCCCGACGGCGCCCCCCCCTTCACCCTCCGCCGGCACGAGGACCGCAAGGGCATCTCGGCCCTGGCGGAAGCCCCCGACGGCAGTGTGATTGCCGTGGGGGAGCTCGGGGTGCGGATCCTCGAGCGGTAGGGATACCCTTCCCCCCGGGGGCCCATCACGAAGAAGCGAAGAAGGCTTCGGCAGGAGAGGGACAGGAATGAGTTTCTCCTCGGTGGTCCCTTTGCTGGAGCGCCTCGTGTTTCGGCGCAGACCACTGGTCATCGGGCTGTTTGCCGTCGTCACGGCCTTCATGGCCGTGTCCGCCACCAACTTGCGGGTCGATGCCGGGTTCGAGAAGCTCCTGCCGCTCCAGCACGAGTACATGCAGACCTTCACCCAGTATCGGGACGAATTCGGGGGCGCCAACCGCGTGCTCATCGCGCTCATGGCGAAAGACGGGGACATCTACACCCCCGAGTTCTTCGAGGTGCTCAAGGACGCCACGGACGAGGTATTCTTCATCCCCGGCGTCGACCGGACCCGGGTCAGCTCCCTGTTCACGCCGAACGTGCGGTTCACCGAGGTGGTGGAGGACGGCATCTCCGGGGGCAACGTGGTGCCCGACGACTTCCGCAACACCGCGGAGGACCTGGAGCAGGTGCGGCAGAACGTGCTCAAGTCGAGCTACGTGGGCCGCCTCGTCGCGAACGACTTCACCGGGGCCATCATCAGCGCGGAGCTGCTGGAGATCGACCCCAACACAGGGGAGAAGCTCGACTACCTCGGTGTCGCGGCCCTGCTGGAGGAGAACATCCGCCAGCGCTTCGAGAGCGACGCCGTCGACGTGCACATCATCGGGTTCGCCAAGGTGATCGGAGACATCACGGCCGGCGCCCGGAGGGTGGTGCTCTTCTTCGCCATCACCTTCGCCATCACGGCCCTGCTGGTCTACGTGTACGCCATGCGGCCGAAGCTCGCGGTCCTGCCCCTGATCTGCTCGGTGGTGGCGGTGGTGTGGCAGCTCGGGCTCCTGCCGCTCCTGGGCTACGGCATGGACCCCATGGGCATCCTGGTGCCCTTCCTGGTCTTCGCCATCGGGGTGAGCCACGGGGTCCAGATGGTGAGCGCCAACGGCGCCGAGGTCTTCGACGGGGCCGACGGTTTCACGGCGGCAAGGAACAGCTTTCGCCGGCTCCTGATCCCCGGGGGCATCGCGCTGGCCAGCGACACCATCGGCTTCATCACGATCCGCCTCATCGACATCCAGGTCATCCAGGACATGGCGGTGACGGCCAGCCTCGGGGTGGGCTCCATCATCCTGACCAACCTGGTGCTCCTGCCGGTCCTTTTGAGCTACGTGACCTACGACGACGCCTTCCGGGAGAAGATGCACCGGCGCTCCGATCGGGTGAACCGGGGCTGGAGGAAGATGGCGTTTCTCACCGAACGCAGGCCGGCGGCGTGGATCCTCGCGGGCGCAGCGGCTCTCTTCGCCTTCGGCGCGTGGAAGGGATCGGACGTCAAGATCGGGGACCTTCACCGGGGGGTGCCCGAGCTGCGCGCGGACTCCCGCTACAACCGCGACAGCGAGGTCATCAGCGAGCGGTTCTCCATCGGTGTGGACATCCTG
The DNA here is from genome assembly GCA_033551855.1 of Deferrisomatales bacterium. Taxonomy (GTDB): domain Bacteria; phylum Desulfobacterota; class Deferrisomatia; order Deferrisomatales; family JACRMM01; genus JBFLZB01. The sequence continues at coordinate 57,368 of JAWSUI010000014.1, forward strand.
ACCGTGATCGTGGAGACCGTGCCCGAAGGGTGCGTCGACTACGAGATCATGACCACCGTCGATCGTTTCGAGTGGCACATGCGAAACGTCGAGGGGGTACAGTCGGTGGTGGGGCTGCCGGGCATCGCCAAGGTCATCACCTCTGGCTGGAACGAGGGAAGCCTCAAGTGGCGGGAGCTTTCCCGAAACCAGCTCGTGCTGGTCCAGTCCGTGACCTACGTGCCCACCTCGAGCGGCCTCCTGAACGCCGACTGCAGCGTACTTCCCGTGCTCGTATTCACGGAGGATCACAAGGCGGAGACCATCGACCGGGTGGTGGACGCGGTCAAGGGGTTCCAGGCGGCCTCTGGATCCGACCGGCTGAACTTTCGCTTGGCGGCAAGCAACGTGGGGGTCATGGCGGCCACGAACGAGGAGGTGAAGGCTTCCCAGTTCCCGATCCTCCTCTACGTCTTCGGCGCGGTCGTGGCCCTTTGCCTGGTCACCTTCCGCTCGGTGCGGGGAACCCTGTGCATCGTGGTCCCCCTGGGCCTGGTCTCACTTCTCGCCTACGCCCTCATGGCAGCCCTGGAGATTGGCCTGAAGGTCTCCACCCTCCCGGTGGTGGCGCTGGGGGTCGGGGTCGGGGTGGACTACGGGATCTACATCTACAGCCGCTTCCGAGGATTGTTGGAGCAGGGCCTGCCCATCGGGGAGGCCTACTTCACCACCCTGCGCCGCACCGGGAACGGGGTGGTGTTCACCGGAGCCACCCTGGCCATCGGGGTGGCCACCTGGATCTTCTCTCCCCTGAAGTTCCAGGCGGACATGGGGATTCTCCTCACCTTCATGTTCCTTCTGAACATGCTGGGTGCCATCATCCTCTTGCCGGCCCTGGCGACCTGGCTCCTCCCGGAGGGGCGGGGGGATGCCGGAGGCTAGTGCCTCAGACCACAGGTCCGAGTGATTTCGAGGGCGCCCCTGGGCACGGGCTGCAAGGCGCGACTCGCATCGACCGAGGCGCACAAACCGATCGGGATCGGTGCCGCTCGGCGCACCCGGTCCCCTGGCGGGCACCGTTTCGAACCGCCGCGGATTTCGCGGCGAGACGCAAGGGCTCCCCGACCCCGCTCCCCGCCGAGACGAGGGAGCCTGGGTCCTGCCGTCGCGTTGACCTGCGGCGATTCGGTGTGGTACCTAAGGCGCGCCCGCTCGCGGGCCCTCCGGAGGAACCCTCATCTTGCCCGTGACGCCCTCTGCCAAACCCAAGACCGAACCCCTGACCGGCGTCGAGGCCTGTGCCCGCGGCGCCGTGGAGGCCGGGGCGCGGCTCGCCGTCGGGTACCCGGGGACCCCCGCCACCCCTGCCATGGAGTACTTGCTGACCCGGGCCCCGCAGGAGATGCGGGTCGAGTGGGCCGTGAACGAGAAGGTGGCCCTGGAGATCGCCGCAGGTCATAGCTGGGCCGGCCAGCGCTCCTTCGTGGCCATGAAGATGTCGGGGCTGAACGTCGCCTCCGACGCCCTCCTCTCCGTGGCGACCTCCGGCACCCGGGGGGGGCTCGTCCTCTACGTGGGCGACGACCCGGGGATGTACTACGGCATGGTGGAGCAGGACTCGCGCCTGTGGGCACGCCTGGCCAAGCTCCCCCTGGTGGAGGCGGGGACGCCGCAGGAGGCCAAGGACCTGACCCGTGCGGCCTTCGAGGTCTCGGAAGCGGCCGAGACCCCGATCCTGGTGCGGGGGACGAGCACGACGGCCAACACCCTCGCCGGCGTGACCCTCGGGAGCCCGCAGAGAGACCACCGGCAGAGCAGCGTTCCCTTCGACCTCGACCGGTACACCAAGGCGGGAGCGGCCCGCTGCCTCCGGCAGCACGCGGACACCCTGCGGCGGCTGGAGCGGGCCGGCCAGCTTCTGGCGTCCTGGAACAGCCTGACCCTTTCCGGCTCGGACCTGGGGATCGTCGCCACGGCCTCCGTGTGGGGCTACGTGGCAGAGAACCTGGGCCTCTTTCCCGAGAAGCCGAGCCATCTCCGGGTCGCGGTCCTGAACCCTCTGCCCGACGCGGAGATCCTCCGGCTCCTGGAGCACTGTGCCCGGGTGCTCGTCGTGGAGGAGTTGGAGCCCTACCTGGAAGAGCGGGTCCGCGCCCTGGCCTCTACCCTTCCCCGACCACCGACCATCCTGGGGAAGAGGGAGCACCTCCTTCCGCAGGTGGGTGACCTGGACCCCGATCTGGTCGCGTCGGCCCTCGCCGCACTGGCGGGAAGGGAGACCCCGGCCCCCCCGCGCCAGCCGGAGCCCCCTCCGCCTGGCCCGACGTGGGCGCCGCGGCAGCTCACCTTCTGTCCCGGCTGCCCCCACCGCTCCACCTACTTCGCCCTGCAGCAGGCCATCCGACGGGCCGGCTTCTCCCCGGACGAGGTCGTGGTCGCCGGTGACATAGGGTGCACCATCTTGGGGATGAACCCCCCCCACCGGCTCTGCCGCACGGAGGTGGCCATGGGCTCGAGCATTGCCTTGGCCCAGGGCTTCACCTATGCCGGCATCGACCGACCCGTGGTGGCGGCCATCGGCGACAGCACGTTCTTCCACGCCGGAATCCCGGCCTTGCTCAACGCCTCCGCGCAGCGGGTCAACCTGACGGTGCTGGTGCTCGACAACAGCTATGCGGCCATGACGGGCTACCAGCCGTCCCCGGGCAATTTTCGTGCGGAGGCCGGGGCGGTGGCGAATCCCCTGAGCATCGAGGAGCTGGCGCGGGCAGCCCGGGTCCGTCGCGTGCGCAAGGCTCTGCCCTACTTCACCCGAAGGCTCACCCGGATCCTGTCCCAGGCCCTCGGATCGCCCGGAGTGAACGTGGTCATCGCCGAGGCCCCCTGCGTGGCGCGCCTGCCCCGGCGCAACGTGGTGCCCTACCGCGTCCGGCCGGAGCGCTGCACGGGACTGGAGGGGTGCGCGCCGAGCTGCCTCGAGTCGGTGGGGTGCCCCGCGATGGACTTGGACGAGACCACGGGCCGAGTGGCCATCGACTCCGCCCGCTGCCTCGGGTGCGGCCTGTGCGCCGCCGCGTGCCCGCAACGAGCCATCCGCCGCAATCTCAAGGCCAGGAGGCGCGCCCGGTGACGCTGGACGTGGTGGTGGCAGGGGTCGGGGGTCAGGGGGTGGTGACCTTGGCAGGGGTGCTGGCCCGGGCGGCAGTGCTCGAAGGGTATGACGCCCACTTCACCGCCCAGTCCGGTCTGGCCCAGGTGGGCTCCCCGGTCCTCGCCCACGTGCGGGTCGGCACCCCGGCCGGGCCGAGCCCCAAGATCCCGAGAGGGCGAGCCGGCTTCGTCGTAGGGCTGGAGCGCCTCGAGGCCATGAAGCTGGCATCCTTCCTGTCCCCCTCGGGCCAGGCGCTGCTCTCGGACGAGGCGGTGCGGCCCTACGAGGCCAGGTTCCGGCGCGACCGCTACCCGACGCGGCGGCAGGCGGAGGAACGGTTCGGCGCAGGCCGTGTCTTCTGGGTCCCGGCACCCGACCTCGCCCGGCCTCACGGCCCCCCTCCCCTGGTGAGTGCGGTCATGCTCGGGGCGCTGGCCGGGATGAGCCGGGTCGTGGAGCGCGACAACCTGGTGCTGGCCCTTCGCGCGGCGGTACCCGCCCTGGCCGACGCGGAGGCCGAGGCGTTCTTCGAGGGCTACCGGTACGTCACGGGCCTAGACGAGTGAGAGGGGGTGCGGGCCAGTCCTGGCCCCGGACGGCGGAGCGCAGCGGACGGGCCAACAGGGCGGCGAGGACGACCTTCACCAGGTCGAAGACGAGAAACCACCCGAACCCGAGGACGACCGTCCGGAAGGCGCCTGGCTTGCCCTGGAAGACGGCCAGGTTGAGGTAGAGCCCACCCACGCCGCAGGCGTACACGATCGCCATCCCCAGGGTCAACCCCCCCACCATCCTGCCCCAGCCCGGCTCGCCCCGCCCGTTCACCACCGCCGAGATCGCCCAGGCCCCCAGGGCGAACCCCACGAGGAACCCGAAGGTGGGGTTGAGCACGTAGCCGAGGCCGCCGCCGTACGCGAAGACGGGCAGGCCGAGGAGTCCCACCCCGAGGTACGTCAACTGGGACAGCAGAGCCAACCGCGGCCGGAGGATGACCCCGCACAGGAGCACCACGAGGGGCTGGAGGGTGAAGGGCACCGGCCCCAGGGGGAGCATGAGCTTGGCGCCCACGGCGGTCAGGGCGGCGAAGAGCCCGGCAAGGGCGAGGTCACGGGCGGGGGCGCGGGCCACGGGGTTCCTCCCTCTCGAAGATGAGCTCCGGGCGCGCAGGGTAAGGGGCTCCCGCCAAGTTGTCAACCTTCGGAGGAAGCGCGGTTTACGACGCCCCGTCCCTCCTCCGCCGTCTTGGTGTCGGCCGGGCAGCCCGGAATCCACCACCACATTGTGGGGCGGAGTCCGCGAGCCCAGGAGTGCAGCCCCGCACCGCATCCACCGACCCGACGAGGCCGGCGCAAGCGGGTGAGGCCGGGCCCACCGGGGACTGCTGGGACACTTCCTCGAAGTGTCGCGGATTGTGGGGCGAAACGCAGGGGCTCCCGGACTCCGCTCGCCGACCAGCCGGTGGATCCAGGCAGCCGGGCCGACTTGACACCCTCTCGGCGAAACAGGTATCAGTGCGCACTCGTTGTTCACCGGGTCCGGGGTCCCTCGGGAGGAATCATGGCGTCCATGCGGACGGTGCGTCTCGATCACGTCATCTTGCTCGCCGTGGGGTGCCTGGTGGCCGGGTATCTGCTGGGGATCGGCACGGCGGTGGTGATCCAGGGAAAGCCGGCCCCGGTGCCGGGACCGGTGGCAGGGCCGGCCGCACCGGTGGCGCCGCCGGGAACTGCCTTGGGCACTCTCCAGGCGGAAATCCGGGAGCTGCGCAACATCGTGGAGTCGAACCCGGAGAGCGTGGCGGCGTGGGTGCGCCTGGGAAACCTCTACTTCGACACGGACCAGTTCATGGAGTCCATCGACGCCTACTCGCGGGCGCTGGAGCTCCAGCCCGACAATCCGGACGTCATCACGGACCGGGCGATCATGTACCGAAGCATCGGGGACTTTCAGCGGGCGGCGTCCGAGTTCCGACGGGCGGCGGAGATTTCCCCCACTCACCTGAACAGCCTCTTGAACCTCGGCGTGGTGCTTCGCTACGACCTGAACGACGCCCCCGGCGCCATCCTGGCCTGGAAGGGATACCTGGCCCGCAACCCCCCTCCGGAGATGGCCGAGAAGATCAGCAGGGAGATCGCGACCCTCCAGGGCCGCTAGGTTCGGGGCGGCCCACGCGAGCTCGCCCCCCTGCGGCGGCGTTTCAGGCCGCCTTCCCCCCCGGCATCTTCACCCGCAGGATCACCATGGGGCCGTCCGGAACGACCGCCCACCGTGCGGCGGGGCCGTGCTTCTTCAGGAGGGCGCGCACGCCGGAGACAACGTCTGCGACCGGCCGGAAGTGGAACCGCTCCAACTCCTCCGCGGAAAACCCCTCTGTGTAGAGGTGGACGTTTCGGTCCAGGAGCACCTGGTACGTCTCCTGGGCACACCACTGGTCCGGGATGAAGAGCTCCTTCTGCATGATCCGGCTCAGAAACGCCCGAGGGGAATCCACCCGCTCCAGGATCTCCCGGTACTCGGGGCTGCCCGCCCCCTCGAGACACCGGCTGGCGATGAGAATGTCCCCCCCGACCTTGACCGCCGCGGCCGCACCCGTGATCCCCTTGACCGTCTGGTAGAGGTTGCAGTCCAGAGGAGCCCCCGCGTTGGTGGTGACGATGAAGTCCAGGGGCGCCTCCACCTCGCGCACGCAGTGCTGCGAGAGGAAGGCGCACCCCTCCAGATGGGCCTGGACCGGGTGCCCGGAGAAGACCCCCGTGACCCGCTTCTGGGTGTCCAGGGTCACGTTCACGATGAAATCGGCCCCGGCCATGGCCAGCACCTCCAACCCGGCTTCGTGGAACGGGTTGCCCTCCAACTGCCCGTACTCGCACCCGGGGTGGGCCACCATCTCGGGGCCGTGCATGAACTGCAACGTCTCCAGGGAAGAAATCCCGGGGAGAAGCGACTTGCGTCCGCCGGAGTACCCGGCCCACATGTGGGGTTCGATGAACCCCGTGAGGACTTTGAGGTCCGCCTCCACATAACGCCGATTCAGGAGCGCGGGCACCTCTCCGCCGATCCTTCCGACCTCCACCATCTCTTCCCGGGCCTTGGAGAGGTGGTCCACCACGGGGTACCGGCCCGCCACCTCCGGGCCCACCAGGGCGGCTCGCTCCTCCTCGGTAGAGGCGCGGTGCATCCCGGTGGCCACCAGGATCAGCGTGCGTTCCCGGGGGACCCCCGCGGCGGACAGGGCTTCCAGCAGGGGAGGGAGGATCACGGCGTTCGGTACCGGCCGCGTGACGTCGCTGACCACGACGCACGCGCTCGTCCTCCCCCGAGCCAACGCAGAGAGCGGTGCGCCGGAGCCGGGATTCGTCAGGCTGCGGGCCACGGCGCCCCCGGGGTCTTCCAGGGCCGGGGGCTCCGAGGGGGTGAGGACCCCCACGAACCCGGGGCTCTCCTCCAGTTCCACGGGAAGGCCTTGCGTGCCATACTTCAGGGTGACCTTCATGGGGCACCTCCGGCGGAGCGGATCCTTGGGCAGCCCGAAGGGTAGCCGAAACCACAGGCATGGGGAAGGCGAAAGCCCGCAAGCCCCCTTGCCCTTTGCCCCCCTCCCGGTGGACCAGGCCGGTCCGAGGATCCTGGACGCCCTGGCGGACCGCGGGGCGGTGGTCGTCGTGGCCCCGCCCGGCAGCGGCAAGACGACGCGGATCCCCCAGCTCCTGGCAGACTCCGGACTGCTGGACAGGGGGGCGTGCCTCGTCCTGGAACCCCGCCGTTTGGCCGCTCGCGCCGCCGCGCAGCGGGTGGCCGAGGAGCGGGGCTGCCCGCTGGGCTCCGAGGTGGGCTACCACGTGCGCTTCGACCGGCGGGCGGGGAGCCGCACCCGCCTGCTCTTCGTCACCGAGGGGATTCTCACGGCCCGGCTCCAGTCCGACCCCTTCCTCGAGGGGGTCTCCGCCGTGATCCTCGACGAGTTCCACGAGCGCAGCCTCGAGGCCGATCTCGCGCTGGCCTTTCTCCGGGAGATTCGCCGGGAAGCCCGGCCGGACCTCAAGCTCCTCGTCCTCTCTGCCACCCTCGACCCGGCCCCCGTTGCGGGATACCTGGGGGCGGAGGTGGTGGAGGCGAGCGGCCGCCCCCATCCGGTGGAGGTCGTCTACCTGGAGCAGCCGGCCCGCAGCCCCCTGCCGGAGACGGTGGCGGCGGGCGTACGCCGGGCCTGGAAGCTGCGTCCGGGGGGCCGGGGCGACATCCTCGTCTTCCTCCCCGGCGCGGGCGAGATACGCGCCGCCGCAAGGGTGCTGGAGGAATGGGCTTCCGGCCAGGGGGCGAGCGTCCTGCCGCTCCACGGGGACCTGCCTGGGGCTGCCCAGGACCGGGTCCTTCGGCCCTCCCCGGGGGCCCGCGTCATCCTGGCGACCAACGTCGCAGAGACGAGCATAACAGTGGAGGGGGTCTCCGCCGTGGTGGACACGGGCCTGGCCCGTGTGCTCCGCTACGACCCGTCCCTGGGGCTCGACCGGCTGGAGGTGGAATCGGTCAGCCGGGCCTCGGCCGAGCAGCGGGCCGGGCGGGCGGGACGGCTCGGCCCCGGGGTCGCCCTGCGCCTCTGGACGCGCCACGACGACCAGGGCCGCCCCGAGCGCATCGAGCCCGAAGCCCACCGCGCCGACCTCAGCCATGCCCTGCTGGAGATCCTGGCGTGGGGCCACGGGGATGCCCGGACCTTCCCCTGGCTCGAGCCTCCCGCCCCGGAGCGGGTCGAAGCCGGCCTGGGGCTCCTGGCCCGACTCGGCGCCCTGGACGAGACCCTGCGCCTCACCCTTCTGGGGGACGCCCTGCGGCGGCTGCCCCTCCCCCCGCGCCTGGGCCGCCTGGTGCACGAGGCCGCGCGCCGGGGCTGGGCCAGGGAAGGCGCGCGGCTTGCCGCGCTCGCAGCCGAGCGGGACCTCCTGCTCGCCGGCCGGGTGTCTCTGTCCGGCCGAGACCGGCGGGGACCGCCGCCCGCCACCCCCACCGCCCCCTCGGACTGGCTCCACCGCCTGGACCTCCTGGAAGAGGCCGCGTCCCTTCACTTCGATTCCGACCGTCTCCGAGCCACCGGCATCGACCCGACCGCCGCCCGGGCGGCCTGGCGCTCCGCTGTCCAGGTGGAAGCGACGGCGCGGAGGCTCCCCGAGGCGGCTCCCCGAAGGGAAGTTCCCGCCCCCGAGGACCTCCTCCGCCTGGCGCTGCTCGCCTACCCCGACCGGGTGGCGAGGCGCCGAGCGCCGGGCAGCGACCGCTTCGTGATGGTGGGCGGCCGCGGCGCGAAGCTGGCCCCCGAGAGCGGGGTCCGCAGGGAAGAGCTGGTCGTTGCGGTGCGCCTCGAAGCGGGCCGGCGGGGGGAGAGGGCCGAAGGGGTCATCCGCTGGGCGAGTGCCGTCGAGCCGGTGTGGCTGCAGGGCGTGGTCACCCGCACGGAGGTCGCCTTCGACTCCGTCGCCCGGAGGGTCTGTGCCTGGGAGAGGGACCGCTACGACGACCTCGTGATCGCGGAGCGCCCCGCCCGGCCCGACCCCGAGGCGGCTCGGCAGCTCCTGGCCGAGGAGGCCGCCCGGGACCCCCTGGCCGCCCTGCGGCCCGGGAGAGAGGCGCGGGACCTTGTCTCCCGGTGGCAGTTCCTGGCCCGGGAAGCACCGGAGCTGGGCCTCCGGCCCTGGGGTGAAGAGCGCTGGAGGGCACTGCTGGAGGAGCTGGCGCGCGGGTGCACGGACTTTGCCGGGCTGCGGCGCGCAGACCTCTTGGCCGCCCTGCGAAACCAGCTCACCTGGGAACAACGGCGAGCCCTCGAGCGAGAGGCCCCCGAGCGCGTGCGGGTGCCCAGCGGGAGCCTCCTCCGACTGGAGTACCCGGAAGAGGGCCCTCCGGTCCTCCCGGTGAAGATCCAGGAGGCCTTCGGGTGGGACCGGGGGCCGGTCGTGGCCGCGGGCCGGGTCCCGGTGCTTCTCCACCTGCTGGGCCCTCACGGCCGCCCCCTCCAGGTCACCTCCGATCTGGCCAGTTTCTGGCGGAACACCTATCCACAGGTGCGGAAGGAGATGCGCGGCCGCTACCCTCGGCACCGGTGGCCCGAGGACCCTTGGGCGGCCGAGCCCAGCCGCCGAACGACCCAGTCACGGCGGTGATCCACGCCCTCAACGGGCGGAGGTGGGCCGCAGAGAGCCTCGGTCCTTGCCCTGGCCGGGGTTCGCAGTATCCTTGTGCGGCAAACCGCGCAGGAAAGCGGCCGCCTCTCCCGGACGGCCTGCCCCGCCACAGGAGGAAGCCCATGGCCACGTACATCACCCTGCTGCGCTTCACCCAGACGGGCATGGAGAAGTTCAAGGACATGCCGTCGCGCCTGGACCGGGCCAAGGCCGCCTGCCGCGCGGCCGGCGGAGAGCTCAAGTCCTTCTACCTCACCCTCGGCCAGTACGACGCCGTCGCCGTCAGCGAGTTCCCCACCGAGGAGGCCTTCCTGCGGGCGTTCCTGACCATCGGCTCCACCGGCGAGACGAGCATGGAGACCCTACGCTCGTTCACCGAGCAGGAATACCGCCAGGCCATCACCGCCCTGCCGTGACGAGACGAGCGGCGCGGCGACCCCCGGGGAGACGCCCGAGCATCGCAAGCGTGGGGGGCTGCGCGCCCCCGGGACCGGGGCCGCCGCCCGGAAGGACGCCGTCGTGAAGAGCTACCGGAAAGAGCTTTGGTTCGAGGTTCCCAGCCGCCGCGGCCTCGTGAACATCACCCCCCAGGTGGAGGAGTGCCTCCGCGAGAGCGGCGTGCGAGAGGGGCTTTGTCTCGTCAACGCCATGCACATCACTGCGAGTGTCTTCGTCAACGACGACGAGGGAGGGCTCCACCGGGACTTCGACCGCTGGCTCGAGGGGCTCGCGCCCCACGAGCCCGTGAGCCGCTACGAGCACAACCGGACCGGCGAGGACAACGGCGACGCACACCTCAAGCGCACGATCATGGGGCGGGAGGTGGTGGCGGCGGTGACCGCCGGGAGGCTCGACTTCGGGCCGTGGGAGCAGATCTTCTACGGGGAGTTCGACGGGAGGCGCCGCAAGCGGGTGCTCGTCAAGATCGTGGGGAAGTGAGCCCGGCGCCAAACCACCCGTCCAGGTGGCACGCATCGCCCCATCGGAAAGGAAGCTCGCGATGAAGAAGCGGAGCGTAGCAGGGACCACGGCGGCGATTCTGGTGGGAAGCTTCGCCCTTGCCGGCTCTCACGGAGTGGTGACGTACACGGGACACATCAAACCAATCATGGAGAAGCAGTGTCTGTCCTGTCACGGCGAGGATTCTTCCAGCATCGACGAATTCGACGCCAACAAGGAGAAGTACAAAGAAATGATGCTGGGTCCGCGGATGGACAGTTATGACCTATTGGTCGACTTCGTGAAGGGCGACGACGCCGGGGCCATCATGCGTCGACTGGACAACGGAGAGAACACCCAGAGCGGCAAACCGGGGAATATGTATGAGTATCTCGGAGGGAGCGAGGAAGAGCGCGAATTGAACCTAGAGTTGTTCAAACGCTGGGTGGGGCACTGGACCCTGAAACGGGCCGCGGAGTTGACCGACGAAGACCAAAAACTGTTCAATGTAGTGGAGCAGCCATAGGGGAGTGGCAGAGCGGGACGGTTTTATCCCAGGGCGGCACGAACCTTCTGGAGCCTCAGCGGGTGTCTTCCCAGCGGACATCTCCCCGCGGCACCGTCCGACCGGCACCGTCCGACCGGCCTCGGCCGCACGCCGTCTCGCGTCCCCTACAGGGGGAACCGGCCCTCGAACACCTCGGTGGCGGGGCCCGTCAGGAAGACCCGCGAGCTCTCCTCGTCCCACCGGACGCGCAGCACGCCCCCGTCGAGGAGAACCCAGGCCTCCCGCTGCGCCCTGCCCGTCCACGCCGCGGCCACGGCCGCGGCACAGGCGCCCGTGCCGCACGCGGTCGTGACGCCCGCCCCGCGCTCCCAGACCCGCATCCGCAGCCGGTCCGGGCCGAGGACCTGAACGAACTCCACGTTGGTGCGCCGAGGGAAGAAGGGGTGGGTTTCGATCCGCGGCCCCACCGCCTCCACGGGATACGACGTCGCATCCTCCACGAAGACCACGGCGTGGGGGTTCCCCATGGACACGCAGGTGACCCTCACCTCCTCGCCGTCCAGGGGAAGGGGGCGATCCCGCACGGGGCCGTCCGCCTCCACCGGGACCCGGCGGCCCTCGAGCACCGGAGCCCCCATGTCCACCTGGACCTCTTCGCCGAGGAACCGCGTCTCCACGATGCCTCCCAGGGTCTCGACCCGGAGCCTCCCTGCGGCGCAGAGCCCCCGGGTGCGGGCGTAGAGGGCGAGGCACCGGATGCCGTTACCGCACATCTCGGCCCGGCTTCCGTCCGCGTTGTAGATGTCCATCCGCAGGTCCGCCCTGGCCGACTGCCGGACGAGCAGAACCTGGTCGCACCCCACCCCCAGCCGCCGGTTAGCGACCCGCGGCGCGAGCAAGGGCCAGTCCCCCCTCTCGCACTCCCGCTCGTCGACCAGGACGAAATCGTTCCCCAGCCCGTGCATCTTCACGAAGGAAAGCACCATCCGTCCGCCTTTCCGAGGCCGTCGGCCCGACGCGTCCGACCCGAGCGGGCGAGGATCGGCCCACCGGGGCCTTCCGTGACGCCTCTTCCCATGACCGCGGGGGGCGGAGCGGAGGGGCTCCCGGCCCCCTCTAGCTAGCCAGGTGGTGGAGCGGGGACCCCGGGGCTCCTTGACCCCCTCTCCGGGCCGGTGCTAGATTCGGCTCCTCTTCCGCCGGGAGAACCGATGGACGACGCCATCCGCGACCCCGAGTCCGCCCGCCGCCTGGCCCGCGCGATTGTAAGCGACATCGCCCTGTACCACAAAAGCGAGGCCGAGCGGGGGATCGTGGAGGACAGCCTGTTCCAGATCCTTTCCGGCGCGATCGAGGAGGGCCGGCGGCATTACGCTTCCCGGGTCGATCCCGAGCTCCTCGGAGACGGGCTCTACGAAAAGGCGTTGGTCGACGTTCTCCTTCGGCCCTTCGGCCGGCTCAGATCCCGCATCTGGTAATGGTCTGCCCAAGGGTTCACGAGCTGGTCGCCGAGCCCGCGGCGGGTCGTCTGGACCGCTACCTTGCCGGGTCGGGCCTTCCCCTCACCCGCTCCCGCATCCAGAAGCTGATGGACGAGGGACGGGTCACCGTAAACGGCCTTCCGGCCCGTGCGAACCTCCGGCTCAAGGGAGGCGAGCGGCTTCGCGTGGAGATCCCGGCTCCCGCCGAGGCTGCGGCCCGGCCGGAGGCACTTCCCCTCGACGTCCTCTACGAGGACCCCCGACTCGTCGTGGTCGCCAAACCAGCCGGCCTGGTGGTCCACCCCGCCCCCGGTCACCCCTCCGGGACTCTGGTCAACGCTCTCCTGCACCGCTGCGAGGACCTCTCGGGGATAGGCGGGGTCCTCAGACCGGGCATCGTCCACCGCCTGGACAAGGACACCTCGGGTCTGCTGGTGGTGGCCAAGGACGACGACGCCCACCGGAACCTGCAGGCGCAGTTCCAGGGGCGCACCGTGTTGAAGGTTTATCTCGCGGTGGTCCTCGGACACCTGGAAGGCGAGGGAGCGGTGACCCGGCCCGTGGGCCGGCACCCCACCGACCGCAAGAAGATGGCGGTCGACGCGCCCCGGGCCAGGCCTGCGGTGACCCGCTGGCGCGCCCTTCAACACCTGTCGGGCGCCACCCTGGTGGAGGCCCGGATCGAGACGGGAAGAACCCATCAGATCCGCGTGCACCTGGCGAGCCTTGGCCACCCCGTCGTGGGAGACCCGGTCTACGGGGGGGCCCGACGGGCCAGGGGGATGGCGGATGCGGCCGTGAGGCGGCGGCTGGCCCTGGAGACCGGTCAGGCCCTCCACGCTTGGAAGCTGGCCTTTCGGCACCCCGGCACGGCGGAACCGATGACCTTCGAGGCTCCGGTTCCCGACGGGCTGGCCCGCCTCATCCGGGATCTCGGGGGAGCGGTGCCGGGTGAACGATCCGGGTCAGCTCCGCCGTGAAGCTGCCGACCGCCACCGCGCTTTGGAGCCTGACAGGACGGCGCCACCCGTCGTCGGTGAGCCAGATGAGCACCCGGGCCCCCGGACTCCGCCGAAACACCCCCCCCACCCCTTCGATGTGGGGCTCCACGAGGACCGTGCGGAAGGTCCCCGCGGGGGTCTTGACGGTTTCCCGCTTGAGCACGGAAACGGTGCCCGTGACGAGGCGGTTCCCGTCGGTGATATCGATGGAGACGGTATCGTCGGAGGTCAGCGCCATCGTCCGGAAGGCGTAGAAGGAGGAGAGGGGGTCCTGCACGCCGGGCGGAGCCAGGAGGGTGCCGCGGGGCTTGCCCCTCCGGAAGGACTGCACTTCGCCGGTTTCCGGATCGAAGACCGCCTCGTCCTCGCGAGACCGGCTCCGTCCTTCCCGGGTCTTCTTGTAGAAGCGCAGGACGGAGAGATCGGCGAGGCGGACCGTGGACTCGACCAGGTCCCTCACCGGGAAGACCGTATCGATGTAGGGAAGGGTCCGGGCCTTCGCGCGCAGCGTCACCAGGCCGTCCCCCCCCGGGGTCACCTCCAGGGACGCCCTGGCGGCCGGGATGATGCCCCATCGGATGTCGAACTCCAAGTTCTCCCCCTGGAGGGCCTCCAGGCTCGGCGGCGGTCCCAGGGCGGGCGAGGCCTGCACCGCCAGCAACACCAAGATGAGCGACACGAGGGATCGGAACATGGGCCAAGCATACCCGATGGGGGCTCTCCCCGAAAACCCCAGGTGGGTCCAGTCGGCCCTCCTCCGGCACGTGGACGGGCTGATCCATGGGTTCACCACCCGGCGGGCGGGCGACTTCTCCGCCCGTGGGCCGGTCCAGCGTCTCCTGAGGGCGACCGGGGCGAGGCGACTGCGTCTCTTGCGCCAGGTGCACGGCACCAAGGTCGTCCCCTGCGGGGGGGAAAGGCGGCGCGGCCCGCGCCCCCGGGCAGACGCCTGGGCAGGACGTCCCGCGCCCGGGGTGCTCGTGGGGGTTCTCACCGCGGACTGCGCACCGGTGCTCCTGTGCCACCCCTCCTCCGGGATCGTGGGCCTGGCGCACGCCGGTTGGCGGGGTGCGGTCGCGGGTGTGGCACGGGCCACGGTCCAGGCCATGGGGGTGCCCGCTCGGGAGGTCCGGGCCGCCATCGGCCCCGCCATCGGCCCCTGCTGCTACCAGGTGGGCGCGGAGGTCGTGGAGGCGCTCGGGGGCGGCTCGGAGCACCTCGGCCCGTGGCCGGGCGAACCTGGACGCCGCCGTCTGGACCTTCCCGGCCTGGTTCGCAGCGACCTTCTGGACGCCGGGCTCGAGGCGCGGGCGGTCGAGGTCCTTCCCCTGTGCACGGCTTGCAGCGGGGAGATCCTCTATTCGTACCGGCGGGAAGGGGCCACCGGGAGGCTCTGCGCGTTTCTCGGCTGGAACCGCTACCCTGCGAATCCCTGACGGAGGGGGAGGCCGATGAAAGGACGGAAGGGGTGCGGCAGGGTGAGGGTCATCGGGCTCACGGGGGGCATCGCCACCGGAAAGAGCACCGCGTCGCGCTACTTCCAGGAGGCCGGGGTCCCCGTGGTGGACGCGGACCTCCTCGCCCGGCGCGTGGTGGAGCCGGGCCAGCCGGCCTGGAAGGAGATCCGTGAGGAATTCGGCGAGGGGGTGCTGCGCCCGGACGGAAGCCTGAACCGGGAGGCACTGGCCGAGTTGGTGTTTCACGACCCGTGCGCCCGTAACCGCCTCAACGCCATCGTCCATCCTCGGGTGGCGGCGGAGGCCTCCCGGGAAGTGACGAGGCTGTTGGCGGAGGAGCCGGACGGAGTCGTCGTCTACGACGTTCCCCTGCTGTTCGAGACCGGCAGCGAAGACCGCTTCGACCTCGTGGCCGTGGTGTACGTGCCGCGCACGGAGCAGATCCGGAGGCTGCGGATTCGGGACGGCCTGTCCCGCGAGGCCGCCGAGCAACGCCTTGCCAGCCAGCTCGACATCGAGGAGAAGGCCCGCCGGGCCGACGTGGTGCTGGACAATCGAGGGTCGCGAGACGCCCTGAGGGCCCAGGTCCTCGAGTTGATCCGCCGGGCGGTGCGCAGGGTTCCGGCGGCTTCCCCCCCGTAACGTTGGCTCATCCGGGGAATGACCGGGTACTCGCATCCAGGGACGATCGGGTGGGCCCGCCCACGCAGGCGGACGGCCGCTCGACGGGAGCAGCTGCTTCGGGAGCCGCGATATCGCGAGGATCTCGGATGCAGCGCGGGAGCGCTCCCACCGTGCAGCCCGGCATCGTCTGCCGGAGTGGGCGGGCCCGCCCGATCGTTTACCGGAGGAACCGTAAGACTGTGGGATGCGGCGGCTCCTGGAACAGGGCTTTCTCCCCCCTTTCTTGGCCTCTTGGGGGCGTTTGGGTCTTTTGGGGCCTTTTGGGGCCTTTTGGGGATTGACAAACGGCGCCGGACCTTTTACAAGAGGCTCGACTCACAGGCGAGAACTCCTTGCACCCTCCCCGGTTCCGCCTTTCCGCCACGGCTCATCCCACAGAGGCCCACCCGCTCGAGCACCGACACCGGCTGCCCTGGCCCGTTCCCGGCCCACAGTGGACACAGCCCTCCCCCTTACGAGACGAAGAGAGACCTTGAAGCCACCCGCGAAGGATCCCCTTCAGGCCACCCCCGCCGGCCCCCCTCCTCCGCCGAAGATGAAACCCCATCCTCGCCGGACCAAGAAGCCCCATCAAGATGGGAGTGCTGCCCCCATGCACCTTCAGGAACTCAAGAAAAAGAGCATCAACGAGCTCACGGAGATGGCGGAGACCCTCAGCATCGAGGGCGCCACCCGGATGCGGAAACAGGACCTGATCTTCGCCCTCCTCAAAGCCCAGACGGAGCAGAACGGGAGCATCTTCGGCGAAGGCGTCCTCGAGCTCTTGCCGGACGGCTTCGGTTTTCTCCGTTCTCCCGACTACAGCTACCTCCCCGGGCCCGACGACATCTACGTCTCCCCGAGCCAGATCCGGCGCTTCAACCTGCGCACGGGGGACACCGTTAGCGGGCAGATCCGCCCGCCGAAGGATTCCGAACGCTACTTCGCCCTGCTCAAGGTCGACATGATCAACGGCGACGGGCCCGACAGCGCCCGGACCCGGATGCTCTTCGACAACCTCACGCCCATCTACCCCGACGAGCGCCTGAAGCTCGAGAGCGAGCCGACGCGGTACGAGATGCGGGTGATGGACCTGATCGCACCCATCGGCAAAGGGCAGCGCGGGCTCATCGTCGCGCCGCCGCGCACCGGGAAGACGGTGCTCCTCCAGCAGATCGCCAACTCCGTCACCGCCAACCATCCCGAAGTGATCCTCCTCGTGCTGCTCATCGACGAGCGGCCGGAGGAGGTGACGGACATGCAGCGGTCGGTCAAGGGCGAGGTGGTGTCCTCCACCTTCGACGAGCAGGCCCAGCGTCACGTCCAGGTGGCCGAGATGGTCATCGAAAAGGCGAAGCGCTTCGTGGAGCACGGCAAGGACGTCGTGATCCTGCTGGACTCCATCACCCGCCTCGCCCGGGCCTACAACACCGTGGTGCCCCACTCGGGGAAGATCCTCTCCGGCGGCGTCGACTCCAACGCCCTGCACAAGCCAAAGCGCTTCTTCGGCGCTGCGCGCAACATCGAGGAGGGCGGCAGTCTCACCATCATCGCCACGGCCTTGGTGGACACCGGCAGCCGCATGGACGAGGTCATCTTCGAAGAGTTCAAGGGCACCGGCAACGCCGAGCTCCACCTGGACCGCAAGCTCGCGGACAAGCGCATCTACCCGGCCATCGACATGCAGCGCTCGGGCACCCGCAAGGAAGACCTCCTCCTCACGCCCCTGGAGCTCAACCGCATGTGGGTGATCCGCAAGGTGCTCACCCCCCTCAACCCCGTCGACGCGATGGAGTTCCTCCTGGACCGGATGAAGGGTGCCAAGACCAACATCGAGTTCCTCGAGTCCATGAGCGAGTGAGGAAGGCTCTACGGGACAACGGGAGGGGCGGGAGGGGGTGACCCGCTCCGCGGGAGCGGCCCGACCGGGCCGTCGAAGCGCACTCCCGCGGCAGTGCTCCGGCGGCCCAACGGGCCTGCCGGGTCCGTTCCTCCCGCAGATCCCGTCATTTCGTCGAGAAGAACCCCCTTACGGCCAGATCCCGAGCCGCTGGTACGCCACCGCGATCTTGTCGATGGCGGTGACGAACGCCGCGGTCCGCAGGTCCGCCCTTCCTGCCAGACGCTCCGCCGTGCCGCGGATCTCCTGATAGGCGTAGACCATCGTTTCCTCCAACCCGGAGGACACCAGGGCCTCTTCGCCCGGCCCCCTTGCCAAGTATCCGGCTTCCTCGGTGGAGAACCGCCCGCCCGTCATCCGCTCGACGGCCTGCACCAGGCCCCTGTGGATGTCTTCGTCGAAGCGCTTCTCCAGGCGCCCGAAGCGCACGTGGGAGAGGTTCTTGAGCCACTCGAAGTACGACACCGTGACTCCCCCGGCATTGAGGTACACGTCCGGAACGATCAGGGCGCCGCGGGCGAGCAGGATCTCCTCCGCTTGGGAGGTGGTGGGGCCGTTGGCCGCCTCCGCCACGATCTGGGCCCGCACCCGGGGCGCGTTCTCCGCAGTGAGCTGGTTCTCGAGGGCCGCCGGCACCAGGATGTCGCAGGGCAGCTCCAGGGCCCGCACCGACGGGGTGAGGCTCTCCGCCCCGGGGTAGCCCAGGAGGGAGCCCGTTGCCCGCCGGTGGGCCATCACCCGCTCCAGATTCAGCCCCCGGGGCGCGTGGATCGCGCCCTCGTACTCCGCCAGCCCGATGAGGAGCACCCCTGCCTCCTCGAGGAAGCGGGCGGCGTGGTACCCCACGTTCCCGAGTCCCTGGACCACGGCGGTCTTCCCTTCGAGGCCTGCGGGTAGCCCCAGCGCCCTCATGTCCTCCGGGACGGAGCACGCCTCCCGCACTCCGAAGAAGACCCCTTTCCCGGTTGCCTCGACGCGCCCCCGCACGCCCCCCTGCCCCACCGGCTTGCCGGTGACGCAGGCCAGGCTGTAGAGCTTATCCGGGGCCAGGGCGCTGTAGGTATCGGCGATCCACGACATCTCCCGCGTACCCGTGCCGTAGTCCGGGGCCGGCACGTCCACCCCCGGGCCGATGAAGTTCTTTCGCACGAGCTCGTACGTGTAGCGCCTGGTGATCCGTTCGAGCTCGGCCTCCGAGTACCGGTGCCGGGCGATCCGGATCCCCCCCTTGGCGCCCCCGTGGGGGACGTCGACCACGGCGCACTTGAAGGTCATGAGCGCCGCCAGCGCCATCACTTCGTCCCGGCTCACCGCCAGGCTGTAGCGGATCCCTCCCTTCGTGGGGAGGCGATGCTGGCTGTGCTCCACCCGCCAGGCGCTCACGACCTCGATGGAGCCGTCGTCTCGTCGAACCGGGAAGCTCAATTGGTAGACGCTGTTGCACTCACGGATCTGGCGGAGAAGGGTGGGGTCGTGGTCCGTGAAGGCCGCCGCACGGTTGAAGGTCCTTCTCACCTGATTCCAGAAGCTCACGCCGCGCGCCATCCAGCCCTCCCTCCTCCCGCCGCGGGTCGGCCCCCTTGGGGGGGACTATCCTCTTCCGGGGGCCCCCAGCAGCTCCCAGAGCCAGGCACTCGCGCGGATTCCTTTGCGGAAATCGCCCAGGTCGAGCTTTTCGTCGGGGCCATGGGCGCCGTCGTCGGGGCGCCCCAGTCCGAGCAGCACCACCGGCACCCCCAGGAGCCGCTGGAAGGCCTCTACCACCGGGATCGATCCCCCTTCCCGGGTGAAGACGGGGGCTGCGCCGAAGCCCCTGCGCAGGGCCTCCGCGGCGGCGCGTACGGCTGGGGACTCCACCGGGACGAGCACGGGGCGGGCCCCGTGGAGGCGGCGGACCTCCAGGCGGCAACCCGGAGGCGTCAGCTCCCGAAGCCTCGCCTCCACCCTCTCGGCGATCCGCTCCGGGTCCTGGTCCGGGACGAGCCGGCAGGAGAGCTTGGCCGAAGCTACTGCCGGCAGGACCGTCTTCGCGCCCTCCCCGGTGTATCCCGACCAGAGGCCGTTCACGTCCAGCGTCGGACGGGCCCACACCCGTTCCAGCACGGAGTAGTTTCGTTCCCCGGAGAGACACTCGACCCCGAGGTCGCGCCGGTAGGCATCCTCGTCGAAGGGAAGGGCCGCAAACGCCTCCCTCTCCCAGGCCTCCAGGGGGCGGACGTCGTCGTAGAAGCCAGGCACCGCCACCCTCCCGGCACCGTCGTGGAGCGCGCCGACCATGCCCGCCAGGGCATTGGCCGGGTTCCTCACCGCACCCCCGAAGGACCCGGAGTGGAGATCCCGGGCCGGCCCGTGCAGCGTGAGCTCCAGGTACGCGAGGCCCCGAAGGCCGTAGGTGAGCGCCGGGACGCCCGGGGCGAACTGGGAGGAGTCGCTCACCACGACCGCATCGCACCGGAAGCGTTCCCGCCGTTCCCGGAGGAAGGGCTCTAGGTGGAGGCTCCCGGACTCCTCCTCGCCCTCGAAGAGGAACACCACGTTCACCGGCAGTCTCCCGCGGGACCCCAGGTGGGCCCGCACGGCTGCCAGGTGGCAGAAGAGCTGGCCCTTGTCGTCCGAGACCCCTCGAGCCACCACCTTCCCGTCCCGCACGGCAGGTTCGAACGGCGCCGAGGACCACGCGTCGAGGGGCTCGGCGGGCTGGACGTCGTAGTGGCCGTACACCAGGACCGTGGGCGCCCCGGGCGCCCCTCGCCACTGCGCCACCACCGCCGGGTGCCCCCCCGTCGCTTCCGCCTCGGCGGAGAGCCCCGCCTCGCGGCACCGGGCCGCCAGCCATTCCGCACAGCGCCCCACGTCCCGGGCGTGGGCCGGGTCGGCGCTCACCGAAGGGATGCGCAGGAAATCGAAGAGTTCCTCGAGGACTTCCGTTTCGTGGGCGTCGAGCCAGGAGAGAACGTCGTCCATTCAGACCTCTGGGGCGGCAGGAGGGCGGCGGTGTGCTGGCGGACCAAGTTACCGCCGATGGCCCTCGCCCGCCAGCCCACGGATCGGGTTGGATCCACCGGCTGGTTGGCGAGCGGAGTCCGAGAGCCCCTGCGTTTCGCCCCGCAACCCGCGGCAATTCGAAGAGGTGCCCCAGCAGTCCCCGGTGCGCCGGGCCTATGAACGAAGCCACCTTCCTCGAATCCCCTCTCCCCCCGGGAGAGGGGCCTGGGGTGAGGGCAACCGTCCCGCGACTGGCCGGCGTTTCATCCCTCAGGGTGACCCGAAGGTCATGGGCACTTCACCCGCCTGCGCCGGCCTCGTCGGGTCGGTGGATGCGGTGCGGGGCTGCACTCCTGGGCTCCCGGACTCCGCCCCACAGTCTGGCGGTAAATTCTGGTCGGCAGCCAGTGTTGTCCGGTTAGGTAGTTGCATGTAACCAGGATACGGCCCTATTATTTTCAGCCGTTATGCATTTTGTTGTTGACATAGCAGTAAATGGGTGAGCGCGATTTTTCGCAATTTCCTTGCACAATAAGGAGTTGCGGAAATGCTTCGAACTATCGCTCGTCTTGGAAGGCAGCTGACAGCTCGCACGTTCGGGAGATTGCGAAAGCCACTGAGGCACCTTCTTTCTACAGCTCCTCCACTGCTTGCCGGAGGAGATAGGCCGCTGCAGATGACCTTTGAAGATCAACTCAACGTGCTCATCTACTTCCACCTCGAAGAGCATGCCTCGGGGCGACACCAGCAATTCCCGGGCACGGCTGAAACGGCGGAAACTGGGGCCTCTTGAGCGTA
>JAWSUI010000015.1:0-77336 GCA_033551855.1 Deferrisomatales bacterium
GCTCGGCCACGAGCCCGATCTCGACCTCGGGGGCCCGGGCCTGGAGCAACTCTTCCACGAACCTCCGGTTGTGGGCTCCGTCGGGCTTCTGGCGGAACCCGGCCGGGTCCGCCGGGAAGGGCCAGAGGCGGTAGACGTCCCCCAGGAACCCCACGTGGCGGACGCCGCGGATCGCACCCATGAGGTCGCCGATCTCCTCGGGGCCGGCAAGGGCGAAGCCCCGAAGGGAGCTCGAGGCCCCCTCCGGCCCACCGGCCGCCAACTCGACGGCGGCCCGACAGAAGTCGGTGCAGAAGAAGAAGAGGCGGTCCAGCAGGAGGCCGTCGGTCTCGACGTTGTAGAAACCGAACGCGACGGTGCCGTGGCTGAGGGACGGGAAGGCCAGGGGCATGGGCGACTCCTCGACGGGCTGGAGGCCGGGGAACAGCGGGCCGGCTACGTGCGTTGACACGTCGAGACCGACCCCCCTAGAATCCGCGCGGCGGAAGAGGTCCGGGGCCGAAGGGCCGCCCGACGAGGAGGAACCAGCGATGGAAGGCTACCCGGTCACGGCTCGGATCGAGGTCCGGTGGCGCGACGTGGACGCCCTGGGCCACGTGAACAACGCCGTGTACTTTACGTACTTCGAGATCGCCCGGACCCGGTACTACGAGGAGGTCTTCCGCGCGTCGACCATCGACGACATCAACTTCCTCCTGGCCTCCATCCAGTGTGACTTCCTGAGCCCCACGCGGCACGGGGAGACCGTCGAGGTGGGGATCCGCATTCCCTTGGCCGGCCGCACGAGCTTCGACTTCGAGTACGCGGCCCGCGCCCTGGGGGACGGCCGGCTCGTGGCCCGTGCCCGGAGCACCCAGGTCCTGTACGACCACCGGGCCGACCGGAAGCTCCCCATCGGAGCCGCCTGGCTCGACCAGGTGGCGGCCGCCCAGGGGTCCTACCCCAGCCCCCGCCCCCCCAAGGACCCCGTTTCCCCGTAGGAGAGGCGTCCACCCCGCGGCCCCTGCCGCCCCCCCGGAATCGGGACCGGGATCGACCGCGTTCCGGACGGCAACCTCGTTCCCGTGAGTGATCCCGAGGGCGCCGGCGATCCTTGGGGATGACACGCTCTCAGTACAGCAGGCTGGGGAGGAAGGTGGCCGTCGCGGGAAACGCCATCATGATCCCGATGCACGCCGCAAAGGCCGCCAGGAAATACGCCACCCCCCGGAACACCGTCGTGATGGGCACGTCCCGGGCCATCGCGGCCACCACGAAGGCATTGACCCCCACCGGCGGGGTGACGGCTCCCAGGGTGGTGACCACCGTGATCACCACCGAGAACCAGAGCGGGTCGTACCCCAACCGCACGGCGACGGGGAAGAAGATCGGGATCATGATCATCAGGAGCCCCAGGGCGTCCATGATCGCCCCGCCCACGGCGAAGATCAGGAGCATCAGGAGCAGGATGACCCCCCGAGGGATGGGGAGCCCGGTGATCCACTCCGCCGCCTCGAAGGGGATGCGGGTGATGGTGAGGAACCGCCCGAAGATGACGGCCCCGGCCACGATCACCAGGATCATGCAGGACATGCGGATGGTGTCGTCGAGCGCCCCGACGAACCCCTTCCACGAGAGGTGGCGCCCGGCGACGCTGATGACGATGGCGAAGAAGGCTGCTGCAGCCCCCGCCTCGGTGGGCGTGAACCACCCGGCGAAGAGGCCGCCCATGATCAGGGCGAAGAGGATCAGCATCTCCACCGAGCCCGGCAGGCTCCGAACCCGCTCCTTCAGGCTGACCTTCGGCCCCCGGGGCCCGGCGGAGGGCTGGAGAAAGCACACGGCCCACACGGTCGCCAGGAACAGGCCGGTGAGGATGAGACCGGGCACCAGGGCCGCGAAGAAGAGCCGGGCGATGGAGTCCCCCGTGGACAGGCCGATGAGGATCAGCACCACGCTCGGGGGGATCACCACGCCCAGGGTCGCCCCGCAGGCGACGGACCCGGTGCTGAGGGCGTTGTCGTACCCGAACCGGCGCATCTCGGGCAGCGCCACGGTGCTCATGGTGGCGGCGGTGGCCGCGTTGGAACCGCAGATTGCCGCGAACCCGGCACAGGCCAGCACCGTCGCCATGGCCAGCCCCCCGCGGATGTGCCCCAGCCAGGTGTAGGCGGCCCGGTAGATGCGCTCGCTCAGCCCCGCGGCGAAGCAGATGTTCCCCATGAGGATGAAGAAGGGGATCACGGTCAGCCCGTAGGAGGAGAAGGTCTGCCACAGGGAGCTGCCCACCATGTTCAGGGCCGCCCGGGGGTTGACCACCACCGCGAAACCCAGGTAGCCCACCAGCGCCATGGCAAACCCCACGGGCATGCGAAACAGGAAGATCATCGCCATCAGGCCGGCGACTCCCGTGAGGCCGATGGTCACAGGGTCCATCAGCCGCCCCCCCGCCCCGGCCGCAGGGCGGCGATCCCGTCGAGCCCGAGCCGCAGGCACAGCCCCCAGACCCCCAGGGCGACGCAGAACACGATGGGGTAGAACGCCACTCGGAGCGTCTCGGAGAGCTCTCCCGTGCGCATCAGGTCCACACCGAGGCGGGCGAGGCGATACCCCGCAAGGCCGAAGAAGGCCGAGCACGCCAGGTGGGAGACCGCGTCCAAGACCCGCTGGAGGCGCGGTCCCAGGCGCTCGAACAAGAGATCCACCGAAATGTGGTTGCGGCGCTCCTGGGTGTAGCCGAGGGCGAACGCCGCGATCACCGCCCCCCCGAATCCCATCAGCTCGAAGGACCCCTGGACCGGGCGGCCCATGGGGCGCAGCACCATGTTGAGCACGGCGATCGCCATGGTGGCCAGCAAGGCCGCCGACGCCGCCCTGAGCATCCAGCGGTTCAGGAGCTGCGAGGCTCTACCCAGCCATTCCATGGCGGGATCTCCCGTGCCAGGCCCGGGGCGGCCCTCCCGGAGGGCCGCCCCGGAGAGCGTGTCACTTCCCCAGCTCCGCCTCGTACTTCTGCTTCAGGGCGAAGAGGTCTTCGAGGAACGCCTTGGCCGGCAGGCCCTTGGCTTCCAGGCTCGCGGCCCACTCGTCGATGACCGGCTTCATCGTTTCGTGGGCCTTTCGGTATTCCTCGGGTGCCAGCCGGATCAGCTCCAGGTTGTACTTCTCCACCGACCATTCCACCGACTCCCTGCCGTGGTTATCGACGTACTCGCCCACCCAGAGGGAGTGCTCGCGCGCCGCGTCGTCGAACACCTTCTTCACGTCCGCCGGCAGGGACTCCCACTTCTTCCGGTTCATCACCACCCCGAAGGCCGTGGTCTGCATATCGGTGATCGTGGCGTAGCGGAGCATCTCCGCAAAGTTGAAGTCCTTGAGCACGTCGAGGGAGGAGAACACCCCCTTCACGATCCCCTTCTGCAGCGCTTCCGGGGTCTCGGACTGGGGCATGGCCACCGGGACCGCACCCAAGAGCTGCAGGGGCTTCACCCCGGCCCCCGTGGCCCGCAGCTCGTATCCGCGCAGGTCCGCCAGCTGCCGAATGGGGGTCCTGGACATGATCTGCGCCGGCGGCGCCGTGAAGAGGGCGAGCACCTTCACGTTCTCCAGGGACTTCGGCTGGTACTTCACGTACAGGTCCCAGAGGACCGCGTTGGCCACCTTCGAGCTCGTGAAGCCCACCGGCAGGTCGACCCCCTCCAACAGCTCGAACCGGCCCGGCTGATAGGGGAAGGCCAGGCAGCCGATGTCCGCGACCCCGTCGATGACGCCGTCCATCATTCCCCGGGCGTCCAGCAGGGTGGAGCCGGGGAAGGTCTTGACCTCCACCTTGCCCCCCGTGCGCTGCTCCACGGTCTCCCTCCACTTCTCCATCTGGACCGAGGGAAAGGTGGGGGCCGGAGGGAAGTTGGCGTAGGTCAGGCTGATCTTGTCCGCTGCCGTGGCGGCCGAGGCGACGAGCCCCAGGGCCAGGCAAGCTCCGAGGGCGGAGAACATGGTGCGACGTTTCATCGTGTCCCTCCTGTTCGTGGTGGGTGCCTCCCCTTCAGGCCGGGGACCGGGCACGTCCTCCGAAGAGGCGTCCGGGCGCCGGCCCTGCGGCAAGGCGGTGACCTGTCGGCAATACACCCCTAACGAGGCTCCGCCTCAGACCGTCGAGGCGTGGGTTTCAGAAACATAGAGGGCTCCGGGTGGCGTAGGGCGTGGTATGGTCCACGGCCCATGAGATCGCGCAGCGATCGGTGACCGTTGTGGTCGAAGTCGCACCCGGAGCCCGTGGCCATGATACCAAAGAGCGTTGCCGAGATCGTCCGTGAGCGCGTCGTGCTCTAGTTCCTCACCGTACCACAGAAACCCAGACGCCGTATGTGTGGGGACACCTCGCGGCTCACCCGTTGAAGCGGGACAGGAGTGCCTCGAGGGCGCTCCCCCCGAGGGCGCGGGCCTTGTCCGAGATGGTGAAGCACATCCCCCGGTCTCCCCGGGGATCCACATCCCCTGCTTTCAGGCCCGCGTGCACCCGGACCCCGGGTCGCAGGAGCCCCCTCAGGATGCCGCCGATCTGCGCCCGCAGCTCCACGGGGCCCACCCGGGCCACGGCT
Source organism: Deferrisomatales bacterium (assembly GCA_033551855.1). Taxonomy (GTDB): domain Bacteria; phylum Desulfobacterota; class Deferrisomatia; order Deferrisomatales; family JACRMM01; genus JBFLZB01. The sequence continues at coordinate 4,581 of JAWSUI010000015.1, forward strand.
TGCCCCCGGGAGACCGGGTCCCCGATCTCCGCCAACCCCTCGAGGACGCCCTCGCCGGGGCACCGGAGCACCCGTTCGACCGTGTAGCCCGCCGTGCTTCCGGGGACCCCCGTGTTGGGCTGGGCGCTGCCGTCGACGATCAGGCGGCCCAGGTCGTGGCCCCGGTTGGTCTCCACCACGACGTCCGCGTCCACCCCGGCGGTGAAGCCCGGGCCGAAGCCCACCACCAGCTCGGCCATGTCGCGGTGGGTCCCCAGGTTGCGCTTGGCCAGCACCGCATCCAGGACGGCGTGGGGACCCCAGGTCGCGAGGCACGAGAGGTGCGGGTCGACCAGCACCGGGATCTCCCCCCGGTCGAGCACCGGGTCGAGCTCGGCCGCGGTCTCCACCCGCCGGCCCCGGACCCCCTCCACCTCACTGGTGCCGTCCCACACGGCCTCGCAGAAGCTCACCTTCCGCCGGACCGCGAGGGGTTGGGGCACCTCGGTCATCGCGACCCGGAAGTGGCTCCGGAAGAGCCGGTGGGCGATGCCGGAGGCCATCTCCCCCGCCCCCCGGACGAGGACCCGGAGGTCGGTCAGACTCGAGTGCAGGCGCATCAACGCCGCGCCCCGCGTCTCAGCACGACCTGCCCTTCTTCTCCAGGATCGCCGCCAGCACCGCCTCGGGCTTCATGGGGAGCCGGCGCAGCCGCACGCCCACGGCGTCGTAGATCGCGTTGGCGATCGCCGGCGCGGTCGGCACCAGCCCGGGCTCGCCGATCCCCTTGGCCCCGAAGGGCCCCGAGGGGTCGTGGGTCTCCACCAGCACCGGCTCCACGGGAAGGGTGTCGACTGCGGTGAGGATCTTGTAATCGCGGAAGTTGGGGTTCAACAGGCGGCCGTCGCGGTAGATCATCTCCTCGGTCAAAGCGTACCCCACCCCCATGAGCGCCGCCCCGTACACCTGGCCCCTGAGCAGCATCGGATTGATCGCCCGGCCCACGTCGTGGGCGGCCACGTAGCGCACCACCTCCACGTGGCCCGTCTCCGTGTCCACCTCCACCTCCACCCCGTGGCACCCCCAGGCGTAGGACGCGGAGAAATTGCCCTTGAAGTCACCGGCGAGCAGATCGGTCTTCGGCTCGTAGAAGTGGGCGGCGAGGAACATGGTGTTGCCGCTGGAAGCGAAGTGCGCCTTCCGGAGGATCTTGTCCAAAGGGGTGTTCTTGGAGGCGTCTTCCCGGCAGACGACCTGGGACCCCTCCAGCGCCAAGATCTCTTTGGGAGCTTCCAGCACCTCCTCCGCAAAGGCCAGGATCTGGTCCCGCACCATGCGGGCGGCCTCGAGGGCGGAGTTGCCGGCGACGAAGGTGGAGCGGCTCGCGTGCACCCCCACGTCCCAGGGGCAGACGTCCGTGTCCCCGATCACCACGTTGACGTGGGAGACCGGTATTCCCAAGGTTTCGGCCACGATCTGCCGCAGTACGGTGTCGAGCCCCTGCCCGATGTCCATCGAGCCGCTGAACACGTCCACCCGGCCCTGGTCGTCCATCTTGATCATGGTGCCGCAGCCGTCGGACTTGTAGATCTTGGCCCCGCCCCCGACGTGCATCAGGCACGCCAGGCCCACCCCCCGGGCCTTCCGGCCCGGGGTCTTGGGCCGGGCACGCAGCGCCACCCAGTCGAGCCGCCGGGCGACCTCCTCCAGGCAGGCCCGGTGGCCGCAGGTCTCCGGACGGAACCCCTGGGGGGTGACCTCCCCCGCCTCGTTCGCGTTGCGCAGGCGCATCTCCCACGGGTCGATGCCGGCCTTCTCCGCCAGCTCGTCCAGGTTCGACTCGATGGCAAAGGTCACCTGGGGTGTCCCGTAGCCCCGCATCGCCTGGGAATAGGTGTTGTTGGTGTAGACGCACGTCGCCTGGAACCGGACGTTGGAGACCCGGTACAGGCTCGTGGAGGGCATCATCATCACGGTCGGGGTGGTGGCACCCCAGGAGGTGTAGGCCCCGTTGTCCAGGACCATGGAGATGTCGCGAAACGTCAGGCGCCCCTCGGCGTCGCACCCCTGGCGGATGCGGATCCGCACGGGCTGCCGGGGCGAGGTCGCCGTGAACTCCTCCTCCCGGTCGAACACGATCTTCACCGGGCGGCGGGTCCGGTGGGCGAGCAGGATGGCGATGTACTCGTAGGCGTAGGTGTCGAGCTTCGACCCGAACCCCCCGCCGATCGCCGCATTCACCACCCGGACGCGCCCCTTCACCCCCATGGCCTTCAGGGCCTCCTGGAAGTCGTTCTTCGCCAGGCTCGGGATCTGGGTGTTGGAGTGGACCGTGAGGTTGTCGCCGGTGTCGAAGCTCGCCACGCACCCCGAGGTGCCCATGCAGCAGTGCGTCACCCACCCCGCTTCGTACTCCCCCTCGGCGGCGAACGCCGCCTGGGCCTCCCCGGCGGCCAGGTCTCCCGCCTCCACCTTCCAGGGGAGCCGGAGCCGGTTGTCCTTGAGAGGCTTGCCCCTGGCGTCGGTCTCGTGGAGCAGCGGGGCGTCCGGGGCCAGCGCGGCCTCCGGGTCGAAGACCGCCGGCAGGTCCTCGTACACCACCCGGATCCGGGCCAGGGCCTCCTCGGCGGCCTCGGGGGTCGCGGCCGCCACGGCCGCGATCTCGTCCCGGTACTGGCGCACCCTGCCCCCCTTGAGGGCCGTGTTGTCCTTGAGGAAACCGAAGCGGATCTCCGGGGTGTTCCCCGCGGTGACGACCGCCTTGACCCCTGGCACCCTCTCGGCCTCGGAGGTGTCGAGCTCCACGATCCGGGCGGAGGCCCGGTCCGAGTAGAGGATGCGTCCGTGGAGCATCCCGGGCAGGACGAGATCCTGGATGTAGACGCTGCGCCCCTCGACCTTCTCGGAGGCGTCCGCCTTGGGCAGCGCCTTCCCGACCGCGCACAGCTCAGACATGGGAACCCTCCTCCCCCCGCAGCTGCCGCGACGCCGCCCCGACGGCCTCGAGGATCTGGTTGTACCCGGTGCACCGGCACAGGTTCCCCGCGAGCGCCGTGCGGACCTCCTCCTCGCTCGGCTCGGGGACCCGGTCCAGCAGGGCTTTGGCCGACAGCACCATCCCCGGGGTGCAGAACCCGCACTGGACGGCCCCGTGACGGACGAAAGCCTCCTGGAGGGGGTGTGGCTTCCCTCCGGGCCCCGCAAGCCCCTCGATGGTCACCACCTCCTTGCCCTCCGCCTCCAGGGCGGGGAACAGGCAGGAGTTCACCGCCGCGCCGTCCACCAGCACGGTGCACGCCCCGCACTCCCCGGCCCCGCACCCCTCCTTTGCCCCGGTGAGGCCGACCTCGTCCCGCAGCAGGCGCAGCAGGCTCCACTCGGGCCGCGCCCGCACCGCCGCCGCCTCCCCGTTCACGGTGAATCGGATGATCTCGTCCATGGTGGAAACCCCGATCGTCAGTGGTCAGCCGCCAGTCTTCCGTCGTCAGGTGCGTCCGGGGCCCGTACCGTCACCCGGCCAACGCCCCCGCTCTCTCCAGCACCCGGGGGATGAGCACCCGGATCATCTCCCGCCGGTACCACGCCTGGCCCCGCCACGAATCCCGCACCTGGGCCCCCCGGGCCGCGGCGTCGGCCGCCTCCCCCACGCTCTCCCGGGTCAGCGGCCGGCCCTCCAGGAGGGCCTCCGCCTCCCGCGCCCGCAGGGGCGTCGGCCCGGCGACCCCGAGGGCGATCCGGGCCTGGCGGACCGTACCCTCCCCGTCGAGGGTCACCAGCGCCCCGACGCCGAGGATCGGAAGCTCCACCGCCTTGCGCCGGGTGAGCTTCCAGTAGTCCCCGTGGGTCCCGGGCGCGGGGGCGGGCACCCGGATCTCCGTCAGCAGCTCCCCGGCAGCCAGCGCGTTCTTCCCGGGCCCGAGGAAGAGCTCCTCCACCGGGAAGGACCGCTCCCCCCGGGGGCCGCGGGCGACGCACACCGCGTCGTACAGGAGCAGGGGCACCGCGCTGTCCGCCGAAGGAGCGGCATTGCACAGGTTCCCCCCCACGGTGCCGACGTTGCGCACCTGCCGGGACCCCACCGCCGAACAGGCCCGGTGCAGGGCCGGGAACCGCTCCCGAACGGCCGCGGAGTCTTCGATCTCGGCGTGGGTGGTGGTGGCGCCCAGGACCAAGCCACCCTCCCCTTCCCGGATCCCGCGAAGCCCCGCCACCCGCCGCAGGGAGACCAGGGCGCCCGGGGCGAGCTTCTTCGCCTGGACCCCCACCCACACATCGGTCGCCCCCGCGACCGGGACGGCGCCCTCCCGCTCTGCGAGCAGCGCCAGCGCCTCTTCCAGAGTTTCGGGACGCAGGTACGTGAACGTCTGCATGGGGGCTTCTCCTCCGTTCCCTCTCTGCCTCCCCCCCCACGGGCCGGGGAAGGGACGCCTACCGTCGGTCGAACACGCGCTGGACCCGCTGGTTGCTCCGGGGCAGCGCCGCGTAGTCCACCATCTTCACCTCGGCGGACACCAGGATCTGGCTCTTGATCCGGTGCTCGATATCCGCCTCGATCCTTTCGTCGTTGAGGGGATTCCCCGCCGGGTCCCGCTCGACGCGCACCGACATGAGGTCCCTGCCGTAGCGCCGCTCCAGCACGATCTCGTACTCGCTCGACACCCCAGGGCTCTCCGAGATGATCTCCTCGATCTGCCCCGGGTAGACGTTGACGGCCCGGTAGATGAACATGTCGTCGTCGCGACCCAGGATCCGGTCGTGGCGGGGGTAGACCGAACCGCAGGGGCACGGCCCCGGCAGGAGCCGCGTGAGGTCTCGGGTGCGGTAGCGGATGAGGGGGGAACCCTCCTTGGTCAGGGTCGTCACCACCATCTCCCCAACCTCGCCGTCGGGCACGGGACGCAAGGTCGCCGGGTCGAGCACCTCCAGGAGATACCAGTCGGACCAGTAGTGGATGCCCCGGCGGCGGCGGCACTCGATCCCGGCCCCCGGACCGTAGAGCTCCGTGAAACCGCTCAGGTCGTGGAGGTGCTCCGCGCCCAGGAGCTCCAGGATGCGCCGGCGCATGCCCTCGCTGCAGCGCTCTGCCCCCTGGATCACCGTGCGGACCCGGATGCGGCTGCGCAGGTTGCGGCGGGCGACCTCTTCCGCGAGGAGCAGGGCCATGCTCGGGGTGCAGCACAGCACGTTCGGCTCCAGGTCCGTGAGCATCTGGCACTGCATGTCCAGGTTGCCGGGCCCCACCGGGATCGCCAGGGCCCCGACGGCCTCGCAGGCGGCCTGGAAGCCCGAACCCGCCGTCCAGAGGCCGTAGCCGACCGAGATCTGCACCGCGTCCCCGGGGCCCACGCCGGCCGTCTCGAAGCAGCGGGCGAAGTGGCGGGTCCAGTCCTCCAGGTCCTTGCGCGTGTAGCACAGGATCTTGCGCTTGCCCGTGGTGCCCGACGAGGAGTGGACCCGGACCAGCCGATCCCGGGGTACGCAACGCAGGGGCAGGGGGTAGCCCGCCCTCAGGTCCTCGGCCGTGGTGAAGGGCAGCCGCTGGAGGTCCTCCAGGGTCCGGACGTCCTCCGGCCGCACCCGGGCCCCGTCGAAGCGCTGTCGGTAGAACGCGCTGCCCTCGTAGGCGTGCCGCACCGTCCAGCGCAGGCCGCGCAGCTGCGCCTCGGCCAGGGGCTCGTCCCGGGCCGGCTCCAGGCGGGGCGCGGTCAGCACGGCCCCCCCTCCCGCCCGTCCCCGCCGGCCCGCCGCAGGAGCCGGCGCTCGGCCGGACCCCCGGCTCCCAGCGGCGCTGCGCCCCAGGACACGCTCACGCCGTGCGCTCGTCGTACACGCGGCGGGACTTCCTCTCGCTGCGCGGCAGCATCCCGTACTCCACCACCTCCACCTCCGCGGACACCAGGACCCGGGTCTTGATCCTCTGCTCGATCTCCCGTGCGAGCTCCCGCTCCCGCCCCGCCGGGGCGCCGGGGTCGCGCTCGACCCGGACGGTCATGAAGTCCTTCCCCTCCCGGGTCTCCAGGTGGATGGTGTACTCGCTGGAAACACCCTCCACGTCGGACAGAAGCTCGTCGATCTGCCCCGGGTAGATGTTGACCGCCCGAAAGATGATCATGTCGTCGTCGCGACCCAGGAGCCGGTCGTGGCGCGGGAGCACCGACCCGCAGGGGCAGGGCTCCGGGAGGGCCCGGGTGAGATCCCGGGTGCGGTACCGGATCAGGGGGGACCCCTCCTTGGCCAGGGTCGTCACGACCATCTCGCCGATCTCCCCAGGAGCCACCGGTTGCAGGCTCTCCGGGTCCAGGAGCTCGAGCAGGTAGTAGTCCGCCCAGTAGTGGATCCCCTCGTGCCGGGAGCAGTCGATCCCGGCACCGGGGCCGTAGAGCTCGGTCATCCCGGTGATGTCGTAGAGGTGCTCGGCCCCCAGGAGCTCGAGAATGCGGCGGCGCATGGCCTCGCTGCACCGCTCGGAGCCCTGGATCACGGTCCGGACGCGGATCCGGTCCCGCACGCCCCGCCGCTCCACTTCTTCCGCCAGGAGCAGCGCCATGCTGGCGGTGCAGCAGATCACGGTGGGCTGGAGGTCCACCAGGAAGTGGCACTGCATGTCCAGGTTGCCGGGCCCTACCGGGATCGCTAGGGCCCCCACCGCCTCGCACCCGGCCTGGAAGCCGACCCCTGCGGTCCACAGGCCGTACCCGACCGCGATCTGGACACGGTCCCCCGGACCGACCCCGGCCATCTCGTAGCACCGGGCGAAGAAGTGGGTCCAGTCCTCCACGTCCTTGCGCGTGTAGCACAGCACCTTGCGCTTCCCCGTCGTTCCCGAGGAGGAGTGGATCCGGACGAGCTCCTCGAAGGGCGCGCTGCGCAAGGGGAAGGGGTAGCCCTCCCGCAGGTCGTCGGCGGCGGTGAAGGGCAGACGTCGCAGGTCCCCGAGGGAGCGAATCCCCTCTGGGGCCACCCCCGCCCCCTCCAGGCGGCGGCGGTAGAAGGGGCTGCCCTCCCAGGCGTGCCGCACGGTCCACTGGAGGCCCCGGAGCTGGTGGGCGGCGAGCTCCTCTTCCGTGCGGAAGCCCGGCATGAACGTCTTGGCCATCTCCCTCTCCCTCGGGCTGTCCCCGGTCCGTTTCCCGACCCTGCAACGGAAAGGAGCCCTATCCCGGTACCATCTCGCCCCGCAGGCCGCCGATCCCTTCCCGCCGCCTTCCCGGGACACGGCGACCCGGTCATGGCCCCAAAGAACGAAACATTACAGACGACATCAATTGTCCATCTCCAACTTTCTGCAATCGTTGCTATCTGGAGATCGCGGACAAGCCCACTCCAACCCGGCGCCGCCGCTCTCTGCGGTGCCCGGACCCGGGGCGCTCACCGCCCTCGCAGCCGCCCGGTCTCGGCCGCGTCCACGGTCCACGTGAGGGTGTCCACGGCTACCCCGTACTCCGAGCGGGCGCGCTCGGGGGAGACGACGCCGTTGCGGACGTCGGCCAGCACCTTCTCCGCGGCGCGCTCCCGGGGGTCGCCCCACCCCCCGCCTCCGCCCGCCTGTTGGAAGTACAGGGTTCCCTCCGGGACGCCGGCCACCAGGTCCTTGGTCGTGCAGGTGTACCAGGTGCCGTCCGGGTACCGGAGCTTGATGACGTTCAGGGTGCCGTCCTTCCCCCCGGCGGCCCCCAGGGCCGGCTCCACGTCCCCGTCGCCGAAGGTTACGAGCTTGACCGCCTCTCCCCCGATCACGAACTCGGTTTCCACCCCCAGGCCGCCCCGCCACCGGCCCGCCCCGGCGGAGTCGGTCCAGTACTCGTGCCGCAGCAGCAGATGGGGGGTCTGCTGCTCGAAGATCTCGTAGTCCTGGTCGAGGACCCCCCCCGAGGCGTCGATCATGCCGATGTGGTCGTACCCGTCGCACCCCTGGATCGCCCCCGAGCCCCCTTTGAGCCCCATGAACCCGATGTCCACGAAGGGCTCCCCGCCCTTTCGGGGGTCGCGACCCGTCGTGAGGCTGCACAGGAGCTCCCCCCACTCGGCGGTGACCCGGTCCGGGATCGCCGGGGCCAGGGCCCGCATGATCGCGTCCGCGTTGTTGGGGCAGAGGTGGTTGCCGTAGGTCGTGGCCGCCGGGTAGGAGGCGTTGAGGATGGTGCCTTCCGGGATGGTGATCCGGATCGGCCGCACCATCCCCTCGTTGTGGGGGATGTGGGGGTTGACCATCTGCAGGAAGGTCAGGATGGTGGCCGAGGCGCTGGAGGTGAAGGTGCCGTTGACGAAACCGGTCGTCTGGGGGTCCGTGCCGGTGTAATCGAAGTGGATGTCCCCCTCCTCCACCGTGACGGCGACCCGGATCGCGTAGGAGGAGCCGGGGTTCTTGCCGTCGTAGTAGGCCCGGGCCTCCCCCCGGTACACACCGTCGGGGATGGTGCGGATCTCCTGGCGCATCATCTTCTCCGTGGCGTCGAACAGGTGCGCCACGTGAGCCTCGAAGACGTCGCGGCCGTACCGCTCGAGGATCTTGAGCACGCCCCGCTCCCCCACCACGCAGGAGCCGATCTCCGCGCGCATGTCCTCCTCGACGATGTCGAGCCGGATGTTGGCGAAGATCAGGTCCCAGACGTCCTTGCGGAGCTTCCCCCTCTCGTAGACCTTGACCGGGGGGATGCGGAGCGCCTCCTGCCACACCTCCGTGGCCTGGGGGTTGTACCCCCCCTGGACCGCCCCCCCGATGTCGGCCTGGTGCCCCTTGCAGGCCGCCCAGGCCACCAGCACCCCCTCGTGGAAGATGGGCTTGTAGACGGCGACGTCGTTGTTCTGGTTCCCCATGCTGAAGACGTCGTTGTGGAAGATCACGTCCCCTGGGTGCAGGTCGTCGCCGAAGTACTCCAGGATGTACTTGCACACCGGCGCCAGGCTGAAGGCCAGGATGGGCAGATTCTCGGTCTGCTCGAGCATGTTGCCCCGGGCGTCGTAGAGCCCGGTGACGAAGTCCTTCGCCTCGCACAGGATCGGGGACCGGGTGGTCCGCGTCATCGCGATGCTCATCTCCTCCGTGATGCTCTTCAGTCGGCGCTGGAGGATGGAGACCAGGACCTTGTCGATGGGGATCTCACGGCTCATGGCAGGACCCTCCGCAGGATCTCCTCCTCCTGCTCCCTCAGATACAGTGTGTACGTCCCGAAGCGGTCCACGACGACGTCGAACTCCGGCGTGACGAAGGTGGTGGTGTTCACCTGCTCGATGATCACCGGCCCCTCGAGGCGGTTCCCGTGGCGCAGCCCCATGCCGTCGAAGACGTCGACGTTGGTGAAGCGCTTCTCCCGGGGCAGGTACGCCCGGCGCTTCCCCTTGAAGGCCGGCGAAGGGTCGGCGCCGGCCCGGGGCTCCGGGACCAGGCTCGGCTTTTCGGTGCGCCCCACGGCGGACAGCCGCAGGTTGATCAGCTCCACGGGGGTACCCTTGTCCTCCAGGGAGTACCCGTAGAGGGCGTCGTGCTGGGGGTGGAACCTTCGGGCGACGGCGTGGGGATCGCAGGCCTCGGCCTCCTCCCAGGGAAGCTCGACCCCCACCTCGTGGTACTGCCGCACGTAGCGCAGGTCGGCCGTCACCTGGAACGTGACCCGCTCCTCGGGAATCCCCTCGCTCTCCAGGAGCTCCAGGCCCTCCCGGCGCATCTCCTGCAGCAGGGACCGGAAGTGGCCCCGGTCCAGGGCGTCCAGCCGGGTCGGGTAGGTGCGCACGAAGTCGTGCTTGAGGTCGGATCGCAGCATCCCGGCAGCGCAGAAGATCGAGGACTCCCGCGGGATGAGCACGACCGGGATCCCGAGCTCCAGGGCGATCTGGCAGGCGTGATTGGGGCCGGCGCCGCCGGCCGTGACCAGGGGGAAGTCGCGGGGGTCGTACCCGTTCTTGACGGCGATCTCCCGCACCGCGGCAGCCATGGAGACGTTGATCACCTCGTACATCCCGGCGGCCGCCCGGGCCAGGTCCATCCCCAGGGGCTCGGCCACGTGGACCCGGATGGCCTCCTCGGCAGCCTGCCGGTCCAGTCGGATGCGCCCCCCCGCGAAGAAATCGGGGTCCAGGTACCCCAGCACCAGGTCGGCGTCGGAGCAGGTGGGGAGCTTGCCGCCCCGACCGTAGCACGCGGGCCCCGGGTCCGCCCCGGCGCTCTGGGGGCCCATCCGCAGGAGGCCGCCCTCGTCGATCCACCCGATGGAGCCGCCCCCGGCGCCGATGGTCACCACGTTGAGCATGGGCAGGCTGATGCGGAGCCGGTCGATGTCCCCTTCGGTGGTCGTGAGGGGCCTCCCGTCCTTGACCAGGGCCACGTCGAAGCTGGTGCCCCCCATGTCGCAGGTGATGCAGTCCCGGTGCCCCTGGCCCGAGGAGAAGGCGAGGCCCGCCACCGGCCCCCCCGCCGGGCCGGAGAGGAGCGTCATGGCAGGCTTGGAGATGGCGGCCTCCGGGGAGATGACCCCCCCGTTGGAGGCCATGATCAGGAGCACGCCCCGGTACCGCAGCCCTTCGAGACGACGGATGAGGCTGCGCAGGTAGCGCTCGAGCACGGGCCCCACGTAGGCGTTGAGCGCGGCGGTGGAGACCCGGTCGTAGAAGCGGATGGCCGGAACGACCTCGGTGGAGACCGAGACGAAGGCGCCGGGCAGCGCCTCGCGGACGAGCTCGGCCGCCCGGGCCTCGTGGGCCGGGTTGGCGAAGGAGTTCATGAAGCAGATGGCGACCGCCTCGACCCCCTCCCGGCGGAAGGTCTCGACGGCGGCGGCCACGGACTCCTCGTCCAGGGGCGTGAGCACCTCGCCCCGATAGTCGAGCCTCTCGTCCACGGGGAGGCGGAGGCGGCGCTCCACCACGGGCCGCACGTTCTCGTACCGGTTGTTGTACTGCTCCTCCCGGATGCCCCGGCGCATCTCCAGCGCGTCCCGAACGCCCCGGGTGGTGAGGAGCCCGGTCCGGGCGCCGCGGTGGGTCAGGGTGGCGTTGGTGGTGACCGTGGTGCCGTGGACGATGGTGGTCACCTTCTCCAGGAACGGCTCGGTCTCGAGGCCCCGGTCCCGCGCCATCTCCTCGATCCCCTGGATCGTCGCGATGGCGGGGTCCGCCGGCGTCGAGAGGACCTTGTAGATGTGGCTCGTCCCGTCCTCCTCGGTGAGGAGGAAGTCGGTGAAGGTCCCCCCCACGTCGATGCCGATCTTGTAGGACATGGCGACTCCTGGCCTTGCTATTGGTCCCATCGGTCCCATGGGTCCCAGGCCACCCACAGGGCCCACGGGACGCATGTGACCCATGAAGAACCCGCTAAAAAATCTTCGGTTCCTCGAACTCCCCGAACGCCTCCCGGAAAACGTCCGCCATCTCGCCCACGGTGGCGTAGGCGCGGCAGCATGCCACCAGGGGCGGCATCACATTCGCCCCCTCCCGGGCGCCCTTCGCCAGGGCCTTCAGGGAGTCGGCCGCCTCCCGCCCGTTGCGGGACCGGCGCAGCTCCTTCAGGTCCGCGAGCTTCTCCTCCGCCCAGGAATCGTCGTACTCGTGCAGTTCCACCTCGTGCTCCCCCTCGGTGACGTACTTGTTCACCCCCACCTTCACCAGCTCCCCGCGCTCCAGGGCCGCCTGGAACTCGAAGGCCTGCCGCGCCACCTTGCGCTGCACGTAGCCGTCCTTCACGCAGGCGAGCATCCCTCCCCGGCGGTCCACGTCCTCCATCTCCTCCCGGATCTTCTCCTCCATCTGCTTGGTCAGGGTCTCCACGAAGTAGGAGCCGGCCAGCGGGTCCACCGTGTCCCGCATCCCCACCTCCTCCATCAGGATCTGGCAGGTGCGCAGGGAGAGGAGCGCCGACCGGGGCGTGGGGATGGTGTAGGCCTCGTCGAAGGAGCACAGGGCCGTGGTCTGGGCCCCGGACAACGCCGCCGCCAGGGCGTAGTACGCCCCCCGGATGATGTTGTTCTCCGGCTCGGCCTTCGTCAGACCGGACCCGCCGCCGGCGAAGAGGCCCCGGAGCCAGAGGTTCCGCGGGTCCTTGACCCCGTACCGGTCCCTGAGGTTCTGGGCCCACACCTTCCGGCCGGCGCGGAACTTGGCCACCTGCTCCCACAGGTTCCCGAAGATGTTGAGGTTGAAGCTGAAGCGCCCCACGAACTGGTCCGGGTGGTAGCCTCGGCGCACCACCTCGTCGATGTAGGCGTTGGCGATGCCGAAGGCGTAGGCCATCTCCTGGGCCGGGGTGGCCCCCGACTCCCGGATGTGGTACCCGCAGATGCTCACCGGGTTCGTGCGGGGCATGGCCTCGATGGAGTATTCGATGGTGTCCCCGATCAGCCGCACCGCCGGGTCCAGGGCGTAGATCCAGGCGCCCCGGCCGATGACCTCCTTGAGGATGTCGTTCTGGGGGGTCGCGGAGATTCGGGTCCGGTCGAACCCCAACTTCTCGCCCACGGCCTGGTACATGGCCAACATGATCGAGGCCACGGCGTTGATCGTGAGCCCGGCGCCGACCTTGTCGAGGTCGATGCCGGCGAAAGCGACCTCGAAGTCCCGCAGGCTGTCGACCGCCATGCCGACGCGACCCACCTCGCCCTCGGCCATGGGGTGGTCGGAGTCCAGACCCATCTGGGTCGGCAGGTCGAACGCCACGTTGAGGCCCGTCTGGCCGTGGGCGATCATGAGCCGGAAGCGCTCGTTGGTCTCCCGGGGGGTCCCGAACCCCGTGTACTGCCGGGTCGTCCACTCCCGCGACCGGTACCCTTCGGCGAAGAGGTTCCGGGTGAAGGGGTACTCCCCCGGCTCCCCCAGGTCGGTCCCGTAGTCGAACCCGACCGCGGCCAGGTCCTCCGGCCCGTACTTGGCCTTGACCGGGATGCCGGAGGCCAGAATCACCTCCCGGATGCGGTCCTTTTCGTCTTTCACATATCGCGCGACGTCCATGAACACCTCGTTGACAGGGGATCGTTGGGACGAACACGACCGATGGGCCCCATGGGACCGCTACGTCCCGTCGGTCCTGTGGGTCCTATTCTCGCGGCGCCCCTCGCCCCACGTTCTCCCGGATGAACCGGATCGTCTCCTCCAGGGGCGTGCCGCCGGGGAAGATCCCCTTCACCCCCAGCTCACGCAGGGCATCGAAATCCCGGCTGGGGATCACCCCGCCCACGCACACCAGCTTGTCCGCCGCCCCCTTGTCCCGCAGGAGCCCCATGAGCTTGCGGCAGATGGGGAGGTGACCCCCGGTCATCACCGAGAGGCCCACCACGTCCACGTCCTCCTGGACCGCCGCCTGGACGATGGACTCGACGCTCTGGTGAAGGCCGGTGTAGACGACCTCCATGCCGGCCTCCTTGAGCGCGTGGGCTACCACCTTTGCCCCCCGGTCGTGTCCGTCCAGGCCGGGCTTCGCCACCAGAACCTTGATCTTACGGCTCAACTTGGCCTCCGTCTTCGTCCCCCGATTCCGGTCTCGGTCACGGCTCCGATACCGATAGCGATCCCGATGCCGATGTCCTCACCGAACACCCGTCACGCGTCGATCGTCGCCCGTCACCCGTGGCGGTACTGGACGCCGCAGCCTCCCCGCGGGTACCTCCAGGAGAGGGCATCCTCCCGGCAGGCGACGAGGCAGGTGCCGCACTCCAGGCACCCGGCGTACTCCACCACCATCTGCTGGGCCTCGTCGTTCCACTCGTACAGCGCAGCCGGGCACACCCGGATGCAGTACCGGTCGGAGCACCGGTCCCGGCAGATCTCGGCGTCCACCGCGATGTGGCTCTCGGCGTCGTGCTTGATGGCGTTCTTCGTGAGCTTCGCCGCGACGTCCACGTCCTCGCTCCTCATCGTTGCGCCCCTCGGACGGGTCGGACGCGTCCGACCCGTCCGAGGGGCGCTCAGATCTTCCGCCAGGGCGCCAGGGCCTTCAGATCCCCCCAGTTCAGCACGTTCCTCCGCAGAAAACCCCACAACTTCGACGAGACCTTGCCTGGCCGCCCCTTCTCCAGCCGGACCAGGTCGCCCAGGAGCCCGCAGACCTCCCGGGGATACCGGTCGAAGAGGGCTGGGTTCTCCAGCAGCCGCGGCATCCCCCTATAGGCCTCCAGGTACTTCCAGACGAAGCTCTCCCGAAGCCGCCGGGGGTACCCCGCCAAGCCCGCCTCCGACCAGTCACCCCTCTCCCGGGCCTCGATGACCGCCTCGGCGGCCATCCGGCCGCTGGCGATGGCGAACTCCATCCCGCGTACGGTGTAGCCCATGTTGAGGGCCAGCCCGGCGGCGTCACCGGCGAGGAGGAGCCCGTCCGCCGCCAGGGGCGGGACCGCATCGAGTCCCCCTTCGGGGATCAGGTGGGCGGAGTACTCCAGCAGCTCCCCCCCGCGCACCAGGCTCCTCACCCGGGGGTGCGCCTTGAACGCCTCATAGAGCTCCGGGACCTTCATCGAAGCCCCCTTCTCCATGAGGTCCCCCACCCCGACGACGAGCCCGAGGGAGAGGGAGTCGCGGTTGGTGTAGCAGAACCCCCCGCCCAGGAGCCCCCGGGTGACCGTGCCGACGAAGAGCTCGGCGCAGCCCTCGCCGGCCTCCAGCTGGAACCGGTCCTCGATGACCCCTGACGGGAGCCCCACCACTTCCTTCACCCCGATCGCCACGGTCCGCGGGGCGGGGCGGTCCCGCAACCCCCCGGCCTTCCCCACGAAGGAGAGGAGTCCGTCGCAGGCGATCACCGCGTGGGCGGGGATGTCTTCGCCGTCCACCCGCACGCCGGCCACCGCGCCGCCCTCCCGGAGGAGCTCGGTCACCGGCTTCTGGGGGATGACGTAGGCGCCCTTTGCCCCGACCCGCTCGGCGAGCCAGCCGTCGAGGCGGGCCCGCAGGACCGTGTAGCTGCGGGGGCGCTCCCCCCCGAGCCCCTCGTCCTGGAAGTCCAGGCGGAGGCTCCGGCCCTCGTCCAGGAGCGTCCACGCCTCGTGGGTGACCGGCCGTTCCAGGGGGGCCTCCTCCCACCACTCCGGGAACAGGTCCCGCACGCTGTCGACGTAGAGACGGCCGCCCGTCACGTTCTTGGAACCCGGGGCGTCCCCCCGCTCCAGGACCACGACCTGGAGGCCGGCGTCCGCCAGGGTCTCTGCGGCGGCGAGGCCCGCGAGACCCGCGCCGACGACGACGGCGTCCATCTTCACGGCCGCGCCTCCCCCGAGGGCCGTGACGCGTTACCCTTCACCCGTCACCTTCTTCACCGCAGCCGTGAGCGCGGGCAGCACCTCGAGCGCGTCCCCCACCACCGCATAGTCGGCGTACTGGAAGATCGGGGCCTTCGGGTCGGTGTTGATCGCCACGACCACCTTCGCGGTGTCCATGCCCATGGTGTGGTGCACCGCCCCCGACACGCCGGCGACGATGTAGAGGGCGGGGGAGACGGTCTTCCCGGACTTCCCCACCTGGATCGCGTGGTCGGCCCACCCGGCGTCCACGATCGCGCGGCTCACCCCCACGGCCCCCCCGAGGGCGTCCGCCAGGTCTTCGAGGAGGCGCAGATTCTCCGGCGCGCGCATCCCGCGGCCCCCGGCCACCACGCGCTGGGCCTCCACGAGGGCCACCCTTCGCGACTCCCGCGGTCGCTCCTCGAGCACCTCCACCCGGCTCGGGCCTGGGAACGCCGAGACCGCTTCCACCGCGGTCCCGGGCACCGGCGCCGCCCCCCGGTCGAAGCTGTTCGGGCGGAAGGCCGCCAGGCATGTCCGGCCTCCGCACCGATAGGTGGCATAGGCCTTTCCTCCGAAGACGGGCCGGGTCAGGAGCAGCCCGGCGCCCTCCCGCTGCAGGTCCAGGGCGTTGGTGAAGGCCGCGGCACCCAGTCGTGCCGCGAGGCGGGGCACCAGGTCCCGGGCCCGCGCCCCCTCGCCGAAGAGGACGATCTCGGGCCCCGCGGCCGCCAGCAGCCCGCCCAGGACCTCGGTCCAGGCGTCGGAGCAGTAGGGGTCGAGGCCTGCCCCCGCGACCTTCAGCACCCGGTGCGCGGCACCGTCCAGGGCCTGGGCCGCCTCGCCGTCCGCCCCGAGGACGACCGCCACGACCTCTCCCTCGGGCCCCGCGAGCCTCCTTCCCTGGGACAGGAGCTCCCAGGTGGATGCCCGGTACCCGCCCCCCTGCCCTTCGCAGACCACCCAGATCGCCATGGGAACCTCCCGCCCGTGACGTGTGACGCCCCCGGGAACCCCTACCGGCCCCCGGTCACAACACCCTCGCCTCTTCCCGGAGCAGCCGCACCAACTCGGCCGCGGCCGCAGCCGGCTCGCCCTCGACCCGTTTCGCCGGCGGGCGCTGGGTCGGTCCCCGGTAGCTCTCGATCCCCAGGGGGGGCGCCGCCTCGACGCCGAGCTCGGCCAGGGCAGCCTTGGGCACCTGGGCCTTCATGGCCTTCATCAGCCCCATCACCTGGGGCACCCGGGGCTCGCAGAGCCCCTTCTCCGCGGTCAGCACCGCGGGGAGGGCCACCCGCAGGGTCTCGCTCCCCCGGTCGGTCTCCCGCGACACCTGCACCGCACCGTCCCGGACTTCCATGGACGTGACCCCCACGACGCACGCAACCCCCAGGATCTCTGCCGTCATCGGGCCCACCAGGCCGGCCTCGTCGTCGGTGGCCTGGCGCCCCGCCAGGACCAGATCGAAGCCCTCCCGCCGGCACACGGCCGCCAGGGCCCGGGCTACGGTGAGGGGATCGGCGTCCGAGAGGGCCGGGTCGTCCACCAGGAACCCGGCGTCGGCCCCCATGGCCAGGGCCCGCCGGACCGCCTCGGCGCCGGTGCCGGCGCCGGCGGAGACGGCGTAGACCGTCCCCCCCGCCGCCTGCTTCGCCCGCAGCGCGGCCTCCACGGCGATCTCGTCGAAGAAATTGATGCAGCGCTTCTTCTCGACGTCCACGGATTTCCCGCCCTCGGCCACCTTGACCAGGGCCTCCAGATCCGGGACCTCCTTGACGAGGACGGCGATCTTCATGGCATGGCTCCTGAAAGGACGAAAGGGACCGAAAGGACGAACAGGACAAGGAGTCGCTGTGGTCCCTTTCGTCTTGTACGTCCCTTACCGCTCCCGCACGATCTCGCGGCCCACGAAATCCTTGATGATCTCGTGGGTACCGCCCCCGTACAGGAGGAAGCGGGCGTCCCGGAAGTACCGCTGGGGCCCGTACTCCGAGGCGAACCCGTTCGCGCCGTAAATGCGGGTGACCTCGTCCACCACCTTCAGGCACGTCTCCGTGGCGAACATCTTCGCCATGGCGGCCTCCCGCCGGGGGTTCATCCCCTCGCCGATCATCCAGGCCACCCAGTAGACCATCAGGCGGGAGGCCTCCATCTCGGTGGCCATCTCCGCCAGCTTCGCCCGGATGAGCTGGTACTCGCCGATCGCCTTCCCAAACGCCCGCCGCTTCCGGGCGTACTCCAGGCCGTCGGCGAACGCCGTGCGGGCCATGCCGAGGGCCATGGCCCCCGTCATGCAGCGAACCTCGTTGAGGATCTCTCCCAGGTAGACCACCCCCTTGCCCTGCTCCTCCCCCAGCAGGTGCTCGTCGGGCACGAAGACGTCGTCCAGCACCAGCTCGCCGCAGGCCGGGCCCCGGGCCCCCAGCTTGTGGAGGAGCTGCCCGGGCTGGAACCCCGAAGTTCCCTTCTCCACCAGGAAGAAGTTCAGGGCCTTCATCCCCTGGGAGGGATCCGTCGTCGCCAGCACCGTCGCGAAGTCCGCTGTGGGGCCGTTGGTGATCCAGTTCTTCGTGCCGGTGAGCCGCCACCCCCCGTCGACCTTCGCAGCCAGGGTGCGGGTGGCCGCGAGGTCCGAGCCGGACTGGTCCTCCGTGAAGCACATGGTGGCGATCTTCTCCCCGCGCAGGGCCGGCAGGAGACACCGCTCCCGGATTCCAGGGCTCCCGAACCGGTACAGGAAGTGGGTGCCCATCAGCATGTTCATGATCACGGCTTGGGCGAACCCCACGGAACCCCGGGAGAGCTCCTCGTAGAAGAGCATGCAGGTCACCGGGTCGGCGTTCATCCCCCCGAGCTCCTCCGGGTAGCGCAACCCCAGGTACCCGAGCTCGGCAAACTCGCGCCACAGGGAGGCGGGAATCTCGTCCGCCTCGTCGATGTGCTCCACGTGGGGAAGGACCAGCCGGTCCACCGTGTCGGCCACAGCCCTCCGGAAGAACTCCTGCTCCTCGGTCAGTCGAAAATCCATGTGTCTCGTCCGCTGTCAGTTGTTTATTGTCCGTGGCCGGTTGTCAGTGGTCCGTTGTCCGTTGTGGGAAAGACCCGGCAGCGACCCGGCGCGGTCCGAGCGGCCTCCCCGGGCGACGGGCAGCGGACAATGGACACACTTCAAATGACCCCCTCAGCCTTCAACCCCGCGAGCTCGTCGGCGCCGATTCCCAGCTCTCCGCCGTAGACGGCCCGGTTGTGCTCCGCCGTCCGAGGGGGGAACGGCAGCGTCCGGCCCTGCTCCCGCAGGTATGGGGTCATGAAGGGTGGGGGCGCCAGGGTCACCCGGAAGCCGGTGCGGGGGTCGACGGCGGCTAGGAGCTTCGGCTTCACTGCCGGGTCCTCGCACACCTCCAGGACGTTCTGCACCTTGGAGACGGGGATGAGCGCCTGGCGGAAGGTCGCGAGGATCTCCTCGGTGGTGTACTTCCCGGTGGCCTCCGCGATCCGCCGGTTCAGCCGCTCCACGTCCGCGATGCGGCCCGCGTTGGTCGCATAGGCGGGGTCGTCGAGCCCCTCGAAGCCGGGGAGCGCCAGGAGTCGCTTCCACTGCACGTCGTTCCCCAAGGCGACGTACACGTACCCGTCGCGGGTCGGATAGACGCTCACCGGGGCAAAGAATTCGTGGGTCGCGCCCCGCCGGGTCATCACCTTGTCGAAGCTCTTGGCCATGGTCACGGGCTGGGTGAGCCAGGACACCGTGGAATCGATCATGGCCAGGTCGATCCGGCTCCCCTCCCCCGTCACCGCACGCCGGTACAGCGCCCGCATCAGGAGGCCGTACGCGTGCTCGCTGGTGCCCATGTCGGGCAGTGGGATTCCCACCACCTGGGGTATTCCACCGGCTTCCCCCGTCAGGTCCATCAGTCCTCCCCGCGCCTGGAGCACGGGGTCGTAGGCCGCCTCGTTCGAGTCGGGGCCGAACCCCGTCAACCCGAGCCAGATGAGGTCCGGCTTCACCTCCCGCAGCACCTCGTAGTCGATCCCCAGGGGGCCGTAGTTCTTCGGGAGCTGGTTCGTGGCGAAGATGTCCACCCCGAGCCTGACGATGAGGTCCTTGAGGATCGCCTGGCCCCTGGGGTCCTTGAGGTTGAGGGTCAGGGCCTCCTTCCCGGCGTTGATGGAGAGGAAGTAGCTCCCCATGTCCTCCTCGCCGGGGGCGAAGGGCCGGCCCACCTTGCGGTTGGGGTCGCCCAGCACCGGGTGCTCCAGGCGGATGACCCGGACCCCGTCCTGGGCGAGCCGGTAGGTGAGGTACGGGAGGACCGTGGCCTGTTCGAGGCTCAAGACGGTGAGCTTCCGGAATACGTCCATCGGGACCTCTTCTCCGGATGTGTTTGTTTTTGACTGTGTATTGTTCTACTCAGTATAAAAATCCGTTTGTCACATTTCGAAGTCGCAGTCTAGAGCCCTCTTTGGGCTCTGTCAACCGGGGGCGTTTACGATTCCTAGCGCGACCCTTCACATCGTCGGAAATCCTTTTGTAGCGTTGACAGAAGCGAGACCCTCTGCTACGGTCCCTCCCTGCAGCGGGTCGGCTTCGGGTGCGGTCCGCACACAAACAGTGTTTGGGCAACGCGCAACCGGCGTTGCGGCCCATTCGGCGCAGACCGGGCGCCCCGCCGCCGCTGGGCATCCGGGAGGAGACGATGCTCCGACTTCCTCCGCTCGACGTCCTCCAGCCCGAAGCCCTCGACGGCGCCCTGGCCGCCCTCGGCGCGCCCGCGCCCCCACGCGTCCTGGCGGGGGGCACCGACCTCCTGGTCTCCCTCAAACAAGGACACACTCCCGGAAACGCGGGGGTCCTGCTCAGCATCGCCCGCCTCCCCCTGCGGGGAATCTCCCCGGGAGAGGCCCGGTGGGAGCTGGGGGCGGGGACCTCGCTCGCCGAGGTGACCCGCTGGGCTGCCCCGGGGGCGCTCGCCGTCGTTCCCCGGGCCGCAGCCTTGGTCGCCGCACCTCCACTCCGGACCCGGGCCACGGTGGGGGGCAACCTGTGCCTCGACACCCGCTGCGCGTTCTACAACCAGTCCGCCTTCTGGCGCAGCGGGAGGCCCCCGTGCCACAAGGCGGGGGGAGAAGTCTGCCACGCGGTGCCCGGGAGCCCACGGTGCCACGCCTGCCACCAGGCAGACCTCCCGCCGGTGTTGATCGCCCTGGGGGCCGAAGTCGAGGCGAGGGGCCCCGCCGGGGCAAGGGTCTTTCCCCTGGAGGAGCTCTACTCGGGGGACGGCCGGGAGCCCCTGCGCCTGGCGGCCTCCGAGCTCCTGACCCGCGTCCTGCTCCCCCTCCCCCCTCCGGCCGCCGGGGCGGGGTACGAGAAGCTCCGCCCCCGGAAAGGCCTGGACTTCCCGGCCGCTTCCGCGGCGGTCTACCTGGAGCGGTCCGAGGTCGGGCTGTGCCGGGAGGCCCGGATCGCGGTGGGGGCCGTGGGGTCCGGCCCGCTGCGGGTGCCGGAAGCCGAGAGGTGCCTGGTGGGCTCCGACCTCGGGGCCTCGGCCCTCGAGGCGGCGGCCGCCGAGGCCCGGCGGGCCGCGCGGCCGGTCAAGAACGCGGACTTTACGCCGGCCTACCGGCGGCAAGTGGTGGGGACCCTGGTCGCGCGCGCTGCCCGTACCGCGTGGGAGGCGGCCCAGAGAGGGAGGTCCGAGTCGTGAGCGGGGCACAGAAGGCCATCCTGGAGCTCAGGGTGAACGGCAACCGGCACACGGTCCTCGCGGCCCCAGGGCGCACCCTGCTCGAGGTCCTGCGGGAGGACCTGGGCCTGACCGGCGCCAAGGAGGGGTGCGGCGTGGGGGCCTGCGGGACGTGCACGGTGCTGCTGGACGGGGCCCCGGTACGCTCCTGTCTGACCCTGGCCTGTGAAGCCCAGGGCAGTGAGATCCTGACGATCGAAGGGTTGGCGGAGACCTGGGCAGACCGGGCCGAGGGGGAGCTCCACCCCGTCCAGGAGGCCTTCGTGGAGGGCCACGGGATTCAGTGCGGCTTCTGCACGCCCGGCATGATCCTCACGGCCAAGGCGCTGCTGGACGAGAACCCGGACCCCACCGAGGCCGAGGTGCGGGCCGCCCTGTCCGGGCAGGTGTGCCGCTGCACGGGGTACGCCAAGATCGTGGAGTCGGTCCTGGGCGCCGCCCGCCGCCTCCGGGAGGTGCAGCCGTGAAGCCCGGCCGAGTGATCGGTACCAGCATCCCGCGGCGGGACGCGCGCCTGAAGGCCACGGGCGAGGCCCGCTACGCGGCGGACGTGAGCCTGCCCTTCATGCTCCACGCCGCGGTCCTGCGCAGCCCCCTTCCCCACGCCCGGATCGTGCGGCTCGATGCCGCCCCGGCCCTCGCACTGCCCGGGGTCAAGGCGGTCGTGACCGCCGCCGACGCCTCCGGCGTCAAGTGGGGCGTCTTCCGCTACACGCGGGATCAGGAATTCCTGGCACGGGACGTGGTGCGCTACATCGGCGAGGAGGTCGCGGCGGTGGCGGCCGAGACCGAGGAACTCGCCCGGGAGGCGGTGTCCCGGATCGTCGTGGAGTACGAGCCGCTGCCCGCGGTCTTCGACCCCCTTTCCGCCATGGCGCCCGGCGCACCGCGGGTGCACGCGCACGCGGAGCGCAACGTGAACATCCACGTGCCCATACACGTGGGCGACGTGGACGCGGCCCTGGGCGAGTGCGCGCACGTGCACACCGAGCGCACCGAGAGCGAGGAGGAGAGCTACTTCATGACCGAGCCCTACGCGGTGGTCGCCCACTGCGACCGCCAGGGCACGGTCGAGGTCTGGATGCCCAACGCAAGCCCCCACACCAAGGCCAAGGGGCTGGCGAACGCCCTCGAGCTCCCCGTCTCCAAGGTCCACGTGCGCCACGTCACCGTAGGGGGTGCCTTCGGGGGGCGCAGCGACATGTTCCCGGGGGAGTACATCGCCGCGCTCCTCTCCCGCAAGACCCGCCGGCCGGTCAAGCTCGTCTACACCCGGGAAGAGAACTCCATCGCCGTGCGCCAGGGACACTCCATGGTGGTGGAGAGCACCTTCGGGTTCCTGCAGGACGGCACCCTCCACGCCGCCGACGTCACCGCGCACATGGACGGCGGCGCCTACTCCTCCACCGGCCCCATCGCCACGAGCGTCCCCTTCCTGTGCTTCGAGCAGACCTACCGGGTCCCGAACGTCCGGTACAACGGGTACCGGGTCTACACCAACAAGCCCATCCGGGGGATGATCCGCACCCACGGCCGCGCCTGGGCGTGCAACGTGGACATGCAGCTCGATCTCGCGGCCCGGGCCCTGGGCCTGGACCCCATCGAGATCCGGCGCCGGAACGCCCTCCGGGGCGGCGAGCACACGCCCACCCGCAGCTTCATCCCGGTGATGGCGAGCCGCGAGACCATCGACGCCGTCGCCGAGGCGAGCCGCTTCCGGGAGAAGTGGGGCAAGCTCCCCCCCTGGCACGGCATCGGGGTGGGCTGCGTGAGCGTGATGAGCGGCTTCCCCATGGGCATCCGGGGCGGCTCCGCGGCCATGATCAAGTTCGACGAGGACGGCGGCGCCACCCTGATCTCGGGGGTGGTGGACAACGGCCAGGGCAACGAGGGTGTGGTGCTGCAGATCGCGGCCGAGGCCCTGGGGATCCCCGTGGACCAGATCCAGCTCACCGCCTCGGACACCGAGGTCACCCCCATCGACCAGGGGGCCTACTCCCAGGCCACCACCTTGGTGAGCGGCAACGCCGTGCGCCTCGCCTGCGAGGACGCCCGGCGACAGATCCTGGAGATCGCGGCCGAGGCCATGGAGGCCAGCGCCGCGGATCTGGACATCGAGGACGGGCGCATCTTCGTGCGGGGCTCCCCGTCGCGGGCCATGCCCGTGGCCAAGGCCATCCGCACAGGCCTGCTCCAGGGCAAGGCGGTGCTCGGCCAGGGCAGCTTCGGGCCCAACGTGGACCAGACCCGGGAGTGGATCACCAACCCAAAGGGCCAGCTCGCGGCGGCCTTCAGCTACGGCAGCGCCGTGGTGGAAGTGGCGGTGGACCCGGAGACCGGGCTGGTGGACGTCCTGGACGTGTGGGTGGCCCACGACTGCGGGCGTGCCATCAACCCCGCGGAGGTGGAAGGCCAAATGGAAGCGGGGGTCGCCATGGGGGGCCACGGCGGCATCCTGCTGGAGGCCTGCAAGTGGCACCAGGGCGCCAACCTGAACACCGGCTTCCTGGACTACAAGGTGCCCCTTGCCCCGGACATGCCCCCCATCCACAACTTCATCATCGAGTCCGAGGACCCGGTCGGCCCCTTCGGCGCCAAGGAGGGGGGGCTCTCGATCTCCATGTGCACGGCCCAGGCGTACACCAACGCCATCGCCGACGCCATCGGGACCTACCTCCGGGAGTTCCCCCACACCCCGGACCGGATCCTGGACGCGATCGAGAAAAAGGGAGGGGATGCAGGTTGGACGGAAAGCACATGAGCAAAGACACGGCAAGTCTTGACAGGATAACAGGATAGATTGGATGAAGTCTGGCAATACACTCCCATAGCGACAGATATCCCGTCCATCCCGTTATCCCGTCCACGAAAGGTCTGTTCCCATGAAAGCCAAGGCCATCGACCACATCTGCTTCGTCGTGCGCGACCTCGACGAAGCCGTCGCGCGCTACCGCGACACCCTGGGGATGGAGCCCGACGGGTACTACACGGCTCCCTCGGAGAGCATCCGGGTGGCCCGGTACTACCTGGAGAACGTCGCCCTCGAGCTCATGGAGCCCACCCGGCCGGACAGCGAGGTGGGCCGCTTCCTCGAGAGGCGCGGGGAGGGCTTCTTCCTCATCTCCTACCGGGTGGACGATGTGTCCGAGGGACTTGCGGAGCTCGCCGAAAAGGGGCATCGGACCATCGACCGGGTGCCCCGGGAGCTCATGGGCAACCGGTACGCCTTCCTTGCCCCGCCCCCCCAGATGTACGGCGTGCTCACCGAGATCCTCGACGGGGAGTTCGACCGGGGCTACGATGAGGGCGGCGGATGAGGGGCCGGCCGGGCCCCTCGGCGGCCGAGCGAGCGCGGCAAGCGGGGAACCGTGAACCCTGACCCGACCTTCTCTTCCGTCGACGCCATCATCCGGGCGTTCCGGGAGCACCACTACGTGGCGGACCCCGCGGTCGCCACGATCCTCTACCTCAGCCGGGCGCTGCAGAAGCCCCTGTTCCTGGAGGGTGCGCCCGGCGTGGGGAAGACCGAGCTGGCCGTGGTCCTGGCGCGGGCCATGGACACCGAGCTCATCCGCCTGCAGTGCTACGAAGGGCTGGACGCCTCCATGGCCCTCTACGAGTGGAACTACCCCCGCCAGATCCTGGAGATCAAGCTCCAGGAGGTGTGCGGGGACCGGGATCGGCTGGCGCGGACGATCTTCAGCGAGGAGTTCCTGATCAAGCGGCCCCTGCTCCAGGCCATCCAGCACCCCGGTCCACAGCCCGCGGTGCTGCTCATCGACGAGCTGGACCGGGCCGACGAGGAGTTCGAGGCCTTCCTGCTGGAGCTCCTGGCGGACTACCAGATCACCGTCCCGGAGCTCGGCACCCTGCGCGCCGTGGTGAAGCCGATGGTCATCGTCACCTCCAACCGCACTCGGGACGTCCACGACGCCCTCAAGCGCCGATGCCTGTACCACTGGATCGACTACCCGGACTTCGACAAGGAGTACGCCATCGTCCGGAGCCGCCTGCCGGGCGTGGAGGAGCGGCTGGCCGCCCAGGTGTGCCGCTTCATGGAGCGCATCCGGACCGAGGACTTCCTCAAGCGGCCCGGTGTCGCGGAGACCCTCGACTGGGCCGCCGCCCTCCTCGCGCTCAACCACCACACCCTGGACGCCCCGGTGGTGGAGGCCACCCTGGGATGCATCTTCAAGAACCAGCAGGACATCCAGGTCTTCCGGGAGCAGATCTGGGGGGACGAGGGCCGCCGCCGGGAGTACCTGCAGGACGTGAAGGAGAACGTGTGTTGAGCGCTGCCCCTGCGCGGCCCGCCCGGGCGCCGAGGCCTCGGTGACGCCGGCCGGGGACGGGCCCCGGCCCCGCATCCGGGAGCTCCTGGAGGCCGGCGAAGCCTTCTGCCTGGCCACCGTCGTCGCCTCCCGCGACCCGGCGGTGCGGGTGGGGGCGAGAGCCGTCGTCCGAGGGGACGGGACCGCCGAGGGGGAGCTCGGCGACGAGGGGGTGGGCCGGGAAGTGCACCGCCTCGCGCGGGAGGCACTGGGGCGCCGGCGCAGGGGCCTCGTGGAGCCGCGCCCCGGTCTGCAGGTCTTCCTGGACGTGATGGCACCGGAGGCCGAGCTCCTGGTGTGCGGGGCGGGCCACATCGCCGTGCCGCTGGCCGCATTCGCCCGGCAGCTCGGTTTCGCGGTGACCGTACTGGACGACCGGGCCGACTTCGCGCGCCCGGACCGGTTTCCGGGCTGCGAGGTCGTGGCCGAGGACTTCGTGGGCGCCCTCCGGCGGCTGCCCCTGGGGCCCGACACCTATGTGGTGGTCATCACCCGGGGGCACGAGCACGACGCCGAGTGCCTGGCGGAGGTCCTCCCGAAGCCGACCGCCTACGTGGGCCTCATCGGGAGCCGGCGGCGGGTGGCCTTCGTCCTGGAGATGCTCGGCCGCGAGGGCGTCCCCGCGGAGCGGCTGACCGAGGTCTTCACTCCCATCGGGGTTCCCCTGGGGGCCGAATCGCCGGAGGAGATCGCCCTGTCGATCGCCTCCGAGCTGGTCTGCGTGCGCCGCAAGGGGCCGGAACAGGCCCGCGCCCTGCGGGACGCCGCAGGGGGAAGCCGATGACCGACCGGGAGATCTTCGCGCGCCTCGCTGCGCTCCGGCAGGACGGGAAGGAGGTCTGCCTGGCCACCATCGTGGAGGCGGCCGGCTCCACGCCCCGCGACGTGGGGGCCAAGATGCTCGTGTGCGCCGACGGCACCACCTTCGGCTCGGTCGGGGGAGGCTGCGGCGAACGCCAGGTGAAGACCGCGGCGCTCCGGTGCCTCCTGACCACCCGTGCCCCGGAGCTGGTGGAGGTCGACCTCACCGACGATCTCGGCACCCGGGGCGGCGACGTCTGCGGCGGCCACATGCGGATCTTCGTCGAGCCGGCCTGACCCCCCGGCACCGCTGCCGTCATCGCCATCGGTATCGGTGTCGCGATCGGAATCGATCCCGATCCCGATGGGGATGGCGAGCTCGAGGAACAGGCGCCGCCGGTCTGGTTAGGGCGCCGTAAAATGCGGGCTGCATCCCCGCCCTTCGGGGGGGCCCGGTGGCATTTCGGTCTTCACTTCGGGAGCCTTGGGAGGAGAGAGATGACGACGCACGAAGACTGAGCGCCGATGTCCGACCTCTCCACGCCCCCGCGCCCCGGCCGCCCGGAGTCCCCCGACGGACCGTTGGGCATGGCGGGGAACATCGTTGCCTTCTCCCGGCTCCTCAAGGACGCCGGGCTCCCCACCCACCCCCAGGCGGTGGTCGATGCCTGCCGATCCGTGGCCCTGCTGGACCTCGGCGACCGCCGGCAGGTCTACTGGGCGCTCCGGGGCAACCTGGTCACCGACCGGCAGCGCTACGAGGCCTTCGACCGCCTCTACCGCCTGTTCTGGGAAGAGGGGGTCCGCCGGCTCCCCCGCCGGCAGCCGGCCCCGCTGGGCCGGATCCCCGTCTTCGCCCCCGTCCCCCCCGGCGGGGAAGGGGTGGGGCGGACCGCCCCCGACGCCTCCGGCGGCGCCAGCCCCGACGAGCTCTTGATCCGCAAGGACCTGCGCACCCTCGCCCCGGAAGAGGAACCGCGGCTCCGGGAGATCCTCCAGTCCCTCCTCGCCAAGCTCGCCACCCGGCCGGGCCGCAGGTACCGGCCCACCTTCCGGGGCCGCGGCCTGGAGCTCCGCCGCACCTTCCGGCGCAACGCCGCCCTGGGCGGCGAGCTCGTCCGGCTCGTCCGCCGGGCGAGAAGGGTCCGCCGCCTTCGGGTGGTGTTCCTCGGGGACGTCTCCGGGTCCATGGACGCCTACAGCCGCTTCTTCCTCCTGGTGGCCCACGCCCTCGGGCGGCAGGAACCCGGGGTCGAGGTCTACGCGTTCTCCACGCGGCTGTTCCGGCTCACCGAGTTCGTGCGGGACCGGGACGCCAGCCGCGCCCTGGAGCGCCTGGCGCAGCAGACCCTGGGCTGGTCCGGGGGGACGAGGATCGGCCAGTGCCTCGGCGAGCTGCACCGGGCGCTGGCCCGCCGCCCCCGCCTCCGGGACACCGTGGTGGTCATCCTGAGCGACGGCTGGGACCGGGGGGACCCCGGCCTGGTGCGGCGGGAGATGGCTCGCCTCAAGGGGGCCGTCTCACGGATCTACTGGCTCAACCCCCTGAAGGGCGACCCCGATTACCGTCCCCTGTGCCAGGGCATGGCCGCCGCCCTGCCCTACGTGGACGGCTTCTACCCGGCCCACAACGTGGAATCCCTGGCCCGCTTCACCCGGCAGCTCGTCCGCGTGCGGTGAGCCCACGCCGAAGGAGGTGACCCCCCGACAACCACCGAACGACCGCAGCGCCGTCTCAACCCACCAGGAAAGGAGCCCCCCATGGACCAGACGAAGTACCTCCTCACCGAGAAGGACATCCCGCGGCAGTGGTACAACATCGCCGCCGACATGCCCAACCCGATGAAGCCGCCGCTGCACCCCGGCACCGGACAGCCCGTGGGCCCCGACGCCCTCGCACCGCTCTTCCCCATGAGCCTCATCGAGCAGGAGGTGAGCTCTCAGCGGTGGGTGGACATCCCCTCGGAGATCCTCGACATCCTCAGCCTGTGGCGCCCGACCCCGCTCTACCGCGCCCACCGTCTGGAGAAGGCCCTGGGGACCCCCGCCAAGATCTACTACAAGTACGAGGGGACGAGCCCGGCGGGCAGCCACAAGCCCAACACCAGCGTGGCGCAGGCC
Source organism: Deferrisomatales bacterium (assembly GCA_033551855.1). Taxonomy (GTDB): domain Bacteria; phylum Desulfobacterota; class Deferrisomatia; order Deferrisomatales; family JACRMM01; genus JBFLZB01. The sequence continues at coordinate 32,754 of JAWSUI010000015.1, forward strand.
TACTACAACATGAAGGAGGGCGTGAAGCGCATCGCCACCGAGACCGGGGCCGGCCAGTGGGGCAGCGCGCTCTCCCTTGCCTGCAACTTCTTCGGCATCGAGGCGAAGGTGTACATGGTCAAGATCTCCTACGAGCAGAAGCCTTACCGGCGCATGCTCATGGAGACCTGGGGCGGCAAGGTCATCCCGAGCCCGTCCAACGAGACGGCGGCGGGCCGGAAGATCCTGGCCGAGAACCCGAATTCCACGGGCTCCCTGGGCATCGCCATCTCCGAGGCGGTCGAGGACGCCGCCGGCCGCGACGACACCAAGTACGCCCTGGGGTCGGTGCTCAACCACGTCCTGCTGCACCAGACCGTGGTCGGCCAGGAGGCCCAGAAACAGATGGAGATGGCCGGCGACTACCCCGACGTGATCCTGGGGTGCTGCGGCGGGGGCTCGAACTTCGCCGGGCTCGCCTTCCCCTTCCTGCGGGACAAGATCGCCGGGAAGGCGATCGACGTGATCGGGTGCGAGCCCACGGCGTGCCCCACCCTCACCAAGGGGCACTTCCACTACGACTTCGGCGACACGGTGGGGATGACCCCCCTGCTGCCCATGCACACCCTCGGCCACACCTTCGTCCCGGCCGGCATCCACGCGGGGGGGCTCCGGTACCATGGGATGGCGCCCCTCGTGAGCCAGCTGCTCAAGGACGACCTGATCCGGGCCATGGCCTTCCACCAGGTGGAGTGCTTCGACGCCGGAGTGCTCTTCGCCCGGAGCGAGGGCATCGTGCCGGCCCCCGAGTCGAACCACGCGATCCGGGGCGCCGTGGTGGAGGCCCTCAAGGCCAAGGAGGAGGGAAAGGAAAAGACGATCCTGTTCCTGCTCTCGGGCCACGGCCACTTCGACATGTCGGCGTATGAGGCCTATTTCGCCAAGACCCTCGAGGAGTACGAGCTCCCCGGGGCGGAGCTCGACAAGGCCTGGGACGCGATCAAGGGGCTGCCCTCGGCCGCCTGAGGAACCGAGGGGGGGCGGGGCCCGGCCCCGCCCCCCCTTCCCGGCAACGAGCCGTGTCCCGCTCGGGCTACGCCTCCCGGAACCAACCCCGGCTCAGCCGCTGGGTGCGCTCCGCCAGGGCCTCGAGCTTCGCTCTCGCCCCGCCCGAATCCAGGCCCTGCAAGGCCATCCGGACCCCCTCCGGCAGGCCCTTGGCGACCCCGGCCGCGTAGAGGGCCGCCCCGGCGTTCAGGACCACGATGTCCCGCCGGGGACCCTGCTCTCCTCCCAGCACGGCCCGAACGATCGCCGCGTTCTCCCGGGCGTCGCCCCCCGCGATGTCCTCCGGCGACGCGCGCCCCAGGCCGAGCTCCTCCGGCGTCACCGCGTACTCCCGGATCGCCCCCTCCCGCACCTCGGCCACCTCGGTCGCCCCGCACACGGTGATCTCGTCCAGCCCGTCCTCCCCGCGCACCACCAGGGCCCGCTCCGCCCCCAGGGCGAGGAGCGCCTCGGCCAGCACCCGCGGGGACTCCCTGGCCCCCACCCCCACGAAGTGGCAGCGGGCCCCGGCCGGGTTTGCCAGGGGGCCGAGGAGGTTGAAGATCGTCCGAAGCCCCAGCTCCCGCCGCGGGCCGACCACGTGCCGGATGGTGGAGTGGAAGAGGGGCTCGTAGAAGAAGCCGATCCCGACGGTCTCGAGGCAGTCCTCCACGGCCGACGGGGTGAGGTCCGGCTCCACCCCCAGGGCCGCCAGGACGTCCGCACTCCCGCACAGGGGCGCCACCGCCCGCAGCCCGTGCCGCACCACCCGGACCCCGCAGGCAGCCACCGCGAAGGCGGTGGCGGTGGAGACGTTGAAGGTCCGGGTGCCGGAGCTCCCCGAGGCCATGAAGGCGGCGATCGTCTCTTGGTCCACGTTGATCTCGTCGCGGTCGATCGCCACCAGGGGCGCCCCGGCCCGGATCGAGGGCCCCAGGGAGCGCAGCACCCGGGCCGCCCCGGCGAGCTCCGAGCCGGTCACCCCCTTCACCCGCAGGGCCATGAGGAAGGCCCCGATCTGGGCGGCAGTCGCCTCCCCCCGGGTCACCTCGGTCATGACCGCGATCATCTCACCCTCGGACAGGTCCTCGCGCCCCGCCAGTCTCGCCAGCGCCTCCCGGATCATGCGACCTCCCTTCCCCTTCCCGGTTCCCCCGCATCGTCCCACCGCCGCAACGCCGCGAGCTTACCCGCTGCCGCGGTGTTCTGCCAGACCTCGGGTCCCAACAGACCCCAAGTGCCCCTGTGTCCCCCTGTACCCCCCTCGGGACCGGCGGGAGGCTCCCGCAGGTTCCCATGGAACCCATCCCCCCGCCACCGCTACGATGGGGGCACACGGCGGACCGCTCGGCGTTCGGGAGTCGGGGGTCCGGCGTCGAGGATCCGGGTTGCGGGTTGCGCGTCCCCGTGTCGAGCGGCCCGGCGTCGAGCGTCCCAGCGACCCAACTCCACCGGAGGAAGACCATGAGGCACCTGCTTCGAAGCCCTGACGCCCGGACCGTCTTTGCCCTGGCGGCCGCTGTGGGATTGGCGGCGTGCGAAAACGCCCCCGCCCCACCGGCGGCGGGTCAGGAGCCGGGCTGGAGCCTGGCGGTCGGCGGCGGGCGTCTCGATCTGGACCTGGACTACGGCGGGCAGTCCCTGAACCTGCCCCTCCTGGTCGCAGAGCAGGCCGGCGGCGTCACCCGCTACCGGGCGGCGGAGCCGGGGCACGCCGCCGTGGTCTCCGCGGCCCGCCGAGTCTGCCGGGACACCATGAGCGGCGTGCCTCACCCCTTCACCGTGGAGGTGCAGATCGACGGCGACCGCCTGGCCGGCTGCGGCGGCCAGCCCGTGAGCCTGCTCGCCGGCTCCTGGGAGGTCGAACAACTGGACGGCGGGGGGCTCCTGGCAGGCTCCCGCATCACCCTGGAGGTCTCCGCCGAGGACCGGCGGGTCTCCGGCCTGGCCTCCTGCAATCGGTTCACCGCCGGCTTCGAGCTCGGCGGCGAGGGCCTGACGGTGGCGGGCCCCGCCTCGACCCGGATGGCCTGCGCCCCTGAGGTGATGGAGCAGGAAGAACGGTTCCTTCACCTGTTGGCGGGAGCGCGCGCCTTCGACCTCGACAGCGGCGGGAAGCTGATCCTCTCCGGCCCCGCCGGCCGCCTGACGGCCCGCCGCGCACCGGCCCCATAGCGCCGGACGCTCACGAGCCTCCAACAGCGGCCCCTCCGGCGCCTCCCCGGTTCCAGCCGGCGAGGGTAAGGTCTGCTACACCTACGCGCCCCCAGCCGTTCGTTCGTCTTTCCCGGCGCACGGCAAGGTCTGGAGAAACGCCTCAGCAGTGACGATGGGGCACGGGAGCCGGCCGGCAAGGGCCAGCAGGTGTTGATCGCCGGTGACCAGGAAGTCGGCCCTGCCCTCTACGGCGAGCAGCAGAAAGGCTACGTCAAGAGGGTCCCGGCACGGGGGTACGGTGGGCCCTCGGGCCGGGACCTCAGCCGGCGCGGCGTAGGGCAGGTAGTCGGCCAGAAGCACCTCTTTCTCTGCGGGGCTGAGGCGGAACTTGGGACAGGCCAGAACCCGCACGAGCTCCGCCGCGGTATCCCAGGACTCCAGGGGCCTGAAGGCGCCGCGCTGCCAGGCCCAGCGAAACTCGGCCACGACCTCAGCGACGTCTTCCTCCCCGAGATCGAGCTCGGCCAGCTTGGCGCGGGGCGCATCGGCGCGCTGGATGCGCACCGGCGTCAGCACGATCTGACCGTTTCTGACCTCGATGTCGAAGTACTCGGCGGGACCGATCGCGTTGGTGATCTTCTTGGGCAGGGTGAGCCGGTTCTTGGACGTGAGCTTTCCCAGCATGGCCGGCCTCCCAACGCAAGGATACAAGGAGTCCTTACTACACCCTTCGGTTTCACTCCTCTCAAGCAGCAGCTCGCCCTTGGGTTGGGCGGGGATCTGGTGAGCTGGAGCGCGTTTCCCCGTGGGCACCTGCGGCTTCGCGCCCTAGCGGGAGGGGGCTTGCAGATGAAGAAGGCCGGCCCCCTCGGGCGCCGGCCTTCTTGTACCTGGAATGTCTTTCGTCGCTTCGCGGCGTTCGGGCCCTACCACGCCTCAGCGGTCCTGGAAGATCGGCGTGCGCCTCTCGGCGAGCGCCCGCTTTCCCTCCGCGAGGTCCTCGGTGGCGAGAGACCGGGCGAACAGCGCGGCGAGCTCCCCCTCGTCCTCCGAGGAGCCCTCTGGGCCCAGTGCCAGGTGGCGGAGGATTCTCTTCGTCCCGCGCAGGGACAGCGGGGCGTTGCCGGCGATCTCGCGCACGAGGGCGAGGGCCTCGCCCTCGGCGCCCGTCGCGGGGACGACCACCGAGACCAGGCCGAGGCGGCGGCAGTCCGGCGCCGTGTACAGGCGCCCGGAGAAGAAGATCTCCTTGGCTGCGGCCAGCCCCACCGTGCGCTGGAAGCGGGCGTAGCCCGCCAGGGGGTAGACGAGGCCGAGGCGGGCGGGCGGCATCCCCATGCGCACGTCGTCCCCCGCGACGCGCACGTCGCAGGCCAGGGCGAGCTCGCACCCCCCTCCGACCGCGTAGCCTCGGAGCAGCGCCACCACCGGGTACGGGTAGCGCTCGATCCGGTCCAGGAGCGCGTGGAGGTCGTCGCTCCGCGCCGCCGGCCCCGACGCGGAGAGGCCGGTCAGGTCGTAGCCGGCCGAGAACGCCTCCTCGCCGGCTCCCCGCAGGAGCACACAGCGCGTCGCCGGGTCCCGCTCCAACTCGTCGAACACGGCGCTCAACTCGGCGATTCCCTCGTCCGTCAGGGTATTGCGCTTGGACGGGCGCTGGATGGTCACCCGAGCGAACCCTTCTTCCCGGGTCAGCACGATCTCTGCCACGGCCCTCTCCCCTTGGTCTTCGATGAATGCGGGCCACGCCGCCTTCTCCGGCTTCCGAGGGACCGCGTCCGGGAACGCCCACGGCAGCTCCCCGCTATCCCTCCTCCGGACGGGCGATCTCCTCCGCTCAGAGACCCGCCCCGTGCCCCATCCGGACCGGCAAAGTATCAGATCTGCGCTCCCCACGAAAAGGCGAGCGCCCAGGGCAAACGAGGGGACGGGGGATGGGCGAGGCGACCCCAACGGAACCGTGGGCGGCGACGTGGCGTCGCAGGACATGGCGGTCCGCAGATCGCGATCCCAGGGAGCTCGTCCGAGACGTCACTGCTTTGGAGGACCGGAAGCCCGGTGTCCTCGGTGGTCTTCCTCTCCGCCCTGGATGCGCTTCGGATTGCGGACCTGTCCCCAATCGAATCCCCCTGGGCGGCGCACCGGGCCCCCCTTCCCTTCCGGTCCGTCCTGCGGTACGAGTGGGAAGGTAGGAGGACCGCATCGTGCCCACAGCCGACGCCATCACGAACGCCCACGTCGCGGACCGCCTCCGGGAGGCGGCGGATCTCCTGGCGCAGCAGGGCGCCAACCCCTACCGGGTGGGTGCCTACCGCCGGGCGGCCGAGACCGTGTCCCGCCTCGACCGGGGCCTGGAAGAGCTCTTGGAGAGCGGCGGCGTGGAGGGCCTCGTCGCCCTACCCGGCATCGGCCAGGGCATCGCCGGCGCCATCCGCGAGCTCCTGACCACGGGTCGCTGGGGTCAGCTCGAACGCCTGCGGGGCGCCTCCGGGCCGGAGGAGATCTTTCAGGGCGTCCCCGGGCTCGGCCCCAGGCTCGCCCGGCGACTCCACGAAGCACTCCACGTGGAGACTCTGGAGGGCCTGGAGGCGGCGGCCTTCGATGGTCGCCTCGAGACCGTGCGGGGGATCGGTCCCCGCCGCGCGGCCGCCTTGCGGGCCACCCTCGAGCGCATGCTGGGCCGGCGCACCCCGCGCACGCGCCCCGAGGTCGAGGGGCCCCCCGTCGCCCTCCTCCTGGACGTGGACCGCGAGTACCGGGAGCGGGCCGCCGCGGAAGAGCTCCCCACGATCGCCCCCCGACGCCTGAACCCGGCGGGCGAAGCCTGGCTCCCCATCCTCCACACCCAGCGGGAGAACTGGCATTTCACGGCGCTTTTCTCCAACACGGCCAGGGCCCACGAGCTCGGAACGACCCGCGACTGGGTCGTGCTCTACTTCCATCAGGGCGACGGCGAGGAGGGCCAGCACACCGTGGTCACCGAGACCCGGGGCCCGTTGGTCGGCCGGCGCGTCGTGCGCGGCCGAGAGCGCGAGTGCCGCAGCCACTACGAGGCGGCGCGGACCCCTTGACGTCCGTGCTCGGCCGGGTGCCGTTTCGAGCGACGGGGAAGAGAGGATCCTTTCGTCCCCCCTCCCTGCGGCGAAGCAGAGGCCGGGGCGCTCTCGACACCGGCATCACCGGAAAGGCGCCGGCCCAGGCTGCACCTGGACCGGCGACTGGGTTTCCCCGGCGCCGGAGATGCCGGCGTACTTGCCGGTGCCGCCCGAGATCTCCAACGTCGTCTTGGGGCCCGCGGCTTGGAACCTTGCGAAGACCCTGTCCCCGTCTGCGTCCATGAACTGGCACCGATGGGTGCCGGACGGCGTCCCGCCCTTGATCTCGCCCAACCCGACGCAGTGAACGGAGGTCATGTCCAGAAACGAGCCCGGCGTCTCGGCACGTACGGGACCGGTCAGCTCGAAGCTGAAGGCGAGGTCGGTCTTCGACTCGACGAGGGTGGCAGAGTTCCCGACGAAACAGTAGGTGGCGCTGAAGTCGCCCTCCCGCGCGAGCTCGGCGGCCGGGGCAGCTCCAGCCCAGAAGGCCGCCGCAGCGAGCGCGAGCGCGTGGACCGCAGGGAATGACCGGATGCGCGTTGGGATCATGTCGTCCTCCTCTCGTGTGTGCCCGGAGCCTCGCGCCCGACCCGTTCGGGAGCTTGTCAGACACATCCGATAGGGTATCCTCGGGTCGCCGACCTGACGGTTCGAACCGTCAGATTTTCGCGGGGGAGAAGCCCATGGCCGCGGAGTCCGCCCAGCCGATCCGGATCGACCTCTCCAGCGACAAGCTGCACGCCTGCCTGAGACCAGGCCACAGCGTCACCTTCCACTTCAACACCCCCTCGCGCCGCTTCTACCTGGCCCTGATCGCGTTCCTGGTGATCTGCATGAAGCGGGCGGGGAAGATCGCCTGGGTGCCCCTGCAGGAGCACCTGGACGTTCTCGCGCTGCTGAACGAAACCGTGGGAGGGTCGGCCGGCTCGTCGGACGCGGCAAGCCTGCTGGGCCGGATCTACAGGAAATGGAAGGGTGCCCTGCCCGATCTCCAGAACGCGCCGCTGTTCCGGGTCCTCGGCAGAGCGAGGGGCACCGAGGCGGAGCGCGGCGCGCCCCCCTCTTTCGCCGAGCGCGAGCGCGACCTCTGGGCCAACCTCTTCGACTACACGGGCAGCGAGGAAAACGTCAGGCTGCGGTTCTCCCTGGACCGGATCGGGCTGGGACTCGACGACGTGTTGGTCACCTGGGGGGGCCTTCGCGATCTCGAGGCGTGGGACCGCTTCGTGTCCAGCCTGCAGCGGCCCCGCCTCGAGGGAGCGGAGCTCGCCGCGCCGACGGGGCCGCGGTCTTCGCAACCGGCGACTGATCCTGTGCGCGAGGTCCCTCCCAACCGGGAGAGCTCCCGTGCGCGACGGCTGGCCCTGTGCGCCCTCGCCCTGCTCCTGGCCGGGGGCGCCGCCCTGACGGCCTGGAAGATGCGGGGCGCGTCCCCCTCCGGAGAAGCCCCGGTGGCAGCCCGCGCCCCGGCCGCCACGGACAAACCGGCCCTCGCGGTGCTTCCCTTCGAAAACATGAGCGGCGACCAGGACCGGGAGTACTTCAGCGACGGCCTCACGGAAGACCTCATCACCGCCCTCGCGAAGCTCCCCGACATCCTCGTGATCTCACGGAGCTCCAGCTTCACCTACAAGGGCTCTCCCGTGAAGGTCCAGAAGGTCGCCGAGGATCTGGGCGTGCGGTACGTGCTCGAAGGCAGCGTGCAGGCGGCCGGCGATCGGGTGCGCATCACGGCGCAGCTGATCGACGCCGAGAGTGGGCATCACCTCTGGTCGGAGCGCTACGACCGGGAGCTCAAGGACATCTTCGCCGTACAGGACGACATTACCTTCGAGATCACAAAGATCCTCTCGATCAGACTGTCGGGGACCGGAGAGGGATCGCACCTGTTCGCGAAGGGCACCGACAACCTGGAGGCGTATCTCAAGCTCCTGCGGGGCAAGAGCCTGATGGGGCAGTTCAGCGGGGACGCCAACCTGCAGGCCCGGCAGCTCGCCGAAGAGGTGATCGGGCTCGATCCCCGGTACCCGAGCGCCTACTACCTCCTCGCCACGACCACCATGATGGAGGTGTGGCTGGGGGTCAGCAGATCGCCCAGGGAGTCCATGATGAAGGCCATCGAGGCGGCGCAGACAACGGTCTCCCTCGACGACGGCCACGCCGCGGCCTGGGCGCTGCTCGGGTTCCTGTACGCCCAGGTCGGCCAGCACGAAAAAGGGCTTCAAGCGGGCGAGCTGGCGGTCGAGAAGGCCCCGAGCTCCGCGGAAGCCCACTCCTTCTTGGCGCAGATCCTGAACTTCTCGGGGAGGCCCGAGGAGGCCGTCGCTCACAACGACAAGGCCTTCCGCCTCACCCCGCTGGGCCGACCCGGCCCCATCTATCTGCACGCGGCCCACACCTATCGCCTCCTGGGCCGCTACGGGGACGCCATCGAAGTGTCCAAGGAGCTCCTCGCTCGCACGCCCAACAGCGTTCCGGCCCGCGTGCAGGTCGTGCTCGCCTATCAGGGCTGGAGGCGGCCGGAGGAAGCGCGCTCGGCGGCCCAGGAGGTCCTCCGGTACGATCCCGGGTTCTCGGCCCGGCGCTACGCGAACGCACTGAAGTACAAGGATCCGACGCTTTCCGCCGATGCACTGGAACAAATGCTGGCGGCGGGCCTGCCGGAGTGAGTTGCCCACGACCTCCGGTCACCCCGAGCAACGAGACGCCCACCGGTCGCCGCTCGACGCCCTCACCCCAGGCCCCTCTCCCGGGGGGAGAGGGGATTCAAGGAATGGGGGTTTCTTTATAGGGAACCGGCAATGCCGGCGACCCGGAACGCCGTCGGGTCCTGGGAAGGCGCGGCGCCACCCCTCCCGCGTTCCGATCGCCGACGGGTCGTCGAACAGCCCCGCTTCCTCGCACGCGAACGTCAGGGCCGCGAAGGCCACCCACCGCGGGTTCCACTTTCCGGAATCCCGGGCCGGGACGCCGACCCTCGTCAGGCCGCCCCTTGCGCTAGCGCGTACTGCCCGAGCGCGGTGGCGAGCGCGCACTCGACCTCCTCGCGCAGGTCCTCCGGGGCCAGGACCTCGGCGTTCGCCCCGAAGCCCAGGACCCACGAGACGACCTCCGTGGGGCTCGTCGCGGTGAACCCCAACTCCACGCAGCCGGCCCCCGGTTCGGAGAACGTCTGGTCGGCGCTCCAGACCCGCTCCTTCGCGAACCCCGCGGCCCACCCCCGCAAGCGCACCCGCACCCGGAAGGGCTCCCCCGAGACCACGCCGAAGAACGGCGCGCCTTCCCCCTCGCCCTCCTCCGGAGGGAAGGTGCGCTTGGTCGGCTCCAGGTCCTCGATGCGGTGCACCGCGAGGAGCATGTCGTCGTGGTCCGGATTGCCCTCCCCGTCCTCCGAGACGTAGGAGCAGCGCACGTAGAGGGTGTCCCGATAGGACACGAGCCGCCTGGGGGCCACCGCGTAGGTCGCGGGCCCGTCACGGGCGGGGGAGCGGTAGGTCACCCGGCAGACGCGGTGCTCCGCGAGGGCGAAGAGCAGGCTCTCCAGGATCTCCTGCCGGGGGGAGTAGTCGATGGAGCCGCGCGCCCGCACGAGGCCCCCGAGGGCGTGGGCCGCCTCGGCTTGGCCCATCCGGGGAAGGAGCGTCGCGGCGGTTGCGATCGCCTCGGAGACGTCGTGGCGCAGCCCCTCGGGAAGGAGGTGCGCCGAGAGGTCCCGGCACAGCGTGAGGTTCTGGAGGTCGGTCGGCGAGAGGGTCAGGCGGGGGCGCTGCTCGAGGGGCACGGCCTGGAACCACTTCCGGCCCCCCTCGAACCAAGTGTGGACGACGCCGGCGCCGCTGGCGTTGATCTGGTCCGCCATCGCCGACACGGTCTGCTTGGAGCAGTCGAGCTCCTGGGCGAGCTGGGGGAGCGAGTACTTGCGGCCCGTGAAGAAGAGGAGCCGGAAGAGCCGCAAAATCCGCTCGGACCGCGTCGTGTCCGCGTCGTGCTTCTTCGCCATGGCACCGTCCCGCACCGAGGGCATTCCGGAAAATAGAACGCCACCGGCCCATCTTCGACCGAGAGGAACGCAACCTTGAGGAGCCCGAGCCCCGCCGGCCCCGCGGTTGGAGTTGGGAGACCGGTGGACGGTAGATTCACATCAGAAGTGCACCACGGGAGAGGGGGCAGAGAGGAGGACATGGTGAGCGTCCGGTAGCGTCAGGTTCGCGCCAACCAACCCTCGCTCCAGGGGGTGCTCACCATGTCCTACCACCACCTTACACCGGAGGAACGCTGCGTCATCGCCCACCGTGAGCAGGGGAGCCGCCACGAATCGTCTCTCCTCCATCCTCATCACCACTCTCGGCCAGGGGGGCGGCCACGTTCGGCGCGTGCCGACGACGGCGGCCTCTCAGGGCCGGAGCTCGGCCAAGAGCTCCTCGATCGTCTCGTCGCCCACGGCCGGCAGCTCGGCCAGGGGGCCGGCGGCGATCTTCTCGCGGAAGCGCCCGCCGAAGACGGGTCTCGGGTCGGAGCGTAAGAGCACGCCGATGGGCAGGCGGTCCTCGCCCCACTCCCGGGTCTTGGCCAGGGCAGCCTGGGAATCGGCGGGGTCGTAGTCCCCCCCCCAGCTCGTAGACCCGCTCCTTGTACCAGCTGACCGAGTGGGGGCCCCAGGTGATGCAGGGCTGGATCACGTCCACCACCGAGAGGCCGGGGTGCCGGATGGCCCCCACCAGGAGGTCTGCGAGGTGTTCGGTCTCGGCGGCGAAGCCGCGGGCCACGAAGGTGCACCCCTGGACGATGGCGATGCCGAGCGGGTTCAGGGGCTCGAGATCCATCCCCTCGAACTGGATGCTCCGGGGCTCCCCCAGGGGAGTGGTGGGGGAGCCCTGCCCCTTGGTGAGGGCGTAGATCCGGTTGTCGTGGACCACCACCGTGAGGTTGGGGTTTCGGCGCAGCGCGTGCAGGTAGTGGTTTCCCCCCTCCCCGTAGCAGTCCCCTTCCCCCGTCACCACCACGGTGGTGAGCTCCGGGTTGGTCACGGCGATGGCGGTGGCCGCCGGCAGGGCCCGGCCGTGGAGGCCGTTGAAGAAGGGCTCTGTTCCGATCTGTGTGGGCTGACAGGAGTAAGCGGCATCCGCCCCCTCGTGCTCCTCCCCCTTCAAGGGGGAGGTTGGGAGGGGGATGGGGTGCAGCCCCGGCGCTGGCCGGACGACAACCCATCCCCACCCTCGCCCTCTCCTTGAAGGGGAGGGAAGTTGGATCTCGTTCGAGCGGTGTACGAGGGCGCGGGAGACGGGCCCCACACGATCCGAAACAGAACCTGAAGAAGTTGCTCTTCACATAGTGGGGAAGCTTGGCCGCCTGCCCGATGCCGGAGACCAGACACACCCGGTGGGGCTCCAGCTCCAGGCGGGCCAGGGCGGCCCGGAACGCCTTGAGGATGGAGAAGTTCGGGCACCCGGGGCACCACTGGATCTCGGCTTCGGTCCGGAACCGCCCGTCATCGGACATCGACCTGCCTCCGTATGCTCGCGCCGGTGAGGGGGAGCCCGTCGTAGCGAAGAACCTCTCCCCGGAGCCCCACCCCGTATTCGGAGCGCAGGAGGCGCGCCAGCTGGCCCGTGGCGTTGCTCTCCACGACCCAGTACCGCTTCCCCTCCGGGAACCGGTAGTCCGGAAGGGGCCACAGCTCGGTAAAGTGGATCCGGCCGGCCTCGACGCCGTCCTTTCGGAGGAGCTCCACCGCCTCCCGGATCGCCCCGCCCCCCGGGAGGAGCCCCACCCCACCAGGACGTGCGCCGCCTCGTCCACGCCCTCCTCCTCCGGGGGCTTCATCGCCCGTCGTAGAGCCCGGAGCTTGGCCAGGCGCTTTTCCATCATGGGCACCGCGGTGCCCGCAAGGTCCTCGGCAATGTGCCCGTGCTCGTCGTGCTCGTCGCTGTCCGCCGCCACCAGGTGCTCGCTCTGCCCCGGGTAGAGGCGGGGGGAGACCCCGTCCTCCGTGAGCCGGTAGCGGCGGTACTCGTCGATCTCTTCGGGGTCCGCGAGATGGGTCTCGGGGGCGGACCGGCCGAGCTCGAAGTCTTCCACGGAGAACAGGGACTCGGCGAGGAACTGATCGGTGAGCACGATCACCGGCACTTGATACCGGTCGGCGAGGTCGAAGGCCCGCACCGCCTGATGGAAGGCATCCACCGGGTCGGACGGAGCCAGGACCGCCTTGGGGAAGTCCCCGTGGCCGGCGTGGACGGCGAAGAGCAGATCGGCCTGAGCCGTCCGGGTGGGCAGGCCGGTGGCCGGGCCGGGCCGCTGCGCCAGCACGATCACCACAGGGGTCTCGGTCATGCCGGCCAGGCTCAGCCCTTCCGCCATGAGGGCGAAGCCCCCCCCCGAGGTGGCGGTCATGGACCGGGCCCCCGCGTAACCGGCCCCGACTGCCATGTTGATGGCGGCGATCTCGTCCTCGGCCTGCTCCACGAAGACCCCGGGGCGCTCTTGCTCCTTGGCGAGGAACGTGAGGATGCCGGTGGACGGGCTCATCGGATAGGCGCTCAGGAACCGACACCCGGCGCGCACCGCGCCCAGGGCCAGGGCCTTGTGGCCGTCCGCCAGGTGGTAGCGGCCCCCGCTTCCGGTGAGCTTCCACGGGCAGCGATCGCCGCAGCGCTCGGCAGCCTCCCTGTATCCCGCCTCCGCGGCCTTCCGGTTGCCCTTCAGCACCTCCTCCCCCTTGGCCCCGAACCGCTTCTCCAGAACTCTCTCCAAGGGATCCAACTCCATGCCCAGGGCCGCCATCAAGGCGCCCACCGCCACCGTGTTGGCGTAGAGCTTCTTGCCCGCCTCCTCGTCGGCGAGCTGCGCGAAGGGGATACCGATCCCCCCGTCGGTTTCCTCTTCCGAGGAGATCAGGAGGCCGCCCTCGGCGAGCAGCGGCCGGTACTTCCTGGCGGCGCCCTCGTTGAGGGCGAGGAGGATGTGGGCCCCCTCCAGAGCCGCGTTCCGGGGTGCCTCCCCGATCCGGAGGGAGAAGCGGCTGTGGCCTCCCCGGATCCGCGACTCGTACTCCTGCCAGGCGAAGACCGCATACCCGTGCGCGCTCACGGTCTCCGCGAGCACGCCGCCGATCACCTGGATGCCCTCACCGGCCGCGCCGGTCACTACGACGTTGAGGTCGTCCACTGAGCTCCTCCGCCCGCTGTCCGCGGCCCCGGCCCCCGGCGGCCTTCGCCGCGCGCTCGCCGTCCGGCGCCCCTCCACCGTCATCCCTCCTCGCTTCCGGCTGCCGCCGGCCTTCCCTCTCCATCGTTGGCCAGGAAGCGCGACCGGTCAAGGCCTCGGGCGCCCTCCGAGCGGATCGGATAAAACCTTTACCCGTTCGGTCCGACGCCGGGCTCCGACGCCGCAAGACTCGCGGCGCGAGCCGAATCGGCGGTGCCCCCGCCTTGCGCTCGAAGCAGTGTCTGTTATCCAAGAGATCGAGAAATCCCGAGGCGGGCACCCCCCCGGGGCGAGCTACCCGCGACGGCTCCCCGCCGCGGTGCCCCTGGCAGAGGAGCTGCAGACATGACACAGCTCGTGGAGCGGATGCTCCGGGCGGCGAAGCTCGACCCTTCACTCTATGAGGAGGTGGAGGCCGACCCCGCCGCCCTGGGTCAGGCACTGGGGGTGGTGGTCCTCTCCAGCGTGGCAGGGGGCCTCGGAGCGCCGGGGGTAGGGGGGGCCGCGCTCGTGGCGCTGGGGACGGTCTCCGCCCTCCTCAGCTGGTTCATCTGGGCATACCTGACCTACTTGATCGGTGTGAAGGTCATGCCCGAGCCCCAGACCCGCTCGAGCCCGGGGGAGCTCCTGAGGACCATCGGGTTCTCCAGCGCCCCGGGCCTCGTGCGGATCCTGGGTCTGATCCGGCCGCTGGCCTGGATCGTCTTCGCCGTGGCCACGGTGTGGATGCTCGCCGCCATGGTGGTCGCCGTGCGGCAGGCCCTCGACTACCGGAGCACGGGCCGTGCGGTCGGGGTGTGCGTCATCGCCTGGGCCATCCAGGCGGTGGTCCTGGCGCTCATGCTGACGGTCTTCGGAGGCGCCCCGTGAGCCGTGGGAACCTCCGGCACCCGGAGCGGGCCCCGGAGAGCGGAAGGCGGGCAGGTGGGAACAGCGCCCGTGGGTCCTCCCGGGTCCGGAACCGTGCCCGCAGGACCCGGAGACCGCGCAGACGCGGAGGGAACGGGTGAGAGAGCCGCCCCGGAGAGGGCCGAGGATTCCGAGCTGGCGGGTGATGGTCTGGTTCGTGGCCGTCTGGGTGCTGATGAGCTACTTCCTCCAGACCGCCCGTACGCCGGACCGCCTGGAGCTCTCCTACACCGACTTCCTCTCCCATCTGGAGGAGGATCGTGTCGCAGAGATCACGATCCGCGAAGACCGGATCACGGGCACCTTTCGCGATCCGGTCTCCCCCGAGCCCGAGTCCGAGGTCGAGACGCCGGCCGAACCCCGGGAGCACACCCGTTTCGTCACCGTCATCCCCTCCTTCGGCGATCCGGACCTGTTGGGGAGCCTGCGGGAGAAGGGTGTGACCGTCCGGGCCGAGAGCTCGGCGAGCCCCTGGTACGTGGCCCTGCTGGTAAGCTTCCTCCCCTGGGTCCTCCTGATCGGGATCTTCGTCTACATGAGCCGGAAGGCCAGGGAACGCATGGGCGGCATGATGGGCGGGCAGAACCCGTTCTCCTTCGGAAAGTCCAAGGCCCGTCTCTACGAGAGGTCCGAGAGCAAGACCACCTTCGAGGACGTCGCCGGCCTGGCCAACGCGAAACGGGAGCTCACCGAGGTGGTGGAGTTCCTCAAGGAGCCCAAACGCTTTCGCTCCCTGGGGGCCGAGCTCCCCAACGGCATCCTGCTGGTGGGGCCGCCCGGGACCGGCAAGACCCTCATGGCCCGGGCTGTGGCGGGAGAGGCCGGTGTTCCCTTCCTGAGCATCAGCGGCTCCGAGTTCATCGAGATGTTCGTGGGGGTGGGGGCGTCGCGGGTGCGGGACATGTTCCAGAAGGCGAAGAAGGAGGCTCCGTCCATCGTGTTCATCGACGAGGTCGACTCCATCGGGCGGGTTCGGGGCACGGGGCTGGGGGGCGGCCACGACGAGCGGGAGCAGACCCTGAACCAGATCCTCGCGGAGATGGACGGGTTCGAGCCCCACGAATCCGTCGTGGTGCTGGCCGCGACCAACCGCCCCGACGTGCTGGACCCGGCGCTGATCCGGCCCGGGCGCTTCGATCGTCGGGTAGCCGTGGAGATGCCCCAGCGCGACGCCCGCCGGGAGATCCTCGAGATCCACACCCGGGGGGTTCCCCTGGCCGAGGGCGTGGACCTCGACGCCCTGGCCGCGCGCACCGTCGGCTTCTCCGGTGCGGACCTGAAGAACCTGGCGAACGAGGCCTCCCTGCTGGCGGCCCGAAAGAAGAAGGAGGTCGTGGACGCCGAGGACTTCGCCGAAGCCGTCGACAAGATCCGCATGGGGGTGGAGCGGGAGGACCTCCTGAACGAGGAGGAGCGAAGGATCGTCGCCTACCACGAAGCCGGCCACGCCCTGGTGGCGCGGCTTCTCCCCGGCACCGATCCGGTGGAGAAGGTCACCATCGTCCCTCGGGGGCGCTCCCTCGGGCTCACCGAGCAGGTGCCGGAAGAGGACCGCCACAACCTCAAGCGCTCCTATCTGCAGAACCGCCTCGCCGTCTTGCTGGGAGGACGGGTCGCGGAGCTGCTGGTCTTCGAGGAGCTTACCTCCGGCGCCGAAAACGATCTCGAGAACGCCACCGAGCTGGCCCGGCGCATGATCTGCCGCTGGGGCATGAGCGAGAAGCTGGGCGCCGTGAGCTACCGGCAGGGAGAGCACCACCCCTTCCTGGGTCGCGAGCTCGCCCAGGCCAAGGACTTCAGTGAGCACACGGCGCGCCTCATCGACGAAGAGGTGCACCGCACGGTCCAGGAGATGGAGGACAAGGCCGAAGATCTTCTCCGGTCGCAGCGGGACAAGCTCGATCTCCTCGCCCGGGCGCTGCTCGAGCAGGAGAGCCTTTCCCGGGACGAGCTCGACCGTCTCCTGGGGGAGGGCGGGTGAGGCTCGCCGGATGGGGGGGAGGCCATCGGCCGGACCCGATCCCGGCTCGGCCGCCGGGCGCGGCACGGAACGCCGGTGACCACCGGACTGCAGCGGCCTGACGGGAGCCGGGTTCGAGGCGGCAAGCGAAGGGGCGCAGGCAACGGTGCGGGGGCGCCTCCTCACCTTCGCCGTCGTCGGCGGAGGAGCGACGGGAGTGGAGTGCGCCGGGGAGCTGGCCGGGCTCCTCCGCGGGCCCATCGCCCGGGACTACCCCACGCTGCGCCCGCACCGCGCCCGGATCACCCTCGTGGAAGCAGGTCCCACCCTCCTCCCCGGCACCCGGAGCCGGGCAAGGATCTCCTGGGCCGCCGAGCAGGCGGCCGGCGCGTCGCTCCTCGCTTCAGTACGATTCGGCTTCTCCTCACGCCACCCAGACGGTCTTGATGTTCACGAACTCCCGAATGCCGAAGGCCGAGAGCTCCCGGCCGTAGCCGCTCCGCTTGATACCGCCGAAGGGGAGGCGGGGGTCGGAGCGCACGCTGGCGTTCACGAAACAGCAGCCCGCTTGGAGCTCCTCGGTGGCGAGGCTCTCCCCGATGGCCGGATCCCCGGTGAAGACCGCGGCGCCCAGGCCGAACGCGGTGTCGTTGGCCATCCGCACTGCGTCCCGGTCGTCCTTTGCCGACAGGATCGCGGCTACGGGGCCGAAGAGCTCCTCTTCGTAGGCGGGCATTCCGGACGCCACCTCGGTGAGCACGGTCGGCGGGTAGAAGAAACCGGGGCCGGCGGGAAGCTGGCCGCCCAGGAGGCAGCGGGCGCCCCGGTCCACGCTCTCGGCAACCTGGCGGTGGAGGCGCCGGCGAAGGTCTTCCCGGGCGAGGGGCCCGACGTCGGTGTCTTCCCGGAGCGGGTCACCGGTGTGGGCTGCACCCATGCCCTCCACGACGCGCGCCTCGAACTCCGCCCGCAGGCATTCCACGACGATGAGCCGCTTGGCCGCGATACAGCTCTGGCCCGAATTGGTCAGGCGGCTTTCCACGCAGGTCCTCGCCGCGGCCTCCACGTCCGCGTCGGAGAGGACCACATAGGGATCGCTCCCGCCCAGTTCCAGGACGGTCTTCTTCAGAGCCTGACCGGCCTGGCGGGCCACTTCGCGGCCGGCGCGGACGCTGCCGGTGAGGGTGACGCCCTGGACCCGAGGGTCCTCGATCAACGCCCCCACCTGCTCCACGGGCACCAGGAGCGAGCGGAAGAGGCCCTTCGGAAACCCGGCCTGCCGGAAGAGCTGCTCCAGGGCAAGGGCGCACCCCGGCACGTTGGGGGCGTGCTTGAGAAGCGCCGCATTACCGGCCATCAGGTTCGGAGCCGCGAAGCGGAAGACCTGCCAGAAGGGAAAGTTCCAGGGCATGATCGCCAGGATGGACCCCAGGGGCTGAAAGCTCACGAAGCTGCGCGAGGCGTCGGTTGCCACCGCTTCGGGGGCAAGCTGGAGGGGGCCGCGCTCCGCAACGTACTCGCAGACCCAGGCGCACTTTTCCGCCTCGGCCCGCCCCGCGCGGACAGGTTTGCCCATCTCCTCGGCCATGAGCCGGGCATACTCGCCGGCCCGGGCCCGGAGGAGCCGGGCCGCTTCCCGCAGGCAGCGGCTGCGCTCCGGGAAGCCCGAACGGCGCCAACTCCGGAAGGCGTGCCCGGCCTCCCCGACGGCTCGTTCGAGCTCGGCGGGCGATGCCGCGGGGTACGAGCGGATGGGCCGGCCCGTGTTCGGGTTCACCGACGTGAAGGTCAAGAGGCCCTCCTTCCCGTGTGTGACCGCTCCGGCAGGCCGTCCTTCGAGGGCCTGTTGGCACGACAGCGACAGTTGCGTCCGAGTCGGGCGCGGGGCCTTCCCGGAGAGCGGGCAGGCGGCCTTGGAACGCGATGCTCCGGGCGCACCGAAGGGCCGGAGGGCCGCCCCAAACCGCCTCGCGAGCTGCACTGCGCGCCGGGGTCTGGCCCGCCGGAGGGAAGGATTTACGCCGAACGCAGGCGGAGAGCCGATCGCTCGTTGTAGTATTAGCCGCACAACTGCCGGAAGAGCGCCTCCGCGTCGTCCCTCCGGCAGAGCTCGGTGCCCGGGGTGGCCAGGGCCGCGGTGCCCGCGGCCACGCCGAAGCAGAAGGCCTCTTCCACGTCCTTGCCCCGGGACAGGGCCAGCACCATGCCCGCCACGAAGCTGTCGCCGGCGCCCACGTCGCTTCGGATCTCGACCTCGGGCACGCGCACGCGCCGGTGGCCGCCCTCCCAGGTGAGGAGGGCTCCCTCGGAGCCCAAGCTCAGGGCCAGGACCCGGCAAGCTCCCTTCTCCACCAGGTCCCGGCTCGCCTCCCGGAGCGCTTCCTCGTCTTCGAGACGGCTCCCGGTCACGGCCTCGAGCTCGGTGCGATTGGGCTTGGCCAGGTAGACCCCCTCCTCCAGGGCGGCCGCAAGGCCGGCACCCGACGAGTCCACCACCATGCGTGCCCCGCCCGTCCTGGCCACCCGGGAGACCCGGGCCCAGAAGTCCTCCGGGGCGCCGGGGGGGAGGCTGCCGCTTCCCACCAGGTAGTCCGGGACCGGGGCCCAGGCAGCCAAGAGGTCGAGACAGCGGCGCCACTCCTCTTCCCTCACCTCCGGGCCCGGCAGAACCAGGCGGTACTCCCGGCCCGACCCGGCCTCCAGGACCACCAGACTTTCCCGAACTTCCCCCGAGATCGGCACCGGGTAGTGCTCCACACCCTCTTCGGTCAGCATCCGGCCGAGCGCCTCCCCCATGACTCCCCCCGAGTGGTAGACGGCGACCGCCTCCCCTCCCAGGTTTCGGACGGCCCGCGCCACATTGACGCCCCCGCCGCCCGGGTCTCGCCGGGGCATTCGGCACCGCAGCTTCTGGCGGGGGACCAGGCGGTCCACGGTCACGTACAGGTCCACGGCCGGGTTCGCCGTGACCGTGAGGATGGCCTTCATGTGCCCGTCCCCGTCGCCGGGCGAACGAGGCCGGTGCACGAGGCCGCATCCCTCTGTCCCCCCGTGCCCACCAGGCTCACGTCTCTCCCTCACCCAGGTAGCGGCTCTCCCGGGGTCTCAGGTCCTCTCCGAGCTCGTACACGAGAGGGACTCCGGTGGGGATCTCCACGCCGGGGATCTCCTCGTCGGAGACCCCGTCCAGGTGCTTGATCAAGGCGCGCAGGCTGTTGCCGTGGGCCGCGACCAGGACGGCCTCCCCCCTGCGAAGCACCGGCTCCACGGTCGCCCGCCAGTAGGGAAGGACCCGCCGGACGGTGTCCTCCAGGCTCTCGGTCCGCGGCAGCTCCCAGGGCTCCAGAGATGCGTAACGGGGGTCCTTGCCGGGGAACCGCTCGTCGGTGGGGTCGAGGGCCGGAGGTCGCACGTCGTAGCTGCGGCGCCAGGTGAACACCTGCTCCTCACCCACCCGCTCGGCCATCTCTTTCTTGTTCAGCCCCTGGAGCGCGCCGTAGTGGCGCTCATTGAGCCTCCAGCTCTTGTGGACCGGCAGCCACAGGCGGTCCAGCTCATCGAGAGCCGCCCAGAGGGTCCGTATGGCGCGCTTGAGAAGCGAGGTGAAGCAGACCGTCACCTCGATGTCCGCACTCCGGAGGCGCCGGCCGGCCTCCCGCGCCTCTTCGAGGCCCTTCTCCGTGAGGTCCACGTCGGTCCACCCGGTGAACCGGTTATCCCGGTTCCAGGTGCTCTCCCCGTGGCGCAGCAGGATCAGTGTGGGCACGTCCCCAGCCCCCTTCCCGCAAGTCACTGGAACGATACGGTCTTTCCGAAAGTGTCAGGGGGGCCCCGTTCTCTCCTGCAGGCGCTGCCGGGCTATCCTGCTCTCCCCCCTACGGCACCGCCTGGAGCCGTGTCCCCTCCGACGCCAGGACCTCGTCGACCTCTCTCTCGGCCTCCAGCCAGTCCTGTTCCGGGCTGCCCCCGCGAAATCCCCGCCGCTCGGCCCTGAGGTAGGCCGCCCGGCGAACCATCTCCAACCGGTCCACGGCGTGCTCCCCTCCGGTGGCGGCCGCCAGCGCCTCGCCGCTGCCGGCCCCGGGCTCGGTCGTCACCCGCGCCCGGCGCGTCCGAGGGGTCTTTGCCGGAGTCTGGACCGGGTCCTTCTTTCCCTTCGTCCTGGCCTGGGCCATGTGCGTCGTCTCCCCTAAAAGGGTGAATTGGTCGGCGGACGAGAGCCGAAGCGGGTTTGCGCGGAGCTCTCCTTCCCGGCCTCTTGCCCGGGGTCGGCCTCCCGTCCGACCGTCACTATACCCGAGTTTCCACGACCCGCCGAGCCCCACCGGGACGGAATTGGACGACCGGCCACTCCAATTATCCGAAGGGATCATGCCATCCTCGAAGGACGCCCCCTAGCACCTCCGCCGGCCGGGCGTTGTCCATCCGGACATGCGGATAAATCCGGTAACCGAAAGGTTCAAACCCGAGGGGACCGCTTGACGCGCCCCCTCCCTGAAGAAAGGCTGTTTGCGAGGGACCCGTTCGCAAAGAGGCGTCCGGTTTCCCCTCGTACAGAGGAGGGGCCATGCCCGCGGAACAATACGTCTGCCTGGTCTGCGGCTACAACATGGTGGGGGCCCGCCCCCCGCAGTGCCCGTTCTGCGGGGCCGCCTCGGACCGCTTCATCTCCGGCGAGGAGTGCTCCGCCCGATACCGGGTGGTGGAGACCCCGGTGGCCGACGGCGTCTTCCAGCTTCGCTCGACTCCGGAGCTGGGGTTGGAACACGCAGCCTACAGGGTGGAGACGGGCTCCCGCACCTGGTGGATCGACTGCCCTTCGAGCTTCGACCGACGCCTGCCTCGCGCCGACGTGATCACCTTCACCCACCACCACTTCCTCGGCGCTTCGAATCGGTACCGGGAGCTCTTCGCGTGCGAGGTCTGGATCCATCAACTCGACTCCGGCCACGACTTGTGCCGAGGGTTCCCCTTCGACCGCCGGTTCGCCCCCGACTTCGTCGAGGACGGGGTCGAGGCCATCCACCGCAACGGCCACACCCCGGGCTTCACCTTCTACGCCTTCGAGGGCGTGCTCTTCGCGTGCGACTACGTCTTCCTCGAGGAGGGGCGGATGAAGCTCAACCCCTTCGGCCCCGCCGACGCGACGCTTCAAGGAGCCCGCCGTCTGCTCGCGGCGCTGCGCGGCCGGAAGCTCCACACGGTTTGCAGCTACCGTTCCGTGACCCCCTTCGAGCCGTGGAGCCGCCAACTGGAGGCGCTGTTGGAAGAGAAGCCCTGACCGAATCGGGGCGCGGCCGCCCCGGCAGGCGCTCACGCGAGTGACTCGATCAGTGTGCGGCAGAAAGCGGGCAGGTCGTCGGGCGTGCGGGAAGTGATCAGGTTTCCATCCCGCACGACCTCCCGATCCAGCCACTCGGCCCCGGCGTGCACGAGGTCGTCCTTGATGGAGAAGAAGCCCGTCACCTTGCGGCCCTTCACGATCTCGGCCGACGCGAGCATCCAGCCGGCGTGGCAGATGGCCGCTACCACCTTGCCCTCGTCGTGCATCTCCCGAACGAAGTCGACCATGGCAGGCACGCGGCGCATGTGGTCCGGGGCGTAGCCGCCTGGGATGACCAGGGCATCGAAGTGCTCGGCCCTGGCGTCGCCCACGGCGATGTCGGCCCTGGCCGGCGCTCCGTGCTTGCTCGCGTAGGAGTCGGCACGTGGGGCGACCACGGTCACCTCGGCTCCTTCCTCCCGGAGGCGCCGGTAAGGGTACCAGAACTCCTGGTCCTCATAGAGATTCTCCAGGAAGAGGGCAATCTTCCTTCCTTTGAGCCGCATGTTCGATCCTCCTTCCCGGGAGCCGGGCCGGGCGGGCACAGGTCTCTGCCCTGCCCGCCCGGAACCACGGTCCTCATCGACGTGTCACTGCCGGCCAGCCGTCCGCTCCTCCCCCCCGGAGGATCCCCCGGGTCGGGAGGTCCGGAGGGGGCGGGCGGGAGCCCTCGACCGGGTCCCCACCGAGACCGGCGCCGCGAGGGCGACCCCCGGGCGTCGGTCGTGGACCTGGAGATGACCCGGGTGGTGGACGGGACCCTCTTCCGGTGCTGAGCCGATACGACAACGAGTGGGGTTGTGCCAGCCAGGTGGTGCGGGCAGCCGTGCGGGTGCCGGGGGAGCGGTTCGGACCCCTCTGACCCCGTCCTGCCTGGTCCCCGACCCGGAGGCAAACCGCTCTCCCGCTTTACCCTCGGACCTTCGGCCTTCCCGGACCCCGGCCTCAGCGTCAAACAGAACAGCCCGGCCGATTTGGTCGACCTCCTCCCCGCGGCCGGGCCGTACCGTCTCCCGGAGGCTTCTCCGCAGCCTGCGGACGGCACCCGCCCATCTCCTAGCGCTTGAAGCGGGCTGAGGCGGAACGCACCGCTTCGCCCAGTTTCTCCATGGCCCCTTCGACGCCTGCCTTGAAGTCCTCCCAGGCGCCCTTCCCGGCTGTTTGAAGCTCCTTCAGGCGGGCCTCCGCCTCCTTCTGCTTCTTGCGAAGGTCTTCGATCTTCTCCTTATAGGCGATCTGTGCATCCGCCTCGGCCTGGTCTGCCTTGGCCTTCAACTCATCGATCTGTGCGCTCCATTCGTCCATCTTCGCCTTGAGCTTCTGAACATAGGCATCTTTCTTCTCCATGGGATACCCCTTTCTCACGATGTCGGGGCTACGGAATACCGCAGCTCCCCTGGGACGCTACCGGCATCACTCTTGGAAAGCTGGCACTTTGAGCCACAGGCCATACAGACAACGGCCGGCATAGATCCAACATCCGCATTGTATGGCCTGAAAAACGGAAGGCAAGGAACCGAGCGGATAATAAGGATATCCGAGAGTCCACACCGTGCCCAATGCGGCGACCGGCTGTCCGGGGGGCAGCCTCACACCTCTTCCCTCGTGACCCTTCCCGCGCTCTCCCGCACGGCCTGCACGTCTCTCTCGGTAAAGACGGTCTCGAATCCGCAACCGGGGCACTCCATCACCCGGCCCGGCAGGATGTCGGCCAGCGGCCACGCGAACTTGGCCTTGCAGCGGGGACACTCGATGTCGATGTGGACCATGGGTCGTCCCTCCGGGAAGTGCCGGGAAGAGAGTCCCTCTCTCCCCGGGGAGTGGGGCACCGCTCTCCTCCTCCCCCGTCACCCGGTCCCCCGGCGGTGCTGCACACCCGTCCGACGAGCGGCGTGGGCGAGGCGCCCGCCGAGCTCCTCGAGGCCGGGGCGGGAAACGGGGAGCGGCCGGAAACGGTCGGCCCTCGCGGTCAGGCGGTTCGCGGCGGTACCACGAGGCCCAACCCCAGGGCCCGGATCGCGGCCTCGGTGCGGTTGCTCACCCCGAGCTTCTCGTTCACCTGCATGAGGTCGTGCTTGACGGTCTGCTCCGAGACGAAGAGGCGCTCGGCCAACTCAGCGTTGGTGCAGCCCTCGCAAAGCCCCTGGAGAAGCTCCCGCTCGCGTTGGGAGATCCGGCCGAGCATGCGCGTGCGGTCACCCTGGAGCTTGCGGTCCACCAGGTGGGGAGACTGGACGGCCTCGCCCGGCTCACTCTGTGCTGTCTTCCCGGTAGATCGATCGGGTGAGCACCTTGCTCCCCGGAGCCCGGTCGTCAACGAGCCGGGTCGCATCCACGCCGTCCAGGTCCGGCATGGCCAGATCCATCAGGACGACATCGGGGCGGTGCTCCATGGACAAGAGCACCGCCTCCCTCCCCCTGTGGCACACCCGACGATCTCTATTTCCGGGTCAGAGGCCAGCACCCGTTCGAAGCACTGGCGGATCAAGCGCGGATCGTCTGCCACGAGCACCCGAACGGGCATGCGCAGGCCTCCTCTCCGAGACACGAGATTCCCCGGCAAGGTAGCCCATTCCGCAGCTTCGTCAACCGGCTTCGAGGGCGGCGGCGAGACTTCTGGGAGCGACAGCGCGGTGATTCCTGCCGGAAGATCCGACCCGGTCCTTGCTCCAGCACCACTCACTACCTGCCTCCGGTGCACCGGACCCCGCCGCCCGGTCCAGCACCTGACCGAGCAACTCCTCCCGCTCCCACAATGGGGAGGTCCGGAGCATCCGGGCCTCTTTACCGGGAGAGCTCCTTCAGGATCCTGCCGAGCTTCGACTGGTGCAGGCGGCTACTTGGAAGCGGTGGGGGTCCTCAGTTCCTGATTCGCCGCAGGGCCTCGAACGAGCGGAGGAAGATGTCGGTTCCGATGCCCCAGGCACCGTTGATCAGGAAGGCGGCCACCCAGCACCCCCCTCCGCACGGAAAGCGGCGGTCCAGCACGGCGTACGCGCACCCCCACACGCCGCCCCAGAAGGCGAGCGAGATCACCGCCGGCACCCCAAGGGCCGGGTCGCAGCCATGAAAAAGGGCCCGAAGGGCGCGATCCCCGCACCCCAGAGCGACGCCAGGGTGAGCTGGTGGAAGACCAGCGTGGCCAGGAACCCCGCGAGGAATCCGAAGAGCCACCGGGAAGGCGACGCAACAGGGATGGCCGATCTCGGCATGGGAACCCTCCTCGAAAGATGCCTCCGGAGGCGCTTTCCCCCCTCGGCACGGCCGGGGACCGGCGCACCGGAGAGCCCGGTGCCTCGGCCCCGAGCGGGGTCAGGCCTCCAGGACGCGCTTGACCTCCAGCAGGCGGGCCAGACCGGCCTTGGTGAGGATACCCACCAGCCGGTCGCCCTCCATCACGAGGAGCCGCCCGGTGCCCTGCGCCGCCATCTTCCGGAGCGCCTCCGCGAGCGAGACCTCCGGCGCCACCCGGTCCCCGTCCCCGATCTCCACCATGAGCTGGCCGGCGGTGGTGCGTTCGCGCTCCGACTTGTCGAGGTGCTTCACGTTCCGCAGCGCCACGATGCCGGCCACGCGCTCCCCGTCCAGGACGGGAAAGCCCTTGTACCCGAAGTGGAGAAAGTAGCGGTCGACGAGCTCCGCCACCGTGACGTCGGGGCTCACGGTCACGACGTCCTCCACCATCACGTCCCCCACCCGCACTCCCTCCAGGGACCGGCGCATCACCGTCTGCTGATACTCGCCCTCGGCGACGGTCCGCAGGAACATCCCGATGAGGATGAACCACAGCCCGCCGACCAGGGCCCCGCCGAAGATCTGGAGCGCGCCGATCGCCATCAGGGCGTATGCGAATCCCTTGCCCACGTCCGACGCCCACCGGGTGGCCATGGTCAGGGAGCCTGTCTTCCACCACAGCGCCGAGCGCAGGATCCGGCCGCCGTCCAGAGGGAAGCCGGGGACCAGGTTGAAAACCCCCAACGCGAGGTTGATCCACGCGAGGTACCGGAGCACGGCCGCCGTCAGGGAAGGCTCGCCCTTCCACAGGGCCGTGATGCCCCAGAACAGCAGGGCCAGGGCGAAGCTGCACAGGGGCCCCACGACCGCCACCTTCATCTCGGTCTTCGGGTCCCTGGCATTCTCGGCGATCTGAGAGACCCCCCCGAACACGAACAAGGTGATCCCGGTCACGGGGATCCCGGCCCCTTGAGCCACGAAGGAGTGAGCCAGCTCGTGGGCCAGGACCGACGCGAAGAAGAGCACCGTGGCCACGAGTCCGGCCAGCCAGTAGGAGCCGGGGCTCTGGTCCGGGTAGATGCGCGGCAGGTAACCGGCCGAGAGGCTCCAGAGGATGAGCACGAAGATGATCATCCACGAGGAGTGGACACGGATACGGATTCCCCGGATGGCGAAGAGCTCGATTCCCGACTGCAGGCCTCCGGCCGGAAAGCGCTGCATCGGGGAACCGGAGCGGGAATCGCGCAGCGGCTGGCTCATGGGAATGGACGGGCCTCCCCTGTTCTCGTGTGGTCGTTTCGCCGCCAAGAAGCCAGCCCCACGCAAGACGTCCCGAACGGGCTCGCGTGCTCCACGACGATCTCTTCCGCCACCGGCCCGTCAGAGTACCGGAGACTCTGGGGAACCGACAGCGGAACGCGGTCGATTTACCCGCCCTGCCACCCAAATTATCCGACCGTTCCGCCCGGCGGTGATCCGGCGGCCGCCCGCGGGGGGTCCGAGTCGGAGTGGGGGATGACGATCGTCGATCACCACCCGCCGTCCCCGGCAATCGACCCGGGTCGATGTGTGGCGGCGATGCCGGCAGGTCGAGGGCTCGATGTGGCCCCGGATACCGAGAAAGCTGAGCTTCATCGCGCCTCGGACCTCGGGGGTCGCACCCCGTCCGCCGCCCCGGTCCCACCCCGCTCCGGAACGGGAGTGTGCGTCTTCCCTTCTCCGCCCGATCTTCCCCGGAAACTCAGACGCTTCCCGGAATCGACCCCGGCGGACCGGGAGGTCGTCGCCGGGGAGATGGATTGCGAGCACCAGGGACGACCCCGGATGGCGGGCGAAGACCACGGGAAGCTTCGGGTGTACGGGACCGCCGAGGACGGCCGGCTTCTCGGGGCCGAGACGGCCGCCCCGGGCGGGGAGCACCTCGCGCACCTCCCGGCGTGGGCCATCGGCCAGGGCGAGACGGTCTGGACGCTCCTGCGCAGGCCCTTCGATCTCCCGGTCTTCGGGGAGGGGCTTCGCCGCGCCCTGCAGGACGCGGTGGCCAAGCTCGAGGGGCCGACCGGCACCGAGCTGCTCCTGTGCGAGGCGGCCCCCCCGGAAGAGCCTGTGCCGAGGCCTGGAGGGGAGGGGGTCAGGGGCTCGACTCCTGCCCCAGGTCCCACTCCCGGGTCTTCCCGGCCTCGATCTCGCAGACCTTCCCCTTCACCCCGACCTGGATGCACCGCTCGGTACAGCGAAGGGCGGCGACCTTGAGCTTCCCGCCGTCGATCTCGAGGCCCAGGCTGTGACCCCGATAGCGGAGATCCATCCGCAGGCTCTCCAACTCTTCGGGCAGCAGGGGGTTGAGCCAGAGCACGTCGCCTCGGGTCTCCAGCCCGGTGTAGCACCGCCGGATCAGGTCCACCGTCCCCGCCATGGCGCCCAGGTGGATTCCCTCCGGCGTCGTCCCCCCCTGGATGTCCGCCACGTCGCTGTGCAGGGCCTCGTGAAAGAGCTTCCAGGACCTCTTCCGGTCGGACCGGGCCAGGACCCAGGAGTGCACGACCCGGCTCAGGGAGGAACCGTGGGAGGTCCGAGCCATGTAGTAGGCGATGTTCTTGGGAATGGTCTCCCGGCTGAAGGAATACCCCAAGGCCTCGAAGAGCTCCTTCAGCTGCTCTGCGGAGAACAGGTAGAACAGCATCAACACGTCCGCCTGTTTCGAGGCCCGGTACCGGTTCGGGGTGTCGCCCTCCGCCTCCAGGATCCGATCGAGGCGTTCGATGTTCCCGTGTTCTTCCCGATAGCCTTCCCAGTCGAGCTCCTCCAGGTTCTCGTACCCCTCGAACTGGCTGATGATGCCGTCCCCGTGGAACGGCACGAACATCCGGCTCGCGATGTCCTCCCACCGCCTGAGCTCCTTGGGGGCCAGGCCCAAGACCTGCCTGAGCTCCTCGCTCCGGCTCTCCGGAAGGACGTCGAGCGCCTGCGCGGCAGCCCTCAGGACCCAGACCGCGAAGACGTTGGTGTACGCGCTGTTGTTCAGGCCAGGCTCGTCCGCCTCGGGGTAGCCGTCGTGGTACTCGTCGGGCCCCATGACCCCGCGGATCTCGTAGCGCTCCCGGTCGGGGTTGTAGGTGGCCAGGCTCGCCCAGAACCGGGCAATCTCGAGCATCATCTCCGCCCCGTAGGCATAGAGGAACTCCATGTCCCGGGTCGCCTGGTAGTACTGCCACACGTTGTAGGCGATGGCCGCGTTCACGTGCCTCTGGAGCCGGCTGTTGTCGGGAATCCAGCGGCCGGACTTGGGGTTGAGGTGCAGGCGCTGGCTCTCCTCCCGTCCGTCGCTCCCGCTCTGCCAGGGGTACATGGCGCCGCGGTAGCCCGCCTCCCGTGCCGACGCCCGGGCCTCGTCGAGGCGGCGGAACCGGTACATCAGGAGCGACCGGGTGATCTCGGGCAGCCGCAGGTTGAAGAAGGGAAAGATGAAGAGCTCGTCCCAGAAGATGTGGCCCCGGTAGGCCTCCCCGTGCCAGCCCCGGGACGGGACCCCCACGTCGAGGTCCATGCTGTGGGGGGAGACGCTCTGCAGCAGGTGGAAGATGTGCAGGCGCAGGATGCGGCTGGTCCAGGCACCGTCCGCCCCTTCGCGCAGCGAGAGGCGCAGATCGAAGCGGCTCCACAGGTGCTCCCAGGCCCCGACGTGATCGTGGAGGAGATCCTCGAAGCTCCCCGCCCGGCCGACCTCGGTGCGAGCCGCCAAGCCGCACTCGGAGATCGCCCGGTCTCGGGAGTTGAAGAGGGCGACCACCTTCTCCACCGTGACCTCGTCGCCCTGGGACACGGGCACGCGGATGGTGTGGCACGCGTATCCCTCCCGAAGCACTCGGCCCCGATCGGCCAGTACCAGCTCGCCCCCCCTGCGCACCCGGGTCCGGGCCGCCAACGCGACCTCCCGCAGGGACTGGACGGTCCGTGACTTGAGGAAGAGGGTCTCCTCGTTCACCTCCTCCGAGGACACCGCTTCCAGGTGGCGGCCGTCGAGCCGGCGGTAGCGCTCCACGCCCTGGTTGGTGACCCGGCCGTCCAGGGCGCTTCGGAGCTCCACGGTCCCCGACCAGTTCTCGGCGGTCAGGGTGGTCTCCAGTGCCGCCAGGTGGTTATTGCCCATGTGGACCAGCCGCCGTTCCGAGAGCCGGCTCTCGCGCCCCGCCACGTCCCGGAACCGGATCTCCAGCTTGAGCACCCCGTGCTTCAGGTCCAGCTCCTGGCGGTAGGAGAGCACGTCCTCCCGCGCCAGCTCGAACCAGCTCCCCCCGTCGACCCGAAAGGTGAGGGCCAGCCAGTTGGGAAGGTTCACCAGGTCCTCGTTCTCCACCACCCGCCCGGAGATCTCGGTCTGCAGCCGGTTATAGCCGCAGGCCAGGTAGGTGCCCGGGTAGTGCACCTCCCCCGCGTCCGCCTCCGGAGCCGCCCCCCGGGTGGCGAAGTACCCGTTTCCCAGGGTGCAGAGCGCCTCCCTCAGCCTCTCCTGGTCCGGATCGAATCGGTCGTAGACGAGGGTCCAGGGGCTCATCGGGCTTCCCTCTCCCGGTGCGAGGCGAGCTCCTCCAAGAACCGGCGGACCTCCCCGGGATCCTCCAGGCCGTAGCGGGCCCACGTGGACCGCGGCCCGTCCCGCACCACGATACCCACGCCCCGCCCTCGGAGGGCCCGAAAGGCGTCCTCGTCGGTGACGTCGTCGCCGAGATAGAGGGGGACCACCCCGGGGCGGTCGAGGCCGAGGCGCTCGAGCAGCCAGCCGACGGCCCGGCCCTTGTCCCAGTCCACGTCGGGCCGGAGCTCGAAGATCTTCTTTCCGGTGCCCTTGCGCAGCTTCGGCTGTTCGCCGAGAACCCTGTCCACCGCCTCCTCCACCTCCGGCTCCCGCCCCGGGTCGGCCCCGCGGAAGTGGACCGCGATCGCGTACTTCTTCCGCTCCACCCGAACCCCGGCGACGCCCTCGAGCTCGTCCCTCACCCTGCCCTCGGCCTCGTCCAGTGCGGGCAGGAACGGGTCGCCCACCGAGTTTTCCAGCCGGCGGTCGCCGGGACCGTGGAGGTCGAAGCCGTGGCTGCCTGCGTAGATCAGATCATCCAGGCCCACCAGCCTCCGGACGTCGGGGAGGTCCCGGCCGCTCACCACCGCGACCGTGCAGAGCCCGGCCAGACGCCGCACGACCTCTCGGGTCCGATCATCCAGAACCGCCGCAGCGGGGTCCTCCACGATCGGGGTGAGGGTCCCGTCGTAGTCCAGGAACGCCGCGATCTCGTCCGCCTCCCCGACGATCGCAGCCGCCTGGCCCAGCGCCGACGGCAGGTCACCCATGGGCCCCGGCCGTTCCGGGTCCACCCGGACGGAAGCGAAATCGCGGACCACCACGTCCGCTCCGCTCTCCAACAACTCCTCCGCCCCATTCTGCCGGGCCACGCCCACCACGAGCCCGAAGTGTCCTCTCCGGCCCGCCTCCACGCCGGCTCGGGCGTCCTCCCAGACCACCGCCCGGTTCGGGGCGGCGCCCACCCGCTGCGCGGCCTCGAGGAACAGGTCCGGCGCCGGTTTGCCCTCGAGCCCCAGCCGCTCTGCCTCCACCCCGTCCACCCGGGCCTCGAACCGGCCGGCCAGGCCGGCCGCCTCCAGCACGGCCCGGCAGTTCCGGCTCGAGGAGACCACGGCGAGCCGGAACTCCGCGGCCTCGAGGGCGTCGAGGAGGGGTTCGGCGTCCGGGAAGACCGTCACCCCGTCCTTCTTCAGGCGCTCCAGGAAGAGCTCGTTCTTTCGGTTCCCCAGCCCGCACACGGTCTCGCGGGCCGGGGGGTCATCCGGCTCTCCCCGCGGCAGCGAGATGCCCCGGGCCTCCAGGAAGCTCTGGACGCCGTCATACCGAGGCTTGCCGTCCACGTACCGGCGGTAGTCCTCCTCTTCGAAGGGGGAAACCTCCCTCCCCTCCCGTTCGCCCCGCGCCGCAAGGAAGTCGTCGAACATCTCCTTCCAGGCGGCCTCGTGCACCCGCGCGGTCTTGGTCAAGACCCCGTCCAGGTCGAAGATCGCCGCGTCGTAGTCGCGGCGGCCGAGGGTGAGATCGGGCATGCGGAAGAGGCTCCGGGTCGCGGTTCGCCGAGGCAGGTGTCGTTTCCCATATAGCCGCGGGTCTCGGGGCCCGCAAGCGGACCCGCGTCGCGGAACGGGAGACGAACGGCCTTTCCTCTTATCCGAACGGTTGTTTCGGACCGGCGGGGCCGCGGCAGCCCCTCGGAGGACCGACGGGCCGGCATGCCCGAACGTCCCAAGCGGCGTCGCCCGCCGGGACGGGAAGGCCCGACGGCCTGGCCGAGGAACTGGGCATGGACCCGGTTGCCCTGCGCCTGGCAAACATCCCTACCGTGAGCCAGGCGCGGGAGGGCAATCCGCCCCACACCACCACGGGCCTCCGGTAGTGCATCGAGCGGCGTGCCCGGGAGTTCGGCTGGGACGAGGCGCGAAGGCTCACCTGGGAGCAGACCGACCCGGTGCTCCGCCGGGGGGTGGGGACAACCTCCACCCTGTGGTTCGCCGGCGGGGCGGTCCCCCCTCGACCTTGGGGGTCAAGCGCTTCTCGGACCGATCGGGGAACCTGAACATGGGAGCCAGCAACACCGGCACCGCACCAGGACGGTCATGGCCCTGGCGGTGGCCGAGGAGCTGGGGGTCGAGCCGAGCGGCCCGGGCTGCCCGAGGCGAAGCCTCGTCAGACCTCCCCCTTCGCCTTTCTCTTCATGGGCTTGCCGCAGCAGCGCGCATCCACGTCGCAGTCCGTCCCGCACTTCTGCGTGGTGCAGACGCTCGTCACCTCCACCTCGAGGTGGCAGTCGGCACAGTCACAGACCAGGATGTCCCCCACTTTGACCTTCATCGCCTTCCTCCTCGTCCCCGACCCGGGGCGTCATCCGCTCTTCTTCTCGGGACCCTTCCGTCTCATCTCGGTGCCGCAGCAGCGGAGCTCGGCGTCGCACCCGTCGCCGCACGTTCCCTCCGCGCAGGCCTTGGTCACCCGAAGCTCGACGAAACAGTCTCCACACTGGCACTGAAACTCGTCTCCCTCTCTCACTCTCACCGTCGTCCCTGTTCCTTTCGCCGTGGCGGGGTTCGTGGTCGGGCTCTCGCGCACGGAACGAGCCGGGGAGGCCGACGGCGGGTCGAGACCCGGGGAACCGCGACCGCGCCGGTGTCGCCCCTCATCGAAGGATACCCGGACGGGGGCTGGACACAAGCGGCGGGAGGAGCATTGGACCCTTCGTCTACGAGTTCCATCCGTGCGTTCTGCCACAGCCGCCCGCTCGCGCTCCCGCGGAACCCTGCCGGCGCGCAGCAGGCTCCCCTCCACGCGAGGGCAGAGCTCTCGTCCCTCGAGTGCATCGCGAAGAGGCACGCACACCGGTTCCTTTCCGCCAGCTCGCGCATCCGACCGAGGTCCGGGTCGGCGGCCATGCCTCCTCCCTCTTCCGGCCCGGCTTCGCCGAAGGACATCGGGCAGCCGCGGGATCAGGGACCCCGACCCCTGTCGCGGAGCCGCTTCTTGGTCTCCATCAGGCGCGCCTTCACGTCGATGTCCTTGGGGCAGACCTCGGTGCACTTCCCGTGGCCCTTGCAGCCCCAGATGCCGTCGGCGGCGTCCAGCAGGCCCATCCGGTCGGTCTCGGCGGCGTCGCGGGAGTCGAAGAGGTAGCGGAAGGCCCGGAGCAGCGCCGCCGGCCCCAGATAGTCCTCGTTCTCCTCGGTGATGGGGCAGGCTGCCGTGCAGCAGGCGCACAGGATGCATCGGATCGCCTCGTCGATGACCGCCCGGTCCTCCGGGCTCTGGGTCCGCTCCCGCTCGGGGGTCTCCCCCTCGGGCATGAGGTAGGGGCGGACCGCCTCGTATTTCTCGAAGAACCCTTCCAGATCGACGACCAGGTCCTTGACCACCCGGAAGTTGGGGAGGGGCTCCACGCAGATGGGGTCCTCCTCGTACTCCCGGACCATCCGCTGGCAGGCGAGCGCGCAGCGGCCGGCGATGAGCATCCCGTCCGAGCCGCACACGCCGTGGGCACACGACATGCGCAGCGTTAGGCTCGGGTCCTGCTCCCAGCGGATCCGGTTGAGGCAGTCGAGGATCCGGTCGGTGGGCGCGGCCTCGACCCGATACTCACGGTAGCCGGGCCCGTCGTCCTTCTCGGGGTCGAATCGCTGGATCCGAAAGGTGCGCTCCATGGGTGCTCCTCCCGCAGGGACGCTGCCGGCGCGGCGGCTCAGAGGCTCCGAATCCATCCCCGGACCGAGCCAGACGGTCGAGATGCGAGCCGGGCGAGGAGGAAGCCCGCAGCCATAGCTGGGCTCTACGGCAAGGGCATCCGACGAAGCTCGGCGAAGCAAATCGGCCGTCGCGGCGACGGGAGGGGATCGATTCACAGCCTCTCAGTAACTTCGCTTCTTCGGTTCGAACCGCCCCGGGGCCACCGGTTTCTTCTCGATTCGCACCTCTTCGCCGTCCCGGTAGGCAAAGGTGTGGGCCAGGAAATTCTCGTCGTCCCGTTCGGGGAAATCCTCCCGGTAGTGTGCGCCGCGGCTCTCCTTCCGGAAGAGCGCGCTCTCCACCATCACCTGGGCCAGGTCGAGGAGGTTGCCCAGCTCCAACGCCTCCAGGACCTCCAGGTTGAAGCGCCGTCCCTCGGACGAGACCCCGATCTCGCGGTAGCGCTCGCGCAGCCCCCGGATCGCCTCCCGGGCGTCGACCAGCCCCTCCCCGGTCCGAAACACCGAGCAGTGCTCCATCATCTCCCCCTGGAGCTCCCCGCGCAGGGCCGGTACCCGCTCGCGCCCCCGGGCCCTGCGCAGCGACTCCAGGCGCTCCCGGGCCCCCTCGTCCGAGACCCGGGCGTCGGCGCCGGCGAAGCGGCCTTCGTCGAGCGCGCGGCGGATGGCCTTGCCGGCCCTTCGGCCGAACACCACGAGATCCAGCAGCGAGTTGCAGCCGAGGCGGTTCGACCCGTGGACCGAGACGCAGGCGCACTCCCCGGCTGCGTACAGCCCGGGCACCGAAGACCCGTCGACCCCCCGGACGACCTCGCCGTCCACCGTGGTGGGGATGCCCCCCATCATGTAGTGGCAGGTCGGCAGGACCGGGATCGGCTCCTTCACCGGATCGACGCCCGCGTAGATCCGGGCGAAGGACGTGATCTCCCAGAGGCGCTCCAGGAGCCTCTCCTCGCCGATTCCGGTGAGGTCCAGGTGCACGTGTTCCTCCCCCCCTACCCCCCGCCCTTCCCGGATCTCCTTCAGGATGGCGCGGCTCACGATGTCCCGGGGCGCCAGGTCCTTGTTGGTGGGGGCATACCGCTCCATGAACCGCTCGCCGCTCCCGTTGCGCAGGATCCCCCCCTCGCCCCGGGCCGCCTCGCTGATCAGGATCCCGAGGCCCCGGATGCCGGTGGGGTGGAACTGCACGAACTCCAGGTCCTCCATCGGCAGGCCCCGCCGCAGCACGATGGCCTGCCCGTCGCCGGTGTTGGCGAAGCAGTTGGAGCTGGTGCGGTAGATCTTGCCGAAGCCGCCCGTGGCCAGAAGGAGGCAGCGGCTCCCCACCGTTCGGAGCTCGCCCGAGGCCAGGTCCAGCAACACCGCTCCCCGACACCCCTGCCGATCCAGGAGGAGGTCCGCGAGGACGAGCTCGGAGTAGAAGCGGACTCCCCCCTTGACGCACTGGTCGTGGAGGGTGTCCATGATCACCCGGCCAGTGCGGTCCGAGGCATAGCAGGCGCGCTTGACCGCGGCACCGCCCAACTCCCGGGTGTGGCCGCCGAAGGTCCGCTGGGCGATCTTGCCGTCCTCGGCACGGCTGAAGGGAACCCCCATGTGCTCGAGCTCCAGCACGGCCCGGGGCGCGTCCCGGGCCAGGATCTCGATGGCGTCCTGGTCCCCCAGGTAGTCGCTCCCCTTGACGGTGTCGAACATGTGCCACTCCCACCGGTCCTCCTCCTCGTTGCCCAGGGCGGCGGCGATGCCGCCCTGGGCGGCCCCGGAGTGGGATCGGGTGGGGTAGACCTTGCTGACCACGGCGACGTCGATCCGCCCCGCGACCTCCACGGCGGCCCGCAGCCCCGCGATCCCGGCCCCGATGATCAGGGCGTCGTGTCGGGCGTCCATCGTCCTCCTCCTCTCGGTGCCCGGACCCGGCGCCGGGGACCGGCCGGAACGGCCCGCCTCCGGGGGTCGTGCCACGTCTTCAAACGCCGATCCCCGGAGATTTCAGCCGTCAGGGGATCCCGGAGAAGGGGTTCCCGCAGGAGATCCGGAAAGCCGCCTCGATCGAGGCGGCTTTCCGGATCGGCACCCTCGACCGTCCCTCGAGCCGGGCCCTCCCCGGGAGACGCGCCGGAACCGCTCCGGGGTGTCCCCGCTCCGCGCGCTCGGGGCGACGTCCCCGGCGTCCGAGCGGATTCCCACCCCGGACGCGGCCCAGGGCCGCAGGGGCGCGGGAGGGTCCGCTCGCCGCGGCAGGGCGCCCCTCAGGAGGCCTTGACCCGAAAGGTGTCCGACCCGCAACTGCGGCACGCAGTCACCGGCGTGCCCCCGGGAAAGCCGACCTCCTCCTGGCACTGAACGCACACCGCCGCGACGGGCCGCTCCAGCGGCTGCCCTGCGTGCAGGAGGTCCCCGACCTTCACCGGTCCGGCCTCTACCGCCGGGGCCTCCTCGCTCTTGAGCTTCTCCACCTGCTCCTCGTACAGCTCTCGAGGGACCTTGGCCCCCGGATCGGTCCGGTAATGGTCCGGTACGACCTTCGGTCTCTTGCCCATCGGGTTCCTCCGCGACCCCCTCGGTGTAAAGAGCCCCTGCCGAAATCCGGTTCTCGGAGTGATGGCAGCGCCTCTCGGCATCGTTATCAGCGATTCCGGAGACGTCAAATGGGAGGGATCCCACCCGACCCCCGGAGCCAAGGTGCGAGAGCTCCCGACGATAATGGGGATGCCATAGAGCTTTCCCGCCAGCACGTTGCTCGTGCCCCCGAACCCGGCCAGATAGCTTACCCGCGCCACCCCCAGACCCGCGTCCTTCCCCTGGGTGCGTCGGAGCGAAAAGTCCACCGGCTTCCGGCCCCGGGCGGCCTGAACGCACCGGGACGCCTTGCTCGCGAGCGCGGTCACGAAGTTCACTGCGTTGATCACGTAGGTCTCCACCAAGTGGGCCTCGAGGATCGGGGCGGTGACCTCCAAGATGGGCTCATCCACGAAAAAGGGGCGTCCTTTTCCGGCGACGCCCACACGTCTCCCCAGAATCGGACGCCGGACAGGAAATGGAGAAAATCCGGGGAGAAGATCCCCGTGGACTCGAGGTAGTCCAGCTCGTCCCTCCCGAAGCGGAAGGACTCCAGGAAGTCGAGGACCGCCTCGAGCCCGGCGGCGGCGAAGTATCCCCGATTTCGTGGGTATTCCCGGATGTACAGGCTGAACGTGGCGGGTGCGGACATCCTCCGCCCCCAATACGCTGAGCCATGGTCAACTCGTACAGATCGGTCAACAGGGACAGGTTGTGGTGGTTCTTGTCCATCGTCTCCTCCCCGTCTCGCGCAAGGGCGCCTCGCCCGTGCGCACAGCCCCGCTCACCGGCGGCGCGCGGAGGGACGGGGGTCGTGGTGGATGTCGAGTATCGCCCGGGCAAGCGGTCCCGCGATGTCGAGCGAGTGCACGTAGGGGGCTCCCCCGAGCTCCTCCGTCGAGGGGATGCTGTTGGTGACGACCAGCTGGCTCAGAATCCCTCGGTCGTGGAGCCTGTCGAGCCGCTCCCGGGCCTTGGGCAGGCCGAGGTAGTGGGAGACCCCGACGTGGATCTCCTCGATCCCCTTCTCTTCCACCGGCGCTTCCGCGACCGCGTGGACCGTGCCGCCGGTCCCGATCATGTCGTCCATCACGAGGGCGATCCGCTTTCCGGAAAAGTCGCCGATGAGCTCCTCGATGGCGGCCGTCTCGGGATGGGGCCAGTGTTTGGAGGCCACGGCGCTCGGAAGCCCGAGGGCGCGGCCGAAGGCGGCCACCCGGCGAGCCGCCACGAGATCGGGTGCCACCGCGATGACGTCCGACCGCCCCCGGAAGCTCTCGAAGAAGCGCGAGAACAGCTCCAAGGACTCGACCGCGGTCACCGGGATGCCGTAGAAGCCGCGGATGGTCTCCATGCGGGGCTCGAACGCACCAGTCGATCCATCCCCGCGCAAGCGTTCAGGTCGGCGACCAGTCGGGCGGTGGTCGGTTCCCGCCTGGATCTCGTGGGCTTGTCCTGCCGGGAGTAGGCCAGGTAGTGCAAGACCCCCACGACCCGGCTCGCTCCCCACTCTCGGGCCACCCGCACCGCACACCAAAGGGCCATCGCGTTCTCGTCGATGCCGCGGCCGCCGCGGGCGTCCCTCAGCGCCTGGCCCACGTAGACGTCCCTGCCCTCAGGGTCCTTCTCCAGCCAGGCACAGGTCTCCCGGTCGGAGAACTGGAAGTCCACGTCTTCCACGAGGATGGCCCCCTCGATCGATGCGCCCTGCCGCAGCCCCCGCAGAGCGCAGCGATCCCTTCGGCGAGCTCCATCCCCGAACGGCATCCACAGATCAAGGCTGGGGCGCGGGGGAAGCCGGTCTTCGACGGGGTTTACGCGAACCACTCGGCCATGCACGGTAGCCCGCCGGAGCAGGCCCTCGCCCGCAAGCGTTTGGAGCCCCATGTCGAGCAGATCCGCACCTGGCTCGGCGAGCGCGACATGACCCTGAAACAGGTCTGGCGCCTCCTGAACGGGCGGGGCGTCGCCGTAAGCTACCCCAGCATCAAGCGCTTCGTGCGTCAGCGCCTGGAACCAGCCACTCCACGGGTCACCGTGCGACTGGAGACCCCGCCGGGCCGCCAGGCCCAGGTCGACTTTGGCCGGACCCGGGTGATGGTCGCCGGGGAGCGTCCTTGGACCGGCGGGCCCACAACGCCCACCACGTGGTCATGAAAGGAGAGTCCTACCGCAAACGCCGCCGCCCCCAGGTCATTGAGTCCTCACCCCAGCAACCTGAGCCCACCGAGGCCCACACTGCCCAATAACCTTGACCCCGGGCCTGCCCAATTCGGCTGACCCTTGACACGCCCTTCCTCGCAAGTTCCTCGTCACTTTCAGCGCCAACTTTCCTGACTTGCCCGCTCGAAAACCGGGAAGCCACTTGACGCCTCACCATCCCGTGCTATGAATCACGCTAGGACCGGAGCGGCAGGGGGAAAAGCACCGGCCCAAGGGCCCTGCGGGCTGCTTCTACCCGGCGGCCTCCTTCCCAGACCCGGGCCGGTCGAATCAACTTCCCCTCCACTATGATTGCTGGAGGACTCACTGTGAGATCCGTCCGACCTCCCCTCGCGACGGCGCCAGCCAAGACGCCGACCGGCGTCACCGGTTTCGATGAAATCACCGACGGCGGTTTGCCGCACGGCCGAACGACGCTGCTGGTGGGGGGGCCAGGCTCCGGCAAGACCGTACTCTCGCTGCAATTCCTGGCGCACGGCGCGCACCATTGCAGGGAGCCGGGCATCTTTGTCGCTTTCGAGGAGACCGCAAAGCGCATCTTGGGAAATGCCGAAAGCTTCGGCTGGAATCTCGAGGAGTTGCAGCGCAAGAGAAAGTTGGTTTTCTTGGACGCCCAGCCGATGCCTGGCCTGGTCGCGTCGGGTGATTTCGACCTTGGCGGGATGCTGGCGGCGCTGGAGGCCCAAGGCAAGGAAATTGGGGCGAAGCGCATCGTGTTCGATGCGCTGGATGTCGTATTGACGCTGCTGCCCGACACCGCGGCGAAGTTACGAGAGGCCTACCAGCTGCATCAGTGGCTGTTGGCGCGCGAACTGACTGCCCTGGTGACCGTGAAGGCCCCACAGGAGGCGGGGAGCCCCTTCATCCACCCCCCATTCGACTCTATGCAATTTATGGTGGACTGCAGCGTGATCCTCAACCACAGCGTGGTCCTGGGAGTGTCGCAGCGTAATCTGCGCGTGCAGAAGTATCGCGGCTCCAGCTTCGACGAGAACGAATCGCCGTTTATCATCGGCAAGAGCGGGCTCGATGTCGCCGTCTCGCGGCCGCTGAGCCGCGCCCACAGGGAGGTCACCAACGAACGTGTTTCCAGTGGCGTGACGCAGCTCGACACCATGCTGGGCGGCGGGTACTTCCGGGACGCAACCGTACTGATCACAGGCTCTCCGGGCACGGGCAAGACCGCCTTGGGTGCTGCGTGCGCGCAGGCGGCCTGCAATCGCGGCGAACGCACCCTGTTCGTCAGCTTCGATTCCGATGGTGCCGAGGTGATCCGCGGCCTGGCGGCGTTAAGGATCCGGCTGGATCGCCACCTGAAGAACGGCGCCCTGCGCATGCTCTCGGCCCGCGCCAGCATCGGCAGCGCGGAGACCTACCTGGTACGCATCAAGGCGCTGGCGAAGGAGCATGGAGCCCGCTGCGTGGTGATCGATCCGATATCTGCGTTGTCGAAATCCGGCAATGAGCGGACCGCACACAACGTGGCGGAACGGTTGATCGACTGGTCGAAGGCCGACGGCATTACGCTCCTTTGCACCAGCGTGCTCGACGAGTGGTCCCGCCAGACGGAAGGCGGCTCGCCGCCGCGGCTCGCGGCGCTGGCGGACACGTGGATTCACCTCAACTACCTGGTGCAGACAGGGGAGAGAAACCGAGGCCTGTCCATCATCAAGTCTCGCGGGATGGCGCATTCGAACCAGGTACGCGAGCTGATCCTCTGCGACAAGGGGGTGACTCTCGCCGACACGTACACGGCGAGCGGCGAGGTGCTGATGGGCATGCAGCGCTGGCAAAAGGAAAACGACGAACGTGTCGCCGAAGAGGTCAGGGAAATCTCCGATGAGCTCAAGCGAGTCAGCATCGACGCCGATGAGGCCGAGCTCGAGGTGCGAATGAAAGCGCTGCAGGCGGAGCTCGTCGCGAAACAGGTCGAGAAGGCTCTGCTGACCCGCACCACCGAGAGCCTCGAGGGAGAGTTGTCGCGAAGTCTCACCCGGCGGAAAGAGTTGCGCGGGGCCGATGCGGCGAAGCCAAGGCGCAAGGGAGCCCGGCCATGAGCCGGCGCATCCGGTTCCAGTTCCGGCTCTATGTCGCAGGCGACGCACTGAACTCTGCACAGGCCGTCGCCAACCTCGAAGCATTTTGCCGGACACACCTGCCGGATCGACACGAAATCGAAATCGTGGATGTGTTTCAGGAACCGAAGCGCGCGCTGGCGGACAGCATCTTCCTGACCCCGACTCTGGTCCTGTTCGCGCCGCTCCCCGCCCGAAAAATCGTCGGCACACTCAGCCGGGCGCAGCTCCTGCTGCAGTGTGTGGGATGGGAAGCCCTCGCCGCATGAACCGCATGAACCGGAAAGAGCCACCACCCGCGTCCGACGCGAACGAGGAAGTCGCCGCGTTGATCGAGACGCTGCACCAGGCCGAACGACGCCTGGAGGAGCTGACGGCGGGCGAGGTGGATACGGTGGCCGACCGTGAAGGCCGGACGATGTTGTTGCGCCGGTCCCAGGACCACTTGCGTCACCACGAGGCCGCCAAGCAGGCAGCCGTCCTCAACGCACTGCCCGCGCATGTCGCCCTCCTGGACGCCCAGGGGCACATCTCCTCAGTGAACGAGGCGTGGCAGCGATTTGCCGTTGCGAATGCGCTGCGGGGTCCGGCCTACGGGATCGGCCTCAATTACCTGGATATTTGCGACAGGGCTCGGGGCGGCGACGCTTCCGAGGCACATCGGGCCGCCGCCGGCATCCGTTCGGTCCTGAGCGGCGAGCTGGGGACGTTCTCGATGGAATATCCCTGTCACTCGCCAACGGAAAGGCGCTGGTTCCTGATGACGGCGTCCCCAATGGCCGCTGTCCGTCCCCATGGCGTCGTCGTCATGCACGTGGACATCACCGATCGCAAGGAGGCGGAGGACAGGGTCGGATCCCTCAACCGCGTCTATTGCGTCCTGAGCGGCATCAACGCGCTGATCGTGCGCGTGTGCGATCGAGACGAGCTCTTCAGGGAGGCGTGCCAGATCGTGGTCGAAGCGGGCGGGCTCCGCATGGCGTGGATCGGTATCGTGGACCCGGTTTCGACGAGGATCGTCCCCGTCGCCTCCGCAGGCGTGGGCGAAGAGCTCGTGACCTTGCTCAAGGAGCGCTATGCATCGACCGAAGATGCGCCGCCCGGGATGCCCTTGACCTCGCGGGCGTTCAGGGAAAAAAGAGCCGTCGTGATCAATGATCTGCAATCCAGCCCGGCGGTCGAGCTCGGCAAGGAGCTCACCGAGCTCGGAATGTGCTCCCTGGCAATCTTGCCGCTGCTCGTCCCGGGTGGAGCGGTAGGCGTGTTCGTGCTGTACGCCGGCGAGAGTGAATTTTTCCACGAAGAGGAGGTAAAGCTGCTGATGGATCTGGCCGGCGACGTCGGATTCGCGGTCGACCACATCGCCAAGCAGGAGCGGCTCGATTACCTCGCCTACTACGACGCGCTCACCGGGCTGGCCAACCGCAGCCTATTTCTCGAGCGGGTGGCGCAGTTCATGCGCGGCGCTGCCACCGGCGGGTACAAGGTGGCTTTGTTCCTGATCGATCTTAAGCGGTTCAAGAACATCAACGACAGCCTCGGACGGTCGGCCGGCGACGCGCTCCTGAGGCAGGTGGCGGA
Organism: Deferrisomatales bacterium; assembly: GCA_033551855.1. Taxonomy (GTDB): domain Bacteria; phylum Desulfobacterota; class Deferrisomatia; order Deferrisomatales; family JACRMM01; genus JBFLZB01. The sequence goes on from JAWSUI010000015.1 coordinate 74,397, forward strand.
GTGGCTGACCCGCATCGCGGGGGATGCCAACCTTTTGGCGCGTGTGGGCGCGGATCATTTTGCCGCGGCGCTGCCGGAAGCCAGGCAGGAAGGCGCCGTGGCCCGGTTTCTCGAGAAGACGATGAAATCCTTTGTCGGGCATCCGTTCCGACTGGACGACACCGTGGTGCAGGTCGGCGTCCAGGTCGGCGTGGCGCTGTTTCCGGAGGATGGCACAGACGCCGCCGGCTTGTTCGGACACGCCGAGGCCGCGCTGAAGACGGCGAAGGCCAGGGGCGATCGATACCTGTTTTACAGGCGGGAAATGACCAAATCGGTGGCCGGCAAGCTCACCCTGGAGAACCAACTGCGCCGGGCGCTCGACAATGGACAATTCGTGCTCCATTACCAGCCCAAGGTGAATCTCACGAGCGGCAAGCTCAACGGCGCCGAGGCGCTGATCCGTTGGAATCATCCGCGCAAGGGCCTGGTGCGGCCGGGCGAGTTCGTACCGATCCTGGAAGAAATCGGTTTGATCTTCGAAGTGGGGCGCTGGGCGCTGCACAAGGCCATCGAAGACTCACTGCGCTGGAGCGGCGCGGGCCTGGCCGCCGTGCGCATCTCGGTGAACGTGTCTCCGCTGCAGCTGCGCCAGCGCGACTTCATCGCCGAGATCAAGCGGGCCCTCGGCAGCGACGCGCAGGCGGCAGCGGGACTGGAACTGGAAATCACCGAAAGCCTGATCATGGAGGACGTCCGGCACAACGTCGCCCGCTTGCGAGCCATCCGCGCCCTGGGCGTAAGCATAGCCATCGACGACTTCGGCACCGGGTTCTCCTCGCTCAGCTACCTCTCCAAACTGCCGGTGGACACACTGAAGATCGACCGCTCGTTCGTGACCGACATGACGGCCAGGCCGGAGGGCCTGGCGCTGGTGTCGGCCATCATCAACCTGGCGCATTCGCTGAAGCTCGACGTGGTGGCGGAGGGCGTCGAGACCGAGGAGCAGGTGGGCCTGCTTCGGTTGCTGAACTGCGACACCATGCAGGGCTACCTGTTCAGCAAACCGGTCCCCGGAGAGATCTTCGAAGCAAGATTTCTGTCCGCGCCTCCCGGCGGGTGACGATTGAGGACGAAGATGCTGACCGCGGTCGGCAGATAGCTCGTGTCCGTCCGGAAAAGCCTGTTTTCGGCAAGAAGGCGCCTTGGTGAGATCGCATGAGGTCTACGTCTCAACCCTCCGTGGGCAGGGCAACCGGCTTACCGGTTCACAGTTCGGGTTTTGTGTGTCAAGTTTTCCGTCAAGCTTTGTGGGGTGGACGCACTCCTCCCTGGAAGTGGGCGTCGTTGGCGCGGCTCTAATCCGCGGCCAGCCGGATTCTCGCCATGGTGAACAACTTGTGCGACACCACGATGCTCCAGACATAGCGCTGAAAGTGCTCCCAACCGGACCAGGTGCACCGGCCCATGCCGAAGGCTCGCTTGAGCGCCGAGATCGTCGACTCGATACCGGCGCGAAACCGCTTGAGCTTTCGATAGATCCAGGTGCTGCGCACCATGTCGGAGATGGCGATCCCCCGTCTCTTGGCAAGGCAGCAATCCTGGACGCCTTGTGCCTTGGTCCACTGAAGGTTCTCCTTGGACGCGAAGCCCCCGTCGGCGCTCACCTGCCGAGGGGCGCGGCCGTGGATCTCGACGTGACGCTCCAGCATGGGGCGAAACAGATCCGAGTCCGCAGGGTTTCCCTTCTCCACACGCACGTCCAGCACCAGGTTGGAAGCCCCGCCGGCCAGGCAGATCTTGTGCCCGTAGTGGGTCCCCCGGCGATCCTTCACGATGATGTCCGTGTGCTCCTCGAACCCTAGAGGTGTCAGACCTACGAACCCTAGAGGTGTCAGACCTACACAATTCACTTCTCGAGCGCCCGCCTGGCTCGGTCAACCGCTTCGGCGAGCTCGGTGGAGCGCGAGATCTCCTCCGCCGCTCGCCTGCTGGCCTGGGTCACCCCGGAAAGCCCAACGCCGAACGCCTCTCCAATCTCCCGGAGGCGACGACCGCTCATCCGGTGGCAAAGGTATAATGCCACTCGCCGTGACAGTCGCGGATCGACCCCAAGCTCCTCTTGCGCTGCCTGCCGGATGGCCTCAATCGACGGCCAGTCCGCAAGAGACCGCAGAGCTGCCAGATCCCTGTCCGCCGGCTTCTCTTTGAGAAACTGCTCCTTCACCCACTCCACGAACCCGGCGCTTCCCAGAAGCGTCGAGGCCACGACCTCTTCCAATGGGTTCGCGCACTCTCGCCCCAGTGCCGCCTCCACAAACCTGCGGTAGGTCTCCTCCGCATCCCGGGACGCGGCACCGAAATCCCCCAACACCACGTTTCGACAAAGCCACTCGGGCGGCTCCGCGGTGCCAATGTATGCCGGATAGCTCGACCACCGGTACGCCTCCGGTCGGTCCACCATCTGCGCTCGCACTGGGTTTAGGTGAATGTAACGCGACAACTCCAGACCGTATTCACCCCGTTCCACCAAGATGGCTTTGTACCGGCCTTGGAGCAAGTGCCCGCAGCGCCGCCGCTTCGTGTTGAAGTAGTTCGTGTACGCTCCGTTGACGTGTCGCATGATCTCTGAGAGGTTGCCGAGCGGCGTCTCCACCAGCGCGTGATAGTGGTTCGTCATCAGGCAGTAGGCATGGAAGCGCGCTCCGTACCGAACGGTCGCCGACTCGAGGTACTCCAGGAACTTCCCCCGATCGCGCTGGCTCTTGAACAGCTCTCGTTTCTCGTTGCCACGCGACGTGACATGGTAAAATGCCCCGGGATACTCGATACGAAGCGGCCTTCCCATCGACCTTTCCCTTTCCCTTCCACTCCCCTCGAACTTCCTGCGGAATCTGCCGTCGCCCTTCGTCAGTCTACCTCCAAACGTGAATTGTGTAGGTCTGACACCTCTGCCTCTCG
>JAWSUI010000016.1:0-69542 GCA_033551855.1 Deferrisomatales bacterium
GATTCCCCCTCGGCCCCGGTGACCACGGGGACCCCGGGCTTGACGATGCCCGCCTTCTCCCGGGCGATGGCCTCGAGGGTGCCCCCCAGGTGCTCGGCGTGCTCGAGCCCCACGTTGGTCAGCACCGCCACCGCGGGGGCGAGGACGTTCGTGGCATCCAGGCGCCCCCCCAGCCCCACCTCCACCACGGCGCCGTCCACCGGCACGCGGGCGAAGTGGAGGAAGGCCATGGCCGTGATCACCTCGAACTGGGTCATCCCCGCGGCACCCTGGCGGTCGAGGCCTGCACCCAGAACGGCCTCGTAGAGCGCCGGGACCTCGGCGTCGGGGAGCAGCGCCCCATCGACGCGGACGCGCTCGCCGAAGGACTCCAGGGGGGGCGAGGTGTACAGGCCGGTACGGTAGCCCGCCGCGGTGAGACAGGAGGCCAACAGGAGAGAGGTGGAGCCCTTTCCGTTGGTCCCGCCCACGTGCACCGCGGGGTAGGCCCGGTGGGGGTTGCCCAGGTACTCGAGACAGGCCAGGGTGCGCTCCAGGCCGAGGTGGATCCCGAACTTCTCGAGGCCGTCGATGGCCCTGAGGGCTTCCTGAGGTGTCACGGGCGACCCCTGCGATGGGCGAGGGGGAGCCGGCCGGGCGGCCCCGCATGGAGACTTTCGTACCAGACAAACCCCGAAAGTGTAAAGGCGGGCGCTGCACCGGGACCCCGACTCGTCGATCCGCCGTCCGCCTGGGCCGCCGGACCCACCCGGCGGTCCTTGGGTGCGGAAACCCGTCCTTCTCCGGAAGACCCTGTTTTCTGGATCATCCGGGAAATGACCGGGTACTCTTGTCCAGGGACGATCGGATGGGCCCGACCACGTAGGCGGACGGCCGCTCGACCCGAACAGCCGCCTCGGGAGTCGCGATGCCGCCAGGATTCCGGACGCGGCGGCGGAGAACACCTACCCGTGCAGTCCGGCCTCGTCTGCCGGAGTGGGCGGGCCCACCCGGTCGTTTACCGGAAGAACCTGTTTTCTGTTGACAGGGAGGGTCCCCTGCCGGTACAAGGGCCGACTTCCCTTCGCCCCGGCCGGCGTCCCTGTGAGCCACGGGGGCGCCGGCCGGGCAACCCCGGAGGGGAGGAGCATTCACGAGGAGCAGAGGCATGATCAAAGACATCTCCCGCATTCGCAACATCGGCATCTCGGCCCACATCGACTCCGGCAAGACGACCCTGAGCGAGCGCATCCTCTTCTACACTCAGCGGATCCACGCGATCCACGAGGTGAAGGGCAAGGACGGCGCCGGCGCGACCATGGACTTCATGGAGCTCGAGAAGGAGCGCGGCATCACCATCCAGTCCGCCGCCACCTTCTGTGAGTGGGCCGACCACTTCATCAACGTGATCGACACCCCCGGCCACGTGGACTTCACCATCGAGGTCGAACGTGCCCTGCGGGTGCTCGACGGGGCGATCCTGGTACTGTGTGCAGTGGGCGGCGTCCAGTCCCAGTCGATCACCGTGGACCGGCAGATGAACCGGTACAAGGTGCCCCGCGTCGCCTTCATCAACAAGTGCGACCGCACGGGGGCCAACCCGGAACGGGTGCTCCAGCAGCTCCGCGAGAAGCTCAAGCTCAACGCGGTGCTCTTGGAGATCCCCATCGGCCTCGAGGCGGACCTCCAGGGGATCGTGGATCTGGTGCGGATGCAGGCGGTGTACTTCGACGGCGACAACGGCGAGCACGTGCGCTACGGGGAGATCCCCGCCCACCTGGCCGTCGAGGCGGCGGCCCGACGGGAGGAGCTCCTCGATGCGGCCAGCATGTTCTCGGACGAACTGATGGAGGCGGTGCTCGAGGGTCAACCCACGGAGGAGCTCATCCACGCGGCCGTCCGCAGCGGCACCCTGCGCCGGGAGTTCACCCCGGTCTTCCTGGGCTCGGCGTACAAGAACAAGGGAGTGCAGCTCCTCCTGGACGGCGTCATCCGCTACCTTCCCTGCCCCAGCGACGTCGAGAACGTGGCCCTGGACATGGAGGCGGGGGAGACGGCGATCACCCTCACCTCCGACCCGAAGAAGCCCACCGTCACCCTCGCCTTCAAGCTCGAGGACGGCCGGTACGGGCAGCTCTCGTACGTGCGGGTGTACCAAGGGGCGATTCACAAGGGGGACACCCTCGTCAACGCACGGACGGGAAAGAGGTTCAAGGTGGGTCGGCTGGTGCGGATGCACGCCGCCGAGATGGAGGAGATCGAGGCCTCCAACTCCGGAGACATCGTGGCGATGTTCGGGATCGACTGCGCCTCGGGCGACACCTTCTGCGCCGAGAGCCTGCGGGTGTCGATGACCTCGATGTACGTGCCCGAGCCGGTTATCAGCCTGGCGGTGGTCCCCAAGGACAACAAGGCCCAGGTGAACATGAGCAAGGCCCTGAACCGGTTCACCAAGGAGGACCCCACCTTCCGGACCTTCGTCGATGCCGAGAGCGGGGAGACGATCATCCAGGGGATGGGCGAGCTCCACCTCGAGGTGTACGTGGAGCGCATGAAGCGGGAGTACAGCGCCGAGGTCTCCACCGGGCAGCCCCAGGTGGCTTACCGCGAGACCGTCTCCCTGCGCGCGGACTTCAACTACACCCACAAGAAGCAGACCGGAGGCTCCGGCCAGTACGGGCGGGTGGCCGGCTCCTTGGAGCCCCTGGAGGAAGGCGGGGAGTACGAGTTCGTCGACAAGATCGTGGGCGGAGTGATTCCCCGGGAGTTCATCTCCTCTTGCGACAAGGGCTTCCGCGCCTGCCTGAAGAAGGGGTCCCTGATCGGCGCGCCGGTGACCGGGGTACGCCTCACGATCAACGACGGCGCGGCCCACTCGGTCGACTCCTCCGACATGGCCTTCCAGCAGGCCGCCATCGGCGCCTTCCGCGAGGCGTACGCCAAGGCCAAGCCGATCATCCTCGAGCCGATCATGAAGGTGGTGGTCGAAACCCCCTCGGAGTTCCAAGGCCAGGTGCTGGGGACCCTCAACCAGCGCCGCGGCATCATCGTGGGCACGAGCGAGGACGGGGTGTATTCGGTGGTCGAGGCGGAGGTCCCGCTGGCCGAGATGTTCGGCTACTCCACCGGCCTGCGTTCCTCCACGCAGGGCAAGGCCGAGTTCACCATGGAGTTCGCCAAGTATCGGCAGGTGCCCCAGGGGGTGTCCGAGGAGCTCCGGAAGAAGTATCAGGAGGAGCTCAAGAAGCAGTCGGCCGCCTGACGGGCCCGATCCGCCGAGAGCCCATGGCGCAGCTCGTCCGCCTGTGCGATAGGAGCGCATCCATGTTGAAGACCGAATTGGTGGCCAAGAACCCCCTGCGGGGTCTGGATCAGAGCAGGGACGGGGGGCTCGTGCCCGGCCAGTTGGGGCTGGTGGTGGCCCGTGCGGGGACGGGGAAGACCGCCTTCCTCATCCAGGTGGCCCTCGACAACCTCTTCCGGGGCAACCCCGTGCTCCACGTGAGCATCGGCGAGACGGTCAGCCACGTGAAGGCGTGGTACGAGGAGATCTTTCGGGATCTCGCCTCGGGGTACGAACTCGAGAGGTCCCGGGAGGTGTGGCAGGAGGTCGAGGAAAACCGGATGATCATGACCTTCCGGGTCCAGGCCTTCAGCGTCGACCGCCTGGAGGAGCGCCTGGAGGATCTGGTGCAGCAGAGGATCTTCCAGCCCCGGGTCGTCCTCGTCGATGGGTTCGAGCTGGGGCCCGAGCTGCGACCGGCTCTGGAGGCCCTCTGCCAGTTCGCTCGCAGCAAAGGCCTCAAGGTCTGGGTGACCGCCCGCTCCCACCGGGGGGCCGGCTCGGTGGACCCCCTCGTGGCGCCCCTCGAGGACCTCTGCCAGGTGGTGGTATGCCTGGACCCCCAGCCGGACGCCATCTCGCTGCGGGTGTTCAAGAACCCCTCCGGCAGCGCGGGCCAGACGCCCATCGCCCTGGACCCCCGCACCCTCCTTCTCGTCTCGAAGACGGCGTAGGCGGGCGGTCCGGAACCCGGTGAGGGCCCCGGCGGCGCACCCCGCGCCCCGGGGCCCTTCCCTGTTCAGGGCCGAGGACACACCGCTCCCCTCGGCGGCACCGCCCCATGCCCCTTTGCCGAAGATCTCGGGGCGGCGCATACGGGCCTTCAGGCACTTCCCACGGCCGAGCCGGTGCCCCGATCCACGTCCACCATCCCGCCCGCCCCCGCCCCCAGAAACCACCGTCGGACTTTCGGGCGGGGTCGGGGAGCCGTGGAGCGCAGCCCCGTACCGCCTCGACCGATTCCGCCCAAGCCCGCAGAAGCGGGTGAAACTGGTCGTACCCGCTTCCTCGCCAACGCCTCGTCCGAATATCGCGGATTGCGGGGCGGAGCGGAGGGGCTCCCCGGCCCCGGCACGTGCCAGTTGGTGGATTCAGGCCCCCCCCTCCCCTTGCCCCCCTCCCCCGGCACCGGTCATAATCCCACCGGCGCCGTCGCGACACGCGATTCCTCGTCCCCGGGCGGCATCGAGGAGGAACCGACATGGCCCGCTGGACCCTGTTGCTGGCTGCAGCTCTGCTCGTCGTTGCCCCCCCTGCCCACGGTGCCCCCGCCGTCCACGCCCTGGCCATGCACGGCGAGCCGAAGTATGGGCCCGACTTCCCCCACTTGGACTACGTCGACCCGGAGGCCCCCAAGGGCGGCGAGGTCCGGCTCCACGCCGTCGGGACCTTCGACACCCTGAATCACCTGAATCTGAGGGGCGTCCCGGCGGTAGGCCTGGGGGGGCTCTACGACACGCTCCTCTCGAGCTCCGACGACGAGGCCTTCACTGAGTATGGGCTCCTGGCCGAAGGGGTCGAGGTGCCGGCCGACCGCTCCTGGGCCGTCTTCCACCTGCGCCCGGGGGCCCGGTGGCACGACGGGAGGCCCGTGACCGTCGAAGACGTCGTGTTCAGCCTGGAGGTCCTCAAGGCGAAGGGGCACCCCTTCTACCGGGCGTACTACGCCAACGTCGAGCGGGCCGAGAAGGAGGGGGAGCGGTCGGTGCGCTTCTCCTTCTCGGGGGGGGAGAACCGCGAGCTTCCGCTGATCGTGGGGCAGATGCCCGTGCTCCCACGCCACTACTGGGAGGGCCGGGAGTTCGACCGGACCACCCTGGAGCCGCCCCTCGGGAGCGGCCCCTACCGGATCGCCGCGGTGGACCCGGGCCGCTCGATCGTGTACGAGCGGGTCGCGGACTACTGGGGACGAGACCTCCCGCTGAACCGGGGGCGGCACAACTTCGGACGCCTGCGGTTCGACTACTACCGCGACGCCACCGTAGCCCTCGAGGCCTTCAAGGCCGGCGAGTATGACTTCCGCCAGGAGAACGTGGCCCGGGACTGGGCTACCGGGTATGACGTTCCTGCCGCGCGCGAGGGCCTGCTGGTGCGCCAGGAGATCTTCCACGAGCGGCCCACGGGCATGCAGGCCTTCGTGATGAACACCCGCCGCCCCCTCTTCCGAGACCGGCGGGTGCGCCAAGCGATGGCCTTCGCCTTCGACTACGAGTGGACCAACGCAAACCTCTTCTACGGGCAGTACGCCCGCACGACGAGCTACTTCTCCAACAGCGAGCTGGCATCCCGCGGGCTGCCCGGCCCGGAGGAGCTGGCGCTCTTGGAGCCCTTCCGCGGGCGCATCCCCGAGGAGGTCTTCACTCGGGAGTACCGGCCGCCCGCCACCGACGGCTCGGGCCAGATCCGGGAGAATCTGCGCCAGGCCCTCGACCTCCTGGGCCAGGCGGGGTGGACCGTGCGGGACCGGAAGCTCCGCAACGACGGCGGCGAGGCCTTCACGTTCGAGATCCTCCTGAACGCTCCCACCTGGGAGCGCATCAGCCTGCCCTTTGCCAAGAACCTGGAGCGGCTGGGGATCGAGGCCCGGGTCCGCACGGTGGACGCAGCCCAGTACCAGAAGCGGGTGGAGGACTTCGACTTCGACATGGTGGTGGACGTGTTCGGCCAGTCTCTCTCCCCCGGCAACGAGCAACGTGATTTTTGGGGCTCCACCGCCGCGGACGAGCCCGGGAGCCGCAACACCATCGGCGTCAAGGACCCGGTGGTGGACGCCCTGGTGGACCTGGTGATCGCGGCTCCCGACCGGGAGAGCCTGATCCACCGCACCCGGGCCCTGGACCGGGTGCTCCTGTGGGGCCACTACGTGATCCCCCACTGGCACATCCGGTCCTTCCGGGTGGCCTACTGGGACAAGCTCGGGCGGCCCGAGGCCACCCCCAAGTACTCCCTGGCCTTCGACGCCTGGTGGGTCGACACCGCCCGGGAGGCCGCCCTGAAAGCGCGGGGAGTCAACCTCAAGTCCGTGCCGTAGCGGCAGACCGCCGACCCCATGCTCGCCTACACCCTGCGCCGCATCCTCCTCATGGGGCCGACCCTGTTCGGCATCCTGGTGGTCAACTTCCTGGTGGTGCAGGCGGCGCCCGGCGGCCCGGTGGAGCAGATGATCGCACAGATCAAGGGCCACGGCGTGGAGGCCACTGCTCGGGTGAGCGGGGCGGGGCAGGAGGACGTGGCGGTTCGGTCCCAGGCCCCTCCCGGAACCGGGGAGTCCCCGAGCAAGTACCGGGGGGCCCGGGGGCTGCCCCCCGAGATCATCCAGGAGATCGAGCGCCAGTTCGGGTTCGACCGGCCCGCCCACGAGCGGTTCTGGCGCATGGTGAAGAGCTACGCCGTCTTCGACTTCGGCGAGAGCTTCTTCCGCAGCCGCCGGGTGGTGGAGCTGGTGCTCGACAAGATGCCGGTGTCGATCTCCCTGGGGCTGTGGACCACGCTGCTGGTCTACCTGATCTCCATCCCCCTCGGGGTCGCGAAGGCGGTGCGCGACGGCTCCCGGTTCGACGTGTGGTCGAGCACGGTGGTGGTGCTCGGCAACGCCATCCCCGGGTTCCTCTTCGCCATCCTGCTGATCGTGCTCTTTGCCGGCGGCCGGTACCTGGACTGGTTCCCGCTCCGGGGGCTCGTGTCGGAGAACTGGCACGAGCTCGCCTGGCCCGCCCGCATCCTCGACTACATCTGGCACATCACCCTGCCCGTGACCTCCATGGTGATCGGGGGGTTCGCGGGGCTGACCATGCTCACCAAGAACTCCTTCCTCGAGGAGATCCACAAGCAGTACGTGGTCACCGCCCGGGCCAAGGGCCTCACGGAGCGCCGGGTGCTCTACGGCCACGTGTTCCGCAACGCCATGCTCATCGTGATCGCCGGGTTCCCGAGCGCCTTCGTGGGGGCGCTCTTCACCGGGTCGCTCCTCACCGAGATCATCTTCTCCCTGGACGGGCTCGGGCTCCTGGGCTTCGAGGCCGCGGTGAGCCGCGACTACCCGGTCATGTTCGGCACCCTGTACTTCTTCACCCTGCTCGGTCTGCTCCTGAACCTGGCCGGGGACCTCACGTACCACCTGGTGGACCCCCGGATCGACTTCGAGACCCGGGCGTCGTGAGCACCGTGCGCCTCACCCCCCTGACCCGGCGCCGCCTCGCCAATTTTCGCGCCAACCGCCGCGGTTACTGGTCCCTGTGGCTCTTCCTCGGGCTTTTCGGGGCGAGCCTCTGCGCGGAGCTCCTGGCCAACGACCGGCCGCTGCTGGTGCGCTACGATGGGGACTTCTACGTGCCGGTCCTCCGCTCGTACCCCGAGACCGCCTTCGGGGGCTTCCTCCCCACCGAGGCCGACTACCGGGACCCGGAGGTGGCGGAGCTCATCCAGGGGAAGGGGTGGATGGTCTGGCCCCCGGTGCGCTACCGGTACGACACCATCAACTACGCCCTGCGGGTGCCTGCCCCCGCCCCTCCCTCGCGGGACAACTGGCTGGGCACCGACGACCACGGGCGCGACGTGGTGGCGCGGCTCGTCTACGGCTTCCGCATCTCGGTGCTCTTCGGCCTGACCCTGACGCTCCTCTCCTCGGTCGTCGGGGTGGCGGCAGGGGCGGTGCAGGGTTACTTCGGGGGCGCGGTGGACCTCTTCTTCCAGCGCTTCATCGAGGTGTGGCAGGGCCTGCCGATCCTCTACCTCCTCATCATCCTGGCGAGCGTGGTGGAGCCGAGCTTCTGGTGGCTCCTGGGGCTCATGCTCCTGTTCAGCTGGATGGGGCTGGTGGGGGTGGTGCGCGCCGAGTTCCTGCGGGTGCGCAACTTCGACTACGTGCGGGCGGCCCGGGCCCTGGGGGTGAGCGACGCGGTCATCATGTTCCGCCACATCCTGCCCAACGCGATGGTCGCCACGCTGACGTTCCTGCCCTTCATCCTCAACGGCTCCATCACGACCCTCACGGCGCTGGACTTCCTGGGCTTCGGCCTGCCCCCCGGCTCCGCTTCCCTGGGGGAGCTCCTGAACCAGGGCAAGTCCAACCTCCACGCCCCCTGGCTCGGGATCACCGCCTTCGCCGTGCTGGCCGTGATGCTCAGCCTCCTGATCTTCATCGGCGAAGCCGTGCGCGACGCCTTCGACCCCCGGAAGACCCTGCGATGAACGCTCTCCGCCCTCCGCAACCGCGAATCCGGTCGGGGACGGGGAGCCCCGGAGCGCCGCCGCGCGCCGCCGCGACCGAGCCGCAGCCCTGGAATCCGGAAAGACGGTTCGGCACACCGGGGCTCTCGGCCTCACCCCCTCCCGAAATCGCGGATCGCGCGGCGGAGCGCTGGGGCTCCCCGTGCCCGCTCGCTTCGCCCGCGGTGGAGCAGGGATGAGCGAGCTCCTGGAGATCCGCGACCTCCACGTCTCCTTCGGGCAGGGGGCGAAGGAAGTCCGCGCCGTGCGGGGCGCTTCTCTGGAGATCGCCCCGGGGGAGGCGGTGGGGCTCGTGGGGGAGAGCGGGTCGGGGAAGTCGGTGACGGCGCTTTCCGTGCTCCAGCTCCTGCCCTACCCCGCTGCCCGACACCCCGGCGGCAGCGTCCGGTTCCGCGGGGAGGAGCTCCTGGGGGCGCCCCGGGCGCGCCTGCGGGAGCTTCGGGGCAACCGGGTGGCGATGATCTTCCAGGAACCACTCTCCTCCCTGAACCCCCTGCACTCGGTGGAGCGCCAGATCGGCGAGGTCCTCTTCGTACACAAGGGGCTGGGGCGCCAGGCCGCCCGGGACCGGGTGCGGGAGCTGCTGCACCTGGTGGGCCTGCCGGAGGCGGTAGACCGGCTCTCGGCCTTGCCCCACGAGTTCTCCGGGGGCCAGCAGCAGCGCATCATGATCGCCATGGCGCTCGCCAACGAGCCGGACCTCCTCATCGCGGACGAGCCCACCACGGCCCTCGACGTGACCGTGCAGGCCCAGATCCTCGAGCTCCTCCAGAGCCTGCGCCGAAGGCTGGGGATGGCGCTCCTGCTCATCACCCACGACCTGGCGATCGTGCGCCGGGTGGCAGACCGGGTGTACGTGATGACCGAGGGGGAGGTGGTGGAGCACGGCCCCACCCAAGAGCTCTTCGACGCGCCCGCCCACCCCTACACGAGGAAACTCCTGGCCGCCGAGCCCAGAGGGCGCCCCGACCCCGGGCCGGTTGGGGCCCCGGTGCTCCTCGAGGGGGACGGGGTGCGGGTCTGGTTCCCCGTGAAGAAGGGCCTGCTTCGCCGCACCGTGGCCCACGTGAAAGCGGTGGACGGCGTCACCCTGCGGGTGAAGGCCGGCCACACCCTGGGGGTGGTCGGGGAGAGCGGCTCGGGCAAGTCCACCCTGGCCCGGGCCCTGCTGCGCCTGGAGAAGAGCCGAGGGTCCGTCCGCTTCGAGGGGCGCGAGCTCCAGGGGCTCCGGTCCCGCGAGCTTCGCCCCCTGCGGCGCGAGGCCCAGATGGTCTTCCAGGACCCCTACGGGTCCCTGAGTCCGCGCTTCTCCGTGGGCCAGATCATCGAGGAGGGGCTCCGGGTCCACCGGATGGGGGGGAGCGACGCCGAGCGGCGGGTCCTCATCGCCCGGGCTCTGGAGGAGGTGGGTCTGGACCCCGCCGCGCAGGACCGCTACCCTCACGAGTTCTCGGGGGGCCAGCGCCAGCGCATTGCCATCGCCCGGGCCCTGGTGCTCAAGCCCCGGTTCATCGTCCTCGACGAGCCCACCTCGGCCCTGGACATGTCGGTCCAGGCCCAGATCGTGGAGCTGCTCCGAGAGCTCCAGGAAAAACATGGACTTGCCTATCTTTTCATCAGCCACGACCTCAAGGTCGTGCGGGCCCTCTCCCACGACATCGCGGTCATGAAGGACGGCCGCGTGGTGGAGCACGGCTCGGCGGAGGAGGTCTTCGAGAATCCGAAGGAGACCTACACCCGGGCGCTCCTCGCCGCCGCCTTCGACTTGAGACCCCTCTCCACCGCCCATGCAGGGCGGGAGGCATCTCCATGACCACGCCGCAGCTCGTCCTGTTCGGCATCCTCGGAGCGGCCCTGGTCCTCTTCTTCTGGGGGCGCTGGCGGGTGGACGTGGTGGCGGTCGGGGCCCTGTTGGCCGCCGTGGCGACGGGGCTCGTGCCGGGCTCCGAGGCCTTCTACGGCTTCGGCCACCCGGCCGTGATGACGGTGGCGGCCGTGCTCGCCATCTCCGCCGCCCTGGAGCGCTCGGGCGTCGTGGACCTGGTGGTGCGACGGGTTACGGCTGCCACCCAGAGCCGGGCCGGGCAGACGACCGCGCTGAGCCTCTTCGGCGGTTTCATCTCCGGCTTCATGAACAACGTGGGGGCCCTGGCCCTCCTGCTGCCCGCAGGGATCTCGACGGCCCGCAAGACAGGATACTCGCCGTCGCTCCTCCTCATGCCCCTGTCGTTCGCCACCATCCTCGGGGGCCTCACAACCCTCGTGGGCACCCCCCCGAACATCATCGTCTCCGGCTTCCGGCGGGACGCCATGGGCCGCGGCTTCGCCCTGTTCGATTTCGCGTGGGTCGGCGTGCCCCTGGCCGCGGCGGGCATCGCGTTCCTGGTGCTCGTGGGCTGGCGGCTCATCCCCCGGGGCCGGAAGGCCGGCGGGGGCGGGGAGCCCTTCGAGATTTCCGACTACGTCACCGAGATGAGGGTCAAGGAAGGGGCGAAGGTGGCGGGCCGCACCCTGGCCCAGGTGCAGGAAGGCGCGGGGGTGGAGTTCAACGTGCTCCAACTCATCCGCAACGGGTGGCGCTACCCGGGGCTTCTCCACCGGATCACCCTGCGGGAGGGCGACGTGCTCCTCGTCAAGGCCGACGCCACTGCCATCCAGGCCCTCGTGGACCAGGAAGGCGTCGAGCTCGTGGAGGCCTCGAAGATGCTCGAGGAGTTGGAGGCGGCCGACCTGGCGGTGGCCGAGGCCGTGGTCACCCCCCTCTCCTGGCTCGCGGGCCGGAGCCCCCGGAGCCTGCGGCTGCGAAACCTCTTCGGCGTGAACCTGCTCGCCCTCTCCCGCAAGGGTCAGCAGATCCGCACCCGGCTGCGGGACGTGCGGCTCGAGCCCGGGGACGTGCTCCTCCTTCAGGGGGAGGCGGATAGCCTGGGCCAGTCCGTGAGCCGGCTGGGGTGCCTGCCCCTGGCGGAGCGGGGCCTCACCCTCCAGCCCCGGCGGGCGCTCGTGCCCCTGGCGGTCTTCGCCGCGGCCATCGCCGCCATCGCCTTCGGGATCCTCCCGGCCGCCATCGCGCTGGTGATGGCGGTGCTCGTGATGGTGCTCGCGGGGGTGCTGTCACCGGCCGACGTGTACGAGAGCATCGACTGGCAGGTGGTCGTCCTCCTGGGAGCGCTCATCCCCGTGGGCGGCGCCCTGGAGACCACCGGCGCCGCCGCCTGGATCGCAGCCCGGATCGGAGAGCTCGCCCGGGCCCTTTCTCCCCATCTGGTGATTGCCGCGATCCTGGTGGTGACCATGACCCTGTCGGACCTCATGAACAACGCCGCCACGGCGGTGGTCATGGCCCCCATTGCGATCGGGGTGGGCCGGGAGCTCGGCCTGAGCCCCGACCCCTTCCTCATGGCCGTGGCGGTGGGCGCCTCCTGCGCCTTCCTCACGCCCATCGGCCACCAGAACAACGTGCTGGTCATGGGGCCGGGCGGATACCGCTTCGGGGACTACTGGAGGGTCGGGCTCCCCTTGGAGATCCTGCTGGTCCTGCTGGCGGTGCCCCTGATCCCGTGGGCCTGGCCCTTCACTCCCTAGCCCTGCCGGGCGCGGGCCTCGACCCAGAGGGGACGGAACCGTGACGAACCCGATCTTCCACCGCTGGAGCCGCAAGTACTTCTCCCACCCGGAGGCGGTCATCCTCGCGGTGCTCTTGACCGTCGGCTTCGCAGTGGTGCTGCTCCTTGGGCGGATGCTGGCGCCGGTGTTCGCCAGTGTCGTGCTCGCGTACCTGCTCGAGGCGCCGATCGACGCCCTGGCCCGCCGCGGGGTGCGCAGGCGTCTCGCCGTCTACCTGGTCTTCACGGTGTTCCTCGCGTTCCTCCTCTTCCTCACCCTCGGCCTCGCACCGCTCCTCTCCCAGCAGGTCACTCAGCTCGTCCAGGAGCTCCCGAACATGATCGCCACGGGGCAGCGGACGCTGCTCCTCTTGCCCGAGCGCTACCCGAACTTCGTCACGGAGGAACAGGTGGTGGAGATGATCATGGGAATCCGCGCGAGCGTCACGCGGCTGGGTCAGGGCCTGCTGTCGGTCTCCCTGGCCTCCCTCTCCCACGTCTTCACCATTCTGGTCTACATGGTGCTCCTGCCGGTCCTGGTCTTCTTCCTCCTCAAGGACAAGGAGCAGATCCTGGGGTGGCTGCTCCATTACCTGCCCCAGGAGCGGGGGGTGGCCGTGAGGATCTGGGAGGAGATGGACCTGCAGATCGGCAACTACGTGCGGGGGAAGTTCGCGGAGATCCTGATCGTGGCGGTGGTGTCCTACGCGGCCTTCGCCTTCCTCGGGCTGAACTACGCCATGCTCCTGGGGGCGCTCGTGGGGCTCTCGGTCATCATCCCTTACGTGGGGGCCATCGCCGTGACGGTGCCGGTCCTCCTCATCGGCTTCTTCCAGTGGGGTTGGAGCGCGGAGCTCGGCTACCTCACGATCACCTATCTGGTGATCCAGGCCCTGGACGGCAACCTGCTCGTGCCGTGGCTCTTCTCGGAGGCTGTCAACCTGCACCCGATCGCCATCATCGTGGCGGTGCTGCTCTTCGGCGGGCTTTGGGGCTTCTGGGGCGTCTTCTTCGCCATCCCGCTGGCGACCCTCGTCAAGGCGGTGGTGAATGCGTGGCCCCGCTCGCTGGCGGAGCCGGAGGCCGGCCCCGGAGCCTGAGCGAGAGTGGGCCACGGGAGCGGAACCGAGGGCGCCCTCCTCGGTCCCCGAAGATTCGCAATTCCTGGACCAGGAAGAAGTTCAGGACGGTGCGGATGCCGACGATCGCCGCGAGCTTGCCGATCTCGTCCCAGCCCGGCGAGATCGCCGTGAGCAGGACATCCGCGCCGATGAGGAACTCCAGGCTCAGGGAGAGCATGTGCCCCAGCTCGTTGCGCGCCTCCACGAGGGCCCGGTGGGTCCGGTGGCGGATCAGTCCCTTGACCACGAAGGTGTAGAGGGCCTGGGCGAAGCCGATGACGATGAAGAACACGGCGAAGGCCTCGGCCACCAGGGCCACCCGCTCCGCCACGCTGCGCACCAGCAGTTCCATGTCCTACCCCTCCCTCTCCCTCGGGCCGGGTCCGCCCGGATGGGTGCTGAACGGGCCGGCCCGCACACGGAGGAAAGGCCGGACCCACCACGGCGGATCCGGCCTTCGCGTTCTCGAACCGGCGAGGCGGTCAGGCGGGGCGCACGTTGGACGCCTGGGCGCCCTTGGGCCCCTGGGTCACGTCGAACTCCACCGCCTGCCCCTCGGTCAGGGTCTTGAAGCCCTCACCCTCGATGGCGCTGAAGTGCACGAAGACATCCGGGCCACCCTCCTGGGAGATGAACCCGTACCCCTTCTGGTCGTTGAACCACTTCACGGTTCCCTTTGCCATGGCTCACACCTCCTTTCCTCACAGACTCTGGGTACTTCCGACCCATGTGATGCACTAGCGATGGTTCGAAAGCCCCAGACGGAAAGGGCGTGCCCTGCCGCTCTGTACTTCTCGGCCATCGGAGTGTCCGTTGTCGGGAGGGGCCGTCCACACAAAAACAAAAAAGGGAGCGGCCTGGGGTGCAGCCACTCCCTCCGGTTCGCAGCTGCCTCCCGCCGGTCGAGACGACATCCTTCCCGGCCGGTGGGCAGAACCCTACCTTCTCTCCCCGGCGCCGGTCAAGAGGATTTCCGCCCGTCGCCCTCGCGGTCCGGCACCCCCCGCCCCATGCGCTCCCCGACCTCCCGGGCCAGGGCCCGGTAGTCCTGGGACCCGGCGCTGCGGGGGTCGAAACGGGTGATGGCGGTCCGGTGCCCCGGGCACTCCGCCAACCGGATGTTCTGCCGGATGACCGTGGCGAAGAGCTGGGGCCCGTACTGCTCCCGGAGGCTCTCTACCACCTCGGGGCCGTGGCGGGCCCGGGCGTCGAGCCGGCAAGGCAGGATTCCCAGGACCTCGAGGCCCGGGTTGAGGCGCTCCCGGACGAGCGCCACCGTCTGGAGGAGTTGGGCGAGGCCCACGACGGCAAGGAAGTGGGCCTCCACCGGGATCAGGACCCGGTCCGCAGCCGCCAGCGCGTTGATCAGGAGGATGCCCGTCGAGGGCGGGCAGTCCAGAAAGACCCAGTCGTAGGGAGTTGCCCGGGCCTGCTCGGTGAGGCGGCGGTTGCGGTCGGCCGCCAGCCGCTCCCGCTCCGCAGGGCCGGCCGCACGGTAGCGCGCCCCCCAGACCACCTCCGGGTCTGCGGACCCGTACTCCAGGAATTCCGCAGGGGTTACCCGCTCCGGCTCCCAACGGTGCCGGCCCGCCCGCTTCCCCAAGGACTCGGCCAGCCCCTCGAGGCGGCGGCGCAGGAGCGTCTCGGCCCCGATCTCACCGGCCAACGATCGCTCCGCCCCACCCAGCAGTGCCGTGGCAGGGATCAGGCCCACGCCGGTCTCCGCGGTGGGGAGGATCCGGTCCAGGAGGTCCCCGGAGCCCAGGAGGGCGTCGAGGCTCTCGGCGCCGCCGTCGTCGGCCCCGAGCCAGCGGGTGGCGGAGCATTGGGGGTCCAGGTCCACCACCAGGCTCGGCGACCCGGCTTCCGCCAGCGCAGCGGCCAGGCTCACCGCGGTGGTGGTCTTGCCCGAGCCTCCCTTGTGGTTGCAGACGGCGATGGTCTTCAGGGTTCACCCTCCGGAGCGATGGTGAGCGGTAAGCGGTGAGTCTCCCTCCCCCACCGGGGGAGGGCCGGGGTGGGGGCGCCAAGGATCGCCTCCCAGACCCCCCCCTCACCCCACGATGCGTTCGTGGCCGCTGTAGGCGGTGAACCGGCCGGCCCGCACGTACCCGATCAACGTGATGTTGAGTGTCTGGGCGAGCTCCACGGCGAGACCCGTCGCGGCGTTGCGGCTGACGAGGACCCCTAGGCCCACCCGGGCTGCCTTGAGCAGGATCTCCGAGGTAAGTCGCCCGGTGGTCAGGAGCATCTTGTCCCCCAGGGTCATGCCCTGGAGGAACACGTGGCCGACCACCATGTCGGCCGCGTTGTGGCGGCCGATGTCGTCCCGGAAGAGCAGGAGCTGGTCCGGCTTCGCCAGCGCCGTGTTGTGGACCCCCCGGGTGCGCCGGTAGGTCTCGCTCAGCCGGTTGAGATCCTCCATGCGGTCCAGCACCTGGGCCGCCGACACCCGCAGGGGGCTCTCAGAGGGTTTGCTCAGGAGGGCGTCCAGGGCGTGGTAGAAGGCCGAACCCTTGCCGCAGCCCGAGGTGACCGTCCTCTTTGACCAGAGCTCGGAGGCCAGGAGGGGCTCTCCCCGCGTCTGGACCTCCACGCGCCCCGCCTCCGCGTCCACCCGGATGGAAGCGACGTCCTCGGGGCTGCGGAGGAACCCCTCGGCGTAGAAGAAGCCGGCGGCCAGCTCGTCCAGATGGTGCCCGGCGCACAAGAGGGTCACCACCTCGCGGCCGTTCAGGTGGAGGGTGACGGGCCGCTCGCGGACGAGGGGCTGGCGCACCTCGTCGCGCAGCCCCGACCGGTCGTACACCCGGGCGGGGACGGCGACGATGCCCTCGTCGTGATCCCCGTCCGCGGGGGGCGGCGGGATGGGCTCCCCGGTGAGCTGGTTCACGCGGACCGTCGGCTCCTGGCCGAGCTCGTCTCCAGCCTCAGGCCCCCGCGGCGCGGGGCTCCGACGCCGTACGCGGGAACTTCAGGGCCTCCACGAAGACGTACGCGGCCTGGAGCGCCTCCGTGGGGCACAGGGGAAAGCACTCCTTGCAGCTCCAGCACTCCTTGGAGGCGATCTCCGGGACGAAAGCGATCTCCTTGCGCGGCCCCCGGTCGATGAACCCCACGGCGTCCTTCTTCTTCACCTCGGCGCAGTAGCGCACGCACAGGCCGCAGTGGATACAGAAGGAGCTCTCCTTCTCGAACCGGTCCTTGTCCGCCCCGTACTCCCCGGCCAGGTCGTTGAGAGTGGGCGAATCGGGGGCGTGGGCCAGGTAGAGCTCCAGGATCATCCTTCGAATCCGGTCGATGACCTCGGAGCGCGTACGCACCACCAGCTTGTCCTCTACGGGGTAGACGCAGCTCGCCACCCGGCTCGTCCAGCCGCGCTTGTCTACCTCGACGAGGCAGAGCCGGCAGCTCCCGAAGGGCTCGAGCTTTTCGTGGTGACACAGGGTGGGGATGGAGAGCCCGGCACCGCGCGCCGCTTGGAGGAGGGTCATCCCCTCCGTCGCTGCCACTTCCTTGCCGTCGATCTGGAGGCGGATGTCACGCATCTTTCTTGCTCTTTCTCACGATGGTTCGCTTCTCTTCCGGGACGGGAGGAGGCACCGCCTCGCCCGAGAGCTTCCGCACGGCGGCGAAACGGGGTGGGCAGGCCTCGATGCACGTCCCGCACTTGGTGCACTTGTCCTGGTCCACGATGTGGATGAGATTCTTGCCCCCCGTAATGGCGTCCGCCGGGCACTTGCGCAGGCAGCTCCCGCAGGCCTGGCACGCTTCCGGGTCGACGTAGAAGGCGATGAGCTCCTTGCAGGACAGCGCCGGGC
This sequence comes from Deferrisomatales bacterium, assembly GCA_033551855.1. Taxonomy (GTDB): domain Bacteria; phylum Desulfobacterota; class Deferrisomatia; order Deferrisomatales; family JACRMM01; genus JBFLZB01. The sequence continues at coordinate 17,099 of JAWSUI010000016.1, forward strand.
AGCGCTGCTCCCGGATGTGGGCCTCGTACTCGTCGCGGAAGTAGCGCAGCGTGCTGAGGAAGGGGTTGGGGGCGCTCTTTCCCAGGGCGCAGAGCGCGCCCTCGGTGGCCACCTCGGAGAGCGCCTCGAGGATCTCGATGTCGCCCTCCTTGCCGCGCCCCTCCGTGATGTTGGTGAGGACCTTGTGCATCTGCCGGAGGCCTTCCCGGCAGGGAACGCACTTGCCGCAGGACTCGTCGGTGAGGAAGTCGACGAAGTACCGGGCCACGTCGACCATGCAGGTGTCTTCGTCCATGACGATCATCCCGCCGGACCCCATCATGGAGCCGGCCTTGGTGAGCTCGTCGAAGCCGACCTGCAGGTCGAGCAAGTGTTCGGGCAGACATCCTCCGGAGGGGCCTCCGGTCTGCACCGCCTTGAACTTCTTGCCCCCCGGGATCCCCCCGCCGATCTTGTAGATGATGTCCCGCAGGGTGATCCCCATGGGCACCTCGACGAGACCGGTGTTGGTGATCTTGCCCACCAGGGAGAAGATCTTCGTCCCCTTGCTGCCCTCGGTGCCCAGCCGGGTAAACCACTCCGCCCCACGGTTGACGATGAGGGGCACGTTGGCCCAGGTCTCCACGTTGTTGAGCACGCTGGGCCTGTCCCAGAGGCCCTTGATGTTGGAGCGGATGTACTTGGGCCGGGGCTCGCCCGCCCTGCCCTCGAGTGCGGTCATGAGGGCGGTGGACTCCCCGCAGACGAAGGCGCCCGCCCCCTGGTGGACCTTGACGGTGAAGTCGAAGCCGGAGCCCAGGATGTCGGTGCCGAGCAGCCCGTACTCCTCGGCCTTCCGGATGGCCAGGGTGATGTTCTCCACCGCCAGCGGGTACTCCTGCCGGACGTAGATGTATCCCTCCCGGGCGCCTACGGTGTAGCCTCCGATGATCAGCCCCTCGAGGATCGAGTGGGGGTTGCCCTCGAGCAGGGCCCGGTCCATGAACGCCCCGGGGTCCCCCTCGTCGGCGTTGACGATGACGTACTTGATCGGCTCGGGGGCGCTGCGGGAGCCTTCCCACTTCCTGCCCGCGGGAAACCCCCCGCCCCCCCGCCCCCTCAAGTTGGCCCGCTGGATCTCGTCGAGCACCGCCTCCGGAGTCATCTGGAACAGGGCCTTGGCGAGGGCGGCGTAGCCGCCCACCGCCAGGTAGTCCTCGATGCTCTTCGGGTCGATCCGGATATTGGTCCCGAGGATGATCCGTTCCTGGTTCCGGTAGAAGGGGATCTCGGACTCCTTGGGCGCCTTGGTCCCCGTGGCGGGGTCCTCGTAGACGAGGCGGTCGACGACCTCGCCCTCCCGGATGGTCTTCGCGACGATCTCCGGGACGTCCTGCGGGCTCACCTGGAGGTAACAGATCTCCTGGGGGTAGACGACGACGATGGGGCCCCTCTCGCAGAAGCCGGGGCAGCCGGTGCCCTTCGTCTCCACCTCGACCCCGAGGCCCTGGGACGCCACCTCCGCCTGGAACGCCTCGATGACCTCGGCCGCCCCCGAGGCGATGCAGCCGGCCCCGGCACACACGGAGATGCAGGGCGCGTCCGAAGCGCGCCGGGAAGCGATCTCTTGTCGGAGGCTTTCGAGCTCTGCTGGAGAATGCAAACACGCCATGGTTGTCCCCTACTCGTAGTGCTTGAGCACGTCCACCGACTCGCCGGGGGACAGCCTGCCGAAGGTCTTCCTGTCGACTTCCATCACGGGACCCAGCGCACAGCACCCCAGACAGTTGACGGTCTCGAGACTGTACTTCAGGTCCAGATCGGTCTCGCCCGGTTTGATGCCGGTGAAGCCCTCGACCGAGTCGAGGACCCTCTGGGCGCCCCGGACATGGCAGGCGGTGCCCACGCAGATGTGGACCTGGTGGCGCCCCTTCGGGACCAGGCTGAACGCCTTGTAGAAGGTGGCCACGTGGTGGATCCGGGCCATCGGGACCTCGAGCCGCTCGCCCACGCGCTCGAGGGCCTCCCGGGGGAGCCAGTGGTTCTCGGCCTGGATGTCCAGGAGGATCTGGATGAGGGAGCTCGCCTCTCCCCCGTGCTTCGCGATGATCTGGTCGACTCGTTCGATGTCCATGCTCTCCGTCCAAGACGTCGGCGATGGCCCTTGGCCCTTCGCCTCTGGTAGGGACGCCTCGCCGAGGCGTCCGTGGCCCTTCGCCTCTGGTAGAAGCGCCTCGCTCGGCGGGCGCGCCCTACCCGTTCTCACGCCAGGGCGTAACACTTCTCCTTCTCGTCGTACCGAACGAGGCCGTGCCGGGTGGAGCTGCCGAGGTGCCGCGAGACCTCCGAGGGAGTCAGGCCCAGTGCCCGGGCAATCTCCCCGGAGGGCAGCGCTCGGTGCTGCAGCAGCGAAGCGATCTGGCTCATGGCCAGCTTCTCCCCCACGGTTTCCCGGAACAGGCGCTCGAACTCCTCGCCCCGGAAGAACTCCGCATACTCCTCCTCGGTCTCGAACTTCAGGCGGAGCCGTTCCCGCTCGAGGAGCTTGATGTAGGGCACGATCTTCGTGGCGGCCGCGAGACGGGACGCACGCGCCTCCCGGTCGAGGCCCTCCGCGATGCCGAGGGGCCCGAGCTCCCGGATCTGTCGGCCGAAATCGCTCATCAGTTCCGCAAACCGGGTTCCTTCGGAGCCCGAAATGAACTCGATGCGCAGCCGAGCCGGGTCGAGCCCGAGGGCCTGGAGCAGCCGCTTGCCGATGTTCGCCATCCGCAGGGCGTAGAAGTTCCCGTGGGTCGTGTAGTTGCACTCGTTGAGGTGGCACCCGCCGATGAACACCCCGTCGGCCCCCCCTTGGAAGGCGCGGAGCACGAAGGCGAGGTCGATCCGGCCCGTGCACATGACGCGCATGAGCCGCACTTCCGGGCTGTACTGTAGTCTGGAAACTCCAGCTAGGTCCGCAGACCCGTAGCCTCACCAGTGACAGACGAACCCGAGGATCTTGGCCTTGAACTTGGTGCTCATGGGACCCTGCCTCCTGTCTTGGAGAATCGAAGTCGTCTCTTCGCGGGCAGCCCCGCTCCCACGTGCCGCCCTACCAGTCACCGACGGCGGCGTCGATCTGGCTGAGGAACTCCTCGTCGGTGAAGTGCTTCAGGGAGATGGCCCCCGTGGGGCACACCGCGTTGCACAGGCCGTCGCCCTTGCAGAGCACGGGGTTCACGCCCGCCTTCTTGCCCCGGCCCGTCTCCCGCAGCTCCACAGCCCCGTAGCTGCACGCGGCCACGCACTCCCCGCAGGCGATGCACTTGTCCTCCTCCACCTCGCAGACCGAGCCGGAGGCCACGACCGTGTCGTGGGAGAGGAGCGCCACGGCCCTGCCGGCGGCTCCGTAGGCCTGGCTGATGGTCTCCTGGAGGTTCTTGGGGTAGTGGGCGGTGCCGCAGAGATAGACCCCGTCCGTCGTGAACTCCACCGGACGGAGCTTCACGTGGGCCTCCTTGAAGAAGTCGTCCGGGCTGAGGGCCACCTGGAACAGCTGGGCGAGCTCTCGGTTCTCCGGGCGCGGCGCCACGGCGGCGGACAACACGACGGCATCGGCGTCGATGGCGAGCGTCTTGCCGAGGATCGGGTCGTCCGCGACGACCCGGAGGGCCCCGCCCTGCCCCAGGGCTTCCACCCGAGGCTTGTTCTCGAACTCGTAGCGGATGAACTTCACGTTCTTGTCCGCCGCCTCCCGGTAGAAGTCCTCGCTGAAGCCATAGGTGCGCATGTCGCGGAAGAGGATGTAGATGTCCCTCTCGGGCCGGCCCTCCTTGAGCTTCAAGGCGTTCTTCACCGCCTGGCTGCAGCAGATCCGGGCGCAGTAGTTGCGGTCGGGCTCCCGACACCCGACGCACTGGATCATCACCAGGGTCTCTGCGGCCGCGACCTTTTCTTCGCCTGTGGCGAGGCCGGCCTCCAGCTCGAGCTGGGTCATGACCCGGGGGTCCTCCCCGTAGAGGTACTCCGTGGGCCGGTGCTCGGCGGCGCCGGTGGCGATCACGGTCACGCCGTGCTGGATCTCCTGCAGGCGCCCCTTCGACCGCACGCGGGTGACGAAGTTGCCCACGTAGCCGGTGGCCCCGGCGATCGTCGCGTCGGTGGTCACGTGGACCAGGGGGTGGCGGTAGACCTTCCCCACCAGGTCGGTGACATAGCCCTGCACGTCGAGACCCGTCAGGGAGAAGTGCAGCCTCCGGGCCGTGCCGCCCAGGTCGGACTCCCTCTCGACCAGGTGCACGTGGTGACCCTGGTCGGCGATGCTGAGGGCCGCGTTCATCCCGGCCACTCCGCCGCCAACCACCAAAGCGGCCTTGTTCACCGGCAGGTCGAACTCCTGGAGGGGCTCCAGGTGGGCTGCCCGGGCCACCGCCATGCGGATGATGTCGTTGGCCTTCTCCGAGGCGGCCTCCTTCTCCTTGGCGTGGACCCAGGAGCAGTGCTCCCGGATGTTGGCCATCTCGCAGTAGTACTGGTTGATGCCCGCCTCCCGGACCGTGTCGCGGAACAGCGCCTCCAGGGTCCGGGGGGAGCAGGCGGCCACGATGACCCGGTTCAGCCCCTTCTCCCGGGTGACGTCCGTGATCTCCTTGGCGGAGTTGGTGGCGCAGGAGAAGAGCTGCTCCTGGGCGTGGACCACGTTCGGGAGGGTACGGGCGTATTCCACGGCCGACGGCACATCGACGATCCGCCCGATGTTCGCGCCGCAGTGGCACACGAACACGCCGATGCGCGGCTCCTCCTGGGAGACGTCGCGCTCCAGGGGGTAGCTCCGCTCGACCGCCAGCTTCCCCCGCCGGTAGTCCAGGAGCTCCCCGCACTGGGAGCCGGCCGCGCTGGCGGTGAAGACCGATTCGGGGATGTCCGTGGGTCCCTGGAAGGCCCCGCTGACGAAGATCCCGTCACGCGAGGTCTCCATGGGGTTGGCCGGCGAGGCCAGGCCGAAGCGGTGGGCGTTGAGCTCGATCCCGAACTTCTGGGCCAGCGCCTCGACGTCCGCGGGCGGGTTCAGCCCGACGGACAGCACCACCATGTCGAACTCCTCTTCCTTCACGCCCTCGTCGGGGGTGGAGTAGCGGACGGTCACGTTCTTCGTGACCGGGTCCTCTCGGACGATCGACACGTAGCTGCGGAAGAACCGGACTCCCGGCAGCTCCGCGGTCCTCTGGTAGTAGCGCTCGAAGTCCTTCCCGTAGGAGCGGATGTCGTTGTGGAAGACGGTGCACTCCGCCTCGGCGTCGTGCTCCTTGGTCAGGATCACCTGCTTCTGGGTGTAGGTGCAGCACACCGCGGAGCAGTAGCTGTTGGCGCCCTCCCGCACCTGCCGGGAGCCGACGCACTGGACCCAGGCCACCCGCTTCGGGTGCTTCAGGTCGGACTCTCGCAGGATCTCCCCCTGGTACGGCCCCGTGGCGCACATGATCCGCTCGAAGTCCATGCTCGTCACCACGTTGGTGAACTCGCCGTACCGATACTCCTTCATCACCTTCGGGTCGAAGGGCTCGATGCCGGGGGAGAGCAGGATCGCGCCGACCTTGACCTCGAGCTTCTCGGGTTCCTGGGAGAAGTCGATCGCGCCCGCTTGGCACACGGCGTCACAGATGCCGCACTTCTTCTCCTTGAGGTACAGGCAGCTGTCGTCGATGTAGGTGATGAGCGGGATCGCCTGGGAAAAGTAGACGTGCACCGCCTTGTTGAGCGAGATCTCCTGGTTGAACTTGTCCGGGTACTGAACGGGACAGTACTCCACGCACACGGTGCAGCCCGTGCACTTGTCCTCGTTGATGTAACGAGGCTTCTTCTTCAGCGTGACCGTGAAGTCGCCCGCGTCCCCCTCCACGCGCTCGACCTGGGTGTACGTCAGGACCTCGATATTAGGCTGCCGGCCGACCTCGACCAGTTTGGGCGAGAGTATTCACATCGAGCAGTCGTTGGTGGGGAACGTCTTGTCGAGCTGGGCCATGTGGCCCCCGATGGACGGGGATTCCTCCACCAGGTAGACCTTGAACCCGGCGCCGCTCAGGTCGAGGGCCGCCTGGATGCCGCTGATCCCGCCGCCGACGACCATGACGTCGCCGTGCTCGCCCGGGTTGCGGCTCGTGAGAAGGTCCTGGGATTGCCCGTGGATCACGTGTACGTCTGCCATGTTTCCCTTCCCTCGTCAGGGTTCGGTGCTGGTCGCTCGTGAAGGGAGAGCGGGCACCTATGGGCTTGCGTCGATCGGGGTCGATGGTCCCTCGCAACCCCTTGTCTCCCGCGCCAGGATCGGTGGCGATCTTCGATCCCCATCCCGATGGGGGTCTCTCGATGATCGGTCCTCGCGGGTCCGGTCTTCCTCTCGCGGGCGGCGCCCCCCACTTCGAGCCGCCCTGTGGTTTCGTTCGCGGCGAGACCGCTCCGGTGGCGTCTAAGAGATTGCTTCCGGCAGGCTCAGAGCGCCTCCTGGAGGATCTCAGTGATGTCCTTGATCTCGAGGGTGTCGCCCTGCTCGTGGCCGAGCCGGCTGTCCTCCAGCATCGTGATGCAGTAGGGGCAGGAGGTGGCCAGCACCTGCGCCCCGAGGTCCACCGCTTGGGCCACCCGCAGGTCCGAGAAGCGTTCGCCCCGGGGGGTGTCCATCCAGATCCGCCCGCCGCCCCCGCCGCAGCACAGGCTGTCTTCTCGGCAGTCGGGCATCTCGGCGAGCTCCAGACCGCTCACGCTCTTCAGGAGCTCCCGGGGTTCCTCGTAGATGCCGTTGTGCCGCCCCAGATAGCACGGATCGTGGTACGTGACCTTCTTGGGGAGCTCTCCGGTCAACTGCAGCCGGCCCTGCCGGATCAGGTCCCACAGGAGCTGGTTGATGTGCACCACCTCGAAGTGCACCATGAACTCCGGGTACTCGTTCTTGAAGGTGTGGTAGCAGTGCGGCGAGGACACCAGCACCTTCTTCACGTTGTGGTCCACGAAGGTCTTGATGTTCTCCTTGGCCAGGTGCTGGAAGACTTCCTCGTCGCCGGCCTTGCGGATGCTCTCCCCGCAGCAGTTCTCCTTGGAGCCCAGGATCCCGAAGCCGACCCCCGCCGCGTCCAGGAGCTTCGCCGTGGCGGCGGCCACCTTGCGCAGTCTCCGGTCGTAGCTGAGGTAGCAGCCGCTGAAGTACAGGACCTCCATCCCCTTCTCGAACTGGGGCACGGGCAGGCCCTTGGCCCAGTCCGCCCGGGACTCCCGGCTCTCGCCGAAGGGGTTGCCCAGGGTGTTCATGTTGCCGCTCGCCGCCCGCACCGGGCGGACGTTTTCCGGAAAGACGCCGTATTCGGTGGCGATCCGCCGCAGGGCGACCCCGGAGTCGATCTGCCGCACGTCCCGGGGGCACCGCTGGGGGCAGTTGTTGCAGGTGGTGCAGCGCCAGATCTCCTCGTTCTCGATCTCCGTCATCCCGAACGAGGCCTGGCGAACGATCTTGCGGATGCTGAACTGCCGCACCCGGTTCCACGGGCACACCACATCGCACAGCCCGCACTGGTAGCAGTACTTGAAGGCTTCACCGCCGCTGGCGCGGATGAGATCGCCGATCTCCTTGTAGTCGCTTACGTTCTCCACGGCAGTCCTCAGCTCTTCTTGGACAGGCGGGCGACGGTGTCCTGCACCTTCTGGAGGCCGAACTTGTGCACCAGAGACTCCAGGCCCACCTCCACCTCCTCCGGCTTCGGGGCCTCGTCCTCGTCCACCTCCTCTTCCCGCTCCTCGTACTTCAGGGCCCCCACCATGCACCACTTGACGCACAGGGGCTCCTCGAGCTCGGGCACGCTCTCGCACATGTCGCACTTGAGCGGGAGCCCGGAGTCGGGCTCCTTGAAGAGGTCCCGCGACGGGCAGGAGGCCCGGCACAGGGCGCACTCGTCGTACTCCTTCCCGTCGATCGTGTAGGTGTTCCGTCCCATGCACTCGGAGGCGGTGTACTCGCCCGCGTAGACGGGGACGTACACGTCCTCCAGCGGCTTGCGGATCACCCGGACCCGGGAGCGCGCCGGGTTGTTGCCGCTGTATTTGGGCGCGGCGTGGAACGCGGAGCACGCCACCTCGCAGGCGCGGCAGCCGTTGCACTTGTCCGCGTCGACGTGGATCCGCTTGATCTTCTTGGTCTTCTTCTGGGGCTTCTTCTTGGTCTCAGCCATGGCGAACACCACCCTTTCGGCTTGTCGATCCCGTCACTGCGCCGCCGCCTCCTGGGGAGCCCCTGCTCCGTCGCCCTGCAGAATGCCCTTTTCCAGGAATTCGTCGGCCACGTAGTCCAGACCCAGCTCCCGAAGCGACTCCTCGGTGGGGATGCCGTCCTCGTTCCAGCCCTTGAGTCGGTAGTAGGCGGTCAGGAGCTGCTCTTCGAGCTCCGGGAACCGCTTCTTCCAGTGGTTGGCCGGCGGCTTGTCGTCCTTGCGGCGCATCCCCCTGCGGATGTTGTTGGCACGAACCAGGGTGCGGTAGCGCTTGACCGCCGCGGAGAGCTTCTCCTCGTCCATCTCGAAGCCGGCCCCGGCGGAGATGAACTTCGGGTAGTTGTGGATGTGGTACGGGGGCTTCAGGGGGAAGGACGAGAGCCCGGCGCACATGCCCAGCGCGTCGTCGATGTAGTGCATCTTCTCCTGCCAGTCCACGATGTCGCAGCACATCTCGACGGTGGGAAAGAAGGGCATCGACTTCTCGCCCCGCGGTTCCCACTCCAGGAGGATCTGCTTGAACTTGTCGTCGGGGACCTGGAACCAGTCCTTCACGAAGGCCCCGCGCTCCTCCACCGTGAGGAACGGCGCCTGGGGGAACTGGCCCTCGATCTGGGTGATGTTCATCTTCTCCCCGGTGCTGTACATGAGGAAGTAGATGGGGTTGAGCATCGAGAGCTTGAGGGGGAGCTGCTCGTGCTTCTTGATGTTGTTGTGGGCGTACTCCTCGGCGCCCTTGCCGATCTGCTGGGCCGCCCAGTAGGTGCCGTTGGCGAGCACGTCGCCGATGCCCTCCCGGCGGACGATCCGGTCGAGCAGCCAGTAGAAGCGGCCCTCGTTGTCGGCCGGCATGCCCGGGAAGTCGTCGTCGGTGAGGATGCCCTTCTCGTAGAGCTCGAGCGCGAAGGCCATGACCTGGGGCGCCGAGAACCCGTCCACCCCGTACTCGGTGGCGCTCTGGGCGATGCCCAGGCCGAACTCCAGGTCGGAGAAGGCCGCCATGGTGTACGTGAGCTTGGAGAAGCACTTCATCATGTAGGTGGGCTTGCCCGGCGGCTGGATCGTGGCGCCGCAGGTCATGGGGCAGTTGTAGCAGCTGATCAGCCGCCGCTGCATCTTCTCCATGGTCTCGGTCCACTCTTTCTCGATCTCCTCGGACCAGAAGTCCTTCCTGCGCACCCGGGAGTTGCCCCACATGAAGTTCTCGGTGTGCCACTTCTCGTCGTGGACCTTCATCTCCTGGGGGGAGCCGAGGCCGGCCAGGATGGGCATGACCCCGGGGACGGGGTTCTCGGCCCGGAACTTGATGTAGTCCATCACCTCGTTGCAGAGCTCCATGTACTCCGCCGGCCGCGCGACGTTGATGTCCTTGGTGCCCCGGACCACGATGGCCTTGAGCCCCTTGTCGCCCATGACGGCGCCGATGCCGCCCCGGCTCGCGCTGGAGCGGCTCTGTTCGATGGACGCGAAGAAGACCCGGTTCTCACCGGCCATCCCGATGGCCGCCACCTGGGCGTTGGGCTCGTTGAGCTCCTTCTGGATGAGCGTCGCGGTCTCGATGGCTCCCTTGCCGCGCAGGTGGGAGGCGTCGCGAATCTCGACCTTGTCGTCGTGGATCCACAGGTAGACGAGGTCCGGGGACTTGCCGCGGATGATCACCTTGTCGTACCCGGCGTACTTGAGCTCCGGGGCGAGGAAGCCCCCCATCATCGAGAAGGCGAAGAGCCGGGTCTGGGGGGAGATGGTGGAGACGATGGTGCGGTTGCAGCCGGTGGCGGGGGTGCCGCACAGGAGCCCGGCGCTGAAGATCAGGAGGTTGTCCTCGGAGAAGGGCTCGACCTCGGGGGGCACCCGCTCCCAAATGATCTTGGCGTTCGTGCCCAAACCCCCGAGAAACAGCTCCGTGTCCTTGGGGTCCGTCTCCACCCGGTCGATGCTGCCCCGGGAGAGATCGACCTCGAGATTGTATCCGGTCTCTGCGTACCTCATCGCCCTCTCCTTCTACGCCACGAATCCCTACTTCGCATCCGTTGCTTCCAGCGCTGCCGGTCCCCGACGCCCGTTCACGGGGTCCCTCTCGGGGGAGCACCCGCGCCCTGGGCTGGGGGCCTCCGGTCAGAGCGGCCGCACCAAATTGATGAAGTCCGAGCGGCCGAAGCCGACGGACTTGAAGAACGACACCATGTCGACCGCGTCCCAGCGCACCGCCGTGTAGACGCTCGTGATCTTCTTGCGGCGGAACGTGTCGATGATCTTGTCCATCATCGCCTTGCCGATCCCCTCCCCCATGGCCTGGGGATCGACGCCCACCACCTCGATCCAGCCGCTCTGGTGGAGCCCAAACCCCTCGCCCTTCACCTCGCCGATCACGAACCCCACGATCTTCCCGTCACGCTCCGCCACGAAACCGACTCCCTGGGTGTCCTCGAGGTGGCGCTCCACCATCCGGGTCCACGTGCGAGGCACCTTCTTCTTGGTGATGGCCTGCTGGATGGCCACCATCCCGGGGATGTCGGAGCGGCCGAATTCTCTGAGCTCGATCATGGGCCGACGCCTAGTCAATGCGGATGATCTTCACGTGCCGGCCGATCCACTCGGGCGGCAGGTACACGCGGCCGCTGTTGCCGCTCTGCCTCACCTCTTTCTCGATCATCTCCTCGCCCCACACCTCGAACTTCGAGCGCGGCAACGCCGCCCGCGCCTCCTCGGCTCGTAGATCCGGGCGTTCTTCGGAGTTTTTCGATCGGCCCATGGGAGCTCGTCCGCTCGGCGGCTCGCCGGTGTCCCGTGGTCCAGGCACCGATGCCGCCCGCCTCGGCAGTCGAGGACCACCTCGGAGGCGTGTAGCTATACTGAAGCTATGTCGTAACTCTAGGCCAGCGGCCGGGCGGAGTCAAGAGGGGATGCAGGGCCGCGAGAAAAAAAGGTTCTTCCGGTAAACGACCGGGTAGGCCCGCCCCCTCCGGCGGACGATGCCGGGCTGTACGGTAGGTGCGCTCCCGTGCCGCATCCGGAATCCTCGCGGCATCGCGGATCCCGAAACGGCTGCCCCCGTCGAGCGGCCGTCCGCCTGCGTGGCCGGGCCCACCCGGTCGTCCCTGGACACGAGCACCCGGTCATTTGGCGGATGAACCCCAAAAAAAACGTGCTGTCAAACCCTGGTGTGCCCTCCGCAAAGGTGTTCGTCCCCGGCCCGAGCGAGGAAGAACCGCGGATCCCAGCCGACACGATCGGGTCACGCAACCAGAAACAGAATTAGGTTATATGACCTAACCCATTGTTTTTCTTGATGGCGGAGGGGGTGGGATTCGAACCCACGGTACCTTTCGGTACGGCGGTTTTCAAGACCGCTGCCTTCAACCGCTCGGCCACCCCTCCGTCAAGGGGGCTTGGTGCTGGAGCGCGGGAACGCGGTGCAGCGGGGACGCCCTCAGGTGACCCGGTCGGCTCCCACGTAAGGCCGAAGGGCCTCGGGGACGGCCACCGAGCCGTCCGCCTGCTGGTAGTTCTCGAGGATCGCGACGAGGGTCCGGCCCACGGCGAGCCCGGAGCCGTTCAGGGTGTGAACCAACTGGGTCCCCTTGCCCCCCTTGGGCCGGAACCGGATGGCCGCCCGGCGCGCCTGGAAGTCTTCGAAGTTCGAGCAGGAGCTGATCTCCCGGTAGACCCCCTGGCTCGGCAGCCAGACTTCCAGGTCATAGGTCTTGGCGGAGGAAAACCCCAGGTCCCCGGTGCACAGGCTCACCGTCCGGTAGGGCAGCCCGAGGCGCTGCAGGATCTTCTCCGCATCGGCGGTCAGCCCCTCGAGCTCCTCGTAGGACCGGTCCGGGTGGGCGAACTTGACGAGCTCCACCTTGTCGAACTGGTGCTGGCGGATCATCCCCCGGGTATCCTTGCCGTAGGCGCCGGCCTCGGCGCGGAAGCACGGGGTGTAGGAGACGTACTTGAGGGGAAGGTCCTCCTCCGCCAGCACCTCGTCCATGTGGAGGTTGGTGACCGGGACCTCCGCCGTGGGGATCAGGTAGTAGTCGGTCCCCTCGAGGTGGAAGAGGTCTTCCGCGAACTTGGGGAGCTGCCCGGTGCCGGTCATCGCCTTGGAGTTGACCAGGAAGGGAGGCAGCACCTCCAGGTACCCGTGCTCCCGGGTGTGCAGGTCGAGCATGAACTGGATGAGGGCCCGCTCGAGGCGCGAGCCCCATCCCTTGAGGACCACGAAACGGGCTCCGGAGATCTTGGCGGCCCGCTCGAAGTCCAGGATCCCGAGGCGCTCGCCCACCTCCCAGTGGGGCAGCGGGTCGAAGTCGAAGGCCCGGGGCTCGCCCCAGGTGCGCACCACGGGGTTCTCGCCCTCGCCGGCCCCCTCGGGGACCGAGGCGTGGGGTGCGTTGGGAACGCGCAGGAGGAGGTCGTCGAGGGCCGGCTCCACCTCCCGGAGGGAGGCTTCGAGCGCCTTGACCCTCTCCCCCACCCCGCCCATCTCGGCGATCAGGTCGCTCGCGTCGGCTCCCTCGCGCTTTCGCTGCCCGACGTGGCGGGAGATCTCGTTCCTGCGGTTGCGCAGCGCCTCGAGCTCCTGGAGCACGGCCCGGCGCTCGTCGTCCAGGGCCAGCAGGCGGTCCAGGTCGACGTCGGCGCCGCGGCGGCCCAGGTACGTGCGGACGGCCTCCGCGTTGTCGCGGATCCACTTGATGGCGAGCATGGGGCCTCCCGGGTGCGCCTCGGTGGAGAGGGGCGGATTATAGGGGCCGGGTTTTCGGAGCGTCAACGCCTTTCGGGGCGCCTTGACACTCCGGAAGCCCTGGAAAAGACTGGCCTCACCCGAGCAGGGCCAATCGGGCGGGTGGGGGGGGTGAGGAGGCAGAGGGGTGCTGACACCCGGGGAGAGGCAGGAGCTTCTCCGGCTGGCCCGAAGATCCGTCGAGGCTGCCGCGCGGCGGTCCCGTTCGCCCGCTCCGGCTCCCGAGGCGGCCTCCCTCTGCCGAGCGGGGGGCGCCTTCGTGACCCTGCACCGGGCCGGGCAGCTCCGGGGGTGCATCGGAACCTTCGAGACGTCCGAGCCCCTGTACCGCACGGTGGCGGAGATGGCCCACTCTGCCGCGGTGGGGGACCCCCGCTTCGCTCCCGTAACCCCCGCCGAGGTGCCGGAGCTGGACGTGGAGATCAGCGTGCTCTCGCCCCTTGTCCGGGCGGAGCGCCCCGAGGAAGTGGAGGTCGGCCGCCACGGGGTGTACATCATCGACGGAAACTACCGGGGCGTGCTCCTCCCCCAGGTGGCGGTGGAGCACGGCTGGGATCGGGAGACCTTTCTCGACCAGACCTGCCGAAAGGCGGGCCTCCCCCCCGGAGCCTGGCGCCGGGGGGGGACGATCTACGTCTTCGAGGCCGAGGTCTTCGGGGAGTCGGACACCGGCTGAGCCCGGCGGGGGCGGCGCGCAGCCGATTGTTTCACAGGTCCTCAGGCGAGGAGCTTGCTCGCGATCACCACCCGCTGCACCTGGTTGGTGCCTTCGTAGATCTGGGTGATTTTGGCGTCGCGCATCATCCGCTCCAGGGGGAAGTCCTTCATGTAGCCGTACCCCCCGACGAGCTGCACCGCGTCGGTGGTCACCCGCATGGCGACGTCCGAGGCCTTGAGCTTGCTCATGGCGGAGAGCAGCCCCGCCTCGGAGGACAGGCGCACCCTGCCCTGGCGCGCCTCGGCGTCGATCTGGGCGGCCGCACGGTAGATGAGGTTCCGCGCCGCCTCGATCTCGGTGGCGAGGTCGGCGACCATCCACTGGAGGCCCTGGAACTGGGACAGGGGCCGGCCGAACTGCCGGCGCTCCTGGAGGTAGGCCACCGCGAAGTCCAGGGCCCCCTGGGCGATCCCCAGCGCCTGGGCCCCGACCCCGGGCCGGGTGCGGTCCAGGGTGGCCATGGCGATCCCGAACCCCTGGCCCTCGGGGCCCAGGAGGTTCTCCGCGGGCACCCGGCAGTCCTCGAAGATGATGTCCGTGGTGGCCGAGCCCCGGATGCCCATCTTCTTCTCGTGCTTGCCGACCTTGAGCCCGGGCCGGTCCGCCTCGACCACGAAGGCGCTGATCCCCTTCACCCCCTGGTCCGGCGCGGTCTTGGCGAAGACCACGTAGACCTCGGCTAGGCCCCCGTTGGTGATGAAGCACTTGGTGCCGTTGAGCACCCACCCGCCGCCGTCGCGTACGGCCCTGGTGGCCATGGCCCCGGCGTCGCTCCCGGCGCCGGGCTCGGTGAGGCAGAAGGCGCCGAGGCAACGCCCCGTGGCCAAGCGGGTGAGGTGGCGGTGCTTCTGCTCCTCGGTGCCGGCGATCTTCAGGGGCGTGAGGGCGAGCTCCTGGTCGGCGATGATGAGCCCGGAGGAGGCGCAGGCCTTGGAGACCTCCTCGACGATGAGGCACAGGGTGAGGAGCCCCTGCCCCGTACCCCCGTACTCCTCCGAGACGTCGGCGCCCAGGAACCCGAGCTCGGAGAAGAGCTCCTTGATGTCCCAGGGGTAGTCCCCCGTGGCGTCGATCTCGGCCGCCCGGGGCTCGACGCTCTCCTTCACCACCCGCCGCACGGACTGCACGATGGCCTTTTGGTCCTCGTTGAGACAGAACTGCTGCATGGCAACTCCTCGGTCTGAGCAGAGAACAAAGGGCAGCGAGCAGGAGGAGCCCCCCTTCGTAAAGCAACGGACCGAGTGGGAGCGGGCTCCTGTCCGCGACGTGGCCCGCAGGGTCATACCTCTCGAGAGACCGGGCTTCGCCCGTCATCGCGGCCGGGAGGCCGCTCCCAGTGCGCCCGTGCTCGTTTCATCCCTCGGGGTGACGGCAGGTCACGGGGAGCTCACTCCCTCTCGAGCAGGGTGGCCATACCCATGCCGCCGCCGACGCACAGGGTGGCCAGGCCGTAGCGCTCCCGGCGCCGGCGCAGCTCGTGGGCGAGGCTGACGACGAGCCGCAGGCCGGTGCACCCCACCGGGTGCCCGAGGCCGATGCCGCTGCCGTTGACGTTGGTCCTCTCCCGGTCGAGCCCCAGGCCCCTCTCGCACGCCAGGTACTGGGCGGCGAAGGCCTCGTTGAGCTCCACGAGCCCGATCTCCTCGAGCCCGAGGCCGGTCCGTTCCAAGAGCTTCCGGGTGGCGGGGACCGGGCCGTACCCCATGATCTCCGGGGGAACCCCGGCGCTGGTCTGGGCGACCACCCGCGCCAGGGGCGCGAGACCGAGCTCCTCGGCGCGGGCGCGGGACATCACCACGGCCGCCGCGGCCCCGTCGTTCAGGCCCGAGGCGTTGCCCGCGGTCACCGTGCCGTCGGCCCGGAACGCGGGCTTGAGCCGGGCGAGGTCGGCCATCCGGATGCCGAAGCGGGGGTGCTCGTCGGTGTCCACCACCGTCTCCCCCTTCGGCCCCTTCACCGTCACCGGGACGATCTCTTCCCGGAAGCGCCCGTCCCGGATGGCGCCTTCTGCATTGTGGTGGCTCCGCAGGGCCACCTCGTCCTGGTCCTCGCGGGTGATGCCGTACTGGGAAGCGAGGTTCTCGGCGGTTTCCCCCATGATCATCTTCCGGGGGCCCAGGAGCCCGCTCCCGGAGTGGAGGAGCTCCCACACGCTGTCGGTCATCTCGCCGTGCATGAGCCGCTGGCCCCACCGGGCGGTCTTGAGCACGTAGGGGGCGTTCGACATGGACTCGACCCCGACCACGAGGACCGCGTCGGCCTCCCCGGCCAGGATCTGGCAACGGGCCGACGAGAGCGCCTGCATGGAGGAGGAGCACTGCTTCTGGACGGTGTAGGCCGGCACGTCCACGGGGATGCCCGCGGCCAGGGCGGCAGTGCGGGCCGTGTTGGCCTCGTCGGGCGCCTGGATGCAGTCCCCGGCGATCACCTCGTCGAGGGTGCCGGGACCCACCCCGGCCCGACCCAGCGCCTCCCCCATGACGACGGCGGCGAGCTGGTAGGCCCGCAGCTCCTTGAACGCCCCCCCGAACTTTCCGATGGGGGTGCGCACCGCACTCACGATCACGGCGTCTCGCTCGGTCCCGGCCATGAACCTCCTCCCCTTCCCTGTCCCCTCCTCACGCCGTCTTCCCTGCCCTCCCGTAGATCTCGGCGATGAGATGGGCGTATTTCTGGTAAATGGTCTGGCGCCGCACCTTCATGGTGGCGGTGACTTCGTCGTCGTCGTGGTCGAGCTCCTTGTCGAGGAGCCGGAAAACCCGGACCTGCTTGACGCGGGCGAGGGTTTCGTTGGCCTGCTCCACCTCACCGGCGATCAGGCCGACCACCTCCGGGAGGGCCGCGAGGCTCTTGAAGTTCGTGTAGGCGAGGCGCTGGTCCGTGGCCCACTTGCCCACGTTGTCGAAGTCGATCTGGATCAGGGCCGCGACGAACTTCTCCCCCTCGCCGAGGACGATGGCCTCCTTGATGTAGGGGCTGACCTTGAGGGCGTTCTCGATCTCCGTGGGCGAGATGTTCTTGCCGCCGGCCGTGATGAGGATCGCCTTCTTCCGGTCCACGATCTTGACCTGGCCGGTTTCGTCGAGCTCCACCACGTCGCCGGTGTGGAGCCACCCCTCTGCGTCGATCACCTGGGCGGTGGCCTCCGGGTCCCGGAAGTACCCGGCGAAGATCTGTTCCCCCCGCTTGAGGAGCTCGCCGTCCTCGGTCACCCGAAACTCGAGACCGGGCACGGCCGTGCCCACCGTCCCAAGCCGGATGTCGTCTCCGTGGTGGATGAACGAGAGGCCCGAGCACTCGGTCATCCCGTACCCCTCCTTGACCCGGAGACCCAGGGCGTGGAAGAAGCGCAGCACCTCCGGGCTGACCGCCGACGCCGCCGAGAAGCTGAACCACGTCCGCCGGAGGCCCACGTAGTTCTGGAGCGCACGGAACAAGAGCACGTAGCAGGCGGCGTAGGCGAGCCGGTCCAGTGCGGACCAGGCCCGACCCGCCAGCCGCTTGTCGGCCAATCGGTAGCCCTGGGCGGTGCACAGGGCGTACAGGCGCTGGCGCCAAGCCGGGGACTCCTTGATCCCGATGACGATGGAGCTCTGCAGCTTCTCCCAGATCCGGGGAACCCCCAGAAAGACCGTGGGGGCGATCTCCCGCAGGTCTTCCTGGATGGTGCGCAGCGATTCGGCGAAGTTGACCGTGACCCCGAGGTAGAGCGACAGGAACACGGAGAAGATCTGTTCCGCCACGTGGCAGAGGGGCAGGTAGCTGACCACCGAGTCCGTGGACGAGACCCCCGTGGCATGGATCATGGCCCGGGTCATGGCCAGGATGTTCCGGTGGGTGATCATGGCCCCCTTGGGGTGGCCGGTGGTGCCCGAGGTGTAGATGATGATCGCCACATCCTCGGGGCGCACCTGGGCGAGGAGCTCCTCGAACCGGCCGGGGGCTGCCGCCGCCTCCCCCCCCAGACGCTCGAGCTCGGCGAAGGGAACGATCCGGGGGTCGTCATAGTGGCGGAGCCCCTTCATGTCGGCCACCACGATCTTCTTGACCCGGGGCAGGCGGTCCCCCACCTCCAGGATCTTGTCCGCCTGCTCCTGGTCTTCGCACAGGACGACCGTGGCCTGGGAGTGATCGACCACGTACTGGACCTCCGCCGCGGGGCTCGTGGGGTAGACCCCCACGACCCGGCCGCCGGCGGCGATGGCCCCGAGCTGGCCGTAGAGCCACTCGCGGCGGTTCTCGGAGAGGATGGCGAGGTTGTCGCCGGGCTCGAACCCCAGGCGCCCGAGCCCGAGGGCCGTGCGGCGCACGTGTCCCAGGTAGTCCGCCCAGGTGACCCGCTGCCAGATGCCGAACTCCTTCTCCCGCAGCGCCACCCGGTCCGGATGGGCCCGGGCCCGTTCGGCCAGCAGCCCCGTCAGGGTCTCTTCCCCGCCCTCCGGATTCACGACAGCCACCTCTTCCTCCGCTTGTAGTGCTTGATCTCCCGGTAGCTGACGGCCCCCTGGCCCGAGCGCACCCCCAGGTAGAACTCCTGCACGTCCCGATCCTGGCGCAGCACGCCGCTGGGGCCGTCGAGGACGACCTTCCCATTCTCCATGATGTACGCGTAGGAGGCGATCTCCAGGGCGACCGCGGCATTCTGCTCCACGAGCAGCATCGGCACCCCTTCCTCCCGGTTGATCCGCTGCAGGATGTCGAAGATCTCGTCCACCACCAGGGGCGCCAGCCCCAGGCTGGGCTCGTCGAGGAGCAGGCACTGCGGCCCCGCCACGAGAGCTCTGCCGATGGCGAGCATCTGCTGCTCGCCCCCGGAGAGGTACCCCGCGGTCTGGCGGTGCCGCTCTTTGAGCCGCGGGAAGTAACCGTAGACCTGTTCCGGGCTCATCCCCGCGCCCCGCCGCCCCCTGCGGGCATAGACGGCCACGGCGAGGTTCTCCTCCACCGAGAGGTCCCCGAAGATCCGCCGCCCCTCCAGGACCTGCACCAGGCCCAGCCGGGCTACCCGGTGGGGGAGCCAACCCCGGATGGAGCGCCCCTCGTAGAGGATGTCGCCCCGGGTGACTTCCCCGTCCTCCAGAGGAAGAAGCCCGGAAACCGCCTTCAGGGTCGTGGACTTGCCCGCCCCGTTGGTGCCCAGGAGGGCTACGATGGCCCCCCCGGGCACCTGGAGCGACAGCCCCTTGAGGACCAGGACGGCGTGGTTGTACACGACCTCCAGGTTGTTGACGGTGAGGACCGGTTCCATGCGTCTACTGGAGCACGATCCAGTCCGAAGCGGGGACGAACCTCTTCTGCGCCGGGTCGGCCTTGTACACCCGCCCCGCCGGAACCTTGTTGTCGACGAAGGTCACCGGGGGCATCAGCCCTCCCACGTCCCAGTCCCGGATCGAGGCGAGCGCCTTGGCCAGGTTGTCGCCGTTGAGCTCCCACCCCTTTTCGAGGCAGACCTCCGCCGCCTTCACGAAGACCATGCCCGTGAACCACCCCTGGACGTAGGAGTTCGGCCGATGCTTGACGCCGGGGTGGTGCCGGGCGTTGAACGCCCGCATCTCGCGGATCATCGCAACGCTCTCGTCGTCGTAGTACGCGTAGGGGTTCACCCCCATGTAGCCGTCCGCGTCTTCCCCGAGCTGTTCCACGATCATCTCGTTCATGGACCAGAAGGTACCCATGAAGGTGGTCTCCAGGCCGTAGTCCCGGGCGCCCCGGATCACCTCGGGGATGGGGGAGAGCACGAAGCCCTGGAAGATGGCGTACTGGGGCTTCTTTTTCGTCAGCTCCAACACCTCGCTCGTCACGTCCACCGCCCCGACCTTGGTCACGATCTCGGCCACCACCTCCACCCCGAGCTCCGCCGCCTTCTTGCGCCCGTACTCGATGGGATCCTTGCCGAACTCGGTATCGGAGTAGAAGAACGCGACCGTCGGCTTGCCGCCTCCCTTGGGGTTCTTCGCGATGTACTCGAGGAGCACGCCGAACATGTCGCTGTAGGTGGGACCCGAGATGAAGGTGTAGGGGTATGTCGCGGGGTCCGCCAGTTCGGAGCTGAAGGAAGTGGACCCGTAGAGCACCTTGTAGGTCTTGTTCAGCTCCGGGGCGATGGCCTTGCCCTGGCCCGTGCTCTCCCCGTAGAACATCACGGGCTTCGACTCCGCCATGATCTTCTTGAACACGGCCACGGCCTTGTCGACCTGGTAGGCCGAGTCCTCGAAGATGTACTCGAAGGTGCGCCCCTTCACGCCCCCCTTCTCGTTGGCGTACTGGAGGGCATCGGCGAGCCCCTGGTTGATGTTCACCCCGGCGAAGGCGAAACGGCCGGTGATGGGCTGGGACGCCCCCACCTTGATCGTCTCGGCGGCAGAGGCCCCCAAGGGCAGTGCCAGGGCGAGGGCAAGAGCGGTCAGGACACGGTGGCGCATGGGCTTACTCCTTTCGGTTGCGGGGCACGAGCCGGCCGTAGACGGGATAACGGGATCGACACGATGGCCGGAAATCAGGTCTGAAAAGAGAGCCGGGGGCTCGCAAGTGCTGGGCCCGTCCCACGAGCCCGTACACGATGTGACCAACTCGCGCATCCGGTTCACCCGGTTATCCCCTCCACGAGACCGCCTCCTTCAAAGAAACCCACCTTCCTTGAAACCCCTCTCCCCCCGGGAGAGGGGCCCGGGGTGAGTGTTGGGGGCTGGGGTGGGGGCGATCGGTCGGCGTTTCATCCCTCGAGGTGACCGAAGGTCATGGGCAGCTCAGTGGGGAAAGGGCCACAGCCGGAAGAACCGCCGGACCCGCTGCCAGATCTCCGCGAGGCCGTGGGGCTCGAAGAGCAGGAAGCCGATGATGAGGGCGCCGAACACCACCTCGGTCATGGGCGAGAGGAGCGCCATGGCTCCGGGGTAGTGGGGCCGGGCCAGGGCCGCCAGCGCCCGCAGTGCCTCGGGAACCAGGGTCATGAAGACCGCCCCGAGCAGCGAGCCTGCCACCGTCCCCAGGCCGCCCACGATGATCACCGCGAGGTAGTGGATGGAAGAAGCGATGGGAAAGTGCTCCGGGGTGACGATCTTCATGAAATAGGCCCAGAGCCCCCCTGCCACGCCCGCGTAGAACGACCCCACGGCGAAGGCCACGAGCTTGACGCGAAACAGGTCGATCCCGATGAGCTCCGCCGAGATGTCCCGGTCCCGCACCGCCACGAAGGCCCGGCCAGCCCGGGAGCGGCGCACGTTGGCGGCGAACCACGTGCCCAGGGCGGCCAGGGCGACGATCGGGCCGTAGAGCGCCCGGTCCGTCGGAAGCTCGAGCCCCAGCAGGGAGGGGGCCGGCACGTTGATGCCCCGCACACCGCCGGTGAGCGGGTCGGCGTTGACGAAGACGAACT
Organism: Deferrisomatales bacterium; assembly: GCA_033551855.1. GTDB lineage: Bacteria > Desulfobacterota > Deferrisomatia > Deferrisomatales > JACRMM01 > JBFLZB01. The sequence goes on from JAWSUI010000016.1 coordinate 38,146, forward strand.
CGGCGATCACCTGGAAGGCGAGCGTAGCCATCGCCAGGTACAGCCCCTTGATCCGGAGGCTCGGAGCCCCCACCACCACCCCCGCCAGGGCGGCCACGGCCCCGGCCGCGGGAAGCGCCAGGACCATGGGCACCTGCCACCGAGAGGCCAGTATGGCCGTAGTGTAGGCGCCCAGGCCCATGAAGGCGGCGTGCCCGAGGCTGATCTGGCCGGTGAACCCCGTGAGCAGGTTCAGTCCCAGCGCAGAGAGGGCCGTGATGCCCACCAGGTTCGCCAGGTACACCAGGTAGTCGCCGGCGACGAAGGGGAACACCACCACCGCCGCACCCAGGGCCGCCATCCAGGCCACCGCCGGGGGGGTCTTCAGCAGCGCCTCGTCCGCCGCGTAGGTTTCCTTGAAGTCGCCGATACGCATCGAGAGCCCTCAACTCCTCGCTGCTCGTTGGGGAATGCACGAGCTCGCACTCGCTCCCGCCGCCGCGCAGCACCGTCACAGCCGCTCGATCTCCCGGGTGCCGAACAGACCGTAAGGGCGCACCAGGAGGATCGCGAGGAGCACCACGAAGGGCACCACCTCCTTGACCGAGCCGCCTTGGATGTAGGGGTCCAGGTAGCCCCCCGCCAGGTTTTCGAGGACGCCGATCATCACCCCGCCCACCACGGCCCCGAGAACCGAGTCCAGCCCGCCGAGGATGACGACGGGAAAGACCTTGAGGCCCAGAGCACCGAGCTGTGGGCTGATCCCGCCGATCGTCCCCACCACCACCCCCCCCAGGGCGGCCGCCATGGCCCCCAGGGCCCAACTGGTCCCGAACACCCGGCGCACGTCCACTCCCAGGGCGAATGCCGCGCCCTGGTCGGCAGCCGTGGCACGCATGGCGACCCCCGCCCGGGTGTACCGGAAGAAGGCGGCGATCACTGCCACGGCCACGGCGGCGATGAGAAACCCGTAGAAGAGGCGACTCGGGACGATCGCAAACCCCAAGCTGATGGGCTTGCGGGGAAAGATCGCGGGGAAGCCCCGGTACTCGCCGCTGTAGAGCACCTGTGCCAGCCCCTTCAGGAGGCTGGAGAGCCCCAGGGTGACCATGACCACCGTGATCGAGGCCTCGCCGAAGAGGGGGCGCAGCAGCGCCCGCTCCACTAGGAGGGCGAGGAGGGAGACCCCCACCATGGCCAGCGCCAGGGCCGCCGGGAAGGGTAGCTGCAGCGAGGTCATCCCCGTGTAGGTGAGGTAGGCCCCCGCCATCATGAACTCGCCCGTGGCGAAGTTCAGAATCCCCGTGGCCTTGAAGATGGCCACGAAGCCCAGGGCGATCAGGGCGTAGACCCCGCCCACGGCGATCCCGCTCACGACGAGCTGGATCAGGAAATCCATGCCGAAGCCTCCTGTGCCCCCTTGGTGCCCAGATAGGCGCGAATCACCTCCGGGTGGGCGGAGACCTCCCGGGGCCGGCCTCGGGCGATCACTTCGCCGAAGTTGAGGACCACCACGTGGTCGGAGATGTCCATGACCATGCCCATGTCGTGCTCGACCAGGAGCACGGTGATCCCCCGCTCCTCCACCACGTCCAGGATGAACCGCGCCATGTCCTCGGTCTCCTCCCGGTTCATCCCGGCCACCGGCTCGTCCAGGAGCAGGAGCTTGGGCTGCAGGGCGAGGGCCCGCGCGAGCTCCACCCGCTTCTGGAGCCCGTACGGAAGGGACCCCACCGGCAGCCCCCTCACGTGCTCCATCTCGAGGAAGTCGATGACCTCCGCCTCCACCCGTTCCCGCAGCGCCAACTCCTCGCGGCGGGCCCAGGGCATCTGGAACCCGGCGGCCAGGATTCCGGAGCGCAGGTGTCCGTGGGCGCCCAGCTTGATGTTGCCGAGCACGGAAAGCCCCTTGTACAATGCGATGTTCTGAAAGGTGCGGCCGATCCCCAAGTTCGCGCGCCGGTGCGGCGCGAGGCGGGTCACGTCGCTCCCCTCGAAGAAGACCTTCCCCCCCTCCGGCCGGTAGAACCCCCCGATCACATTGAACAGGCTCGTCTTGCCCGCCCCGTTGGGCCCCACCACCGAGGTGATCCGCCCGGGCTCCACGGCGAAGGAAACCCGGTTGAGGACCCGGAGCCCCCCGAAGGAGAGCGAGACGTCTTCCACCGCAAGGATCGGAGCCATGAGACCCCCGGTGCCGGCGAAGCAGCCCGAAAAACACTGTTTTGTGTGAGGATCGGCGGTCAGGGGACCCGCTATGCGTCAGCCTGCCGCTCACAGTGGGCGCGACCTTATTGCATAGTGGTCACTATGTCAACGAAAAACCAAACGCCATCACACGCCGTCGGGCTACCAGTCCCCGAGCATCTCCAGGAACCCCCGGGCCAATACGTCGATCGAGGGGTTCCCCTCTCGGAGGAGGCCCTGGATGGCGATCCCCTGAACGGCCCCAATGAAGGAAACGGCAGCGACCCGGGGGGACGACACGCGGGGGTGCCGGGCCAACACCTCCTCGAAGGGGACGACGAAGCTGTCGTAAATGCGGCGGATCGTCTCGAGGACCGGATCGCCGCTGCCCGCGAACTCCGTGGCGAGAGCGGCCAGGCAGATCGTGGCCTCCGGCTGGCGTTTGAAGTGCTCCACCATGAGGTCGACGACCCGGTGAACGCTCCCGGCCGAGGCGGGGCCCTCCAAGAGGGCGCGGTAGGCCTCGAGCCCCCGGGCCAGGCGCTCGAGCACGGCGTGCAGGAGCGCCTCCTTGCTCGCGAAATGGTGGAAGACGGCGCCCTGCGTCATGCCGATCGTTGCCGCGAGATCAGCCGTGCTGGTCTTGTGGTACCCCCGGCGGGCGAAGAGCTCGGTGGCGGCCACGAGGATCTTGCGGCGCGTGGCCTGCGCCCTCTCGTCCTTGAGGTTCGGTCGGGGGGGAGGGGGCAAGGGGTGACCTCCGGGCACGAGGGGACGGAGACGGGGCCCTTCGCCGTGAAGATCGCCGGGCGCCGCCCGGCCGGGGTCGGAGCGCCCTTGCGAGTCTCGCCACGGCGCCTGCCCGGCAGCACCTTGCCTCACGGGGGCGCGGCTGTCAAAAGAGGGAAAAGACCAGGATCCGCCAGCTGGTTGGCAAGCGGAGTCCAAGGGCCCCTGCGCTTCGCGCCGCAATCCGCGGCCATTCGAAGAGGTGTCCCCGCAGTCACCGGTGCGCCGGGCTCTACCCGCTTGCGCCGGCCTCGTCGAGTCTGTGGATGCGATGCGGGGCTGTGCTCCGGAGCTCCCGAAGTCCTCCCCACAATGTGGGTCGCGGATTCTGGAAGAACGGGGACCGCCCTTCTGGATGGACATTCCGGCTCCGGACGCGGGCGCCGTCCTTGGCGGCCCGGCCCCGATCGCGGTAAGGTGCTCTCCCGAGTCCCCCCATGCCCCGGCGCGTCCCGCCGCTCAGCCCCACGGGAGGAGGCAGATGACCATCGACGAGGCTCTCGTCACCGCCCTCGAGCTCGAACACCGGGTGCGGGACCACTTTCGGCGCGCGGCGGACCAGACCCCCGAGCCCGAGGCCCGGCGGTTCTTCGAGCTCATGGCCCGGGAGGAGGAGGGGCACGTGGCGTACCTTGAGGCCAAGCTCGACCAGTGGCGGCAGACGGGGGCCCTGGGGGCGACCGAGCTGAACACGGCGGTGCCCAGCCGGGACTGGTTGGCCGAGGGGAGGGTTTCGCTGCAAGCTCAGGCCGCCGGCCTCCCGGGGCCGTCCCCCCGGCAGCACCTCTTCACCGCCCTCGAGCTCGAGCACCAGGTGAGTGAGTTCTACCGGCGCCTCGTGGCCTCCGTGGACCACCCCGAGGCCGAGGAGCTCTTCCGGAGGTTCCTGGAGATCGAGGACGGCCACACTGCCCTGGTCCAGGCCGAGATCGACTACGAGACCCACACGGGCAACTTCTTCGACGTCCAGGAGTTCACCCTGGACGGGTGAGCGCGACGGGAGGGAGGGGCCGCTCTCAGCGGCGCCCCCGGTCCCGACTCCGCCGATGGTCATCCGGGTTCGGCCAGCGGGATTCCCCGCGCCCGCCCCGACCGCGGCGCCCGTCCCCGAACCGACGGGAGTCGTCTCTCCACCGGAGTTCCCGATCCCAGCGCGTGCCGGGGCCCCGGTGCTCGAACCGCTGCCGGTGCCCCCACGCGTCCCGCCACCGATACCGGTCGTAGATCCGGGGCCCGACGAAGACCTTCTCCCGGATGACCAACGGGTGCCGGTGCCGGAAGTCCCGCCGCGGTAGGTAGTAGCGCCCGTGGTAGGGATACCCGCTGCGGTACACGTAGGAAAAGCTCAGGAACAGGGGATAGGGCCCGTAGAAACCCGCCGGGTAGCGGTAGTAGTGCGGCGGCGGGGTGTACACGACGACCTGCTGGGCCGGCGGAGGTGTCGTCGTCGGCGTTCGTGCGCGGTCCTCCGCTACGATCTCCCACGTCCCGTCCGGCTGCCGGCAGGCCGTTCCGTAGCCCTGCTCCTCCCGGCCGCCGATGAAGATGGTGGTAACGAACTCGCGGCAGGGCCGTCCCCGCACGTCCTCGTAGGTCGCCATCGGCACGACCCCCCCTGACCGACCGGTGTCGGGGTTGACCCACTCCGCGGCCCGGCGGGTGGGGTTGTACTCCAGGGCGTACTGGAGCGTGTCGGTCATGGCGTCCTGTTCGCCCGGGTCCAGGACTCCCCCGTTCGGCCCCTGGCCATAGGCCGCGCCCGCTGCGGCCAGGAACCAGGCCGCGACCAGAGCTTCCACAGCGCGTCCCATGCTCGGTCTCCCTTCCCGGCCCCGCCGCCCTCCCCCGCATGCCCCCCCGTCGGGTCGGCCGGCCGTGTGGCGGTCTCTGCCCCCAACACCCTCACCTTAGAGCATAACACCCGAGGGGTCGTTCGGCATGTGACAGCCAGGGGAACGTTCCCCCCCGGATCCACCGGCTGGTCGGCAAGCGGAGTCCGGGGGGCCCTGCGTTTCGCCCCGCAACCCGCGGGAACTCGACCAGGTGTCCCGGCAGTCCCCGGTGCGCCGGGCTGTACCCCCTTGCGCCGGGCTCGTCGAGTGGGTGGATGCGGTACGGGGCTGCTCTCCTGGGCTCCCGGACTCCGCCCCACGGTGGGGCGGTGGCTTCCGGTCCCCGCGCTGCGAGCGCTTCCGTGGACGGGCCTTGGACCGGCCGCTTCCGTTTCCTCCGCGCCCTTTCCGGTGCTTCCTCGCGTCAGCCCCCCGCTTCGAGCCCGCACAAGTAGTTCTTGATCGGGATCGCGCCGGTGATGTGGGTCATGTCGTCGAGGACGAGGATGGGGAGCGCCCGCTCGGCCACGCTCACGAGACCGTGCCAGGCCAGGTGGGCCAGGGCGTCGGCGTTGTCGGGCCCCAGGACCTCCACGGCGACGCCGAGCCCGGGCAGGTCCACGTGCTGCTTCACGTAGTCGCACTTGCCGCAGTCTTCTTTGGTGAAGAGGGTCATGGAGGGCCTCCTTCGAGAGGGCGATCCGCTGTCTGCAAACACGCCTGGTCCGGTCCGTTGTCCGTGAGGGCGCGACCCCGGTATTCCTTCCCCCAGGCCGCCGCTCCCACGGGGAAGCGGCGGCAGCCGGTCACTCGCCGGCCGCCTTCGCCCCGGGCAGCGCAGCGAAAAAACCCTTGTTGCGCATCCGGTCGTGGAGCTCGCCGAGCTTCCCCTTGTTCCAGGAGTTGATCTTGGTGAAATACCCCGTGATGCGCGTGATCCCCTCGACCTCGTCGCTCCCGCACCGGGGGCATTCGGCCTCGAGGCCCCGGGACGTGCGGCCGCAGGCCAGGCAGGTCGTGAACTCGGGGCTGAAGGCGATCTGGTCGTTGTGGGTGTGACGGAAGACTTTCTCCACGAAGTTGGCCAGGCTCTCGGGAGAAGGCTTCTCCTCGCCGAGCCAGAGGTGGGTGATGGCGCCGGCCTCGATGAGGGGGTGGAACAGCCCCTCGGCCCGGACCCGCTCCACGGCGTTCTGGGGGCTCCCCACGTGGAGTTGGGTGGAGTTGGTGTAGTAGATCTCCCCCCGGGAGAGGTCCCCCCGCACCGCGTGCCCTGCCTGGGGGGAGTGGTACTTGAGGTCGAGCTTCGCAAAGCGGTAGGCGGTGGACTCGGCCGGGGTCTGCTCCAGCACGAAGTGCATGCCGTGGCGCTGGCTCAGCTTCTCGGTCACGAGCTTCATGTGGGCGATGATCTTGAGGCCGAGCTTGAAGGGTGCTTCGCCGTCATGGAGCTCGTGACCGAGGTGGACCTTCACGAGCTCGTTCAGCCCCACCATGCCGATGAGGTAGCTGACACGGTGCATGCGCAGGTAGGGCTGCCCGTCGCGGTTCATGCAGAGCAGCCCCAGGGGTCCCCGGTCCCCCTGGCTCAGAAGCCTCTCGATGAAGGCCTTCTTCTGCAGGTGGGCCCTGCAGGCGAGCTCGATCATCTCCGTGAGGTAGCGGAAGAGGAGCCCGTCGTCGCCGCCGGCGCGGTACCCGATCCGCGGCAGGTTCAAGGTGACATTCTGCAAGGCCGAGTAGCGCATCTTCCAGGGCTGCTTGGCGTCCTCGAGGTCCGACTTCTCCAGCTTGAAGGAGAGGCGGCAGCACTCCGAGATCTTGGCGGTCTCGCCCCGGTCGAAGACGAAGTACGTGTTTCCCTTCTCCGCCGAGACCTCGCAGATCTGGCGCAGGAACTCCCGGTGCCCCTCGGTCCGGAAGAACTTCTCGGTGATGTGCACGAGGGGTTTCGGAAAGAAGAACGGTCGGCCCGAGGCATCTCCCTCCCGGTAGACCTCGAAGAGGAACGTGACAAAGCGCTGGGCTTCCTTCTCGTACTCCTTGTAGGTCTTCCCGGTCAGCTCGCCCCCGGGGCCGATGGCCGGCACGTCCTCGAAGTGCTTGGGGACCTCCCAGTAGAGGTTGATGTCGCTGAAGATGGCCTGCCCGCCCCGGGCGACGGCCTGCTGGGAGTACTCGTAGATCAACATCTGGGCGAGCTGCTTCACCTCCCGGTCGGCCATCCCCACCAGGTAGGGGGCAAAGAAGAGGTTGACCGCATCCCACCCGATGGCCCCGGCGAAGTTCGACTGCAGGGCGGCCGAGAACTTGACCATGTGCGCCAGAAGCACCTCGGCGTGCTTTGCGGGCCGGGCGTTGGCCAGACTGTTGGGGAGGTTGAGGCCGAACTTCTTCAGATACTCGAGGCTCTGCCCGGAGCAGTACGGTCGGTCGATGAAGCCAAGGTCATGGAGGTGAAGGTCCCCGCGCATGTGGGCGTCGGCCACGTCCTGTTCGAAGACCGCGAGCAGGGCGTACTCCTTCTTGATGTTCTCCGCCAGGGTGAGGTTGGTGGCCTCGGGCCCGTGGGGAACGTTTGCGTTCTCCCGGTTGGGCTGCAAGAGGAGCTGCTCCACGTCGAAGAGGGGCATGCCCAGGCGGGTGTGCATCCGACGGGCGCTCTCCAGCCCGTGCTCGATGAGCTTGGCGTCTACCAACTCACGGATGAGGGGCGCGGTGAGCACCTCGATCTTCGAGCGCTGGATGACCCCTTCCACCGCCAGGGCCACCTCTTGAGCCGTGCCCTCGTCCAGCAGCGTCTCCCGCATGAGGGCATCGACGATCCTCTGCCGGTCCCAGCCGACGATGTCCATGTCCGACGTGCGGACGAAGAGCACCTTGTCCGTCGCGTCGTTGGGCTGCTCCGGGGGTCGCCGTCCGAGCTCCATGACCTCGCCCATGCCGGTCTCCTCTTTCGTCAGGGATATCGATCGGTTAGGATGACGATATGTCTACATTTGGTGGGATGCGCGGAGCATAACACAACATGTTGTGCTCCGGAACCCAAAACGAGCACCCTCCGAAATCTTTCTCGGGGCTCCCCGCGGCCACCCGTTCGGGCTTTCCCGGGGCGGCTCGGGTTTCCGATTCTTCCGGGAAAGGAAGCGGTCCCGCCAGGGCTGCTCTTCCGGATCACCCGGAAAACGGCCGGGCGGGCTCCCAGGTCCCGATGGGGGTAGTACGGTCATCGATCGGCCGTCCGCCGGCGCCGCCGGACCCACCCGGCCGCCCTTGGGTGCCGAAGCCCGTACTACCCGGGAAGGGCCGTTTTTCTTGCGCCGCCGGGCCCCCTTCATTATGCTGCAGCCGCCCCTCCCCGGCGCTCTCACCGACAGCTGTGACCTCGGACCCGGGGCCAGCATCTATAGGGTCGTACATGAACGAAGCGGAACTGGTGGAGCAGGCCCGACAGGGCGACTTCGGGGCGTTTGAGGCTCTGGTGACCGCTTCCGAGGGAAAGGTGTACGGCCACCTGTTGCGACTGCTCGGGAACGTGGAGGATGCACGGGATTTGCTGCAGGAGACCTACCTCAGCGCCTTTCGCCATCTGCGATCCTTCAAGGGCGACTCGGCCTTTTCGACCTGGGTCTACCGCATCGCGACCAACCACGCCCTGATGCGCCTGCGAAAGAGGAACCCGGAGACTGTCGGCCTGGACGAGATCGCCGTTCCCAGCCACGAGGAGCTCAAGGGGCGCACCATCTCGGATTGGGCGCTGAACCCCCGAGACGCCGTGCTCCGGAAGGAAGTGCGGGAACTGCTCGACCGCGCGATCCAGTCCCTGCCCGCCACCTATCGAACCGTGGTGGTTCTTCGAGACGTACAGGGGATGGACACCGCGGAGACGGCGGAGATCTTGGGCATCTCCGAGGGGGCGGTGAAGACCCGGCTGCACCGGGCGCGGATCTTTCTCCGGGAGACCTTGAACCCCTATTTCGAGGATGAGATGGGGGGGGGCGGGACGGGGGAGCGATGAGCGAGATGCTGAGCTGCCGCGAGATCTTGGACCACCTCTCCGCGTACATCGACGAGGAGCTCGACGTCAGCCTCTGCGAGGAGATCCGACGCCACATGGAGGGCTGCAGCCCCTGCATCGCCTTCTTGAACACCTTGAAGAAGACCGTGGTGCTCTACCGCTCCTCCGGAGAGCAGGATACGATGCCGGAGGAGGTTCACATCGATCTGCACCGGTTCCTACGCTGGCGCTGCGTGCACGACGCGGGAGAATGAATGGAAGCGATCATCTGGATCTTGGTGGTGGTGGGCGTAGTGGCCCTGCTCGTCCGCGGAGGGGGGTGAGGGAGCTGCTGAGCCGCCGGTCGGCGGTACCCGGAATCCACCCGTTGCAGGCGCGTTGCATACCCTTTCTGAGGAGAAGATCATGGCGACCGAGAAGGTTCTCATCGTGACGGACACCGATTTCGAGCAGCAAGTCCTCAAGTCCACCCAGCCCGTCCTCGTGGACTTCTGGGCGGCGTGGTGCGGGCCGTGCCGCATGATGAGCCCCGTGGTGGAAGAGCTCGCCGCAGAGTACGAGGGCAAGGTGGTGATCGCCAAGATGAACGTGGACGAAAATCCCCAGACCCCTGCCAAGTACGGGGTGCGGGGCATCCCGAATCTCAAGCTCTTCCAGGGCGGTCAGGTTGTCGACGAGATCGTGGGAGCGGTGCCCCGCCAAAAGCTGGAGGAGGTCATCCGGAAGGTTCTCTGATGCCCCTCTTCGAGTACCTCTGTCCGAGGTGTGGGGAGCGACGGGAGGTCCTGACCCGTTCGGGGGGGGCCGTGCGTCCCCCTTCCTGCCCGGCATGCAGGGCGGTCATGGAGAAACAGTTCTCGCCGGTGGCCGCGCACACGCGCGCCAGGAACCAGGGGTGTTCCGCCCCCGGCGGCGGTTTCTCCTGAGCCCCGTGAGGGAGGCCGGTCGGCCTCGGCCCGGGGAGAATGCTCCGAACCCGCGGAGAGAGGGACGCAGGCCGGGAACATGACGCATGCCTGCCGGCGAGGAGCCCTCGTCTTCCTGCTGTTCCTCCTCTTGCACGGCTGTTCCGGGGAGTCCTCGCCGCAGCGAGCCGACCCGCGGGAGGCGCCCGACTTCGTCTTGACCACCCTGGAAGGGGACCAGGTCACCCTCTCCGCCTATCGAGGCAACGTGGTGCTCCTGGATTTCTGGGCCACCTGGTGCCCCCCGTGCCGCACCAGCATCGCCCACAACGTGGAGCTCCAGGAGAAGTATGGACCTCGAGGGTTCACGGTCCTGGGACTGAGCTTGGACAAGAACCCTGAGGATGTGGAACAGTTTCTTCGCCGCCAGGATGTGAATTTCCCCATGATGTTCCTGGACGAGCCGACCCGTCAGGCGTACGGCGGGGTGCCCACGATCCCCTATTCGGTGCTCATCGACCGCACGGGGCGGATCCGTCAGAAGAAGTTGGGCTTTACACGGGAGGTGGCCGAGAGCGTGGAGAGGACCATCGAGCGTCTGCTGACGGAAGGCACACCCCTCCCCTACGGCTCGTGAGTTTCGCCGGCCGTCCCCCATCCCCCGCCGGAGGTGACCCGCCATGAACCGACTCCACCGGGGGGCCCTGGTCCTCTTGTTCGCCGCGGCCGTGGCCGGGGGCCCCGGATGTTCCGGCGACCCCGTGCCGGAGTCCCCGAGGATCGCCCCCGACTTCACGCTGACTGCCCTCGACGGGGAACCGGTCCGCCTCTCCGACCACCGTGGCCGGGTGGTCTTGCTGGACTTCTGGGCCACGTGGTGCGCCCCCTGCCGGGTTTCGATTCCACACCTGGTGGAACTGCAGGAGAAGTATCGCGGCGACGGCCTCGTCGTGATCGGGATGAACATGGATCACGACCAACAGGAGCTCGAGGCCTTCCTCCGCCGGCAAACCATCAACTACCCTGTCGTGGCCGTGACCGAGGAGCTGCGAGCGGCCTACGGGGGGGTCGTCTCCATACCCTTGGCCTTTGCCGTGGACCGGAAGGGCCACATTCGGCAGCGTTTCTTGGGGTACGACCGCCGGGTGGCCAAGGACATGGAGCAGACGATCCAGACGCTGCTCCGAGAGGCCCCGTGACCCTGCGGGCAGCAACGGCGGCCCGGAACCGCAACGCCTGTGGATCCACCTGCTGCGCAGCGGGATGACCGGGTTGGGCGCCTGCGTCCTCCTCGTCCACCTGGATGGATGGGTCTCGTGAGGTGTTCGCGCGCGCCTTGCAACCACTTCCCCCACCCCGCCCTGCCCACGAACATGCCTCCACGGCGCCTCAGGGTCTGAGAGAGCCCTCCTCCAGCCGGAGTCGCGAGGGATCGTAGCCCAGCCGAGACAACCGGGTCTCGATGCCCCGGTAGAGGGCCTCGGGGAGCGACGGGGTGCGGCTCAGGACCCACAGGTACTTCCGGGAGGGGTGCCCCACCACGGCGTACTCGTAGGCGGCGCCGAGGTCGATGATCCAGTAATCCCCGTAGAAGGGCCGGAAGAAGCTCACCCTGAGCTTTGCGTTGGTCGTCGGGTCCACGACCTTCGCGACGCCCTCCACGCTCCTCACCTCTCCGTCGGGGCTGCCTTCCCGGCACTCGTTTCGCACGTCGAGCCGGCCATCCTCGCGAAGAAGATAGGTGGCCCGGCTCGCGTAACACCCCTCCTGGAAGCGGTGCGGGTAGCGGGCCACCTCGTACCAGGTGCCCGCGTAGCGTTCCAGTTCGACCCGGGGAACCACGGGAAGCTCGGGTCCGGGCGCTCGGCGATGGCAGGAGGGCAAGAGGCAGGCGCCGAACACCAGGGCAAACCCCAGGACGGCGGAGGGTGATCGCCGGACCCCCATCTCACCGAACCGCCAGCACGGGGCAAGGGGCCGCCACGAGCACCTTGTGGGCGACGCTGCCCAGGAACAGGCCCTCCAGGTCGGAGAGGCCCCGGGTCCCCAGGACGATCAGGTCGCACCCCTCGAGCCGCGCCACCTCGCAGGCATGTCTCGCGGGATCCCCTTCCAGGACCCGCTCCTCGAAAGGCACCCCGCTCTCTTCCAGGAGGAGGCGATAGGGGGCGAGAAGCTCCTCGACCTGGGCTGCGAGGCGGTCCAGGAGCCGATGGTAGTACGGCTCGCCCAGGTACTCGGGTACGCTCCGCCGGCAGTGGAAGAGGAGCACCGACGCACCGCAGAATCGGGCCAGGGCGGCCGCGCGATGGGACGCCACCCGGGCACTTGGGGAGCCGTCCACGGCCAGGAGGATTTTCTGAAAGCCGCCGGTGTCCATCACCCTTGTCCTTCCCTCGTCACAGGACCCTGCCACCGCGCCACTCTACCGCCGCTCTCCCCTCCCCTCAAGCCAGACGGCCTGGCTCGCGGCTCGGGCGCCATCGAAACCCATACCCACACCCAACGCCCGACCCGAGGACGGCCGCCTGCTCGTACTCGAGCAGAGAAGGCTCGTCGGGCTCATCACCAAGTCCGGCCTGTTGCGCTTCCTGGAGCTCCGCCAAGTTCTGGAGGATTGAGAGGGCCTCTCCGGGAGCGCTTGCCGGGCCCGCCGCCCGCCGCGGATGCCGTTTCGACCCCATGTTGCCGGCCCGTGCCTCCGTGCACGCCGCAAGGGGACGGTGTAACGGTCCATCCAAACTTCATGCCAGCTATCGTCTGAAAGCTTCCAGGATCTTTTGTGTCACAAGTTCCTGGTGACCTTATTTGCCGATCCCACTACTTGTGTCTGTCCGGCCGCTCATCGCCTCATCACGCTCGACAACTCCACCTAAAGTCGTGATCGAATTCGCCGATAAAACGAGAGCGGATCTCGGACGGCCCCTCCACGGACGGCGAACTCACATGGCGACCCTGCTCATCGTCGATGACCGGCTACCCAACCGGATGCTTCTCGAGAAACTGTCGTCTCTTCTCGAAGGGGTCCGGTTGATCCGGACCTTCGGCGACCCCCATCAAGCTCTTCGGTGGGCGAGAGGCACGGTCCCCGACCTCGTCCTGGTCGACTACAAGATGCCCGGTCTGGACGGGGCAGAGTTCACCCGGAAGTTCCGAGCGCTTCCGCACTGCGCCGACGTGCCCCTCGTCATCATCACTTCCGCCGAGACCCGAGAAGTCAAGCATGAAACCTTGGGCGCCGGTGCGACCGACTTCCTGACGAAACCCGTCGATGCGCTCGAATTTCGAGCGCGGTGCGACAACATGCTTCGACTCCGCCGGCAACAGACCCAACTCAAAGAACGCGCTTCCTGGTTGGAGGGGAAAGTGCAGGAGGCCACGCGAGATGTGCGGGAGCGGGAATTCGAAACCCTGCTACGGCTCGCAAAGGCCGGCGAATTTCGAGACGAAGACACGGGGCTGCACGTCGTCCGGATGGCCAAGTTCTGCAGGCTCATCGCCGGCCACCTGGGTCTTTCCGACGACGAGTGTGACGTCATCGAGAAATCCGCCCCCATGCACGATATCGGCAAGATCGGCATTTCTGACGCCATTCTGATGAAACCGTCGCGACTCAGCCCGGATGAATTCGAGACACTGAAAGCACATACGACGATCGGCTACGAAATTCTGAAGGGAAGCCCCTCGAAGTATCTCCAGACCGGCGCTTTCATCGCACTGGCGCATCACGAAAAGTATGACGGAAGCGGCTACCCCGGGGGCCTCCAAAAGGACGAGATCCCCTTGGCCGCCCGCATCGTTGCCGTGGCCGACGTTTTCGACGCCCTGGCGTCGGCCCGCCCCTACAAGGAGGCATGGAGCCCGCAAGAGGCCCTCGCCGAGTTGCACGCCCAGAAGAACCGGCATTTCGATCCTCGCTGCGTAGATGCCTTCTGCGCGGAGTTCGGCCAGGTGCAGCGGATTCTCGAAAGGTTTCGCAGTCGGGAAACGGACACGCGAGAGGTCACGTCGTGTGCCTGCTGACATCCCTTGCGTGCAGCGCCTGGCGTCGCATGAGCGGTCCCTTCCGGGGACGCTCGGACTCTGAGCACGAGCAGGCGTTCGTACGCGTCGGAGTCGGTCTGCTCGCTGGCGCCTACCTCTTTGTGACGGCACACCTCAGCGGTGAGACCAGTGCAGGCCAGACCTACAGCCTCTGGGTTGCGGGCGTCTTCCTCGTCACGGCCCTCGCCTGGCTGCTCTGGATTGCCGCGCGCCCGCAGACATCTCCGACCCGACGCACCCTGGGAATCTTCACGGATCTCGGGGCCTGTTGTGTTGCGATGTATCTGACGGGGGCTGAGGGAGCCCCATTCTACGTCATTCTCCTTTGGGTGATATTCGGCAACGGCTTCCGATTTGGACGCACCTATCTGGCCATTGCTACGTTCCTTGGAACCCTTGGCTTCGGGCTCGTCGTAACCCTGACCCCATTCTGGGCCGCCAATCCAAGACTTACTGCAGGCCTATTCATAGGGTTGATCATCCTTCCACTGTATGTGGCATCTCTATTGCGCAGGCTGACGCGCGCCGTCGAAACAGCACGCGAAGCAAGCGAGGCGAAGAGTCAATTCCTCGCCAACATGAGCCACGAAGTGCGAACTCCTCTGAATGCGGTTCTCGTCAGCGCAGATCTGCTGGAGACGACCCCCCTGAATCCTACTCAAATCGACTTGGTTCGCACGGTTCGAGCGTCCGCCGGGAACCTGTTGTCTCTTGTGGAGAATGTCCTGGATGTATCGAAATTGGAAGCGGGAAAGTTCATTGCACATGACATTGACTTTGACTTGTATCTTCTACTCCAGGACATCATCCAGGTATTCACCCCCCAGTCACAAAGTCGTGGAATCCTACTGCGGCTCAACGTAAGTCCGTCCATGCCGTTTCGAGTAAAGGGGGATCCCACTCTGATCCGCCAGGTTCTTACCAACCTGGTAAGCAATGCCATCAAGTTCACCGACTCCGGAAGCGTCGAGGTAACGGTAGAGGTCGAAGCACAAGACGAGAGGAGGGTGGTGGCGCTAGTCAAGGTGTCCGACACGGGATCGGGTATCCCAGAAGCATTTCAGAGGAGGATCTTCGAGCGCTTCACCCAGGTCGACGGCTCCTTCACGCGCCGCCACGGGGGCAGCGGCCTGGGCGCGGCCATCGCGCGGGAGCTCGTCGAGTTGATGGGGGGCACCATTGGCCTGGACAGCGCCGTGGGAAAGGGCAGCACTTTCTGGTTCACGGTCCCCTTGGAGACCCAGGTGGAGGAGCCCGGCGACCCCTTCGGCTCCGTGTTCCGGAAAGAGGGGCGGGCACTGATCGTCGCCGCGGACGTCGAGGGCTCGGCGCTCCTGAAGGACTGGCTCGAAAGCTGGTCCCTCAAGGTGGTCATGGTGCGAAACGGCGCCGAGGCACGAAGCCGCATGGTCGTTTCAGCGGCCAACAAGCACCCCTTCCATCTCGCCATCATTGCGGAAGACCGCTTGGATACGAATCCGATCTCCTTTGCCTCGTTCGTCAAGAATGATCCGCTGATAACAAACCTTCGACTGATCCTTCTCCGGTCGGCGTCGGCAAGCGGGGGGCAGGCCGTGCCTCCCGGCTATGACACGGTGGTTCCGTGGCCTGCGGCGAAGACCGTGATTTTCAACGCCATCCACTTCGCACACCCGCTGGAGGAGACGGCAACCAGTGTCGTTCGGTTGCCGACCCTGCGAACCGCCCCACAGATCGCCCGGTCGGGGCAAAGGATTCTCTTGGCGGAGGACAACGCCGTGAACCAGAAGGTCATCGGCAAGATTCTTGAGCAGGCGGGCCATACCGTACGTATCGCGGCGGACGGCGAGGAAGCATTGGAGGCCCTGGAGAACCAGGCTCTGGACGTGGCGCTGATCGACCTCCACATGCCGGGGCTGAGCGGAATCGACGTTGCCAAGGGCTACGCATTCATGGCCACGGGGGAAGAACGCATTCCCCTCGTGGCGCTCACCGCCGATGCACTGGAAGATACGAGAGCGAAATGCATGGCCGCCGGTTTCGACGCGTTTTTAACGAAGCCGGTGAGAGCCGCCCGCCTGCTGGAAGCAGTGGACGACGTAGTACGAAAAAAGACGCGTCCACTTCCCGCCCTTGCCACCACGGAGGCCGTCGCATCCCGCAGGCCGAATTCCCCCCGCTCCGTCCTCGATGAGGATATCCTCAAGGATTTGGAGAATCTAGACGATGGCACCCACTTCGTGAAGGACCTGATCGAGGTCTTTTTGGTGGATGCCGAACAGATCCTGCGAGAGATGGAGCAGGCCGTCAGCGCAGGAGATCTCGTGGTCCTTCGGGACCTGGCGCATGCGTTACAGGGGTGCGCAAGCACCGTTGGCGCCGCGGAACTCCGAGAGACCGCGTCCCGAGCAAAGCTCGTCACGCAGGGGGAGGTCAGGATGCGCGGAAAGACGTATCTAAACGACGTGCGGGCCAGCCTCGAGGCCACGCGGGAATACCTGACGCACCGCCACCCGCCGAGAAGAACCCTGCTGCACGGGAAGTAACCGGCCGCATCACCCCTGCAACAGTGCAGCCGCACCTGCTCCTTCGCGAGTGTTTCGTTCCTGGGCTCTCGCGAGACGTTCCATCATCCGCAGGTCTCTAGCCTCCAGTCGGAGAGCCGCGTCCAC
Organism: Deferrisomatales bacterium; assembly: GCA_033551855.1. GTDB lineage: Bacteria > Desulfobacterota > Deferrisomatia > Deferrisomatales > JACRMM01 > JBFLZB01. The sequence goes on from JAWSUI010000016.1 coordinate 54,551, forward strand.
CCACAGATCGGTTACAGCCATCAACTCGTCATACGACATCGGATGCACCCGTTCTCGAACCTGCCGGAGCGCCCGGTGGGCATTCCGGCGCTTCCGATGGGCGCGAATGAACTCGGCGACTGCCCTTTCCCCCTCGCCATCGGGCACGACGGCATCGATCAAGCCAAGGTCATAGAACTGGCGCGCACTGTGAAGCTCCCCTCCAAGGATGATGCGTTCCGCGCTCGCCGGAGGGATGCGGCGCGAGAGGATGCTGTAGGCGCCCATACCCGGAATCAGATTGAAAAGGACCTCCGGCAACCCGAATTTCGCACTTTCTTCCGCGATCGTGACATGACTGGAGAGAGCAGCTTCGCAGCCTCCTCCCAACGCATCCCCCTGCACCAGCGAGATGCTGGTAAGACCCACGCCGAGTCCTGCGGAGTTTGGATAAAGGACATCTATGCACGCCTTTGCATAACGACGAAGCGCATCGGCGTCTCCTTGTTTGATCAAATTGACGAAAAGTCTTAGATCTCCTCCATAATTGAATACACCATCCACATCCGAGGCCAAGACTATGTACTCGACGGATTGAGAACCCGTTCCGTGGTTATCAACAGAGGACAAGCGCACGATGCGCGATTGGAGAAGCTTCAGCTCCCGTAATATTTCGTGGTTGAAGCAAGGTATCGGCTTTGTCTTCAGCAGGTACCAAACCGATTTTTGTTGTACATTGTAATTCACATTGAGCTGTTCATAAACACCGAGCGCAGGCATGACATGAAGATTATCCAACGGCCAACCCTCCTGCTCCCAGGCTGTTCCGCCACGACGCGGTACTTCCGTCGGCGTGCAAGCCGGGAGCTCATGCCCCCGTGACCCCCTCGCGACCCCTCGCCGTTCGTCACCCCCACCGCGCCGGAGCCCGCGGAGCGCGAACGACGTCTCAATGCCACCATTCGACGCCGGGGATGCTTCCGTCCTCTACCCCTCGTCAGTTCTTTCCCCGTCGTGGAAGGCAATGAGCAGCGAAACGCGCTTATGAAACCCAGATTCGACGAAAATGTCAACCCTTGTCCGCGGTGCGCCCCTGTAAATTGTTTCGGTGGGTACTGTATGTAATATCTATTCTCGGAGGCTGATTTGCCTCGGGCGCAATCCGCCATCCCAAGACAGCGACCACAAGTCTTTGTGGGGGTATGGGGCCGACAGGCTCCAGATATTGTGGTCGCTCCGGGATGAGTTTGCTTTCGCGAATCGAGCCTCACCCCTGTTGGCGGTCCAAGACGGTATCCTGAGACGGCATCCCCAAGAGGCGGATCCCGACCGTGAGCCTCCCGCGGCGCGAGCTCATTCCACGGGGGGCAGGAGAGGGGGTTTCCTCTTTCGACGTCACTTCACCAGCGGCAAGACGGCCCGGAACTCGTCGGTCCCCGCCTTGCGGAGGATCTCGTAGAAGAACATCTCGGTGGAGGTGACGGTGGCCCCGGCCTGCCGCAGGCGGTCCAGGGCGATCGCCCGGTTCTCCGGCGTCCGGGAGCCCACGGCGTCGGCGACCACGTGCACCCGATGGGTCGCGAGGGCCTGGAGGGCCGTCTGGGCGACACAGATGTGCGCCTCCACCCCGCACACCACTACGGTCCGGCGCCCCAGGGCCTCGAGCCGCTCCCGAAAGGCGTCGCTGCCGAGGCACCCGAAGCAGGCCTTGCCGAACGGCTCGAGGTCCGAGAGCTCCGCCCGGATCGGCGCGGGGGTCGGCCCGAGCTTTTCCTGCTCCGCCCAAAGGATCGGGATCCCCACGATCTTGGCGAAGCGCGCCAGCTTCACGACGGCTTCGACGACCCGTTCCCCCTCGTGGATGTGGGGCAGGAGCCGCTCCTGCACGTCCACCACGGCCAACACGCAATCGTCTCGTCCCACCAGCGACCCTGCGCTCCTGTCCATCGCACACCTCCTGTCTTCCGAGAAACTCCACACGGACGGCCGCCCCGCGCCAAGGTGCCCCCAGCCCCTTTCCCCGGCCGGCATTTTCGGTACACTGGGCCCCGTCGAGGGTGGCTGCCCTCGGCACCCCGGCCCGGCCGGGGGCCCGTCGACTCTCAGAGGAAACCACGAATGCCCGCTCAGTGCCACACGAACCGGCTCTCTCGAGAGAAGAGCCCCTACCTCCTGCAGCACGCCCACAACCCCGTGGACTGGTACCCCTGGGGGGAGGAGGCGTTTGCCAGGGCCCGGGCCGAGAACAAGCTCGTGTTCCTTTCCATCGGCTACTCCACGTGCCACTGGTGCCACGTGATGGAGAGGGAGAGTTTCGAGGATCTGGAGGTTGCGGCCGTCCTCAACACCCTCACGGTCCCGGTGAAGGTGGACCGGGAGGAGCGCCCCGATGTGGACCAGGTCCACATGGCGGTGTGCCAGGCCCTGAACGGGAGCGGCGGCTGGCCCCTCACCGTGCTCCTGACCCCGGACCGCGTCCCCTTCTTCGCGGGGACGTATTTCCCGAAGCACACACGCCAGGGACGGATCGGCGTGGTGGAACTGGTTCGGCAGGCGGCCGCCCTCTGGGTGCAGGACCCCGAGCGGGTGCGCCAGTCCGGACACCAACTCTTGGGAGCGCTAGAGAACGACCCCGGCTCGGCCCACGGGAAGGCCCCGCTGTCCCCGGACCTGCTGGCTCAGGCCACGGGCCTCTTCCGCAGGCAGTTCGACCCGGTTCGGGGAGGATTCGGTCCGCCGCCGAAGTTTCCCACCCCCCACAATTTGGTCTTCCTCCTGCGGCGCCACCGGCGCACGGGTGACCCGGAGGCCCTGCGGATGGCCGAGGTCACCCTGGACGCCATGCGCAAGGGGGGTCTCTTCGATCAAGTGGGCCTGGGCTTCCACCGGTACTCCACGGACGACCGGTGGCTTCTGCCCCATTTCGAGAAGATGCTCTACGACCAAGCGGGCCTGGCCCTCGCGTACCTGGAGGCCCACCGGGCCACGGGGAGTCAGCTCTATGCCCAGACCGCCCGAGAGGTCTTTGCCTACGTCCTCCGGGATCTCGCCAGCCCCGAAGGGGCGTTCTACTGCGCCGAGGATGCCGATTCCGAGGGGGTGGAGGGCAAGTTCTACGTCTGGTCCCGCCGGGAGGTGCTGGAGGTCCTCGGGGAGGACGACGGTGAGCTCTACGCCCGGGTCTTTGGGATCACGGAGGAAGGGAACTTCCGGGACGAGGCCACCGGGGAGAGAAGCGGCGCCAACATCCCCCACCTGGAGCGCCCCCTCGAGGAGTGGTCCCAACCCCTCCGCCGCCACCTCGAAGACGCTCGCCGACGGCTCTTCGCCCGGCGCGAGACCCGGATCCGGCCCCACCGGGACGACAAGGTGCTGACCGCTTGGAACGGCCTCATGGTGTCCGCCCTGAGCCGCGGCGCCTGGGGGCTCGGGGACGCGGGGTACGCCCACGCGGCGGGTCGCGCCGTGGACTTCATCCGGGAGCGGATGTATCGCGACGGCCGCCTGCTGCGCCGCTTCCGGGAAGGTGAGGCCGCCGTTCCGGGTTTCGCCGAGGACTACGCCTTCCTGGCCCGGGGTTGCCTCGACCTCTACGGCGCCACCTTCGAGACGACTCGCCTGCGCCAGGCCCTGGGTCTGGCGGAGGACCTCCTCCGGCTCTTCGACGACGGCGCAGGGGGCCTCTACGACACGGGGGCCGACGCGGAGGAGCTCGTGCTGCGCCCCCGGGAGGTATACGACGGTGCCACCCCGTCGGGAAACTCCGTCGCCCTGGAGCTTTTCGCCCGCCTCGGCCTGCTCACCGGCGACTCCCGGTGGACCTCCCGGGCTCACGCCCTGGGGGAGGCGTTCGGCAGCAGGGTGGCCCAATACCCTGCCGCCTTCACCCAGTTTCTCGCCGGCGCCGCCTTCCTCCTCGAGCCGACCCGTGAGGTGGTGGTGGCCGGCGGCGTCGGAGACCCGGGCACGGCAGCACTCCTGGACGCGGTTCGAGGCGTCTACGCACCGGAGACGACCCTCCTCCTCGCGTCCGGACAGACCGCCGACCTGCACCCCCTCTCGCCCCTCACCGCCCCCATGGCACCGGTCGGGGGCAGGGCCGCGGCCTACGTGTGCCAGGACTTCGCCTGCCGGGAACCCCTGACAGACCCCCAAGAGCTCGCCGAGCTCCTCCAGGATCCCCCCTAACACCACAACGAGCGATCGGTTCTCCGCGTGGGTTGGGGGCGAAACCTTCCCTCCGGCGGGCCAGATCCCGGCGCGCAGTGCAGCTCGCGAGGCGGTTTCGAGCGGCCCTACGGCCCTTCGGTGCGCCCAGGGCATCGTGCCAAGGCCGCCTGCCCGCTCTCCAGGAAGGCCCCGCGCACGACGCTGAAGCCACTCCCGTTGTAGTACGGGGGCCCTTCCCCGGCCGAGGTGGCGGCCGGGGGCCCGCGCCCACCGGAGGCGGGACCGCGGGTTTCCGGGAGTCCCCCAGAGCCCCCGCCCGCTCTCGCGGTGGAACCGACGTGGCCCGGGAGGCGGGCCCGTTCCGCTTCCACCCGGGCGAGGCTCCGCATCCAGTGCCGTCGCCGGGCGCAGATCCGGGCCGCCACACGAGGGTGTCGAGTTTCGGCGGCGTCGCGCGTATAATGCGCGCCGCGCCCCGCCCGGGCGCGTCCAAACGCCCCCTGGTCCCTGAGGCCGGACGGGCGCGACCCCTCTTCCCGGCACCGGAGATCCCCATGGCCGCGAGACCCAGCGACGTCTATGACGCGGACGCCATCAAGGCGCTGGAAGGCCTGGAGCCCGTCCGCAAGCGGCCCGGCATGTACACCAACACCGCCAACCCAAACCACATCGTGCAGGAGGTGATCGACAACGCCGCGGACGAGTGCCTCTCCCAGTTCGCGACCACCATCCGGGTCACGCTGCACGCCGACGGGTCGGTCTCGGTGGAGGATGACGGCCGCGGCATCCCGGTGGACCTCCACAAACAGAAGCAGCGGCCGGCCATCGAGGTGATCTTTTCCACCCTTCATGCAGGGGGCAAGTTCGAGGGGGCCCACTATTCCTTCTCGGGCGGGCTCCACGGGGTGGGGGTTTCCGTCACCAACGCGCTTTCGCGGCGCCTGGAAGCCACCGTGCGCCGCGACGGCGCCCAGTGGAGCCTCGCTTTCGAGGGCGGGGAGCTCGCCCGGGAGCTCACCCGGGACGACGTGCGGGTCCCCAAAAGGGTTACGGGCACCACGGTGCGGGTGTGGCCGGACCCCCGCTACTTCGACTCCCCCCACGTCCATCGCCCCTCCCTGGAGCGTCTCCTGCGCAGCAAGGCGGTCCTGCTCCCGGGCACCCGTGTCATCCTCGAGGCGGAGGGTCGCGACGGCACACCCGAAGAGCGCAGGGAGTGGTGCTACGAGGCCGGCCTGCAGGACCACCTGGCCGAGCTCGTGGGGGATCGGGAGACCGCCTGCCCCATCTACGCCGGCGGGCGCTTCTACTCGCCGGAGGACAACGGGGCGGAGTTCTCCGAGGGGGAAGGGATCGACTGGGCCCTGACGTGGGTCTCCGACGGCCAGGGGGTCGGCGAGAGCTACGTCAACCTGATCCCGACCGTCCAGCACGGGACCCACGTCAACGGTTTCCGAACGGCCGCCTGCGACGCCATCCGTGCCTTCTCCGAGCACCACAACCTCCTCCCGAGGGGCGTGAAGCTCGCGCCGGAAGACATCTGGGCCAAGGCCTGCTTCCTCCTCTCGGCCCGCCTCAAGGAGCCCCAGTTCCAGGGGCAGACGAAGGAGCGCCTCTCCTCCCGGGAGGCCGCCCGGCTCGTCGCCATGATGTTTCGGGACCGCTTTGAGCTCTGGCTCAACGAAAACGTGGATCACGGCCGCGCCGTGGCCGACCTGGCGGTTCGGGCGGCCGCGGAGCGCCTGCGCCGGGGCAAGAAGATCGCGAAGAAACAGCAGGGAACACTGGGGACGCTGCCCGGCAAGCTCGCCGACTGCAAGGAGGGGAACCCCGAGCTCACGGAGCTCTACCTGGTGGAGGGGGACTCCGCCGGCGGCTCCGCCAAGCAGGCCCGGAATCGGGACACCCAGGCGGTGCTTCCCCTGCGGGGGAAGATCCTGAACACCTGGGAGATGGGCCCGAACGACGTGCTGGCCTCCGAGGCCACCCACAACATCGTGGTTTCCCTGGGCGTGGACCCCCACGGGCCCCAGGAGTCCGTCGACCTCTCCGGGCTCCGGTACGGGAAGGTCATCATCATGACGGATGCCGACGTGGACGGGGCGCACATCCGCAGCCTCCTGGCGGGGTTCTTCCTCCGGCACTTTTCCCGGCTGGTGGAGCGGGGCCACGTCTTCGTGGCAGAGCCCCCGCTCTACCGCGTGGACGTGCCCGCCCACGGCAAGTACAGGGAGCGTCGGACCCTGTACTGCCTCGACGACGAGGAGCTCCAGGTGGCCCGGGACAAGGCGGTGGCCGAGGGCGTCGACCCGGAGAAGATCAGGGTCCAGCGGTTCAAGGGCCTCGGGGAGATGAACCCGGCCCAGCTCTGGGAGACCACCATGAACCCCGACTCCCGGCGGGTCCTGCCCCTGTTCGTCCCCCCGGGCCAGGAGGCCGATACCCTGGCCCGGGTGCACCGGTGCCTCGGGAAGAAGGAAGCCGCGGCCCGGCGCGAGTGGATCGAGCGGGAAGGCAACCTGGCCGAGGTGGACGTGTGACGAAGGAGTAAAGACGTGCAGAGCCTCGACGATTTCCGCAAGGCGGTGCACGGTGAGCCCGGGCAGGACTACATCCCCCTGGGCCCCTACCTGGACCGCTCGTACCTGAGCTACGCGGTGTCCGTGCTCCTCAGCCGGGCGATTCCCGACGTGCGCGACGGGCTCAAGCCCGTGCACCGGCGGATCCTCTACGCCATGGGGCAGCTCGGCCTGGGCGCCCGGGCGCCATTCAAGAAGTCGGCGCGGGTCGTCGGCGACGTCATCGGCAAGTATCACCCCCACGGCGACGCGAGCGTGTACGAGGCCATGGTCCTGATGGCCCAGAACTTCAACCTCCGCTACCCGCTGATCGACGGCCAGGGAAACTGGGGGAGCCTCGACGGGGACAGCGCCGCCGCGATGCGGTACACGGAGTGCCGCCTCACCGAGTTCTCCAAGGTGCTCCTGGAGGAGCTCGCCAAGGGGACGGTGGACTTTCGGCCCAACTACGACGGCAACGAGCTTGAGCCGGCGTTCCTGCCCGCGAGGGTACCCACGGTGCTCCTGGCCGACCAGCTCGGCATCGCCGTGGGCATGGCGTCCAACGTCCCTGCCCACAACCTCGCCGAGGTGTGCCGCGCCTCGATCGCCCTTTTCCAGCACCCCAACACCACCCTCAAGGGACTGCTCCGCCACATCCGTGGGCCCGACTTCCCCTGCGGCGGCCAGATCATCAACCCGGCCTCGGAGATCGAGGAGATCTACCGCACCGGTACCGGCATGCTGACGGTGCGGGCCCGCTACGAGGTGAAACGGGACGCCGACGGGTGGCACCTGGTCTTCACCGAGCTTCCCCCCAAGATCTCCCCGGAGCAGGTCCTGCTGGAGCTCGACGCCCTGTCCAATCCCCAGCCCAAGGCCAAGGGCAAGAAGGCCGGCGAGCACAACCTCACCCCGGAGCAGAGGGCCGCCAAGCAGTCCATGCTGGCCCGGGTGGGAGAGGTCAACAACGGAGCGGGCAACGACACGGGCCCCGTGCACCTGGAGGTCTATCCCCGCTCCCGCCGCCAGGATCCCGTCGAGCTGGCGGGGTACCTCTTCGGGGTGACCAGTCTGGAGGCCCGCGTCAAGGTACAGCTCAACCTGATCAACCTGGCGGGCCTCCCCACCCAGATGTCCCTCCTGGAGATCCTCACGGACTGGAACCGGTTTCGCTTCGAGACCGTCACCCGCCGCTCCCGGCACCGCCTCGAGCAGGTGGAGGCCCGCCTCCACATCCTAGAGGGCTTCACCCGGATCCTGCTCGACCTCGACGAGGTGATCCGGCTCATCCGGGGGGCGGAGGACGACCGGCAGGCGAAGGCCGAGCTCATGGCGCGCTGGTCGCTGTCCGAGGTCCAGGCCGACAAGATCCTGGATCTGAAGCTCCGCCAACTCACCCGCCTCGACCAATTGGCCATCCAGCGGGAGCTCGGAGCGCTGGGGGAGGAACGCCGGGAGCTGGAGCGCGTCCTCGGGGACGCCGGCGCAATGACCGACCTCATCGTGGCTGAGCTGCGGGAGGACCTACGCCGCTTCGGGGACCCCCGTCGAACGGTCATCGAGGAGGCAGAAGCATCCCGGTTCGACGGAGGGGCGCCGGACGAGCCCGTGACGATCATCGTCTCCAAGAAGGGCTGGGCCCGCAGCCGCGCGGGCCACGGCTTGGACCTGACGGGTCTCACCTTCAAGGACGGGGACACCCTCCACACCGCGGTGGAGACGCGCACGGCCAAGAGCCTGGTCCTTTTCGACGAAAACGGCCGTGCCTACACCATCGACGCCGGCCAGATCCCCGGGGGCCGGGGGGATGGCGTACCCCTGACGTCCCTCATCGAGCTCCAGGGCCGGGCCCGCATCGTGGCCGTCTTCGTGGCGGAGGAAAGGGCGAAGGTGCTGCTGGCCTCGACCTCCGGCTACGGCTTCGTCACCGAGGTGAGCAACCTGGTGGGGCGCAACCGCGCCGGGAAGGCCGTGCTCAACCCGGCAGGGGGCAAGGCGCTTCCCCCGGTGGTGCTCCGGCCGGGGGAGTCCCGGGTGGCCGCTGTCTCCAGCGCCGGCTACATGGCGGTCTTCGATCTAGACGAGGTCCCGGAGTACCCGAGGGGCAAAGGGAACAAACTGCTGGCCCTCCACCGGGAGGAGACCCTGTACCGGGTCACGGTGTTCTTCGCCTCGGTCGCACTGCCGGCGCGCCGGGGCACCGGCGACGTGGTCCTGGGGGCCGGAGATCTCGAGCCCTACGTCCGCAAGCGGGGGGCCCGCGGGAGGCTCCTCCCGAGGAACATCGCCGTAGGAGCCGGGAAGCGAAAGGCGGCGCTTCAGGAAGACCTGTTCTGAGGGGATCGGTAGTACCCTCCCCCCGGTCCCGGGACACCCTGCCTGACATCGCGGACGGCTCACGGCGCCTCTTCCCGGGAACCCTCCGCGAGCCGGCGCTGGCGGGCCGCCTCGAACAGGATGACCGCGGCGGCCGCCGCCACGTTCAGGGACTCCAACCGGCCGGCCATGGGGATGGTGAGCACCCGGTCCGCTGCCCGGGAGAGTCGGGGCGCCACCCCCGTCCCCTCCTGGCCCAGAAGCAGGGCAAAGGGGCAGGAGAGATCCGCCTGGTCGTACGCCGCGCCCCCTTCCCCCGCCGTTGCGTACACGGGGCGGGCGCTCCGCCGCAAGGCCGGTAGGGGATCGTCGACCCAGGCTGCCGGCAGGCGCAGGAGCGCCCCGGCCGAGGCCCGCAGAGCCTTGGGACCGCCGGGGTCTGCGCAGCCGGGGGTGAGCAGGAGGCCCGCGGCTCCGGCGCCCTCCGCCGTCCGGGCGATGGTGCCGAGGTTGCCGGGATCCTGGACCCGATCGAGCAGCACCACTGGCCCCGGGGCCAGAAGGGCCTGGTCGGGGGTCCCCGTGGGAGCCTGGAAGACGACCAGGACCCCTTGGGGGTTCTGGGTGTCGGCGACCTCCCGGAGGAGGCCCCGCTTGACCTCCAGGACCTCGTCACCCCGGGCCTGCGCTCCCGAGCGGACCCGAGCCTCGCTGCCCCCTTCCTCTCCCCACCCCTCCTCGAAGAGCCACAGGCGCACGGCCGGCCCTTCTCCTAGGACCTCCAGGGCGAGCCGGGTCCCCTCGGCCACCCACAGGCCCTCCTCCCGCCGCGCCCTCCGATCCCCGGCGAGCCGGCGCACCCAGCGAAGCTTGGGATTGGAGGGCGAGGTGAGGGTCGGCACGGGGGCTCCCCAGGGGCGTGGGTTCACGAGCTCCCAAGGCTAGCCCGTCCCGAGCGCGCGGTAAAGCGCCCCGTCGCCCTCGAGGCCGTCAAAAGCCGCCACGGCATCGCGGGGCGGGGTCCGGGTGACCCGGGGCCGCCCATCGGGTTGGACTCGAGCCGGCCGCTCGGTATCATGGGCGCAGGTGCCGCGGAGCCGGGGGAAACCCCGCCGCCCCGGTCGTTCCTGGTGACTTGTGAGGAGAACGATGACCCTGTCTCCGCAGCAGATGGTTCCCCAGAGAGGACAGGACCTCTGTCACCTGGCCTTCCGCCAGACTCTCGAGCTCTTGAAGGTCACCGACGACGTCCTCGAGGAGCTCTGCCACCAGAGCCCCCGCCTGCCGGACCTGGACGGCCTGGTGGTCCGGGCGCTGAACGACATAGCCGGGGGGACCGGCCCTTTGGGCAGCCGGGCACCCTCCCACGTGTTCGTCGTCCACGGCCGCCCCCCGATCCTCACCGGGACGGTCTACGCCGTCGGCCAAGGCCGATCCGTGCCGGCCTTCGGACCCTTCGAGCTGGAGGCCCACCGCTCCTACGCCTATTCGGCTGCCTCCGAGGAGGTGCTCGTGTCCAACGCGGAGGACGAAGGAGACCCCGAGTCCTATCAGGCTCGCTTCTATCCCGCGGTGCGCGAAGCGGTGGGCGCTCCGATCCGCAACTTCGTCACCTACCGCATCACGGGGGATCGGCCCGGGGCCGTCATCGCCTTCAACTACCCCGGCCAAGCCACCCGTTACGAGGGGCAGGTGCTTTCGGCCCTGGCCATCACCCTCGCCTCCCTCTGGACCCTCTCATCCCGGGTGGCACAGGTGGAGGAGGCCTTCCTTTACCTGATAGGGGCGCTGGCCCGAGCAAGCGAGGTGAACGATCAGGTGACCGGCGACCACATCCTGCGAGTGAGCCGGTACGCCGAGACCCTGGCCCTGGCTGCCGGCTACGATCCCGAGGAGGCCCGCACCATCGGCTACTCGGCAGAGCTTCACGACGTAGGCAAGATCCACACCCCTCGGGAGCTCCTGCGCAGCCCCCGTCCCCTGGCCCCCGCAGACGTGGAGATCATGCGCCAGCACACCCTGCAGGGGGAGAAGATCATCGGCACGTCCCCCCGACTGGCCATGGCCCGGCGGATCGCTGGGGCGCACCACGAGAGGTGGGACGGCTCGGGGTACCCTCGGGGCCTCTCCGGGGAGGACATCCCCCGGGAAGCGCGGCTGTGCAGGCTCGTGGACGTCTACGACGCCCTGCGGTCCGAGAGACCCTACAAGCCCGCCCTGTCCCACGACGAGTCCTGCCGGATCATGCTCGAGGGAGATCGGCGAACGCGACCGGACCGGGACTTCGACCCCGAGCTGCTGCGCATCTTTCGGGAGATCCACGCCGACTTCCAGAGGATCCACGCCGAGATCCAACCTTGGGGCTGATCGGTGCGCCTGCGTCCCCGACCGGCTCTCACGAACTTCTCACCGGGGGCTAAGGCTGCCTTCATGTTCCCCTGGTACCATGGGCTTGCGTCGCCGAGATGACGCCACCGGCCGGAGGGTGGCAGCTGCGGCAAGGCGGCACGGGCGGTGCAACCTCCTCCTCCTCACTCGAAGGGCCCGCGGAAGCGGGCCCTTCGAGTGTCTGGGAGACTGCCTTCAGGGGGGGCAGTCGGCGCAGACCGACCGGAAGAGGGCGGTGCTGAGATATCGGTCCCCGCGATCGGGCAGGAGCACCACCACGGTGCCGGACGCCATCTCGGAGGCAACCCGCAGGGCGCCCACCACGGCCGCCCCACTGGACATGCCCACGAACAGTCCTTCCCGCAGGGCGAGCTGCCGAGCTGCCTCGAAAGCCTCCTCGTCCCGGACCAGGAGGGTCTCGTCCAGGCGGGCCGCCTCGTAGATGGCTGGCACGATGGCCTCGCGCATGTTCTTGAGCCCCTGGATGGCGTGACCGATCGGGGGCTCCACCGCCACGATCCGCGTACGGGGTTTGCGCTCCTTGAGATACCGGCTCACGCCCATCAGGGTGCCGGTGGTCCCCATCCCGGCCACGAAGGCATCGACCTCGCCCCGGGTCTGCGACAGTACCTCAGGCCCCGTCGTCTCGTAATGGGACAGCCAGTTGCCCGGGTTGGCGTACTGGTTCGGCATGTAGTAGGTGGCCGGATCCGATTCCAGGATCTCGTGGGCCTTGACGATGGCGCCGTCGGTCCCCTGACAGCCGACCGAGAGGGTGAGCTCCGCCCCCAGGGCCTCGAGGATCCGCCGGCGCTCCAGACTGACGCACTCCGGCATGACGAGCCGGATGCGGTAACCTCGCACCGCCGCGATCATGGCGAGGGCGATGCCCGTGTTCCCCGAGGTGGGCTCGAGGATGACCCGATCCGCCGTGAGCTCCCCCGACTCCTCGGCGGTCCGGACCATCGTGTAGGCGGGCCGGTCCTTCACGGACCCGCCGGGGTTGCAGCCCTCCAGCTTTGCCAGGAGCCGCACCCGGGGGTTTCCCCCCAGGCGGGTGAGCTCCACCAAGGGGGTATTCCCGATCGCCGCGAGAACACCGTGCTCCCGGCTCTCGGGCGGGGGCCCCTCCACCTTGCGCAGCGCCTCCACGGTCTTCCTCTCCTCTCCCCGGTGCCGAGGCCCTGGGACAGCCCCCCTCGGGTTCCCTCGCCTCTGCCGACCTCACCCGCCGTCGCCCTCGAACAACGCCTCCACAAAGGCCCGGGCATCGAAGGGCCTGAGGTCTTCGACCTTTTCCCCGATCCCGATGAACTTGACCGGGATCTTGAGCTCGTCGCAGATGCCCACGATGACGCCCCCCTTGGCCGTTCCGTCGAGCTTGGTCAGGGCGATGGAATCCACGCGGGTGGCCTCGTGGAAGATCTTCGCCTGGTGTATGGCGTTCTGACCGGTGGTGGCGTCGAGCACCAGGAGCACCTCGTGGGGGGCGCCCGGCAGGGCCTTGCCGATGACCCGGCTCACCTTCTTCAGCTCCTCCATCAGGTTCGTCTTGGTGTGGAGCCGCCCTGCCGTGTCCACGATCAGGAGATCCACCCCCCGGGCCACGGCCGCTTCCACGGCGTCGTAGGCCACGGCCGCCGGGTCCGAGCCGTGCTGGTGGCGGACCACCGGGGCCCCCACCCGCCGACCCCAGATCTCCAACTGCTCGATGGCTGCAGCCCGGAAAGTGTCTCCCGCCGCCAGCAGGACCTTGTAGCCCTCCTGACGGAACCGGGACGCGATCTTCCCGATGGTGGTGGTCTTGCCTGCCCCGTTGACCCCTACCACCAGCAGCACGTGGGGCCGCGTGGCGCCCAGCTCGAAATGGCCTTCGTCCGCCACGAGAATCTCTTCGATCGCCTTCTTCAGGTGCCCCCGCAGGGCTTGGGGGCTCGTCAGCTCCTGCCGACTCACCCGCTCCTGGATGTCCTGGATCAGGCGAGTGCTCGTTCGAACCCCCAGATCGGCGGTCAGGAGGACCTCTTCCAGAGCCTCCAGCGTCTCCTCGTCGATCTGCTTCTTGCCCAGGAGCAGGCGATCGATCTTCCGGACGAAGCCCTGTCTGGTCTTCGACAGACCGCTCCGGAGACGGGAGAAGAAACCGGGCCGGTCGGCCTCCCCCCCGCCGGGCTCCTCCTCGGCCCGCAGCATCCCGGCGTCCGCCGCGGTCTCGCCGCCCGGCTCCTCCCCCGGAAATCCGGGTTCCTCCGCGGCGGACTCTCGGACCTCCGCGCCCTGCGGGTGGGGGATCTCCTCCCCTGCCCCCTCCTGGGGCGTCCCGGGGAGCCGCTCCCCTTCCTGGGGCGGGGGTGCAGCGGGCTCCTCGGGCTCGGCCCCTCGAAACAGCCGTCCGAGAAACCCTCTCTTTCCCCTTTCCCTTCCCGTGTCGGACACCGTGCTCGCTCCCCTGATCTGCCGCTCCGCCGTCCAGTCCTCCCGGGGGCGGCTCACCCCGCCAGAAGCTCCTCCCAGAAGCCTGGGTACGACACGGAAACCGCGTCTGCCCCCTCCACCACGCCCCCCGCGGGAATGGCGAGCGACAGCACCCCGAGGGCCATGGCCAGCCGATGGTCTCCGTGGCTCTCGAATCGGGCGCTCCCCAGGGGCCCACCCCCTCGAATCCGCATGCCGTCGCGAAACGTCTCGACCGAGACACCCGCTTTGCGCAGCTCTCCCGCCAGGGCCTCGATGCGGTCCGATTCCTTGTGCCGAAGCTCCTCCGCACCGCGCACTTCGGTCTCCCCCCGCGCCACCGCGGCCACGGCGCCGAGGATCGGGAGCTCGTCGATCGCCGCCGGCACCTCCGACGGCTCCACGGCCGCCCCTCGGAGGGGGCCGTGCTCGACCACCACGTCCCCGACGGGCTCCCCGCACGCCTCCCCCGTGGCCTCCAGCACGAGCGGCGCCCCCATGCGCTGGAGGACGCGGAAGAACCCCGTACGGGTCGGGCTGAGGCTCACCCCCCGCACCCGTACCCGGGAGCCCGGCACCAGGAGTGCGGCCGCCGCCCAGAAGGCCGCCGCGGAGGGATCCCCGGGCACGGCAAAGTCTCGGGGGCGCAGACGGGGCCGCCCACGAACGCCGACCCGGCGCCCGTCCCGGAGCACCTCCGCCCCCATGGCCTCCAGCATCCGCTCGGTGTGGTCCCGGCTGGGGTCGGGCTCCTCCACCCACGTGACGCCACGGGCGTGGAGACCGGCCAGGAGCACGGCACTCTTCACCTGGGCGCTCGCCACCGGCAGGAGCCAGCTGAGGCTTCGCAGGCTGCCCCCCCGCAGCACCAGGGGTGCCCGCGTGTCCTCCTGGCGCCCCAGGGCGAGGGCCCCCATCTCCCGAAGGGGATCCAGGACCCGTGCCATGGGCCGACGCCGCAGGGAGTGGTCCCCGGTGAGCACCGAAAGGAAAGGATGACCGGCCAGGATGCCGGCCAGGAGCCGCATGGTCGTGCCCGAATTTGCGCAGTCGAGGACGCCGTCCGGCTCCGAGAGCCCTCCCACCCCCACCCCCTCCACGGTGACGACCTCCCCTGCCTCCCG